>NZ_AP024850.1:616727-1233454 GCF_024346675.1 Photobacterium sanguinicancri
ACGGCCTCTTTATTATTGGCAGCACAAGAAGCAAAACAATCTGAAGATGAAAGAAACCAGGCATATGTTACGCAAGTTGCCCGTAGTTATTTGCCAGATGCCAGCACCTCTTTACCACAATTGAATATTCACTATCGAAGCGGTGAAGAGACGATTGAGATCGGTGGTAAGCAGCAAGATGTTGAATTTCTTCAATACAAAGTGACGGCGTCGACTCAACATGATTCGTGGATGAATATGCCAGATGCGCCCTCATTTGATGAAACTCAGAATATAAGTAATTTTGCCGCGGCTAAAAAAGTTGCGATTAAGTCCGGGGTGAGTGATGCTTTTTTAGTTATGGATCATTCCCTTAATATGAACAGTAATACCTGCCAGATTAAATATCCGGGTAGTAATATCTATAAACACCAAACAGCAAAATTATTTATCGCTCACCAATTAGCTCATGAATTTATTAATCGTAAGCAAGGGATCTCGGTAGATAAGAGTAAAGAAGATATTGAGCCAATTGAGGGGAATGTCGCAGTATTTCCATTTGATACCCGTACATCAAATTTTTCAAATGATCAGTCTGGAAGTGGTAATTTGCCGCTCTGCCAAAACCACCTTGATTTTTACAGTGCAAGTGAAGAAAACAGCATTAATGGCCTTGGCGTTGATAAAGGGTTTGGTGAAATAGATTGGAATCACTCCAGCATTAAATGGTTGACGATGGGAGAGGCGTTAAACCGTCAAGACGCTCTTGGTACTTATGTGAATGAAACCTATAACACTCAAGACAAGATTGGCCAATGGTTGCCTGATGCTGAGAAGCATATCGATTATTGGGAAACCGTTAATTCTATTGCGGGCCGTAATGCTTTAGCTGACACATCACGAGAATCAAACTTAATGGCGTTTCCTGATAATCGCCTTTGTCGTGGTAACTTTATGACGGTATCGATTACAAACCCTAAGTTCAATACAGAAAAAAATAAGGTAGGTGGATATTTAGGGTTAATTAATTCATTTACTTCTAATTCACCGATTACGCAAAATAGTGCGCATAAGCCTGGAAGTTACATTGGTGGTTGGAGTGCATCATATCAAGGCATTTTACAGGCACTGAATGATTACCATCATCATGGAGACAAGGACAAACAGTCGACGATGGTCGTTATTTTAGGCGGTGGAGATCGACCAAGAGCCAGTGATAATTTGCGCTATAAGAATGGTCAGGTGATCGATCACTCTAATATATTAAAAAAACTGAGTGATCATGGGCTGTGTGAGAAGATTAAGAGCGATTACCCTAAGCTGAATTTATTTGCGATAGGGATTGATGTGGATCCTAAGAGTTTAAAAGGCGTGACCAAGAGGACTGGCGGGTGTATTGATGATGCGAACACCTCAATGATTGACCACAAGGCAGCCACTGGCACGACAGGATCAACAGATATTTGCTGGGGAGGCACTTCACCTGTCGGCACCGACTTCTCCCTTACGGATTATGGTGTGTCGACCATTAGCGCAATTGTTAGTGCTGGATTAAATGCTGGTGGGGCTGCGGGCCAAAAAGAAGAAGTCGGAAGTATTTACGATCGACGTACTCAATAGCACTGCATTATTGTTTGATCATTATCGTCCTGATGGTGGGCGGTACCTTTCTTGATACTCTTTACAAAATACTGACCTGCTTTTTACAAACCTAATAGCCCGTTTTCTGACGGGCTTGTTATACTTGTTGTTGATTTATCTAACCTATATAGGCTTTTCGTGTTACGTCATTTAACTATCGCAGTGTGCATTATTGGTTTGGCTGGTTGTGCTAAACCTACCGATCGAGGGCAGCAGTACCTTGACGGTGATTTCGAGCAAGTCTTGAATCAAGTTGAGTCGGTAAACTCGGATAAAGTCCGAGATTACAGCCAATTTGATGCGCAGATGACGAAAGTGATTGAACGCTCACCCTCCATGGCGGAAAAGTACTTCCCACTTTATAACCAAATTCAGAGCTGGGCCGCGCATTCTGGCGATCCTACTGAGTTGGCTAATTATGGTATTCAAGCTGCACAAATGGGTGGCGGTGATGGCTACGGTAATGTGATGTTCACTGGCTATTTCTCGCCTGTTATTGAACTGCGTCATCAAGCAAACGAGAAGTTTAAATACCCGGTTTATGGTATGCCGAAATGTGATGGTAAGTGCCCAACGCGTACAGAGATAAACAATGGCGTATTGGCGAATCAGCAACTGGAGCTAGGCTACAGCGCCTCTATGCTCGATGTTTTTATGATGGAAGTGCAAGGCAGTGGCTTTGTCCATTTTGATGATAATGATGAGTTACAGTATTTCGCTTATGCGGGCAAAAATGGTCATCCTTACGTCAGTATTGGTCGCATTCTGATTGAACGAGATCAAGTGCCGCGTGAGAAAATGTCACTAAAAGCTATCTCTGATTGGGTGGCGAAGCAAGATGAAGCGACGGTACGCGAACTGCTAGAGCAAAACCCATCGTATGTCTTCTTTAAGCCGCAAGAGAGCTTGGATGTAATGGGAACCGCGGGTATTCCATTATTGGCGCACGCGTCAGTTGCCGCTGATCGTGAATATTTACCGATGGGCAGTGTGATTTTAGCAGAAGTGCCTCAGCTTGATAGTGAAGGTAATTGGAACGGCAAGCACGTACTGAAACTGCTGATGGCATTAGATACCGGTGGTGCGGTGAAGAAAAATCACCTCGATCTATACCACGGCATGGGTGACCAAGCGGGTATTGATGCTGGGCACTACAAGCATTTTGGCCGTGTGTGGAAGTTAGGTTTACCGAATACCGCCACTGCCGATCCTTGGCTTGTGCCTGCACAGGCTGCGAAGCCTGAATAGAGGTTACCTCTCGGTAAATCCTCTGCCATTTTTATCCTTAGTTTGCTTTTTACACCGCTTGCGCAAACTGGACAATTCTTAATAGAGCGCGTATAACACGCGCTCATTCTTTATCTGAACGACCTAGCTAGCAGTGAATATCCTATGCGCGAATTAGATACCCCAGCCTCAGACAGTTATAACCAACGTTTTGGTGGCACACGTCGCCTTTATGGTAACAGTGAAGTAGAGATTTATCGGGCTGCACATGTCTGTGTGATCGGTATTGGCGGTGTTGGCTCATGGGCTGCAGAAGCATTAGCGCGTTCAGGTATTGGTGAGTTGACGTTAATCGACATGGACGATGTCTGTGTGACGAACATTAACCGTCAGATCCATGCGATGACGGGGACTGTGGGTCAGAGCAAAATTGAAGTGATGGCGGAACGTATAAAGCTCATCAACCCTGAGTGTCAGGTGAATTTGATTGATGACTTTATTACGCCAGAGAACATTCGTGAATACATCGATGGTCGCCACGATTACATCTTAGATGCGATAGACAGCATGAAGCCAAAAGCGGCATTATTGGCACACTGTAAGAGTAATAAGTATAAAGTGATCACCACGGGTGGTGCGGGCGGTCAAACCGATCCAACGCAAATTCAAATCACGGATTTGACCAAGACGATTCAAGATCCACTGGCGAAAAAACTGCGCGATACACTACGTCGTCATCATAATTTTCCGACTAACCCCAAGCGTAAGTTTGGCATCGATTGTGTGTATTCAACAGAGCAGTTGAAGTACCCACAAGCGGATGGCTCGGTCTGTAATATGAAGGCGTCAGCCGAAGGGCCTAAGCGTATGGATTGTGCCAGTGGCTTTGGTGCAGCAACAATGGTGACAGCGACATTTGGTTTTGTTGCCGTTTCTCGTGTGTTGCAAAAGCTAGTACAAAAACACCTAAAATAACGGATAGTTATTACACCGTTCAAGAATATAAAAAAGCGGCTCGCGTAGTGATACGGAGCCGCTTTTTTGTTATTTAATTTGAAGTGTTCACGCGTTTGTAGCAGTCACTTTAATTTGCTCAACAATGGCTTTAAGCCCATTACCACGCGATGGGCTTAGGTGTTCAATTAAACCTAAACGGTCAAAATACGCATCAATATCAAATGCTAAAATATCACTCGCAGATTTGCCTTCATAGGCAGCTAAGACCAGAGTAATTAAGCCTCGAACGATACGGGCGTCAGAGTCAGCGGCAAAGTGGAACACACCGTTTTGATTATCGTGTGTCAACCAGACGAGGCTCTCACAACCACTGACGGTGAGATCGGCGAGCTTAAATTCATCAGGTAATGCGGGAAGCTTTTTGCCTAATTGAATGACGGTGCGATAACGGTCTTCCCAGCCTTTAGCTGTTTGCATTTGCGCGACAATATCGTCAGCGGTAATTTCAGTCCCAAATGGGTGGTGCGGTAATGTCATGGTCTTTCCTTACAGCAGGCTACAGGCTTTGTGTAGCGCAGCGATAAAACAGTCAATGTCTTGTTCAGTATTATAAAGCGCGATTGACACGCGTAATGTACCTGTTAATCCTAACGCATCAAGCATTGGGTGGGCACAGTGATGACCCGCACGCAGTGCGACGCCTTGCTGATCAAGTAAGGTGGCAATGTCTTGATGGTGTACGCCATCAACAACAAAAGAGAACAGGCTTGCGTGTTCTTGTAGGCCAACAATGCGTAGATCTTCAATATCTTTAATACCCTCGATAGCACGCTGGCGAAGGCTCGCAATATGTTGTTCGGCTTGTGGTTGATTAATGGCTTGAAACCAATCAATGGCTGTCGCAAGGCCAAGGCTACCCGCAACATTGGGAGTACCCGCTTCAAATTTACCAGGAACGCCTGAATAGGTGGTGCCGTTGAAGCTGACTTTTTCTACCATCTTACCGCCGCCGTGCCACGGTGGCATCGCTTCTAGTAATGCTAGCTTGCCATACAGAGCGCCAATGCCAGCAGGGGCAAACAGTTTATGGCCAGAGAAAACATAGAAGTCAGCATCCAGCGATTGAACATCTATCGCTTCGTGCACCACGCCTTGAGCACCATCAACGACGACAACTGCACCATGTTGGTGAGCTTCGTCAATTATTTGCTCAATTGGATTTCGGGTGCCTGTGACGTTGGTGATATGGGCTATCGCCACTATCTTGGTTTTGTTTGATAGTAATTGGCTAAAAGCCGCCATATCGAGCGAGCAATCTGAACACATCGGAATTTTGACGACTTTTGCACCCGTCTGCTGGGCCACTATTTGCCACGGAACAATATTGGCATGATGTTCTAATTCGCTGACGAGGATCTCATCATTAGGTTGCAACGTTTGGCGAGCATAGGTTTGGGCGATTAAGTTTAATGCTTCTGTTGCACCACGGGTCCAAATAATTTCACGGTTACTGGTCGCGCCTAAAAAGCGCTGTACAGTTTCACGTGCTTGTTCAAACTTGGCAGTGGCTTTGGCTGTCAAAGAATGGCTGCCACGGTGAACGTTAGCATTTTGACCGCTGTAATATTGCTGAATGGTATCGATCACCACCTGCGGTTTTTGCGCAGTCGCTGCACTATCTAAATACACTAAAGGTTGGCCATTACAGCTTTGCTGCAAGGCGGGAAACTGGGCGCGAATCGCATCGATAGAAAATTGTGCAGTCATGGTGGGTCACATTGCTAATGTTCAAGCCCACAATTGTACTCTAAATTGCCTATTTTGGGTATGAAGGGCCGGTTGGGTGACAAAGCCCGCTTTTTTGGCAAAAAAAAAGCACTGCGTTGGGGCGCAGTGCTAAAAATGATTTTGACAGACAGGTCAAATATACAGGAAGTAACAATTGGTAGATAACTACCGATCCGACACAACTCGGACAATATGCAAACACAACATCGCAACATTGGTTAAGTACAAATGCTACAGAGCAAAAAACTTGTACTACGCCTCAGCTGCGAAACGAATAATAGGGTTTCTGTGGCACTTGAGCAATGGACAATTTATAATGATTACCATAAAAAAAACTAATGTTATGGTCAGGTAGGAAAAGTATGTCGAGACGTTTACCCCCGCTCAACTCATTAAAAGTATTTGAAGCCGCAGCAAGGCACTTAAGTTTTACCCGTGCAGCGGAAGAACTATTTGTCACACAAGCAGCTGTAAGCCACCAAATTAAAGCGCTAGAAGAATTTTTAGGGCTCAAATTATTTCGTCGTCGTAATCGTTCTTTATTGCTGACGGAAGAAGGGCAAAGTTACTTTCTCGACATAAAAGATATTTTTTCTGCAATTTCAGATGCCACAGATAAGGTATTAGAACGCGGTGCTAAAGGTGCGTTAACCATTAGTTTACCTCCTAGTTTTGCCATCCAGTGGTTAGTCCCTCGTCTGAGTGACTTTAACGAAAAACATCCCGATATAGATGTACGCATCAAAGCGGTCGATTTGGATGAAGGATCACTCACGGATGACGTCGATGTCGCGATTTACTACGGACGTGGAAATTGGTCGGGTTTACGCGTCGATAAAATGTACCAAGAATTTTTAATGCCAGTCTGCTCGCCAATGCTACTGAACGGGCCAAAACCCTTACGTTCCTTAGATGACTTGAAGCTGCATACCTTATTGCACGATACCTCGCGCAAAGAGTGGAAGAACTATGTTCGCCAATACAATGTTGCAGGAACAAACGTTAACCAAGGGCCGATATTTAGTCACTCAACCATGGTATTACAAGCTGCGGTACACAGTCAGGGTATTGCACTCGGTAATAATGTATTGGCGCAACCCGAACTTGAAGCGGGTCGTTTAGTGTGTCCGTTCGATGAAGTCCTGCTGAGTAAAAATGCGTTCTATATTGTTTGCCAAGAAAAGCAGGCAGATACGGGGCGTATTCAGGTGTTCCGTGATTGGGTATTAACCAAAGCTGCACGTGAACAAGAGGACATGCCTGATGTCGAATAATGTTTCGAACTCGATACAAAATGAAGCTAAAACTGCGGATTATCCGACGTACATTGTTGATGGCCCCTGTGAAAAAACAGCTAAAGCCACCTTCTTGTTTGCGCATGGTGCTGGTGCGGGAATGGATCATGAATTCATGACAGCGATAGCGCAAGATATTGCAAAACAGGGTATTCGAGTGGTGCGATTTGATTTCCCTTATATGGTCAAGCGTCGTGAAGATGGAAAAAAACGTCCACCCGATCGCCAACCTAAACTTTTAATCGACTTTTTTCGCCATATTGGTGCGCACGAATCGGATACGCTTGTGATTGGTGGTAAATCCATGGGAGGGCGTATGGCCAGCCTGATGGTGAGTGATGTTGCTGCTGAAACACCGGATGTGATGAATTGCCAATCGCGGGTAAAAGGTGTCGCTTGCTTAGGTTTTCCGTTTCACCCTCCGGGTAAACCAGAAAACTTTCGGGGTGAGCATCTAAAAACTATGGCAACGCCAACGCTTATCTTACAAGGAGAGCGCGATACCTTTGGTACACGCGAAGAAGTGGAAGCATGGCAATACAGCGATCAAGTTGAAACGGCTTTTTTACCTGATGGCGACCATGGTTTTAAGCCGCGTAAAAAATCGGGCCATACTGAGACCGCTAATCGGGCATTGGTTGTGAGCCAATTGGTTGATTTTATTCTTCGCTGTACTCAGCCTAAGAGTGAGTAAGCGATGACTAGCCTACCAAGGAAAAAATCAAGCGTTGCATTAAGCGATGAATATGCAACGGCAAACCGTGCTCGCTGGATCCTCGTTTGTGCAACGCTTAGTGGGGCAATCACAGTGATGCTTGGAGCCTTTGCGGCACATGGGCTTAAAGCACAGTTATCGCCGTATCTACTTGATGTATTTAAGACTGGCGTCCAGTACCAAGGATTGCATTCGGTCGCGTTGATCGGATGTGGATTATGGGCACGCATTCTGCCGTCAAAAGCGGTATCATACGCAGCCCTATTTTTCGGTGCGGGCATTGTGTGCTTTAGTGGCAGCTTGTATGCGCTCGCATTAACGGGCATAAAATGGTTTGGACCCATCACACCACTGGGTGGGTTTTGTTTTATTTTTGGCTGGGTAGCATTAACTGTTGCTGCTTGGCGTTCAGCTGAGGGTTCAAAGTGAATCACGTAATTTTATACTGTCGTCCAGGCTTTGAAAAAGAATGTGCCGGTGAAGTTCAAGACAAAGCAAACAAACTGGAGTTGTATGGTTTCCCTCGGGTGAAAAACAATACCGGTTATGTTGTATTTGAATTTTACCAGCAAGGTGATGCGCAGAAGTTTATTAAACTGCAGCCATTTTCTTCACTTATTTTTGCGCGTCAAATGTTTGCAGCGAAGCCTTTGCTGACAGATTTACCGCAAGACGATCGTATTTCTCCTATCTTAGCGGCGGTTGATGGTTTCCCGCGCTGTGGCGAATTACGCATTGAAACGCCAGACACCAATGAAGCGAAAGAGCTGCTGAAGTTCTGTCGTAAATTTACCGTGCCGCTACGCCAAGCGATGCGTAAAAAAGAAATTCTTTACGCACAAGACAGCACTTGGAATCCAGCATTGCATGTGTGCTTTATTGCTCCAGGTTGTTGCTACGTGGGCTACTCATTCACGAACAACAACTCACAGTTCTTCATGGGGATCCCGCGTCTGAAATTCCCATCGGATGCTCCAAGTCGTTCTACGCTTAAATTGGAAGAAGCCTTCCATGTCTTTATCCCTCGCGAAGAGTGGGATGAGCGTTTAGCGCCAGGTATGTGGGGCGTTGATTTAGGTGCATGTCCAGGTGGATGGACCTATCAATTAGTGAAGCGTTCAATGTTCGTTCACGCGATTGATAATGGCCAGATGGCGCAAAGCTTGATGGATACAGGTCAGGTTAAACACCACGAAGTGGATGGTTTTAAATTTGAGCCACCACGTAAGAACGTAACTTGGATTGTTTGTGACATGATTGAAAAGCCTGCACGCGTTGCACACTTAATGGGTGACTGGCTAATTAAAGCATGGGCGAAAGAGGCAATCTTCAACCTGAAACTACCAATGAAAGGTCGTTACGACGAAGTACTGCAAGATATTGAAAATTTGAAGCTGTACTTGGTTAAAAATGGCGTGAAGTTTAATCTTCAAGCTAAACACCTATACCATGATCGTGAAGAAATCACGGTACATATTCAACGTACAGATAACCGTTCAGCCTATTAATTTGTTGTCGGATACTGGATGTTAGATAAAAAAGCGGCCTCGTTAATGAGGCCGCTTTTTTTGTTTCTGGATGAGATAGAGAGAGTTAACTCTAGGCTGTGCTACTTGGTTAGCGCGGTACTCATGATGTGGTTATTCAGGGGCTTGGTAGCGGATATCTTGCAGGTTGAAGCCAAGCTCTAAGTCTGTTTTCAATGACGATACTTGTTTACTTGCACGTGCTGTATCTTCATTACCCGTGATTTTCTTTTGCCATTTTGGGGGTAAATCAGTGGCCGAAAGTACGGCTTCTAAGTCAGGATAGAGCCCTAATAACTCCACAGCGGCTTTTGGGCCAATGCCGGCGATACCGGGGATTTTGCTCGAACTAATTCCTGCTAATCCCCAATAATCAGTAAGTTGCTCTGGCGCAATACCGTATTCTTTTTTGACAAAAGGGGCGTCTAACCAACGTTGTTGGAAGTAATCACGTACCCGTAAGGTCGGTTGGAGTAATTGGCAGTATCCCTTATCTGTCGAGATGATGGTGACCTGTTGGCTGCGTGAGGCGACTTTGAGTGCCAAGGTGGCAACTAAATCATCGGCTTCATCACCATCTGATAGCAATGAATCAATACCGAGTGCCATGAATGCATCTTGAATTTTATCCATGCCTTGAGCTAACTCTTCAGGCATAGGTTTACGCCCTTCTTTATAATGTGGCAGTAGCTCGGCGCGCCAACCTCTGTCATCGCTGTGATGATCAAAGACGGCGACGATATGGGTGGGTTGGCTGTTGTTGATGATTTTATCTAGTGCCTGACAGCACACTTTGGCTGTATTTTCGACGTCAGGTTCACCTGGCTGAGCAGCATGAACACGACGAATAAGGTTTAAAGCATCAATAACAACAAGATGAATAGACATAGCACACAAAAAAAGGACCTAGACAGGCCCTTTATTGTACGCGTTAAATTGTGTTATTTCATTACTGGTGGTGCAGTCACGATCTCATAGCAGGGTTCATACTTGGATCCTGGGAGTTTCATTCGCTGCTGTTCCACGAAACTTTTCAGTAATTTATCCATCCGCTTCATTAGTACGCTATCGCCATTGATTTTAAAGCGACCCTTATGTTCGATTTCACGGATCCCTTCTTCCTTCACATTACCCGCAACAATACCTGAGAAGGCGCGACGTAAATTAGCGGCTAAATGTTCAGGGCGTTGATTCATGTGCAAATCTAAACTTGCCATCGAATCATGCGTTGGCTCGAACGGCAGTTGAAACTCGGGTGGGATCTTCAGCGACCAGTTATAACTGTAGGCATCCCCTGTCGCTAAGCGGTGCTCTTTGACTTGTGGCATCGCATTTTTCATGATGCGAGCAACTTCAGCTGGGTTATCTATTACGATCTGGTAGTGTTTGGTTGCTGCTTCGCCTAACGTGTCGTGAATAAAGCTATCCAAGGTACGGAAATAGGCTTCACTTTCTTTGGGCCCCGTTAAAACAAGTGGCATTGGTTGTGATTCATTTTCTGGTTCCATGAGGATACCAAGAATATAAAGCAACTCTTCGGCCGTACCTGCACCGCCAGGGAAAATGATAATGCCGTGACCAACACGCACAAAGGCCTCTAGACGTTTTTCGATGTCAGGCAGAATGACCAGCTCGTTCACGATAGGGTTAGGTGGTTCGGCCGCGATAATAGATGGTTCCGTTAGGCCCAGAAAGCGACTGTCACCGTAACGTTGTTTAGCATGGCCAATGGCAGCCCCCTTCATCGGGCCCTCCATCGCGCCGGGTCCACAACCGGTACAAATATTCAGCTCGCGTAAACCGAGCTCGTGACCCACTTCACGGGTGTATTGGTATTCAATCGGGTTAATCGAGTGTCCCCCCCAGCAGACCACCATGTTTGGACTTTCACCTGCACGTAATGTTTGTGCGTTACGTAAAATACTGAATACGAAGTTGGTGATATGCGGTGCGCTCGTCAGGTTTAAATCATTACGTTGTTGGACGTGCATGTTCACATACACAATGTCACGTAGCACTGAAAACATATGTTCTTGAATACCACGAATGATTCGGCCATCCACAAAAGCATGCTCGGGTGGGTTCATCAATTCGAGTTTAATACCACGCTCACGGCGCATGACGTTAACATCAAAACTTTTATTTTTTTCGAGCAGTTCTTTGGAGTTATCGGTGTGACTGCCAGAATTCAGTACCGCAAGCGAACAGTTGCGGTAAAGACGGTAAATATCGCTAGAAGCCGTTGCTTTAAGGCGATCGACTTCGAGTTGTGATAGCAGATCCATGCTACCAACTGGGCTGATATGGGTAATCATGGTGACCTCCCTGTTCATGGGAAACAGCAGTTGCTGTGAGGAAAACGAGGAATAGATCCCTTTATCTGGGTTCAAATCGTTTAGTTCTTGGTTTTAGTTTGTGTGATTAGCAAGCCTGAATCGTTCGGGATTGATTATGGTTGTTGATAACGAATCATACTCAGGCGGTAAGCATAACTATTAGTATAGTCAGCTCTTTTTGCTTTTAGCTATTTAATATCAGTAGCTTAATTTTTACATTACACAGCAATATGTGCTTTGCCTAGTAATAAATGTGCAGGGTGTGAGGTTTAAGCTATCCAGCTTAAGCGGTTAGAGCCGGTACTTTTAGCGGTATTGAGTGCTTTTTGGGTGCGTTCAATAATATTCGGCGGGGTATCGTTGGTGTCGAACATGGTCGCACCAATTGAAACGGTAATTGAGACTTGTTGATCACGAAAATGAAACGGTAGATGAGCAACCGCTTCTCGAATGGCATTGATGCGTTTCGTTCGCTCTTCTTCTGTGGTATCTGGCATGATCACCATGAACTTATCGCCATCAAAACGGGCAATAAAATCGGTGTCATCAAGGCTCTGATGAATAGTACGAGCGATGATTTTTAGCGCTTTATCACCCGCGACATAACCAAAGTTAACATTGGTTTCTTTGAAATTATCGACATCAAGCAGAGCGACACATAACGGGTGTTGGTATCGCAACCAGCGGCGGTATTCATGTTCTAGGCGATCGTTAAATGCAGCACGGTTATACACCTTGGTTAAATGGTCTAAGAACATTTTTCGTTCTTGGTTGTTTAATGACTGGTGATGTTCGGCCGTTTTTTCATAAAGTGTAATGACTTTATTTTCGTTATATGCCAATTGATCCAATAACTCGTGCTCTCGTTTTTCGAGCGCGTGAGTACGTTCAATTAAGACCTGTAATTCAGAGCTGATTGTTTCAAGCTGTGGTCGCCATGTCTCGAGGCTTTCTTGTTCTTTCAACCCTTGCTTCATCTGCTGAGATAAGGCTGAGACCCCTGATATCATGGTATGACGTTGTTCGATTAAGGCGCTTGATTGGTCTACCGCCTGATGGGTGGTTTTTTTTAGCGCAGCCAAATCACTGTGTACGCCATCGACAAATTTTTGAGTCGAGCGACGATCTTGGTGATGGCCGTTAATCACTAATCGTAAAATAATTAATGCGTGCTCTACGAGTCTTTCTGCTGTGACACCAGCCAATAGCTTATTACGAATATCTAGCAGCGTGGCGCTGTTGTCATCAGTAAAATCTAGATCGGTGATAAGGTGCTGTAATTCGCAGCTAAGATGAATCAATACATCTTGATCTATGCTGTTACTTTGATGCTGATTGGTTGAGTTTGATAGTAGTTTAACCGCGCTTTCGTACAGTTCTAATAGGCGTATGAGACGGTTGTGATTATCACTTAAACTATCAGGTGATGCTGACAATATATTGCGAAGGTCACGTTTGAGCTGCGGAGGTAAGCCACGAACCCGATTTAGCGTATCACCGCTTAAGTGAATATGTTGCTCAAGGTTTTGGCTTGCTTGTTCGGTGAGTGCCGCTTGACGAGTGACGAGACGCTCAATTAAGGCTAATCGTGGGATCAGCTTACTGATGTCTTTGGGTTGCTCTAGGTCGTGGCGTAGCTCAATCAGTTTTAGGTCAAGCTCCTGGTCTATCCCTCGGCATGCGACAGATAGACGGGTGATCAGGCGCTTTAAAATGACAATCTCGCGACGCGACTTGAGTGAGGCATCACGGAAAGATAGTTGAGCTTGGTCTAGGCGCTGTTTCAATTTACTCACTTCAGAAACAACGGCATTTACGTCAGTCACGGGGGTAAGGCATACCTAAAGCAATCGCTATATAGAGTTAAAGGGGCAAACGAAACCAATAATATGGCGCGTATAGTAACAAAAACATAGTAACTACTATTGATGTAGCGGCATTAATTTCAAATTCTGGATGATTTAATTGACCTTATTATCAGAATCGTGATCATTATTCCAACAAAATTCCAAGCTTGTCGATGCTTGTACTTTGACTAACCCATTATTAATACCTTGCAGACAGGCTTTACGAATATTATCACTCGCAAAACTGGCTGCTGGAGCTGCATCTATTGCACTTAAGTGAACCCATTGACTTCCTTCCTCTTTTTTATTGTTTAAACGGGCAGCATTGGTTGCCATGAGTAGTATGTCGATCAGCTCTTGGTCGTTAATTGCCGTATAAGCACGGGGTAAAAATGGGTATTCAGCCATCCCAATGCGGACTTTGTTGTCGATGTGTCGATCGGCGATAAAACCATCAATTAATTGCTGAATAGAATCAGCGAGCTGAGCGGGTTCACTGTTTAAACGCGAGTTGGGCTCTATGTACAAGAACATCGCATCAGAGAAATGATAAAGGCGTGCTGGCTTGCACACTTCATTTTGGAAGTAAGCGCCGAGCTGACGTTCCATCTCTAACCCTTGTTGGTAGCCTCGTTCCAAGTAAATGTGTTTGAGAAATGGAATTTCAACTAATGCAAAGCGTAAACGATCGCTAAGTGGTTCGTTAATGATGTCGCCTAAGTGCCATTGCTCGAAGTTAGCACTGCTTTGTTGCAGTGAATCGGGGAGGCGTGCATTGAGCATTCGCAGGTTTCTTAGTCCACTACGAGGGTGGGTGTAAAACTCGGTACGCAGCTGCTTAAAGCGATTTTGTAGCATATTTGCCACACTATGGCGGCGCCATAACACAATGCTCACAACCAGCAGTAAACTGATCAGGAAAATGCTCACTTGTTGCTGTTGGTAGAGGGATTTTTCACTCTCAAATTGCTGTCTCTCTAACTCTTCGAGCATTAAAGAGCGTTCCATCATGCGTTGCTGCTGCTTAAACACTTCGACATTGCTTTTTAGCTGTGTTTTTTGCTGGCGTTCAAACAATTGCTCATAACGACGCTGGCTGAGTAAAGCGTTGTAATAATCGCTATTTTGCTCAAAGGCTTGCGATAAAATGACTTCGCCTTGAAGTTGTAAGTTCAGCTGTCCAATTCGACTTGCCGCCAGTAGCCCTGATTGCAGGGTTGAAATGGCTTTCGCTATGTGTCCTTCAGCCAGTTGAAGTTTACCCTCAAGTAAAAGTGTATCGGCATTTAATGCTTCGTTACCTGATCGCTTTGCCATTTGGCGTGCTTGCTGCAGATACTGTTCTGCTTTCGGGTAGTTATAAAGCTGAAGATATACACGTGCAATATTGAGGTATAGCTGCGATGAACGGCCATCGTGCTTTAACTGACTCTCTTGATCTAATGCATTAAAATAATGCACTAAGGCGAGGTTGTAGCGGCCTTGTTGTTCATAGATGGATGCAATAAGCGCGAGCGTTTTTGCCAGTGGTTGGGTGCGTTTGAAGTGCTCGAAAAATTCACCCGCTTGGGTGGCGTGCTCTAAGGCTTTATCAAATACACTGCGCTGTTCAAATAGCGTCGCGAGTCCTAAATTCGCCACGGCGGTCTGCGCTTTGTTATCTTCTTCAACCGATAACCAATACCCGCTTAGTAGGCGATCCAGCGCCAAATCATAGTGGTTATATTTTAAGTAATGTTGACCCAGCGTGAGTTGGTACTCAATTAAGGCTGTAGTGTTATCTAAATTGGTTAATAAGCGTTTCGCTTTGCTAAAGAGCTTTTCGGCTTTTTCTTCAGTACCCACGGCTGATTCAATCACAGCGCGCTGCAATAGCGTTTCGTATTGCAATACCTTCACTTGTTTGGTCAATTTGAGTGGCTCAGATTGGCTAATGGTTGTATCTATATTGTCGAGTAATTTTAAGGCCAACACACTGTTTTGCAGGTTCTCCCAATAGATCTTTGAATAGATCAATTGAGTTTCAATAATGGTGAATTCGAGTTCATTTTCTATCGCGAGTTTAATCGCTTTTTTGATGGTGCTAATAGCGCGATCAGGCTGATTAAGCAGCGAGTGAGCACGCGCCTTAATTTGCATCGCATTGACGGTATTTAGTGGGGTGCGCACCGAGTGATCGGTATCATCATTTACATGGACACGTGAGCTTTCAGTTTGCTCACTCATGCGGCGCTGTTTTAAATAGCGATCGGTGATTCGGAGTGATTTTTCAGGGCTCGTTTGCAGTAGCTCATGTGCTTCCGCAAGGATCGGTGTTGTATAGATTTTTGCTGAAGCGCTAAAAGGAAGGAAACAGATTAGGAAAGCGCAAAAAAGCCAGCGGCAAAAATTCATATTTTCTCTTAAACCACAATAAACACAGTGGTCTAATATACTGGCTTAGGCAATCAAGTCCAGCAAAGGGTATGCTTTTGCTGGACTTATTTTACATCTGTATCGCAGAGTTAGAATTACTGTCGAGCAAGACGGAAATTGTTGCTAGGCGTTTTACCCTGATTTGTACGGTATGGATTAATATCTAGGCCGCCACGACGGGTGTAACGCGCATAAACGGTCAGCAATTCTGGCTGGCAGAAGGCCATAATGTCACTGAAAATACGTTCAACGCATTGCTCGTGGAATTCGTTGTGATTACGGAACGACACTAAGTAACGCAGTAATTTCTCGCGATTAATTTTCTTACCTTTATAAGAAATACGCACGCTGCCCCAATCTGGTTGGTTAGTAATTAGGCAGTTTGATTTTAATAGGTGGCTATGAAGCTCTTCTGTAACGACGTCACCGTCTGCAGCACCATCTAAATGATCAGCGCTGAAATCGTATTCTGTGATTTCAATATCTTGATCATCAATACATTCGCCAGTGAAGTTTACGATGGTTTCATCGGTAAAATCAGTCAAAGGTTGAATGGTGACATCAACGTCAAGGCCTGCGCATGCACTCAGATCTTTGTGTAGTGTTTCAACAATCTCTTGCCAGTCGCTAAAACGTGTTTGGTTAAAGCTGTTAAGATAGAGCTTAAACGATTTAGATTCGATCAGGTTTGGACTGTTGGCGGGTAAACGAACTTCACCGATAGCGACTTGTGGTAAGCCTTTACCGTTTAACCATGACAATTCATAGAGTGTCCAAATGTCGTAGCCAGTGAACGGTAGTTCATCGCCAAGGGCGAGATCGTCACGATTAAGGCTACGTGGAACGGCTTGCAGCAGTGAAGGATCATATTTATCAGCGTATTCAGTTTTTTGACCTAACGTTAAATCCGCTAATTCTGCCGCGTCTTTATATTTGCTCATACTGTCTTGGACACTCTTGGATTAGAATATCCAAAGTTTACTTAATCTTTAATGAGGTTGCGAATGAATCATCCAGTTACGGACGCATTATCTGATTTTTCGGTCCGTTTTATGAAAGCGTGGCACGATGCAGGGCATACATTTCCCCGTAGTGAGGACTTAGTCGGACTTCACTCGCCATGTGTACAACATGATTCGGGTGATGACGTGACTTGGCAGGCAGTAACACGTGAACCTATGGGTGACCTAGCGGCAGTCGAGAAAGGAATTGAGCTGACACTGCATGAAGATATTGTTGCTTTTTATGCCAGCCAGTACAGCGGTGATATGGCGGCGAAGTTTGGCGATCTTGAATTTGATTTATTGCAATCTTTCAGTGAAGACGACACTTTGCGCTTACAAGAGAATATTCTGGGCCACTTAGTGACACAGCGTCGGTTAAAACTAAAGCCTACCGTTTTTATCGGTGCACTGGCTGTTGAAGATAAAGTGATTTCTATTTGTAATATGACGGGGCAGGTTATTTTAGAAACCTTAGGTAAAGATATACGTGATGTGCTCGCTGCGGATGTAGAAAGCTTTTTGACTAAGCTTGAACCTATCGTACGTGAGGATTAAGCATGTACGTTGTAGAAATGAGTTTTGAGTGTTTTGATAACACCACAGTGTCGGCGGTTGATCAGGCGATTAATGGCTTGATGGATGCGTTGCGCTATAACGGTCAGGTGTTAGGCCGTGAATTTCCTATTGTGATGGATGAGGCGATCTTTCGCGTACGAGCCGTTTGCCCTGAAATCGAGAGTCTTCACGCCCAGTTTAATAGTGATAGTGTAAGAGCGTGTTTAAATCGCTTATCACAAGCGAGTTTACTGGCACCTAAAGTGAAAGTGTTAGGTCGTGATCTGAATTCGGAAGCGGCTGCAGAAAATTTTGTGCCATCATGGCAAGTGATCTACACCACTTTTGTTCATACCTGCTCACCATTGCGTTGCGGTGAAACGTTAATGCCAATCCCGTTATACCGAGTCCCCCCAGTATTAAATGGCGATCATAAATCGATCGTTAAATGGCAAACAGAGTGGCAAGCCTGCGATGAAGTGCAAATGGCGGGCGGCTGTAAAGCTGAACATGCCACCCTGCATGAAATTAAAGATGCTGACAGCGACCTGTTTCGACGTGGCTGGGATTTACGTGGCCGAATTGAATACATCACTAAGATCCCGACGTATTACTACCAGTATCAAGTGGGTGGAAAGAGCCTAGCAGAAGAAAAACAACGTCCATGTCCTAAATGTGGCGGTGATTGGTCGCTTGATGAGCCTATCCATGATCTTTTCCATTTTAAGTGTGATGATTGTCGGATTGTTTCAAATCTATCGTGGGATTTTCAGTAGGTTCGCAATCATAATTATTCATTCCTCAGTGCGGTTACTGTGGAAAAGCAAAGGGCTAAACAGCGATGTTTAGCCCTTTTTTTAGTTAATTGTGCTTTCAGGTTTGTTTTCAATCTTTGCTTTCAAGCGCGGTGAGACGAGCTGTTAATGTTGCGACTTGCTGTTCTAGCTGTGCGATTCGCTGTTCTGTTGTAAATGTTGGCGATGTTTTTTCAATCTTAGGCACCTTGGCATTTTTCTTCCAAGCTTGTAGTGCCTTGATGATTAATGGCATAGGTAATGGTGACGTTAGGCGTGACTTTATTAAAGCAACCGATGGCTCTTTCCCTTCGGTAATCAAGGATTGAATCGCTTGTTCTAAATCTTGGCTGATGTCTGACATGGTGTTCCTTTCGAGTCGATATCGAGTACTGATACCGTCTATTTTCGTAGCAAAGCATCCAATTGATCAATCACTTCACACCAATCTGCATCTTGCTCTTGTGATTCTTTGATAAAACGCTTCTGTGAAGGATGCCAAAAAGTGGCTTCTGATAGTGACTCATGCTGCTCTAAGCGGTGGCTTGCTAAGAATTGTTCGATAAATGCTTGTGAATCATTAAGCCCTAATTGACTAAAAAGGTGGCTGAGATTGTGGTTAAAGGTTTCCATTGCACTTCCCCTTTGATTGAAATGAGCCTAGCACAGTGCTCCTTGTCTAATTCACTAAGTATAGGCAGAGAGTGCTGATGAGCAGGGCAATAATGGATGTGATGAAAGTGTTTATTTTGTGATTAATTATGCCAATCATTGTTGGTTTTGTTTGTCGGAGTAATGTGCGTTTTGATCTTTCTAGGATCGTGCTTTTTGTGATGCTTAGATATACACCTTGTTGCTTGTGCGAGATCTCTTACAAGATTGTGGGAAAAAAGCAGAAATCTTCGTGTTCTTACGCTTACCTATGTCATTTATATCTTATTAAACAATAACTTAGTCTTTTTGTGGTGTGGTGTTTATGAACTGTATCACCCTAAAGTGTTATTGGGTGGGTTGTTGGGCTATCGAAATCACGTAATATCTACCGTGTCAGAGGGACACTGGCATTGGAACTTGGAAACGGTTTTTGGAACGAACCGACCTCAGGATGAGGGAAGTAAGCCGGAGCGCTTACTCGCTAGGATAGCGAAAGGACAACGAACGGATACGTTAATGCGGGCTGGATGCTGGCTGAAAGGATACAAAGGATCACTTCAGGATGAAGTCAGGGAACACCTCTAGGATAGAGGCATAAGGGATTCACTTCAGGACGAAGTAAGGGAACACCTCTAGGATAGAGGCATAAGGGATTCACTTCAGGACGAAGTAAGGGAACACCTCTAGGATAGAGGCATAAGGGATTCACTTCAGGATGAAGTAAGGGAACACCTCTAGGACAGAGGCATAAAGGATTCACTTCAGGATGAAGTCAGGGAACACCTCTAGGACAGAGGCATAAAGGATCACTTCAGGATGAAGTAAGGGATACCTCCAGGATGGAGCGAGAGTCGACATAGGATGTGGCGACGGGTCAAGGAACAACCGAAGGACAACTCTAGGATAGAGATTAGGAATTACGCTTGGAAATAAGCTAATCATGGATTGATGCAGGGAGCACCATAGTAGCGGGATTGCTGCATGTAAGACCTAAGGGCGCAACAGAAATGTTGCGCCCGTTCTTTTTCTACTATTTAGATCTATCTTGTTCGCCTCCACGTTTATCTGTGTCTTCTCTTTTTACCGCTATTTCCTACTCTTATTTTGCTTTTACTGCTGTTTTACTTTGTTCATTCATTGTATTGATTGGTTTGGCTATCGTTACCCCCTACCAATATCTGATCACTTTGTGCGAGATCTCTTACAAAGGTGTGGGATAAAGCAATGATTCCTTGCTATAAAAGAGATGCTGACTTTATTAAATTACTGTTATTTATAGCTTTATGTTTTTATGGTCTTTTTCTTAATATAAAGATACGAATAAGTTTTTTCTTACATGGGTTCAATCTGCAGTGGAGCAGCGTAATCTTATTGGTGTCGGAAGGAACTGACGGAACGGAACAGGAAATAGCCAAGGATTTGGGCAGTCTCAGGATGAGACCGATGTATTAGGATGATATATCGTACATGGACTGTGAAGGGAAAGCCGAAGGATTCGGTAATAGTAAGTTAGGATTACTTACTGGTCAGGATGACAAATGGACCACTTCAGGATGAAGTTAGGGACACCTCTAGGATAGAGGCATAAAGGAACACTTCAGGACGAAGTAAAGGACACCTCCAGGACGGAGACGAGAGTCGGATCAGGATGAAACGACGGGTCAAGGTAAGGCCAAAGGACAACTTCAGGATGAAGAATTAAGGATTACGCTGACGGATTACAGCGATTCAATGGATGGATGCAGGGAGCACCATAGTAGCGGGATTGCTGCAAGTAAGACCTCAGGGCGCGACGCAAGTCGCGCCCGCTCTTTTTGGGGAAGGAGCGGGAGCGATTCGAGCCCAATACCAAGACAGACAGATATGACCTATTGGTATTATACCAATCTAACTAAGCAACTGATCGTTCTTGCTGGTTAAAATCAATGATAACTGCGTTGTAGATTTTGTAGATAGAACAACTAGCTATCCGCAATCTACGCCTTGTTCTCAGTGATTTTTCCTGCGCAATCACCTGATCATTTACTTACCCAGATTGGTATTACAAAAAAAGCAGCCTTGGCTGCTTTTTTTGTGTCTGCTATTTAGTGATTGGTCGATATTAGGGCTAATACTCATCCGGTAAACGGTGAGGTGGCACATAAAAACGCATAGGTCTAAACCCTTTCATTACTATGTACCCTTGATAATAGTCTTGCCCATCAGCCGAAAATTCAAACCAATATACGGTATGCCAGTGCCATTGTTGCTCATCACGCAGCTTATGCGATCCTCGGGCTGTACTGAGTAGCTGTAAGCCTAACTTTTCACAGCGTTGCTCTATAAATTTCTGCGCCAATTCCGTTTGGCGGCGTTGTTGCCAAAACAGAAAACAGCCAAACGATACTGTGACAATCCAAAATAAATTGGTCAAATTATCTTCCTTGTAAACCACATTTAACGGCTAATACCCATAGCTTGCAGCGAGTTACTATTGACTACGTGCATGCTGCTGTAACTGAGTAATGGCAGTTACGAGTTCAGGGTTTGCTTGGCTATGAAGTACTTGCAACATGATGCCACGCAATAAAGGCAACATAACTAAGTCGGTAAATAGCTGATTAAACAACACTTGGTCATTAGTTTGAGCCAAGCGTAATAAAAACTCACCGGCAGTATCAGTATGCGTTAAGCCATTCCAGCAGCGCCCTGCAATTGCGACCAGCACTTCTGGGTGGCACAGCTTTGGCTGGCTCAGTACCGCTTTTAAGGCAAGGTTGAGTTGTTGGGCGTCAATTCCTGCCATTGCACGCAATAATGCAGCAATCAGGAATAGGTCGGGCTCAGCTTGTTCGCATTCAAGGTTGAGGCGCTCTTGTAATCGTTCTGCGAGGCTTTGCGGTAATTCACAATGCTCTAAGCAACCGAGTAATGCATATAACGGTGTCATTGGTAGCTTATTGATGCCTTTACGGAGCAGAGTGGTATTGTTTTCTTGTTTCATGCGAGCACAGACATCAGCCAAACCTTGTAAACCAACGGCTTGCCATTGCTCCCAGCCTAAGTCGCCAGTGAGGTAATGCTGAGCGTGTTCATAGTACTGGCTAGAGGAAAGCGATAAGCGTTGGCGAAGCTGAGCATGAAAGATCGCCATCTTGTCGTCGCTAGGTTTGAAGGTGTAAGGGTTTGCTGCTAGCTTTTCTTGTTCTTCTTCCGTTGGCTCACTGTTGAGTGTTGCGCCCATGGCTTCAATCACATACTTGATGAAGTCGCCTACAGCAGCTTGCTTTAGAAGACCACGTTCATCAAGCGGTAAGCGTAAGAACCAAATCCAAGGTGTATTACCCGCTTGCCAAAAAGAAATGGATAAATGAGCATGCTGTTGCAATGGCCATGGATAAGGTTGGCGGTTTTCTTCGACGGCTTTAAATTGCTCAACATCGATTTCGCAAACGCGGCGGCCAAGATCAAAAATTTTGTATTGGCAGCCGGCATTGTCTAACAGTTGGGTGAGGGTATGAAAATTATCCATGGACATCTTTGATTACTCCTAAATGGTTCTTTGATTATATGGACTCTGCGTGCGAGATGGTATCCTTGCGCGCCTGAATTCATCGCACTGGGATAAATGACGTGGATAAATACCTTCATTGCCAACAATTACTGGGAAAGTTGCAGCAAACTATGCAACAACATCAACAATGGGATGCGTGTTCACCGAGTGCGCAGGCATTGGCAAGTATTGAGCCGTTTGCGATAGATACCTTGTCGTGCTCCCAGTGGTTACAGTGGATTTTCATCCCTAAAATGACCCTATTGGTGAGTCAGCATTTACCGCTGCCTAGTCAGTTTGAGATTGCCCCCTATGTGGAAGAGGCGATGAAAAACGAACAAGGTTACGAGGCTATTCTTGCTGTGTGCCATGAATTCGATCATTTACTAAAAGCGAAGTGAGCTAATGGAACTCGAAATTTTATTCCAAGATGAATATTTAGTGGCGGTGAATAAGCCCGCAGGTATGTTAGTGCACCGATCTTGGCTCGATAGTCATGAAACGCAGTTTGTAATGCAAACATTGCGTGATCAAATTGGTCAGCATGTATTCCCGTTACACCGTCTTGATCGCCCAACATCGGGTGTGTTGATCTTCGGATTATCGAGTGAAATTGCGGCACAAATGATGCCATTATTTGCAGGACGAGATATTCATAAAACGTACCATGCCGTGGTGCGCGGTTGGGTAAAAGAGGCGGCAGTATTAGATTATCCACTGAAAAAAGAGTTGGATAAAATCGCCGATAAACACGCCAAAGAAGAACAAGAAGCGCAAGAGGCGGTAACTGCATATTGCCCACTCGCAACCGTTGAAACAAACATTGCAGTGGGTCGCTATAATACCAGCCGCTATTGTTTGGTTGAAATGAAGCCGGAAACTGGCCGTAAACATCAGCTTCGTCGCCATATGCACCATTTAAGTCACCATATTATTGGTGATGTGAACCACGGTGATGGTCGTCATAATCGTATGTTCCGTGAAAATTATGATTGCCACCGCCTGATGCTACACGCATCTCGCTTGCAGTTTGCACATCCGATTACAGGCGAAGCGTTAGACATCCGCGCCAATGTTGATGAGCCATGGCTACGAGTGATGACGGCGTTTGACTGGCCTATTTCTTTAATGTGTGTTGCTGAAAGCTAACGATTAACCGCTTAAATTGTTTGCAACTTTTATCAATGCCGACCACTCTAATACTAAAGGAATGTAATTGTCAGCCTGAGAGGCTAAGCGAGGAAGCGATGGCAAAAATTGGCGTGTTCGTCGGCTCGGTATTTGGTGGCGCGGAAGATGTCGCAGAAGAAGTTGCAGCAAAATTAAATGAAAGCGGCCATTTAACCCAAGTGTATCTTGACCCTGAATTGAGCGATTTAGTCGCCTATCAGCAAGATATAGTGTTGGTGATTTCATCAACCACAGGGCAGGGTGAGATCCCCGATAACTTGATGCCATTGTTTATGGCGTTAAGCGATCAATTCCCGTTAATGCCTGCGATGCATTATGGTGTGGTTGCCTTAGGTGATTCTAGCTATGGCGAAGATCGCTACTGTGGTGGTGGCCGTCAGTTTGATGAGTTGCTACAGCAGTTGCAGGCTAAACCACTCGCACCGCGGTTAGACGTTGATGCTTGTGTTAACTTCGATGCACTAGAAGTGGTGATCCCTTGGCTTGGTGGGCTATTGAAGAAAGTCGCCTAAATTGTTTCTTATCACGATAACAATGACGAACATAAACACAATGACCATTAAGATGCTGTTGTGAGCGTGGCATATAAAAGCACATGGCCAATATAAAGGCGATGTGCTTTTTTGTTGGAGAGGGTGGCGGCTAGCGACTATTTTAGCTTTTCGAGATCGGCTTCGATCTCTGCAATTTTATGGCTAACCACTTGTTCTAAGTGGCGAAGATCACCTAATATTTTTTTCTTAACATCCACTTCTACATGTTTGCGTTTCGTGATTTTATCAAGCTCATCAATGATATGAGTTAGGTTTCGATTGATCTCTGTAACTTCTTTGTATTCTCGGCTACCACTGTTTACAACAACAGATTTGCGTTGGCGTGGAAATTTGAATTTCACACTTTTTGCGAACAGCTCGCCTTTTCGTTTTTTAAAGTAAATTTTAAGAATATCGTTCGCGGCTTCTTGGCGAAGGCTATAGCGTTCGATAGTTTCTGGAAGTTCGATGCCAATGCCGGTGAGGTTTGGGTACATAAAGGCCTCATGTATGGGGTACGGTGGGAGAGAAATGTTGCAATACCAATCTATTCATCATCTAAGTAAATTGGCGATTCTTGTTTGAATAATGTAGCAAGATTGTAAGTTGGACGCTTGCTAAGAGGGCGGGATATGTGGACAAGATCGCCCTTACTCATTTTAAAATCAGTAAGGGCTGATAGGGAGGATTAGTCGTGATGGTCGAGTTTAGCGATCAACTCAGCTTTGAGTACCAGTTGCTCGTCATCCGTTAATTGGCTGCCATGTTCATTAACCACGATGAAAAAGTCTTCTGCGCGTTCACCTATGGTGGTGATTTTTGCGGCTTGTAAGCTGATACGCAGCTTAGCAAAGACGGCACCAATTTTAGCTAATAGCCCTGGCATATCGAGCGCGACTAATTCCATCATGGTTTTCTTACCTGTTTTGGTCGGTAAGAAATCGACTTTGGTTTTGACGTTAAAGTGCAGTAATTTACGTGGCGCGCGTTTCTTTTTACGATCTGACTTCATGTGTGTTAACGCATTCACCAGTGCGCGACGTACTGTATTATGGCGATTTTCATTCAGGGTTTTCCCTGTGGGATCGAGAACCATAAAGGTATCTAATGCATAGCCATCTTTACTGGTCATGATTTGGGCGTCGTGCACGCTCAAATTCTTCTTGTCGAGCTCTGAGACCACAATCGAAAAGAGCTTAGGCTTGTCTTTACAATAAACAAAGACCTCAGTGCCGCCTCTCGTTGATTTCTTACTGAGTAAAATCAATGGTTTTTCATGGTCATGCTGCAACATAGCTTCGGCATGCCATGCCAATTGTTTATGGGTATGTCGTAAGAAGTAATCCGCTTTAAAGCGTTGCCATAAGACTTCTATTTCACGTGGTGCAAAGTTTTGGCTGCGCAGTAACGCAGACGCTAAATGTTGATTGTGGCGGATACGTTCTCGTATATCGGGCGGATTTTCTAATCCGCGACGCAGTGCCTTTTGAGTTGAGTAATACAGCTCTGCCAGTAGTGTGCGCTTCCAGCTATTCCACAGATCTTGGTTCGTGGCACAAATGTCGGCAACGGTGAGGCAAATAAGGTAATCCAGTCGTTCTTCATCACGGACTATTTTGGCGAATGTAGTAACGACTTCTGGGTCGTAAATATCACGGCGCTGCGCGGTCACTGACATCAGTAGGTGGTGTTTGACTAACCAAGAGACAATGTTGGCTTCTGGGCGAGATAAACCATGCAAGATACAGAAATCATAAGCTTCGATAGCCCCCAACTCTGAGTGGTCCCCACCGCGTCCTTTGGCGATATCATGGAAAATCGCCGCGATAAGCAGTAACTCTTTTTTGATGATCCTTGGGTACACTTCGCAGCAAATTGGGTGGCGTTCACGGTTTTCTGGATCGTTAAATTTATTAATATTTTTGAGTACGCGGACACTATGTTCATCGACGGTATAGACATGAAAGAGATCAAACTGCATTTGACCTACAATTTGGCTCCACTGCGGTAAATATGACGACAAAATACCGTGGCGATGCATCAACCTAAAGGCTTTTTGCAGGGCGTTGGGTTGACGGATCAACTCCATGAACTTCTCACGAGCTGCTGGAATATCAACGAGGAAAAGGTTAAGACGACGGCGAGCTGTACGCAGTTGCCGTAAAGTGGGTGCGGCGATACCTTCTATGCTGGAGTTTTCCGCAACGTGTTGGCACATGTCTAAAATGGTTTCAGGGCGCGCCTGAAATAGGGCCGGTTTAGTGGCTTCGATTAAATGCCCGCGAATGTGAAAATCATCACTTAATACAATGACTTCACGTTCTTCGCGATTATTCAAAATAGCCTGATCAAATAACTGCAATAGCATTTTATTGAGTTCTAACACCCGTCTCAGGGTACGGTAGAACTCTTTCATCATCATTTCAACGCCACGGTTCCCTTCAGCGATGAAACCTAGGTTTTCAGCAACAGAAGCTTGGTGGCCAAAGGTGAGTCGATTGTCGTAGCGACGTAGCTCGATGTGCAGTGCAAATCTAATTTGCCATAAAGCGGTTTGGCATTCGGCGAGCTCTCGGTATTCAGCATCGGTAAGAAAGCCAAATCGACTCATTTCCAATAGGCTGGTGGCACCAAAGTGGCGCCGAGCGATCCAACTTAAGGTGTGAATATCGCGTAGGCCACCGGGGCTAGATTTAATATCTGGTTCTAAGTTGTAAGTGGTATCGTGATAACGGGCATGACGCTTTTTTTGTTCATCAAGTTTTGCTTGAAAGAAGACCTCACTGGGCCAGAAGTCTGTCGCGTGTATACGTTCTTCGAGTTGTAGGAATGTTTCTTCACAGCCGCAGATCTGACGCGCTTCTTGCAAATTAGTTGCCACGGTTAAGTCATCAGAACCAATCTCGATACATTGTTCGACAGTACGTACGCTGTGGCCGACGTCGAGTCGTAAATCCCAAAGTAGGGTTAAGTATTGGCTGACTTTTTCGCCGATTGCTTCATCAAGTGCAGTCTGACTCAGTATGAGGATATCGACATCTGAAAGTGGGTGTAATTCACCTCGACCATAACCACCGACTGCAATGAGTGCGAGACCGGGTAACTCATGGAATTGAAAGTTGCGCCATAATCGATGGAGCAAGCTATCAATAAAATGAGAACGAGCATGCACCAGTTCTGTAACTGGACTTCGTGCGAGAAATTGGTCTTTTTGCAACTCTGCAAACTGCTCTAGCTCATCGCGTAGATGCTGTGGGTTACAGTCATGATTATAGTGAGTTGAAGAATCAGTCATTGCTGTCCATGCCATATGATGAAGGTCGGGATGTGCTTATAAAAAAGCCGACGTTATCGTCGGCTTTTTTTATTATGCGTTGTTTACAAAGCGAGGTAATGATTCCTCTTTGCGAAGGGTTAACACTTCGCAACCGGTTTCCGTTACCAGCAATGTGTGTTCCCACTGCGCCGAGTTTTTACCGTCGACGGTGTAAACTGTCCAGCCATCTTCGTCATCGACTAAACAACCAAATTTACCCGCATTGATCATCGGTTCAATCGTGAAACACATGCCCGCTTTAAGTACTGTGCGGTCATTGTTTTTGTAGTGAACCACTTGCGGCTCTTCGTGGAATTCGTTGCCAATGCCATGGCCACAGAAATCTTTCACGATAGAGAAACGGCTGTTACCGTTTTTGATGAACTTTTGAATAGCTGTACCAATTTCGCCTAGTTTCGCACCAGGTTTTACTTTCTTAATAGCAAGGTACAGGCTTTCTTGTGCCACGCGGCAAAGACGTTTGTTTTCAAGTGATGCTTCACCCACTTCAAACATCTTAGAGGTGTCACCATGGTAACCGTCTTTGATAACCGTGATATCAATGTTCACAATATCGCCATCTTTAAGGATCGCTGGTTTACCAAATTTTTGGCCTTCGTTACCATCTTTCTCAGCCGGAATACCGTGACACACGATGTGGTTGATTGACGTACAGATAGATTTCGGGAAGCCGTGGTAGTTAAGCGGAGCTGGGATACAACCTTGCTCTTTGGTGATGTACTCGTGACAGATGCGGTCAAGCTCTTCTGTCGTCACGCCCGGTTTTACGTGAGGTTCAATCATTTCTAATACGTCAGCAGCTAATTGACCTGCTACGCGCATTTTTTCGATTTCTTCCTGCGTTTTGATCTTGATAGTCATTCAATCTTCTCTACGAATTACGGTTTACCTCTCATGTTATCAGCGAGGGGGCAATATGAAAACCAAGTTTCGCTCTTGAGCTAGATTTGGCTGGATTATTGGTGGCTTTATATGGTATAAAGCGCGCCGTAAATGTACTAATTCGGGTTGAAGCTTCGCACTTCACTGGGTTAGTTGCGTTTGCACTAAACTTTATTAATCACTCACACATATCGACACATGCTCCGGGGTGCCCGCTGTTATTTCGCTTAGGCAAATGCAGAAAGAGGGTCGGTAGGATGGGATATGTGGACGCCTAACCCCATAGAGGAATATTCAATGGCAACTGTATCAATGCGCGACATGCTTCAAGCTGGTGTTCACTTCGGTCACCAAACTCGTTACTGGAACCCAAAAATGAAGCCTTTCATTTTCGGTGCTCGTAACAAAGTACACATCATCAACCTAGAAAAAACTGTACCAATGTTTAACGACGCTCTAGCTGAAATCAACAAGATTGCAGCTCGTAAAGGTAAAGTTCTTTTTGTTGGTACTAAGCGCGCAGCCAGCGAATCAATTAAAGAAGCAGCTGTAAGCTGTGACCAGTTCTACGTAAACAACCGCTGGTTAGGCGGTATGTTGACTAACTGGAAAACTGTTCGTCAGTCAATCAAACGTCTAAAAGATCTAGAAGTTCAGTCAGCAGACGGTACTTTCGACAAGCTAACCAAGAAAGAAGCGCTTATGCGTACTCGTGAAATGGAAAAGCTTGAAAAATCTCTTGGCGGTATCAAAAACATGGCTGGCCTACCAGACGCTATGTTTGTAATCGATGCTGATCACGAACACATCGCAATTAAAGAAGCTAACAACCTGGGTATCCCAGTATTTGCTGTTGTAGATACTAACTCTAACCCAGACGGCGTAGACTTCGTTATCCCTGGTAACGATGACGCAATCCGCTCTATCCAGCTTTACACTGGTGCGGTAGCGACAACTGTTACAGAAGCACGTAACCAAGATATCGTAGCGCAAGCTGAAGAAGGCTACGTAGCTGAGTAATAGCCAAGCTCCTTTATTTGAGCTTCTTAAGTTACCTTGCGTAAACTAAGAATGGTTAGCAGGGGCCTACTTAGGCCCCTGATTTTTATATCAAGTATTTAAAACTGAGGATATGACAATGGCAACAGTTACAGCTGCCCTAGTTAAAGAACTGCGCGAACGTACTGCCGCAGGCATGATGGAATGTAAGAAAGCACTTGTTGAAGCAAATGCTGACATCGAGCTAGCAATTGAAAATATGCGTAAGAGCGGTGCTGCAAAGGCTGCTAAAAAAGCAGGTAACGTTGCTGCTGAAGGTACAATCTTAATTAAAGATGCAGACGGCGTTGCCGCTCTTCTTGAAGTTAACTGTCAAACTGACTTCGTAGCTAAAGATGTTAACTTCCTAGCATTCGCTAACGAAGTACTAGATGCAGCACTAGCTGAGCGTCTAGACATCGCTGCACTTCAAGCTAAGTTTGAAGACGCACGTATCGCTCTAGTAACTAAAATCGGCGAGAACATCTCTATCCGTCGCGTTGAGTTTATCGAAGGCGCTAAAGTTGGTTCTTACCGTCACGGCGACCGTATTGGTGTTGTTGTTGCTGGTGAAGCTGACGAAGAAACGATTAAGCACGTTGCAATGCACATCGCTGCATCTAAGCCTGAGTTCGTTAATCCTGAAGACGTTCCAGCTGAAGTAGTTGAGAAAGAGAAAGCAATCCAAGTAGCTATCGCTGTTGAATCTGGCAAGCCACAAGAGATTGCAGAGAAAATGGTTGTTGGCCGCATGAAGAAATTCACTGGCGAAGTTTCTCTAACTGGTCAAGCATTCATCATGGACCCATCTCAAACTGTTGGTCAAATGCTGAAAGCTAAAGGCGCTACAGTAACTAACTTCATCCGTCTTGAAGTTGGTGAAGGTATCGAGAAAGCTCAAGAAATGAGCTTCGCTGACGAAGTAGCAGCTGTACAGAAGGGTTAATCCTTCTTGTAAGAACTCTAAAGACCGTAGCCAAGGCTGCGGTCTTTTTACAACTCCATATCTCAATTGTAAGCCTGGAAGGTAATCCTAATGACCACAAACCCTAAACCGACTTATCAACGAATCTTACTTAAACTGAGTGGCGAAGCGCTACAAGGCGAAGAAGGTTTTGGTATCGACGCACAAGTTCTTGACCGTATGGCACAAGAAGTTAAAGAACTGATTGAACTGGGTGTACAAGTTGGTCTTGTTATCGGTGGTGGTAACTTGTTCCGTGGTGCTGGTCTTGCTGAAGCGGGTATGAACCGAGTTGTGGGCGACCACATGGGCATGCTAGCAACTGTTATGAATGGTCTTGCGATGCGTGACGCACTTCACCGTGCCTATGTGAACGCTCGAGTAATGTCTGCAATTCCTCTAAACGGCGTATGTGATAACTACAACTGGGCTGACGCTATCAGCCAGTTACGTCAAGGTCGTGTTGTGATCTTCTCTGCTGGTACCGGCAACCCATTCTTCACAACTGATTCTGCTGCGTGTCTACGTGGTATTGAAATTGAAGCTGATGTGGTGCTTAAAGCAACGAAAGTTGACGGTGTGTTCACAGATGATCCAGTTAAAAACCCTGATGCTGTTCTTTGTGATAAGCTGGGCTACAATGATGTTCTTGAAAAAGAACTGAAAGTGATGGACTTAGCTGCATTCACTCTTGCTCGTGACCACTCAATGCCTATTCGTGTATTCAACATGAATAAGCCTGGCGCTCTTCGCCGCGTGGTAATGGGTGAGAAAGAAGGCACTCTGATCACTAACGACTAATTTTCGTAAAGGGCTCTAAAGGGCCCTTTATAGTGACCGAATAATCAAGGATATTAATCGTGATTGATGCAATTAAACAAGATGCGCAAGAGCGCATGGCAAAAAGCGTTGATGCGCTAAAAAACCAACTGGCTAAGATTCGTACTGGTCGTGCGCATCCAAGCCTACTAGATACTATTTACGTAGAATACTACGGTGCAAATACACCGCTTAAGCAACTTGCAAACGTTGTTGCTGAAGATTCTCGTACACTGGCGATCACTGTATTCGATAAAGAATTGACGCCTAAAATTGAAAAAGCAATCATGATGTCTGACTTGGGCCTAAACCCAATGTCTGCTGGCACGGTTATCCGTGTTCCACTTCCTGCACTAACAGAAGAGCGTCGTCGCGATCTTGTTAAGATCGTACGTGCTGAAGCTGAGCAAGGTCGTGTTGCTGTTCGTAACATTCGTCGTGACGCTAACGCAGACGTTAAAGGTCTTCTAAAAGACAAAGAAATCTCTGAAGATGATGATCACCGCGCACAAGATGAGATTCAGAAACTGACTGATGTTGCAGTGAAGAACATCGATGCAGTACTAGAAGTTAAAGAAAAAGAGTTAATGGAAGTTTAATTCCTCTCAGCTCATTAGCTTTATGTAAGTTAAGGCGCTGTGCGTGCAGCACAGCGTTTTTTTTTGAGGAAGATTTATGTCGGAATCGACAACTGACACCCCACTGAGCATCGATAGCCTTCCTAAGCATGTTGCAGTGATCATGGATGGCAATGGTCGTTGGGCTAAAGCACAGGGCAAGGCTCGTGTTTTCGGTCATAAAGCAGGTGTTGAGGCTGTTCGAAAAACAGTATCTGTAGCTAATCGTTTTGGCATTAAAGTTGTCACCTTATTCGCGTTTAGCAGTGAAAACTGGCGCCGCCCAGAGGCGGAAGTTTCATTGTTAATGGAACTGTTCATGACGGTATTAGGTCGTGAAGTTAAACGTCTGCACAAAAATAATATTCGTTTGAAAATCATTGGTGATACCAGCCGTTTCAGCCAACGTTTACAAGACAAAATCATGGCAGCTGAAACATTAACCGCAGACAATACCGGCATGGTGTTGAATGTGGCGGCGAACTACGGTGGCCAGTGGGACATCCTTCAAGCAACCAAACGTCTTGCTGTTCAAGTGGCTGAACACGGTTTGACGGCTGAAGATATTACCGAAGATATGTTCGCTGAAGGTTTAACCACCGCAGGGTTACCTGATGTTGATCTGTTGATTCGTACCAGTGGTGAATCCCGAATTAGTAATTTCATGCTGTGGCAGATGGCTTATGCTGAAATGTACTTTTGTGAGCAGCACTGGCCAGATTTTAATGACGACAGCTTTGCGAATGCGATGGCATGGTTTGTTAATCGTGAGCGCCGTTTTGGCTGCACCGGTGAGCAGCTCCAGGCATTGCTTCAACAATAAAAAAGATTTTAAAGAGGATGCAGCTTGCTTAAGCAACGAATTATAACGGCATTGATTCTCGCGCCTTTGGTTATTGCGGGTATTTTCTTCCTACCTTTTCCTGCTTTTGTTGTGGCACTTGCCGCGATTACTATGGTGGGCTTTTGGGAATGGACTCAATTTATAAATGGTAACGCTCGCGTCCAAATCGTGAGCCTGTTTACACTGGTATTTGGTGCTTCTTTAGCTGCAATGCCCACTGATGTTACGGCGCTGGCTGCGGTTGGTGATTCCCACCGTGCGATGCTAGCCGTCGGCGGTATTTGGTGGTTAGTGGCTTCTACGTTGGCGATCACTTACCCAAAAAGCGCTAAGCTTTGGTCATCATCGGCATTGTTGAAAGGTGTATTTGGTGTATTGACGTTATTGCCTTTCTTTTGGGGCATTTTACTGCTTCGTGCCGTTAACTATGCTGAATCACCGTATCACGGCTCACAGCTTGTGATGCTGGTATGCTTTATTGTATGGGCGGCAGATACAGGTGCGTATTTCACTGGTAAACGCTTTGGCAAACATAAAATGGCGCCATCAGTTAGCCCGAATAAGACCATCGAAGGTTTAGTCGGTGGAGCTGTATTGGCAATGTTTATTGCTTGGAGTGGTGCTTCACTGATGAACATTCCATTTTCAGGTGTAGGCTCATTACTTGCTATCGCGATGGTGACAGTGGTGATTTCTGTTCTTGGCGATTTGGTTGAAAGTATGTTCAAGCGTGTTGCTGGTATAAAAGATAGCGGCACAATATTACCTGGTCACGGTGGTATCTTAGACCGTATCGACAGTTTAACCGCCGCGCTTCCCGTCTTTGCTCTATTCTACCTTTGGTAGTCATTATCTCCCATTCAAAGGTAGCTACAGTGTAGCTACCTTTTCTAAGCCAAATGAAGTGATATATGCGTAAGTTATCAATCTTAGGTGCTACTGGTTCTATCGGTACAAGCACACTGGCTGTTGCAGCACAAAACCCTGATTTATTTGATGTCGTAGCGCTTGCTGCAGGTTCTAATGCTCAAAAAATGTTTGAGTTGTGCTGCCAGTGGCAGCCGAAATATGTCGCGATGGCTGATGAGTCGGCGGCGAATGCGTTAGCCGCTATGCTGATTGAGCAATCGATGCAAACAATCGTGCTCGCAGGCGAACAGGGACTCTGCAAGGTTGCCTCCCTAGACGAGATTGATACGGTTATGGCTGCCATTGTGGGCGCGGCAGGGTTACTGCCAACCATGGCTGGTGTAAAAGCGGGTAAGCGTATTTTACTGGCGAATAAAGAAGCCTTGGTAATGTCAGGACAAATGTTCATTGATGCTTGCGAACAATATGGTGCTGAATTGCTGCCAGTAGACAGTGAACATAATGCTATCTTTCAATGTTTACCTGCCGAAATTCAGCGTCGGATGGGGCGCTGCGACCTGACTGAGCATGGTATCAGCAAGATTTTACTTACAGGCTCTGGCGGTCCGTTTCGTTACACGGATATTGCAGAACTAGATGCAGTAACGCCAGAAATGGCAATTGCACACCCGAATTGGTCAATGGGACCGAAGATTTCGGTGGATTCTGCCACTATGATGAATAAGGGCTTAGAGTACATAGAAGCACGCTGGTTGTTTAATGCTTCGCGTGAACAAATGCAGGTGATTATTCACCCTCAGTCTGTGATCCACTCAATGGTGCAATATAAGGATGGCTCTGTGCTTGCGCAGATGGGGCTACCGGATATGAGAACCCCAATTGCGTGTGCGATGTCCTATCCTGAAAGGGTAGATGCAGGTGTTGCGCCGCTCGATTTTAGCCAAGTGGGTGAGTTTACTTTTTTACAGCCAGATTATGACCGTTACCCTTGTCTGAAATTAGCGATGGATGCGTGTTACAGTGGTCAAGCAGCAACGACGGCACTGAATGCCGCCAATGAAGAAGCGGTTGCAGCATTCTTAGATAAGCGCATTGGCTTTACTGATATTGCTAAAATCAACCACTTAGTCTTAGAAACAGCACCCAAGGAAGAACCAACTGACTTGGAATGTGTGATTGAGCTAGATAGAATGGCACGACTTTTAGCTCAGGAAGAGATTGCTAAGGTAGCAAAATGACAGGCATTTTATGGAATTTAGGCGCATTTCTTGTTGCGCTTGGTGTACTAATCGCAGTCCACGAGTTTGGTCACTTTTGGGTTGCTCGCCGTTGTGGTGTTTTTGTTGAGCGTTTTTCCATCGGTTTTGGTAAGGCAATTTGGCAAAAGAAAGGCAAAGATGGTACTGAATATACCTTAGCGATGATCCCGCTAGGCGGTTACGTCAAAATGCTCGATGAGCGAGTTGATGACGTACCAGAGCATCGTCGTCAGCAAGCGTTCAATAATAAAACGCTGTGGCAGCGCAGTGCGATTGTTGCTGCCGGACCAATAGCAAACTTCATTTTTGCTATTTTTGCTTACTGGGTGGTTTACCTCATTGGTGTGCCTGCAGTTAAGCCCGTGATTGGTGATATTGCGCCGCAATCTATTGCTGCAACCGCAGGAATTGAACCAGGAATGGAACTTAAATCTATTTCAGGTATCAAAACCGCTGATTGGGAATCCGTTAATATGGCGATGATCTCCCATATTGGCGATAAGAAAATGGTGATCACGGCGACGGAACCCGAAGGTGGAGCTACTGTCGAAAGAACATTGGATTTAGAGTATTGGCACTTTGATCCTGAAACTGAGCGTGTAATGACGAGTCTAGGGATGAAACCCTATACCCCAAAGATTACGCTCTCTATTTCACAACTTGTTGACGGCGGTGCAGCTATTGATGCTGATATGCGGTTAAATGATCGTATTACTGCAATTGATGGACAACCTGTGACGCAATGGCAGCAAGTGGTTGATGCTGTACGTTCTCATCCCGAGCAAGCGTTAATTATCGAGGTGAGTCGCCAGAGTCAGTTAGTCGATTCAGCCGAGGTTGCTCCTGAGACTAAGTTAGTGACGTTAACATTAACACCTAAAGCCCGAACCTTAGCTGACGGTGAAGTGATTGGTTACGCTGGTTTTGCCCCTGAGCTTGAACCTTGGCCGGAATCTTACCGTCTTAATTTACAGTTTGGTCCTATTGAAGCTGTAGGGAAAGCAACGGAAAAAACGTGGCAGTTAGTCACATTAACATTTGATATGGTCACTAAACTTGTAACGGGTGATGTGGCTGTAAAAAACCTAAGTGGCCCTATTTCAATTGCAAAAGGTGCCGGAATGACCGCCGACTATGGCTTGGTTTACTTCCTTGGCTTTCTAGCATTGATCAGTGTGAATTTAGGTATTGTGAATTTGTTACCGCTTCCAGTATTAGACGGTGGACACTTGATGTTCTTCGCTATCGAAGCAGTAACACGCCGACCAGTCTCTGAACGCGTTCAGGACATTGGCTACAGAGTGGGCTCAGCCATTTTGGTTGCGTTAATGGCCGTCGCGCTATTCAATGATTTTACCCGCCTTTAATAAATGCGTTTTTAGCAAGGAATAATCAGAACAGTAATGGCGATGAAAAAACTGTTGGTCGCATCGCTACTGCTAAGCAGTAGTATGGCGCAGAGTGCTGAACAATTTGTGGTCGACGATATTCGATTTGAAGGTCTTCAACGAGTAACGTTAGGTGCTGCACTATTGAAGATGCCAGTACGTGTTGGTGATAAGGTCGACGACCGTGATATCGCTGATGTTATTCAAGCGCTATTTGCTTCTGGTAACTTTGAAGACATCAAAGTTTATCGCGATGGTGAGGTGTTGTTAGTCAAAGTGTTGGAGCGTCCAACGATTGCTAATATCTCGTTTTCAGGCAATAAAGCGATTAAAGAAGAGCAGTTAAAAGAAAATTTAAATGCCTCAAACATTCAAATTGGCGAAGCCTTAGATCGCACAACGCTGAGTAAAATTGAAAAAGGTCTTGAAGACTTTTACTACAGTGTGGGTAAGTACAATGCGACAGTGCAAGCTGTTGTGACGCCGTTGCCACGCAACCGTGCTGACTTAAAGTTTGTATTTACGGAAGGCGTGTCGGCAACCATTAAGCAAATTAACTTTATCGGTAACGAAGTTTTTACTGATGATGAACTGCGCGGTAAATTTAACCTACAGGCCAATGTGCCGTGGTGGAACTTCCTAGCCAATGAAAAGTATCAAAAGCAGGTGCTGGCTGGTGATATGGAAGTATTGCGCTCTCAGTATCTGAATAATGGTTATTTGAAGTACAAGTTAGAGTCTACCCAAGTATCGATTTCGCCGGATAAGAAAGGTGTCTATATCACCTTGAAGGTTGATGAAGGTGATCAATACACGGTTAAAGGTGTTCAATTCCGTGGGGAAGTTGCTGGTCGCCAAGATGAGTTAGATACACTTGTTACTTTCAATAACGGTGATATTTACAACGGTGCGCAAGTAACAGCTCTAGAAGAAGCCATTAAGCGTAAGCTGGGCGAATCTGGGTATGCGTATCCGCAAGTTACCACTATTCCAGATTTTGACGATGATACGAACGAAGTTTCTTTGTTGGTTAATGTTGAGTCGGGCAAGCGCGTGTATGTACGTAATATTGGTTTCTCTGGTAATACGACAACCAAAGATGAAGTACTACGCCGTGAAATGCGTCAGATGGAAGGCAGCTGGCTAAATTCTAAATCGGTTGAACGTGGCAAAGAGCGTTTGAGCCGTACTGGTTTCTTTGAAACCGTTGACGTTCAGACATCACGCGTTCCTGGAACCGATGATCAGGTGGATGTGACCTATAACGTAAAAGAAGCAAACGCAGGTAGCGTTAACTTCGGTGTTGGTTATGGTACTGAATCAGGTATTAGTTTCCAGGCGGGTTTACAGCAAGATAATTTCTTAGGTACAGGTACACGCTTTGGTATCAATGCGATGACCAATAAATACCAAAAGAATATAAGCTTAGATTACCGTGACCCATATTTTACATTAGATGGGATCAGCCTTGGTGGTAAGGTTTACTACAACGAGTTTGAAGCATCGAATGCCAACATCTCGGACTATACCAACCAAAGTTACGGTGCTAGTTTGACCTGGGGTTTCCCATTTGATGAGCTAAACTTCTTTGAGTTTGGTGTTGGTTATGATCATAACAAGATCTCTAACACCCGAGAGTACTACCAAATCGAAAAATTCAAAGCGATCCATGGTTTTGACCGTGGTGAAAACATCATTGAATTAGATGATTTTGATTGGTCGGTTTCATGGTCGCGAAATAACTTGAACCGCGGTTATTTCCCAACAGCGGGTAATCACCAACGTGCGTCATACCGTATGACGATCCCTGGTTCTGATGCGCAGTACTTCAAAATGCAGTACGATGTGCGCCAGTACATTCCATTGAATGAAGGCCATGATTTCACGGTATTGCTACGCGGTAAAGTGGGTTATGGTAACGGCTACGGTACAACAGAGAATGGCAGTGATCAATTAATGCCATTTTATGAAAACTTTTACGCTGGTGGCTTTAGTACTTTACGAGGCTTCCGCTCTAATACTGTAGGTCCGAAAGCTGTTTATGTTGAAGGTTGTTCCGGTGGCGGCCCATCAGGCAACAACAACTGTGCTACGGGCACAAAAGATGCCGCGGGTGGTAACGCTATTGCATTGGCAAGTGTGGAGTTGATTGTACCAACCCCGTTTGCATCGGAAGAATTTAAAAACCAAATTCGTACCAGTCTGTTTGTGGATGCGGGTTCAGTGTGGGATACCGAGTACGACCTGAAAGATACTGATGGTAAGTACTTGTATGACTACTCTGATCCATCATTAATTCGTGCGTCATACGGTGCCGCGCTTCAGTGGATGTCCCCAATGGGGCCGCTGGTATTCTCGGTAGCTAGTCCGCTTAAGAAGTATGACGGTGACCAAGAGGAATTCTTTACCTTCACAATCGGACAGACATTCTAATTTTTTGAGGAGAACTCTTTTGAAACAATGGATCAAAGCAGCAAGTCTTAGCCTTGTCATTTTATCATCGTCGATGTATGCACAAGCAGCTGAAGCAGCACAAAAAGTCGGTTATGTAGCGACAGGTCAGGCCATGCAACAGTTGGCTAAACGCTATAATGTTACCGAAAAATTACGTAGCGAATTCAAAGATCGCATCGATGAACTTCGTAGCATCGAAAATCGCATGAAAACAAAAGTTGATAAAGCGAAGCGTGATGGTGAGCTACTAAGTGAATCTGACCGTACCAAGATTCAACGTGAACTTGCGTCACTCGATTCAGACTACAAATTAAAAGCAAAAGCGCTTCAAGAAGATCAACGTCGTCGTGGCGCTGAAGAAGAACAAAAACTAGTGATGAAAATCCGTACAGCAATTCAAAGTGTTGCGAAAAAAGAAGGCTATGACATCGTTGTTGATGCACAAGCTGTACTTTACGCAGATCCAAAAGATGACCTATCAAGCAAGGTTATCTCTGCTGTAAAATAATTGATTAAAGCGCCACAGATAACCTAAGCTGCTATGCGTTTAACGTATGGCAGCTTTGTTGTCTCTACCCTTAATGGTGGCGTCTAACAAAAAAGATAAGGTAACTCATGGTTGTAATTACCCTTGCTGAATTAGCAGACAAATTAGGTGCAGAGCTTCATGGTGATGGCACTGTCGAAATTCACTCTATTGCTGGCACTGAGCAAGCTGGTGAAGGTCAAATTACATTTATTTCAAATAGTAAATACCGAAAGCAACTTGCTGACTGCCAAGCTTCGGCTGTCATGCTACAAGAAGGGGATCGCCCTTTCTTTAATGGCAATGCATTAGTGATGGCGAATCCTTATTTAGGTTATGCCAAGGTAGCTCAGTTGCTTGATACCACGCCTGCAGCCGCGAACGATATTGCAGCATCAGCATACATTGCAGATGATGCCGTCGTGGGCAAGGGTGTTGTTATTGGCCACAATGCCGTGATTGAATCTGGCGTTAAGCTGGGTGATAACGTGCAAATTGGCGCAGGCTGTTTTGTGGGTAAAGAAGCCGAGATTGGTGCTAATACTAAACTGTGGGCAAACGTGACTGTTTACCACCGCGTGACATTAGGCACTGATTGTTTAGTACAATCAGGCACGGTATTGGGTTCTGATGGCTTTGGTTATGCGAATGACCGTGGTAATTGGATCAAAATCCCTCAACTAGGTTCTGTTCGTATTGGCAACCGTGTTGAAATTGGTGCATGTACCACGATTGACCGCGGCGCATTGGATGACACTATTATCCATGATGGTGCGATTATCGATAACCAATGTCAGATTGCTCATAATGTATCGATTGGTGAAAACACTGCAATTGCAGGTGCAACTGTGATGGCTGGTAGTTTAACCGTAGGCAAAAACTGCTTCATTGGCGGCGCAAGTGTATTTAACGGTCACATGGAAATTTGTGATGGTGTGTCGATTGCAGGTATGGCGATGGTGATGCGTCCGATTACTGAGCCGGGTTTCTACTCGTCAGGTATTCCGCTTCAGCCAAACAAAGAGTGGCGTAAAACGGCGGCACGCGTTATGAAAATTGACGACATGCATAAACGCCTACGTGCTGTTGAGAAAAAAATAGACGCTGAAGGCTAATGCCAGCGCCATGTATGCCGATATAAATGGGCAACATGCGATTGTGTTCTACGACTCTTAATATCGTAGGACACTTCATTTCCTTGCTATTTTAGCTTTGATTCATCGAACTCGGCTTTGAAATAGCAGCGAATTGAATAACCAAAGTAACATTGTTATTTTGCGTTTCACTTTACTGACAGGAATCCAAGTTTTGACTCGCGAGAACAAAACGTTAAACATCACTGAAATTCAAGAGCTTCTTCCTCATCGTTACCCGTTCTTAATGATCGATCGCGTAACAGATTACGATGAAGGAAAAACACTAACGGCAATTAAAAACGTTTCAGTGAACGAGCCGCAATTTACTGGCCACTTTCCAAAAATGCCTGTATTCCCAGGTGTAATGATCCTTGAAGCAATGGCACAGGCGACTGGTTTATTAGCATTCAAAACATTTGGTGCGCCAGCTGAAAATGAACTTTACTACTTTGCTAGTATTGATAAGGCGAAGTTCCGCAAGCCTGTTGGCCCTGGTGATCAGCTGATCATCGAAGTGGAATACCTGAAAGAGCGCCGTGGCATTGCTATGTTTAATGGTGTAGCAAAAGTTGATGGCACAGTTGTTTGCTCTGCTGAACTAAAATGCGCAAGACGAGAGTTTTAATGATTCACGAAACGGCACAAATACACCCTTCTGCTGTAGTGGAAGAAGGGGCTAAAATCGGCGCGAATGTGACGGTTGGTCCATTTACCTATATCACTAAAGATGTAGAAATTGGCGACGGCACAGAAGTGATGTCTCATGTTGTGATTAAAGGCCCGACGGTCATTGGTCAGGATAACCGCATCTTTCCGTTTGCGGTTATTGGCGAAGAGTGTCAGGACAAGAAATTTAGCGGTGAAGCGACACGCCTCGTTGTCGGTGATCGTAACGTGATCCGTGAGAGCGTCCAGCTTCACCGTGGCACTACCCAAGATAAAGGGGTAACCACTGTTGGTAATGACAATTTACTTTGTGTAAATGCTCACGTTGCTCACGATGTAGTGATTGGCAATCATACCCACATTGGTAATAACTCCATCCTTGGTGGCCATGTTACGGTTGGTGACTATGCTGGCGTGATGGCGTTGTCTGCTATTCACCCATTCTGTACTGTTGGTGCTTATAGCTACATTGGTGGCTGTTCTGCGGTTGTGCAAGATGTACCACCATACGTATTGGCACAAGGGAACCATGCGACACCTTACGGGTTAAACTTGGTTGGCCTTCAACGCAATGGCTTTGAAAAGCCAGAGCTTCATGCTTTACGTCGAGCATACAAAGAAATTTACCGTTCAGGTAAAACATTGGCGGAAGTAAAGCCTGTGTTAGCTGAGATGGCAGAAGAATGGCCATCTATCGGTTTATTCTGTGATGCATTGAATAACACAGAACGCGGTATTATTCGTTAATGGCTAAACCTCTTCGAATAGGTATTGTCGCCGGAGAAATCTCCGGCGATATTTTAGGTGCCGGTTTTATTAAAGCGGTAAAAGCGCAATACCCAGACGCTGAATTTGTTGGTGTGGCTGGCCCTCGCATGATTGAAGCAGGCTGTGAAGCCTTATTCGATATGGAAGAGCTTGCTGTCATGGGGATTGTTGAAGTGTTCGGTCGCTTGCCTCGCTTGTTTAAAATAAAAGCCGAGTTGGTGAAGTACTTTTCAGATAATCCCCCCGATGTTTTCGTTGGCATCGATGCCCCCGATTTTAATTTGCGCCTAGAGCGAGACTTAAAAGAAAGCGGCATTAAAACGGTTCATTATGTGAGTCCATCGGTATGGGCATGGCGTCAAAAGCGGATTTTCAAAATTGAAGCTGCGACTAACTTAGTGTTGGCCTTCTTACCTTTCGAAAAAGCGTTTTACGATAAGTTTAACGTGCCGTGTGAGTTTGTTGGCCACACTATGGCTGATGCCATTCCGTTACAGACAGATCAGCTTGCTGCCCGTGAATTGCTAGGTTTAGATAACAGCAAACGTTGGTTAGCGGTATTGCCTGGTAGTCGTGGTGGTGAAATGAGCATGATAGCGACGCCATTTATTGAAACGTGTCGGCGTTTACACCAGCAACACCCTGACTTAGGTTTTGTGGTTGCTTTAGTGAATGAGCAACGTCGACAGCAGTTTGAGCAAGCATGGCGTGAAACCGCACCCGAGCTGAATTTCGTATTGGTCGATGACACCGCACGAAATGTGATGATTGCTTCTGATGCCGTATTATTGGCATCGGGTACTGTGTCTTTGGAATGTATGCTCGTGAAGCGTCCCATGGTGGTTGGCTATATTGTTAAGCCTCTTACTGCGTGGATTGCACGTCGCATGCTGAAAACCAAGTATGTTTCCTTACCCAATATTCTCGCGGATAAGGAATTGGTACCTGAGTTACTGCAAGAAAATTGCACGCCTGAAAAACTGACTGAACAGGTTAACCATTACCTCAGCACCGATAGCAGCGAATTAATGGCTGAATTTAATCAGCTTCATCAACGCATTTGCTGTAACGCCGATCAAAAAGCCGCCCAAGCTGTGCTTAACTTGATTGGCAAAACGACAGATCAACAAGCAGATTAATCATGAAAGAATTCGAACCATTTGTGTACCCGCAAGCAAATTGTATTGCAGGGGTAGATGAAGTAGGGCGTGGTCCACTTGTTGGTGCCGTGGTAACTGCTGCGGTGATCTTAGATTCTAATAACCCAATTGAAGGGCTAACGGATTCTAAAAAACTGACGGAAAAGAAACGCAATGTGCTGTTTGATGAAATCAAAGAAAAAGCATTAGCGTGGTCGCTAGGGCGTTGCGAACCTGCAGAGATCGATGAGCTGAATATTTTGCAAGCGACGATGGTTGCAATGCAACGTGCAGTTGCAGGCCTGCATATTCAACCTGACTATGTGTTGATTGATGGTAATAAAGTCCCTCAACTACCCATGGATGCCCAAGCCGTGGTAAAAGGCGATTTACGGGTGGCGGAAATCAGCGCGGCATCTATTATTGCTAAAGTGACCCGTGATCGTGAAATGGAAGAGCTCGATGCTCAATATCCGCAATACGGCTTCGCAAAGCACAAAGGGTATCCGACCAAAGCACATTTTGAAGCGCTAGAAGTACATGGTGTTATAGAACAACACCGCAGAAGCTTCAAACCTGTAAAACGCATATTGGGCATAGATTAATCGAGTTGCACACGCACTGATTCGCTCACTAAAAATTTGTGTCAGAAGCGCGCTCCGTGCGGTGTTTTCTGGCACAATGTCCCTCTCGAAATTACCTATCTGATCTGGTTGTCATGGCAGAACCTCGTTTTATTCATCTTCGTATTCACAGTGACTTTTCAATGGTCGACGGCTTGTCGAAAGTACCTCCATTGGTAAAAAAAGTGGCTGAAATGGGCATGCCCGCAATGGCATTAACCGATTTTACTAACCTATGTGGTTTGGTGAAATTTTACTTTGCAGCGCACGGTGCAGGCATGAAGCCAATCATTGGTGCTGATTTCAAAGTGAAGTCGGAAGAGATGGGTGACGAGTTATGTGACTTGACGATTTTGGCATCGAACAACGAAGGGTATCAAAACCTGACGATGTTGATCTCGAAAGCGTATCAGCGTGGTCATTATCACCATCAAGTGGTGATGGATAAAGAGTGGCTGCTTGAGCACAAAGAAGGCTTAATTCTACTTTCTGGCGGTAAAAGTGGTGATGTGGGTAAGGCCTTACTCAAAGGCAATCAGACCCTGATTAACCGTTGTGTTGAATTTTATCAAACCCACTTTGAAGATAACTATTATCTTGAGTTGGTTCGCACGGGTCGCACTGATGAAGAAGCGTATTTGCATTTCGCGGTAGAACTGGCTGAGCAGCAAGGCTTGCCTGTTGTTGCGACCAATGATGTACGTTTCTTAACCTCTGATCAGTTTGATGCCCATGACATTCGTGTGTGTATCCACGATGGTTACACTATCGTGGATCCTAACCGTCCAAAACTGTACAGCGATCAGCAATATTTACGCAGCGAAGAAGAAATGTGTGAGTTATTCTCAGACATACCTGAAGCGCTCGAAAACAGCGTAGAAATTGCTAAGCGTTGTAATGTTACCGTTCGTCTTGGAGAGTATTTCCTACCAAACTTTCCAACTGGTGATATGACTATTGAAGATTTCTTAGTCAAAGTGTCGGAAGAAGGATTAGAGCGCCGTTTAGCCTTCTTATTCCCTGATGAAGAAGAGCGTCTGAAGCGTCGTCCTGAATATGATGAACGCCTTAAAATCGAGCTCGACGTAATCAACCAAATGGGATTCCCTGGTTACTTCTTGATCGTAATGGAGTTCATTCAGTGGTCGAAAGATAATGATGTACCAGTAGGACCTGGTCGTGGTTCGGGTGCGGGTTCATTAGTGGCTTATGCCCTTGATATCACAGACTTGGATCCGCTTGAATTCGACTTGCTCTTCGAACGCTTCCTGAACCCTGAACGTGTATCTATGCCCGATTTCGATATCGATTTCTGTATGGATAAGCGTGATTTGGTTATCGATCACGTGGCTGAAATGTATGGTCGAGATGCGGTATCGCAGATCATTACTTTCGGTACTATGGCAGCAAAAGCCGTCATTCGAGACGTGGGGCGTGTTCTAGGGCATCCCTATGGCTTTGTTGATCGCATCTCTAAACTGGTACCTGCTGAACCGGGGATGACGTTGGCGAAAGCGTTTGAGGCTGAGCCTCAATTGCCACAGGTTTATGCTGCCGATGAAGAAGTCAAAGCCCTGATTGATATGTGTCGCATTCTTGAAGGTGTAACACGAAATGCCGGTAAGCATGCGGGTGGGGTTGTTATTTCACCCACCACTATCACTGATTTTTCACCTTTATATTGCGATGCCGAAGGTGGTAACCCAGTTACTCAGTTCGATAAGAATGATGTCGAAACGGCAGGCTTGGTCAAATTCGATTTCTTGGGTTTGCGTACGTTAACCATCATTGACTGGGCACTGGGAATGGTTAACCCGCGTCTTGTTGCCAATGGCGAAGAGCCTGTCAATATCGCGTCTATCCCTATGAATGACCCTAAGTCATTTGCGATGCTACAGCGTTCTGAATCGACCGCGGTATTCCAGCTTGAATCCCGCGGGATGAAAGATTTGATCAAACGTCTTCAGCCCGATAGCTTTGAAGATATGATCGCATTGGTAGCTTTGTTCCGCCCAGGTCCTTTGCAATCAGGCATGGTAGATAACTTCATCGACCGTAAGCATGGCCGAGAAGCGGTTTCATACCCGGATGAAAAATGGCAACACGACTCGCTAAAAGAAATTCTTGAACCCACTTACGGCATCATTCTGTATCAAGAACAGGTTATGCAGATCGCGCAGGTACTCTCTGGCTACACCCTCGGTGGCGCCGATATGCTTCGTCGTGCGATGGGTAAGAAAAAACCAGAAGAGATGGCGAAACAGCGTGCCACTTTCGAAGACGGCGCGATTAAGAACGGCGTAGACGGCGAGTTGGCGATGAAAATCTTCGACTTGGTAGAAAAGTTTGCGGGCTATGGTTTTAACAAATCCCACTCCGCAGCATACGCTTTGGTTTCTTATCAAACACTTTGGCTAAAAGCGCATTACCCAGCAGAATTTATGGCTGCGGTAATGACTGCTGATATGGATAACACTGATAAAGTTATCGGCTTGGTAGATGAATGTCTTCGTATGAAGCTGAAGTTACTGCCGCCTGATGTAAATAAAGGTCTATACCGTTTCAATGTCGATGATAACGGTGCCATTGTTTACGGTATCGGTGCAGTCAAAGGGGTGGGTGAAGGCCCAATCGATAATATTATCGAAGCCCGTAATAAAGGCGGTCATTTCAAAGATTTGTTTGATTTCTGTGCCCGAATAGACACTAAAAAAGTCAATAAGCGTGTATTGGAAAAATTGATTAAAGCCGGTGCAATGGACCGTTTAGGGCCAAACCGTGCAGCTATGATGGCGACGTTAGATGCGGCGATTAAAGCGGCGAGTCAGCACCATCAGGCGGAAGCGTTTGGTCAAGCAGATATGTTCGGCGTACTGACGGCGGCGCCTGAAGAAGTGGAACATGCTTACGCGAACATCCCTGAATGGCCTGATGCAATATGGCTAGAGGGTGAACGTGAAACATTAGGGTTATACCTAACTGGTCACCCGATTAATGCGTATTTATCTGAGCTAAAACATTACACAACGTGGCGCTTGAAAGATGCGAATCCAACCGGACGTGATAAAGTAGCGACTGTTGCAGGTTTAGTGATAGGCGCAAAAGTGTTTACCACCAAACGCGGCACACGAATTGGCGTTATTTCATTGGATGACCGTTCAGGTCGAATGGAAGTAATGTTATTCTCTGAAGCGTTAGAACGTTACGTCGATCTGATTGAAAAAGATAAAATTGTGGTCGTAACAGGACAGGTCAGCTTTGATGATTTCAATGGTGGCCTTAAAATGTCCGCGCGAGAAGTGTTAGATATCTCTGAAGCAAGAGAAAAGCACTTAAGAGGTCTTGCCATCTCGGTCACCGAGGGGCAGATTGATGAACAGTTTTTTGCACGCTTCAGCCAAGTGCTGGAGCCACACAAAGCAGGTACAGTACCTGTGAACGTGTATTATCAGCGCTCGAACGCACGCGCTAAACTCACCTTAGGCACAGAATGGCGGGTGACGCCTAGTGATAAGCTAATCCTTGATCTCAAAGGGTTGTTGGGTGAGAAGCAAGTCGAGCTTGAGTTTAATTAATAATGTCTGTGATCGCTTACGATGATAGACAAAAGGATTTTGAGTGGTATGAGCCTGAACTTTCTTGAGTTTGAACAACCAATTGCTGAACTAGAAGCCAAGATTGAAGCATTACGTGATGTTTCTCGTCGTGATGAATCTGCGTCGGTTGATCTGGATAAAGAAATTGAACAACTAGAAAAGAAAAGCCTAGAACTGACTAAGAAAGTATTCAGTGATTTAGGTGCGTGGCAAGTTGCCCAAATGGCACGTCACCCTCAGCGTCCTTATACGTTTAATTACGTTGAGCACATTTTTGAAGAGTTCGATGAACTAGCCGGTGACCGTGCTTTTGCTGACGATAAAGCGTTAGTGGGTGGTATTGCACGTATTGACGGTCGCCCTGTGATGATCATTGGTCATCAGAAAGGCCGCGAAACCAAAGAAAAAGTGTTACGAAACTTTGGTATGCCGAAGCCAGAAGGTTACCGTAAAGCCCTTCGCCTAATGAAAATGGCAGAGCGTTTTAAAATGCCGATCATCACGTTTATCGATACAGCGGGTGCATACCCAGGTGTCGGTGCAGAAGAGCGTGGTCAATCTGAAGCTATCGCAACTAACTTAAAAGCAATGGCTGGCCTTACTGTGCCAATCATTTGTAATGTTGTTGGTGAAGGCGGTTCTGGTGGCGCATTAGCTATTGGTGTGGGTGATTGCGTGAATATGCTGCAATACTCAACGTACTCAGTGATCTCACCTGAAGGGTGTGCATCTATCTTGTGGCGTGATTCAGATAAAGCGCCACAAGCCGCTGAAGCTATGGGTATTACCGCTGGTCGTCTAAAAGAACTAGAGCTAATCGATAATATTATTGAAGAGCCGTTAGGTGGTGCACACCGTGATGTGGCTCTGATGGCTGAAAGGCTAAAAGCGCAGTTTAAAGCAACGCTTGAAGAGCTTGATGCACTAGATACAGAAACCTTGTTAGAGCGCCGTTACCAGCGCTTAATGAGCTACGGTTACTGCTGATAGTCAGTGACTAAAGTAATAACAAATTCAATGGGGCAGCCTAACTAGGCTGCCCCATTTTTTATGCTTGTTTTCCCTTTCTTTGTACGTCTTATTTCTTCTCATTGTTATACTGACGCCGTGTTTATTTTCAACGATCATGGTTGCTATGTCTCGCTCGTCGCTTTATCGCCAGCTTCATCTTTGTTTACAGTCCCACTCGCCTAAGTCAAAACGTTTTGTTTTAGCCTTGAGCGGCGGTATCGATTCGCGTGTATTGCTGGATGTCATGGCCGAGTACCTTACGTTACATCCTGATCACCAGTGCGATGCTGTTCATGTTCATCATGGATTAAATGTTCATGCGAATGAGTGGGCAGAGAAGTGTTATATGTGGGCGAAAGCGGTTGGTATTCAATGTTATGTCGAACGAGTTACTTTAATGAAAGACTCTGGAGATAGCCTTGAGCAACTAGCACGAGATGCCCGTTATCAAGCGTTGGCAAAACACATCAAACGTGGCGATGTTTTACTGACTGCGCAACATGCAGATGATCAGGTCGAAACCTTGCTGCTGGCACTAAAGCGAGGCAGTGGACCGGCAGGTTTGGCAGCAATGCCTGTATCAACATCGTTTGCCAACGGCCATCATGTTAGGCCATTACTGCAAATAAGCCGAGTGGATATCGAGGCATATGCCGAGCAGAAAAACCTTGATTGGGTAGAAGATGACAGTAATCAAGATACTCGTTTTGATCGTAATTTTTTGCGTCATCAGATAACCCCATTATTAGTACAGCGTTGGCCTGGGTTACGTAAAGCTGTTGCTCGCAGTGCTGTCTTATGTGGTGAACAAGAGGCCTTACTTGATGAACTCTTAGCAGACAAGCTTGCACTTGCTACTGCTGTTGATGGCAGTTTAGCCTTGAGTGAACATACGCAAGAGCGATTAGGTAAAGCCCTGATCCGACAATGGCTTCAACGGCAAGGTGTCGCGATGCCATCTTGTGCTCAGCTTGAGCAAGTATGGCACTCAGTGGTGCTCGCGCAGCAAGATGCCAATCCACAACTGAATTGGCAACAGCACCAAATTCGACGTTATCAACAGCGCCTATACCTAGTGCAACAATGGCCTGATATCCAAGGTGTTCAGCTGCCTATCACATGCTCTGTACCGTGTGAATTACCACAAGGGTTAGGTCGAGTGACGCTTATGCCAAGCAAACATGGTCAACTTCGTTTACCTCAAAACGATGAGATTGTTTCGGTTCGTTTCAACCCTGAAGGGATAAATGTAAAGCCTGTTGGTAGGGTAGGTAAGCGTAAGCTGAAAAAACTATTCCAAGAGTATGGGGTGCCTAGTTGGAACCGTCGCCGTACCCCATTGGTTTATTATGGCGATCAATTAGTGGCGGTTGCTGGTCTCTTTGTGGTGGATGGTTTTGCTGGGCAAGAGTGTGAACTCACATGGCACAATCCGCTATCCGATTGATATTAAAAGTGCATTGGAAAGGTAAAGCAGGCACAATTACTAGCAGGAAACTACAACTATAAAAGAGGACCTCATGAAGAAAGTTCTTACACTTGCACTGTTAGCCACTGTTATGTCAGCACCTGCTCTTGCTGGCGACCCTGCTGCGGGTAAAGCGAAAGCCGCCATTTGCGCAGCCTGTCATGGCGCAAATGGTATTGCTGTTATTCCAGGTTATCCCAATCTGAAAGGACAAAATGAGCAATATCTCGTTAACTCGTTAAAAGCTTACAAGAATAAAGAGCGTACAGGTGGCATGGCGATGGTGATGCAGCCACAGGCTTCCATGCTTAATGATACGGATATTGCTAACGTAGCCGCATATTTTGCTCAAATGAAATAATTGCTCTAACTGTAATATTGAATAACCGAAAAGCCGCTTGATCACTTGATGATCAAGCGGCTTTTTCATTGGTAACGTGGCGTTTTTAATGAGTAAGAGCCGTGACCTTTATAGGGGAAGAGGCCGCTACAGTTGAATACAAGCAGTACCCGATAAAATGTAGTGATTAACGGATGTGATAATTCTTTCTATAAGGTGATGAATAATTGTTCAGTTGGTCATTCTCTAGTTGCTAAAAATAACAGAAGATATTATTGTACTAGCACGCTGATACATTATTGTTGTTGTCTAGGAGTCATTATGAGTAAACCATCCACACTTGGGGGCGCGTGCATTATCGCCAGTGTTTGTGTTGGGGCTGGCATGCTTGGTTTGCCAAGTGCCGGTGCAGGTGCGTGGACGTTATGGAGTGTGGTGGCCATCTCTTTCACAATGATCATGATGACACTTTCTGGATGGTTGTTACTAGAAGCACTTAAGCATTACGAGTTTAAAGCCTCATTTAATACCGTCACCAAAGATTTATTAAACAATAAACTTAACGTTATTAATAACCTATCGCTTTATTTTGTCGGTGGTATTCTGCTTTACGCTTATATCTCATCATCAGGTATGATTTTTAGTGACATCTTGGGTGTGACGCGTGAATTGGCTTCTGTCCTGTTTGTTGCATTCTGTTCAGCTTTTGTATTGCACTCGACCCGTGCTGTTGATCGTATTTCTATTGTACTGATCCTCTTTATGGTCATCAGCTTTGTATTGGGTATCTCTGGGTTAGCTTCAAATATCAGTGTGCCTGTGTTGTTTGAACAAGCTCAAGGTGGAACCCCATACTCGGCTTATGCACTCGCTCTATTGCCTGTCGCGCTAACATCATTTGGTTACCACCACTCGGTCAGTACGATGCGTGATTACTACCAAGATGAACACCAAGCTAAAAAGGCGATCCTTGGCGGGACGCTAATTGCCCTTACGTTTTACTTAGGGTGGGTGATCTGTATCTTTGGTAATGTATCGCGTGAGGCGTTTGGTCCTGTTGTGACTGCGGGTGGCGGGGTCGATGTATTGATGTCGGCGCTAACTTCAGCGATAGATTCAAATAGCATTCAACAAGCACTGCATGTCTTTTCTATTGCCGCGATCGTTTCATCTTTTATCGGTGTGGGTTTAGGTGTGTTCGATTACTTAGCTGACTTTTTTGGCTTTGGCGATACTAAGCAAGGAAGATTAAAAACCTGGGGTGTAACTTTTCTTCCTCCGTTGGTTTTCTCGTTAGTCGCACCATTTGGTTTTGTTGCTGCAATTGGTTTAGCCGGTGCCGCCGCTACGATTTGGACCTGTATTATCCCTGCTATGTTGGCAAAAAAATTACGTCAAAGACAGCCAGAACAAGAAGGGTTTGTAGTACCTGGTGGCAATGTGACTATTTATGTAGTGATCGCATTCGGGGTACTGACTGCTGCGTTCCATTTACTCGCGATGGCGAACTTACTGCCTATCTTTAAAGGTTAGGGAATCTGCGAAGTAAATACATGAGTCATGTATTCGAGCAATAAAAAAACGGAAGCTTTGGCTTCCGTTTTTTATTGCTCTAAATTTGTGAGTCTTTTGGGGCTAGCGCCTTAACGAAATTGCTTTGTTTCCGGCAAGTAATCAAACCCTGCACTCGCCAAACGAGCAATCAGCTGGGCCTTATCAATTTCGTAATACTTCACCAGATTATCAAGGTCACCAAACTCATCACGGATCTTCATATTGACGATGCTCATCAACATCACGGCATCCATGGTTTCAAAGTTGGTTAGCTTCATGATTAATCCTCGTGATCGCTCATTAATAGGTTAGCAGCAGCGTATGCTGCACGCTCACGCACTTCTTTGGGTAAATCCGTATTCGCAGCAACGTAGTCAAGCGCTTTGATGGCACAGTGAATTGCATTGGGGATATAACCGAGTTCACCACCACCAATTTGGGCGTAGTTCATTCGGATTAATTCGCAACACTCATGTACTTTCATTAGTTCATCCTTAATTAAATCATTAGCTCAATGTACCAGTGTCAGGTGCCGGTAGATTCAGCGAATGATTCACATTTGCAGATTAGTATACCGTGAATAGCGAGGCTTTGATCAATATTAAGAAAGAGGATTAAAAGGGGATACTAACGTGCTAGGTGTGGTTATTTTTGGCGCTTGTGTTGGTACAGTTGGCGATCTGCTCGATCAATTAACGAAATTGATGTATCGCCTTTTTGATAGTGCGCATAACCCAAAGACACGCTGATATTAAGTGCGCGTAATGTTTGGTCTTGCTTCATTAATAGTTGGATACGAGTTGCTACCTTACTGGCAGACTCCCCCGTTGCGGGTTGGAGTAGCGTGGTAAATTCATCCCCACCTAAACGATAACAGCGATCGGTTGCACGCACGGCATCTTTTAAAATGGTCGCAAATCGTCGGATCACTTTATCACCATCAAGATGACCAAAGCGGTCGTTCACTTGTTTAAAGTTATCCAAATCAAAAATGATTAGAACAAGCCCTACATTGCGGCGTTCGCTTAATGCTATTGCATGGCGAATATCTTGTTCAAAGCTGGTACGGTTTCCCAAGGTCGACAAGTAATCTTGTAGAGCGAGGTTTTTCACTCGACGGTATTCAATCGCATTTGCTAATGGGCCGGCAAACAGTCGATGGTAGGTATGAAGCAAGTTGATTTCGTCTTGGTCCAGTTTGTAAGGGGTACAGTACTGGAGTTTGCCGAGCTCATTTTCACCAAAGCGAAGTACAAATGTTTGACGATACTCGGTCGCTTTACCTCTACGGATCAGAGTCGCAGTGCCCTCTAACTCCCAAATTAGCCGATGAATATCAATTTGCTTTTCCATTTCACGAGTGAAAATTTCAAATAGCAGTGCTAAATCAAGCTTGCCTTGGAGCTTCTGTAGGATCAATAGGCGTACGTCAGCACCGAGCGGTTTTCTTCTCGGTTTCTGTGGTGCATCCGCATATTTATCCCAAAGAGCTGGATCCATATCATCATCGAAATAAAGGGTGGGCAATCACTATATGCAAAATTCAGCGTCGATCAACCGTTTGTTGTTAAAATTGATAATAATTAACTGATTCTATTTTAAAAAGTTTCTGAGTTCGCCTTCTTGTCGAAGTGCATCTTCATATCCGAGCTGTATGAGTGACTTGATGTAACCTGGCTCAAACAATATATAGCTCGTAATGGCAGCATCGTCTTGTGGGCTGATCCCTATCATTCTCATTAATGCCCGTGTCATTGGTGGCAGATAGCAGTAATTATCTTGCGCGAGTGGCTCAAAAGACTGGCTTGGGAAAAGGTGAATATGATCGACTACCTTCATATTGAGATTTTCTCGTGCAGTCGTAGGTAAGGTTTGTAATAAGCGATTAGTTCGATCGAGATGCTCTAAATCAGCGGTTAATGTATCGCTGAAAATCGTATCCATTAAATGGCCACCTAAGGTTGCTAACCCTGGTGTTTGAATATGCTCAGACGGTTCAATTTTCTGGTTGATTAAGTTAATGATCAGAATTTTGTCAGCGCCCATTTTGAGTGAAGGGCGTAATGGGGCTAATTGGTGAATAGAACCATCCCCATAATAATGGCGACCGATACGACTGGCGGGGAAAACTAAAGGAATAGCGGCAGATGCCATTAAGTGATCGGTATTGAGCATAGCGCGGCGGCCTTTAGACTTAGCGCGATCCCACTCAGATAGGTGGGATTGGCCTTGAAAGAAGCTCACTGATAAACCGCTTTTGTAACTTGAGGCCGTAATGGATAGTCCCTCTAAGTTGCCAGCCATGATCTGTTTTTCAAGTCGATCGTAATTGTGGACTTGGTTGAGCAATTCGCGCAATGGACGATTATTAAGTAAACCAAATGGTGGTCTTTCGTGGTGCTGAGCTTGCATCCGGGCGTACCACTGGTGGGCTAAATAGCCCGTCATGCCTAATGGACTGGATTTAAAAATTCTACGGCTGTGGAGTCGCCCCCAAATCCATTCTAGTTTCTTCACACCAAGGCGAAAACAGGACGCGTAGCAGGCGATAGAGGTGGCGTTGATAGCTCCTGCGGAAGTACCACAGTAAATAGAAAAAGGGCTGTGATGTACCCGTGGATACCATTCTGAAATGGCTTTGAGTACACCCACTTGATACGCTGCGCGCGCACCGCCACCACTGAGTAATAAACTGATTTTAGGCTTATCCTTTGCCATATCAACATCCTGACTATCTTTGTTTAACTATACAAGGTCTTGTCTGGCAGGATAAGTCTTTTTCGATTAGGCCGAAGGCGGACCAATAAAAAAGCCTCCACGAGGGAGGCTTTAAGATATTGCTTAGAGAGAAGGATTAAGCCATTTTTTGCTTAATAAACTCAACCATCTCAGCAACAGGTACACCGACCTTGCTGCCGTCTTTACGGTCTTTGTATTCCATCTCGCCATTTTCAAGGCTACGGTTACCGATAACGATAGTGTGAGGGATACCGATCAGTTCGTGATCTGCAAACATAACACCAGGGCGCTCTTTACGGTCATCGAATAATACTTCGATACCAGCAGCAGTCAGGTCAGCGTATAGCTTCTCAGCGGCTTCTTTAACTTCTGCAGACTTCGCCATGTTCATCGGTACGATAGACACTTGGAAAGGTGCAATAGCTGCTGGCCAGATGATGCCGTTTTCGTCGTAGTTTTGTTCAATAGCTGATGCAACAACACGTGACACACCAATACCGTAACAACCCATTTCTAGAATTGAGTTTTTACCGTTAGAGTCAAGTACGCCACAGTTCATTGCTTCTGAGTAGGCAGTACCTAATTGGAAGATGTGACCCACTTCGATACCACGTTTTAGTTGTAGAGTACCTTGACCACATGGGCTTGGATCGCCTTCAACAACGTTACGTAGATCTTCAACTTGACCAAGTTCAACGTCACGACCCCAGTTGATACCGAAGTAGTGCTTATCGTCAACGTTAGCGCCAGCGCCAAAGTCGCTCATTACTGCAACCGTGCGGTCAACGATGAATGGTAGTTCAAGGCCAACAGGGCCTAGTGAGCCAGGGCCTGCGCCGATCAGTGCGCGAATCTCTTCTTCTGTTGCCATCTCTAGTGGAGCAGCAACTTCTTTTAAGTTTTCCGCTTTCACTTCGTTAAGCTCGTGGTCACCACGGATGATAAGCGCAACGATTGGAGCTTCGATTTCGTCAGATGCTTTGAAGAATAGTGTCTTAACTGTTTTCTCAATAGCCAAATCGTGCTGCTCAACAAGCTCAGCAATTGTTTTTGCGTTTGGCGTATCAACCAGCGTCATTTCTTGCGTTGGTGCTGCAAACTCAGTAGCAGGTGCTAGTGCTTCTGCTTTTTCGATGTTTGCTGCGTAATCAGACTCTGAAGAGAATGCGATTAAATCTTCGCCACTTTCAGCCAGTACGTGGAACTCCTGAGAACCACTGCCGCCGATAGCGCCAGAGTCAGCCAGTACTGGACGGTACTCAAGACCCATACGGTCGAATGCTTTACAGTAAGCATCGTGCATTGCATCGTAAGACTTTTGCAGGCCTTCTTTGTCGATGTCGAAGCTGTAAGCGTCCATCATGCAGAATTCACGTGCACGCATTACGCCAAAACGAGGGCGGCGTTCGTCACGGAATTTAGTCTGAATTTGGTACAGATTTAGCGGAAGCTGCTTGTAAGAGCTTACTTCGTTACGCACAAGGCTAGTAATAACCTCTTCGGCTGTTGGGCTAAGTACAAACGGACGAGCGTGACGGTCAGTAAAGCGAAGTAGTTCAGGACCCATCTTTTCAGAGCGACCTGTTTCTTCCCAAAGTTCAAACGGCTGAACAACGGGCATCAAAGTTTCAACTGCACCGGCATTGTTGATTTCTTCGCGAACGATGTTCTCGACCTTACGTAAAACACGCAGACCAGTAGGCAGCCAAGTGTAAAGACCTGAAGCCAGCTTACGGATCATACCTGCACGAAGCATTAGCTGGTGGCTAATAACCTCTGCGTCGTTTGGAGTCTCCTTCAGGGTAGAAAGAAGATATTTACTGGTACGCATTGATGGTATCCGTTTGTTGATAAAAATTTATGTGAAGGGATCTATATTATCAGCTAATCCGTTACTCGCCAAAGGATTCATCATCAATTGGCTCTAATGCAATAACGGTAATTGCGTCAAAACTCACGCTGAACCTGACATTATAGTTAAACAGATGTACGGCGTATTGTTTATTGTCAGTTTTCCCTTTTTTGTAAGCTGGGCGGGGATCTTGCGCCAGCACTTCACTGATCACTGCTTGATGATAGGCAGCTTGGCCTTTTTGTAGCTGCTTAACTGCAGAGTCACTGAAAATGACGGGTAAAGTTTGCGGTTCTGAGGCTGCAAATCCTCCGTGGGCACTCGGTAAGCTATCGGAGTAAGGGATGTAAGGTTTGATATCCACAATAGGAGTACCGTCAACCAAATCAACGCCACCTAATTCAATGATCACATTGCCATTTTGTTGGCGTACCCCTTTCAACTCTACCGCTGACATGCCGATGCCATTGGGCCTAAAAGTCGCGCGGCTAGCAAATACGCCAATACGTTCATTACCACCAAGGCGAGGTGGTCGAACGGTTGGGCGCCACCCCGCTTCTAGATTCTGATCAAATAAAAACAACAGCCACAAATGGCTAAATTGCTCTAAGCCGCGAACCGCTTCGGCGGTGTTGGCATCACCTTGTAATACGATTTCAGCCCGCGCACTTGGCACTAGCCCTGGTTGGCGAGGCACCGCAAATTTTTCTTTGTAAGGGGAGTGAATAACACCAACAGGTTCGATAGAAACAGACATACACGCATTCAAGTTAACGAGGATGAAGAAACTTTATCATAAATAAACAAGGAAGAAGTTGTTGAGAATAGCTATCAAGTGTTACATTATAACAATTGTTATAGTGTAACATTAAAATCAAAGCGAATAATAAGGATAGCATCATGAAATCGGGTATCCATCCTGAATACCGCACTGTCGTTTTTCACGACACCAGCGTTGATAAATATTTTCTGATTGGATCAACACTTCAAACAGAGCGCACGATCACTTGGCAAGATGGCAAGGATTACCCGTATTACACCTTAGATGTGTCGTCAGAATCGCATCCGTTTTATACCGGTAAGCAGCGTGTTATTTCTTCTGAAGGGCGTATGGCTAACTTTAACCGTCGCTTTGGACAAATTGGTTCAGCAAAAGGATAAGATGATGAAAGTATTAAGTTCGTTAAAAAGTGCCAAGATGCGTCACCGTGATTGCCAAATCGTAAAACGCAAAGGCCGTGTCTATGTGATCTGCAAATCGAACCCTCGATTTAAAGCGGTGCAGGGCAGTGGCGGTAAGAAGAAATAGCGTGTGATTTGTACTGAAGGAAAGAAAACAATCAAGCCCCTTTTCGAAGGGGCTTGATATTAGGTTTGTTAGACATTATTGCCTAGCGATAGGGCTAAGTGGATTACCAGCCTTTCACTACACCACCTTGAAAGATGTCTTTTGCTGCAGTGTAAACCGTTTCTGATTGGTATGCTTTTACGAATGTTTTCACGTTTTCTGCGTCTACATTATCTTGGCGAGAAACAATCAGGTTTACGTAAGGTGATTCTTTATCTTCAACGAACACCCCGTCACGCTCAGGTGTTAGGTTAATGCTGCTAGCGTAAGTCGTGTTGATAATGGCAAGCTTCACGTCGTCCAGTGAACGAGGAAGTTGAGCTGCTTCTAGTTCAACAATTTTTAGGTTCTTTGGATTTTCAATAATATCAAGAACCGTTGCGGCTAGGCCTGAACCTTCTTTCAGTGTCAGTAAGCCTTGTTGTTGCAGTAGCAGCAGTGAGCGACCTAGGTTTGTTGGATCGTTAGGTACCGCGACTTGATCGCCATCTTGTAGTTCATCAACCGATTTAATCTTGTTTGAGTAACCTGCGATTGGGTAAACAAAGGTATTGCCAGCAACGGTGAATTTGTAACCGCGGTCAGTAATTTGCTGATCAAGATAAGGTTTGTGTTGGAACGCATTCACATCAATTGAGCCTTCTTCAAGCGCTGCGTTTGGTGACACGTAGTCTGTAAAGGTGATCAGCTCAACATCAAGACCGTATTTGTCTTTGGCTTCTTTAGCTGCCACTTCTGCCACTTGCGCTTCCGATCCAGCCATTACCCCAACTTTAATCTTGGTATTATCAACCGCGGCTTCTTTTTCACCACAGCCAGTTAGTACAAGTGCAGATGCTAACCCTGCGACTGCAAAAATGTTTTTTAGATTAAACGCCATGTTACTTCTCCTTTGCGGGGTATTCCCTGATTTTTTGCGTGAGTTAACTTGGCTAACTCACTGTCATAATATGTTGTTGTGTTCGGTGATACGTTGTTATTACGTGATACTAAGATTAGCGATGGTCGGTACGTTTGACTAAGTGATCACCAAGCGACTGGATCAGTTGTACTAAGATAACCAGCATAATGACGGTGATTGCCATGATGGTGCCATCAAAGCGTTGGTAGCCATAACGGATGCCCACATCACCTAGGCCACCGCCACCTACGGTTCCGGCCATTGCCGAGTAACTTACCAGTGTTACTAAGGTGATAGTGACAGCGTTAATGATGCCCGGCAGCGCTTCAGGTAATAGTACTTTAGTTATTATTTGGATTGGCTTTGCGCCCATCGCTTGCGCTGCTTCAACTAGCCCAGTTGGAACTTCCAATAATGCCCCTTCAACCAAGCGAGCGATAAATGGAATCGCTCCGACGGTGAGTGGCACTATGGCTGCAGCTGTCCCGATCGAGCTACCTACAATAAAGCGGGTAAACGGTATAATCGCGACAAGTAGAATAATGAATGGGATTGAGCGACCAATGTTCACCACAATACCCAGTACTTTATTGAGTTTTGGGTTTGCCATTAGGCCGTTATTTTTGGTGAGGTGAAGTGCTACACCTAGCGGAATCCCCAAAATAAACCCAATAAGCCCAGAGGCTAATACCATAGTTAATGTTTGGCCAAGAGCTTCAATTAACAGTTGAACTAAGCGTTCGTTGGTTTGCCACCAAGTAGTAATAGAATCAAGCAACATAACCTAGTACCTCTACGTTAACTTTGTGATCGCGAAGGAAGGCAACCGCATTTTCGGCTGCTTGTTCCGTACCATAAAACTCAGCCAACATCAGGCCAAATTTCACACCGCCAGCGTAGTCCATATCTGAGCTTAAGATACTGATATCAATATTGAACTCACGTGCTACTTGGCTGATCAGCGGAGCGTCAACAGAAGCGCCTGTGAATTCTAAGCGGATGAGAGGGTAACTGTTTTCAATGCGTTCCGCTGTCATCCGCGCTTTGTAATCTTCTGGAATAGAGAGATCCAATGTTGAGCGAATAAACTCCCGCGCGAGTTCTGTTTTTGGGTGGGCAAAAATATCGCCGACTGGGCCTTTTTCTACTAGCTCACCATCGCCAATGATGGCGACTTTAGAACAGATGTTTTTAACCACATCCATTTCGTGAGTGATCAATAAAATGGTGAGGTTTAGTTTACGGTTAATCTCTTTTAGTAGTTCTAAGATCGACTGGGTCGTTGCTGGGTCTAATGCGCTGGTGGCTTCATCACACAGTAGAACTTTGGGCTCAGAAGCCAGTGCGCGCGCAATGGCAACACGTTGTTTCTGGCCGCCACTTAAATTAGCGGGGTAGCTGTTGTGTTTGTCTGACAGCCCAACCAATTGAAGTAGTTCTGTCACTTTGGCTTTTATGTCTGTTTTTGATTTATTCGCGAGCTCAAGGGGCAGGGCTACATTATCAAAAACGGTACGAGAAGAAAGTAGGTTGAAATGCTGGAAGATCATGCCGATTTTGCGGCGAGCAAGGGTTAATTCTTGATTGGATAGCTGAGTTAGGTCAACGCCATCGACAATCACTTGGCCGCGACTAGGGCGTTCTAGCAAATTGACACAACGGATCAGGGTACTTTTACCAGCACCCGATGAGCCAATAACACCGAAAATAGTACCTTGTTCAATGGTAAGGTTGATATCACGCAGAGCATGTATTTCTAACTCTCCCTGATAAAACACTTTGTCTACTCTATTTATTTCTATCATCGAACTTCCTAGATACCAGATAAAATAATGCGTTTTGTGGTTATACGTATTGTATTTGTAACGCGTTTGTGCGAAAAGTTGAATTAAATCGCGTTATGTTGATAACGAGATTAGCAGTCTGGATGGCTAAGTCAATAGATATTTTTACGTCTAGATGGCTAAATGGATTTCGTGTTAAAAACACCCTGCTAAATCCTGACCTCTCTATATCCTCCTTAAAGCTGTAAATAGATGAATCGCAACTGCTGTCGTGCCATAATCTAGCGAAATGAAATATAGAGGGCTTACCTTTGGCCAAACCAGCAGTTTTTATCGATCGTGATGGTGTTATTAATGTTGACCGCGGTTATGTTCATACTGTAGATGACTTTGAATACATCGAAGGTGTCTTTGAATCATGTAAGAAATTAAAAGAAATGGGCTACATGTTAGTACTTGTGACGAACCAAGCTGGTATCGCACGTGGTATGTACACTGAAGATGAATTTCTTTCTTTAACAGAGTGGATGGATTGGAACTTTGTTGATCATGATGTTGAGTTTGATGGGATTTATTACTGTCCGCATCACCCAACGGAAGGCCAAGGTGATTACTTACAAGCTTGTGAATGTCGTAAACCTAATCCAGGTATGTTCATCTCAGCGCGTGATTTCCTAAAAATTGATATGGAAAACTCCATTATGATCGGTGATAAAACCGATGATATGAAAGCGGCGCAAGCGGCCAATGTCGGTTCGAAAGTTTTAGTTCGTACTGGTAAGCCAGTGACAGAAGAAGGTGAAAGCCTTGCATCCGTTGTGCTAGATAGCATCGCAGATGTGCCTGCATGGGTTGCTGCGAAGTAAGCGTAATTCATTACGTTTATGTTCAAAAAAAACAGGTCGCTTAGGCGACCTGTTTTCGTATTAGGGAAAGGGTTATTTATCGGTTATCAAGCGGTAGAATTTCTAATACTTGTTGATAACGATTGGCGAGTTTGAGCAGTTTAGGCTGTTGCTCTGAATCTTCAAACTGAGTCAATGTAATGTGCTTAAGTTCAAGCGTGCTGTTATCGATACTTGGGTCTAGCAGTTGGTTTAATTCATTGGTGAATTGAATCATCTGTAGCGCTAACCCATTCGCTGGGCCTGCATAGTAACTTTGACCATTCTGACGAACAAAAGTCTCTAGCTGGCTAACATGATCGTTACTGCTACGTAGTGAAACATACTGCGCTAATTTGTCACCGTTGGTGTAATAGCCTGTTTGGCTATCACTGAATTGCACGACCAATTTGAGTAACGCTTCAATCTGGCTGTACTCACCTTTATGTGGCAAGTTGTAGAAACGCTTGAGGTTCTTGGCGTAATAAGGTGTTGCTTCTACTTTGGTGTCCACTTCAAATATAGTGAACTCACCTTGTGGTGCAACAGCTTTACCTTGACGATCTCTAAATAACTCGGCGTCTAAGAGCGTTGGTGTATTGTTGGTACCCAAAGCAATGTCGTCCAGCAGTGTTTTAAATATATCGTATCTTATGTAACCGTTTCCGCCGGTAGGAATAATGTAAGGTAAATCAACCAAGGCGCTATCTGTACGGTCAGTGGTACGACGAATACCATCTCGCTCTAGTAATGCAGCCATAGCTGCAAACTTATCAGGCCAGAAACCGTAGTAGTCAAACATGCCGACATAGTTAAACTTCGGATTCACGTTGGGTGCTTTACCGCTGTTGAGCATTTTACCAGCTTCAGCCTGGACTGTTTGTCCTTGGCTGGCTAAGTATGATTCAACGGCTGGGTGGAAACAGCTACGTGGCACTTCCCCTTGATCTAGCTGGCTACGTACTGTGCTTTGATAGATAACATCATTGAGTGTGCGATAACTTATTTCTCCAGTCGTATCTTGCACTTCACATTGGTGGTCTGGTTGTATGACGATATTCACTAAGTTGTTTCTTAGCTCGTCGATACCTTGCGCCATGCCACAGAAGTAATCGAAATTAAAATCAGACACAGGCCATATTTCCATCTGACCAGTACAGACAGGATCTGTTTTGGCGATGAATAGGCGATCTGCATCGCTCCAGCCGAGATATTGCGACATACGATCGAACATCTGAATGTTTTCACGCCAGTTCATGAAGGTGTTGACTCGACCTATTGCGTAATCACTAAGTGTTGATTCATCAAAGTTTTTGCGGTTATTACGCTGCGTATTTAATGGGAAGTGCTCGTAGTAACGCTGCCAATTGTAATCGTTGATTTCGCTGTGGTTTCGTCCTTCATCATGACGGTTACAATCGGTATTTAAGCTGACATTACCATCGGTACAGTACTTAAATTCGCGTAGCACTTTGTCACCAGGTACTTTGTCGCTCCATTTATCATCTAATACCGCATCGTTAACGGCTGCACTCAAAACACCATCGCTTAAGCGTGGGTCAAGGTGGGAGTTTTCAGCAAAGAAAGCGGTTTTAAGTTCTTTATCATAAGCGTTTAAGTTGAAGTACTCCGGTGATGTTGCGGATGAATCGGGTTTTGCACCGAAGGTTGATATTTCAACTTGGCGCTTATAGGCAAAACGCAATGCGGCTTTATCGTATAAGCCAAATACAGGGAGCGCGTCCATCATTGATGGGTTGTAATCCATGATAGAGCTATACGCTGGAATGTATTTTAAACCGTGATTATGCGCTTGCTGTTTGGTGAAGAAGTTGGTGTCATCATTGCTGCCTTGGAAGTTATGGCGTAGCCCAAGATTGTGACCAATTTCATGGACTAATGTTTTCGCGTAATAAATGCCAGCTAAGATACGCCCAACATGTGTTTGCTGCTCAATTGTGAGATCGTCCCAGCGTTTAAGTTGGGTTTTTTCATTATCAGCCCAGACATATGCCTCTTCAGAGGTGAAATCGATTGATTGCCCTGCCACTATCATAGTCGGCAGCATTTTCTCTGTTGTGCTTGACCATAAACTAGAAACTGGGAACATATTGTGTTCAGCCCACAGGCGCTTTTCGAGTTCGTTAATTTTGATTAAATCAACGGGGGTAAGCGTATCTTGCGGAATTTTATTGAGTTCATTAAGTGCTTTTAATGCACTCTCAAGTGGTTCGCTCGCCAGCATTTGTGCTGCTGGTGGTAACGTATTCGATATCACTGCGCCTTGTAAATCTGCCGAGCTTTCACCAAGTTGACCAGTACTTGCTGAATGGGAAAATGTCATCGGTTCAGTGGATTCAAAAGCCCCTTCTTCTATTGGCATTGGTTGTACATTACCTTGGTTATATTGGATCGCGATACGATCCCACAAGCGATGAGCAATGCTTTCTAGTACACCTGAATACTGGTTGACGTGTGCGTGGACGATCTCACCAGTAACTGGATTGACGGCTGATGGACCATAGCCAGCCAAGCCATTTTGTAGGGGTTCGTGAATTAAGTTAATGACGTTGTAGCGTAAGTCGCCTGATCGCTTACCAGAAGGCTCGTGCAGCGTAATTGCTGGTACACCAACTTTGGTTAGTTGTGGATTAATGCGTTCAATGACATCAAGGGTAATTTGCTTATAAAACTGGGTTGTTGGGTCAACATTGAAACTATCAGACAGGTGGTAATCGACGGTAGCTTGCGTTGGATTGAAGCGATGCATGTAATGAATGCGGTTACCATCTTGAGTGTTGTTCCCCAAGTGATCGGGACGAGAGACTTGCGAGGCAAACATACCAAAAGTATCTTCATCGCCTTTAGGGTAAAGCACAGGTTCATAGTCTTGGCTTTGAACTGCATCAAGAGGGACAAATGAATAAAAGTTTGAAACCGTGAAAGTGAGGTTATTGAAATCGAGTCCGTCATTGCCTTGAAATAAGGCATTAACTAAACAGTTCCACTTATTTGAAATTTGATAGTCTTGCTCAAGTTCAATATTCAGTGCGCCATCTTTTAATTCATAACCTTCCCAATCGGTAGCGAGTCGAGCTGGTCCTACGGCAGTATAACACCCTGTTGAATAGGTAAATAAATCATCCCAATCACGCTCTAATACAGCAAGTTTGGTATAATCAGGTGTAAAAAACTTTTTATCTTTCCAACTTACATCATCGTCTTTGTTTTCTTCTTCTTTATTTGTACAGTCATCGTAAGCATCTTCTTTACAGCGGTAATCTTGGTAAGTACCTGGTAGTTTAAGTAGTGGACTTAAGTTTGTGTCAATATCGGACCAACGACCAAAATCATTATTATTTATCTGAGCTTGGCTAATGACATCTGGGCTTAATTGGCGTACTTCTAAACCTTCCTCAGTATAGAAAAATCGAACCAATTTTTCTTGACCTTGCATAAATGGCGCCATGCTAACGGCATAACGTGGTGCTTTTGCCATTGATGGCATATAAAGATAAACTTGGTCAGTTTTAATATCTCTTTTAGTTACTTGTTGAGGATCTCTTTCAACAAGGTCATAACTTTGGTCATCAGCACCACAACCTGCGAGAAATAACGCAGAGATAATACTGGATGCGACCAGTGATCGTTTCATACAAACTCCTTTTGTATTTTAAAATGAATAGCCAACAGCGATTGAATATGTTGCTGTATTGAGATTGAATATGTCTATATCGCCAACAGTGCCACGCTCAGCATCGAAGTAGACACCTGAATTAGAGGTGGAAAGGGCGGTGTAAAAATGTGGTGTTATTTGCCAAAGACCCGTTAATGCGCCTGAATAGTCCCAGTCATATCGAGTGCCATGGTAGTTCCAGCCTGTACCTGCTAGAAGGGATAAGTTCACTTTAAAATCATGCCACTTATAACCAACCCCTGTATTAAATGATGCAACCCATTCGGTTAAGTTTTTCTCTCCCGCTGTTTTGTATTTATGAAAGTTCTTTTTAACTCTGGGCGTGAAGAAGTAATTAAAGTTGTCCCATTTATTAGTGATTGGCATCGAAAGTCGTAAAGCCGTATATAATTCATCTTTCTCTGATAGTTCCGACGTCGGTAAAGTGAGTTGGGAGGCATAACCAATATGGCCGGTTTCTCCCCATGGAAATATCTCATTATTCTTAATGCCAATAACGGTATCCGTTAAGTAAGTACCCGTTTCATCTTCATAAACGCGGTAGCCGCCAGAGTCGAGATAAAAAGTGTGGTTATTATTAAATGTGTAATTTAGATTGCCTGACCAATTTAAATTTCTAATGCTGCGGTGATCATCGGTGTCAAAATAATTAGATGTGTACGTTAGTGATAAATAGCCACCAATATTATTAATATCAGCATGGCTACTATTAGCAAATAGAATATTTGCTATGAAAAAACAAAATATATGCTCTTTGGGAATTCCATTCCGTATTGTTTTTTTTATTTCCATCATGTTCATCCATTAACAATATTATTGACGGTGCTTACTTTAATATTGTTACAGTTTTATATATGGCGTGGTCAATTTTTAGAACTTGTTGAATATTCTGCTTAAATGTAATTTTAAGAGTCACATGTCTCAGAGTAGTAGTATGTTATGGTTTATAAATTCAACTAACTACACTTAGGCTTTAATATTTGACTTAATTATGTGAAGGGGCGTTATTTTGCTTTTATGCGTTTATTGAGTTGAATTTGACACGGTACTAAAAGATTACATTTGAGGTTGTTAGTGATAAATCACCTAATAAATAGTTTGCTATCACCACTTAATCTTATTGATGTAGGGTGATAATCCTTGTTATTAATTTTAATATAGTATTAAATTCTAATACAGAGCGACAAAGATAAATAACGACAAGGAGTGTCGTCGATGTTGTCATATTTTTTACGGCGGTTAATGTTGGTGATTCCTACATTTATCGGTGTAACCTTACTTATATTTACTATCACTCGATTTGTTCCGGGTGGGCCAGTTGAACGCCTACTTGCCAGTATGCAGGCCAAGGGGGATGTGCAATCTACTAGCACGGCTGTTGGCGGAAACAATGCGCTTTCGGATGATCAAATTGCTGAGCTGAATGCCTTTTATGGTCTTGATAAGCCTGTATTTGAAGCGTACACCGAATGGTTGAGCAAACTTGTTGTGCTTGATTTTGGTGAGTCGACCCGTTACTACGAACCTGTTTGGGATATGATTGCTGAGCGTATCCCTGTTTCTGCTTTTTATGGTGGTATGACGTTTTTTATTAGCTATTTCATCTCTATCCCTCTTGGTTATTTTAAAGCCATGCGTCATGGCAGTGTTTTTGATTCCTCTTCTTCCATTCTGATTTTTGTTGGTTACGCATTGCCGGGGTATGTGGTTGGTATTTTATTGATTACCTTATTTAGCTATCACTTAGAGTGGTTTCCGATGGGGGGCTTTGTTGGGGATGATTTTGATGATTACGAAACCATAGCGGAACAGTTTAAAGATATTATGTGGCATGCGGTATTACCGCTAATTTGTTATCTCATTGGTGATTTTGCCACGCTAACAATGACGATGAAAAATAACTTAATGGAAAACCTATCTGCGGATTATGTGCGAACAGCTATAGCCAAAGGTTTACCTTTTAAAACGGCGGTTCGTAAACATGCCTTGCGTAATAGCCTGATTCCTATTGCGAGCCACTTTGGTAATTCATTACTCTTTTTTATGAGCGGCTCATTTCTGATTGAAGTGATTTTCAATATAGATGGAGTCGGACTACTGGGGTATGAAGCTATTATGGAGCGTGATTATCCCGTTGTGATGGGGATTGTTGCGATAAATGCCGTGTTACTAATGATAGGCAATATATTGTCTGATATGTGTGTCGCGGTGGTTGATCCTCGTGTGAAATTTGGAGCGTGAATCAATGACAATTAATCCATTAACTCGAAAAAAACTACTGCGATTTAAACAGATCAAACGAGGGTATTACTCCTTTATTATTTTGTCTGTATTACTGCTTTTATCATTAGTCGCTGAATTATTTATTAATAGTAAAGCGCTCATCGTCAGCTATAACGGGCAATGGCATTTTCCTGTCGTAAGTGATGTTCGTGCAGGATCGGAATTTGGCTTAGGATATAAAAAAGAGACCGATTATCGGGAGCTTCAAGCGCTATACCAGCAACAGTCTGAAGGCAATTGGGTATTATTACCTATTATTCCATGGGACCCGTATGAGCAAGATTTTAGTGGTGATTTCCCACCTACCGAACCGAACTTTGTCGATAAGCACTATTTAGGAACGGATACCATAGGCCGCGACATTGTAGCTCGGCTGGTTTATGGCTTTCGTATCGCGATGGGATTTGCGTTAAGTACTATGGTGATTTCTTATGTGATAGGCGTCGCGGTAGGGTGTGCGATGGGTTTTTGGGGCGGTAAGTTCGATCTTGTTGCCCAGCGTGTCATCGAAATTTGGTCCATGGTGCCATTCTTATACGTCATTATGATTTTGGTCTCGATCACTCAGCCCACTTTTTCGTTATTTGTCGCTATCAATGTGCTCTTTGGTTGGATGGGGATGACGTGGTACATGCGAACCATGACCTATAAAGAATCTGCCCGTGAGTATGTGATGGCTGCGAGAGCATTGGGAGCCTCTACTGCTCGAATTATGTTTAAACATATCTTGCCTAATACCATGGTAATGATTGTAACGCTTGCCCCCTTCACCATTGCGGCAAATATCACAGCATTAACTGCACTTGATTATTTAGGGTTAGGGTTGATGCCTCCGACGCCAAGTTGGGGCGACTTGTTACAGCAAGGCAAGTCGAATCTCGATTCACCATGGATTGTGGTGTCAGTTGTTACTGCGATTGTATTGGTATTGGTGATGGTGACCTTTATCGGAGAGGCTATTCGCGAAGCATTCGACCCTAAAAAATACACCCGCTATATTTAGATCAGAGCGGATCTTTTTCAATAAATTGGTTCATCACTAACACAAGGATGTATAACGATGAAGTTTTTAACTTTTACCGCTGTAGCGGCAGCGACCGCATTTCATTTTAATGTCCAAGCTGCACAGCTACCAGATAATTTGACGTGGGTATCGAATGCCAATGAGCCATTATTTGCATCCGAAGAAGCGCAGTTCGGAGGTAAATTCCGAACCTATATTCAAAGTTTTCCGCAAACATTTCGGGTGATAGGCCCTGATTCTAATGGTGCTTTTCGTTCATGGCTGGTGGATAACCGCCCATCATCTGTTACACGTCACCCTGTTACTAATAAATGGATCCCTGAAATTACCGATGAGTGGGCATACGGAGATGATAATAAAACGGTTTATTTCAAGATTAACCCGAAAGCAACATGGTCTGATGGTAAGGCGATCACATCGGATGATTTCGCGTTTGTGTTAACGTTAATGCGTTCAAAAGATATTATCGATCCTTGGTATAACCAGCATTATACTGAGCAAATAAAAGAAGTTGTGAAATACGATGATCATACATTTGCGGTTGTTTCGACTAAGCCTCGTAATCGTGAAGATTTGATGATCTATAGTAACTTCCAGCCTCGTCCTGCTCATTTCTATCAGACTAAAAATGATAAAAATAATGATGGTATCGATGATAACTTTGTTCGCAAATACAACTTCAAAGCAGAGCCATCAGCTGGACCTTATTATTTAGATAAAGTGAAAAAAGGAAAATCACTGACATTTAAGCATATTGGCCAAGATTGGTGGGGCTACTCCAACCGCTATTTTCAGAATCGTTATAATGTTGAAAAAATCAGTATTAAAGTAATCCGTGATAACGATATAGCGAAGAAGCATTTTGAGAAAGGTAACATCGATACCTTTGCTTTGCTTATTCCATCGCTTTGGCATGAAAAGTCAAACACCAAGCCCTATCAGCAAGGTTATATTCATAAGTTCTGGGGCTATAATCAAGTGCCTGAAGGGGCGGGTGGGATATGGATCAACACTGCCAAAGATAAGCTTGATAACCCGATTATTCGTCAAGGATTAGCGCATGCCATCGACTTTGATGGCATGATCACCAAGTTGCTACGGGGCGATTATACCCGTTTGCCAAATGGTGTTGGGGTTGGTCATGGTGACTACACCAATAATGCAATAACAGCCCCAAAGTTCGCGCCTGAATTGGCGGCCCAAAAATTTGCGAAAGCGGGTTTTGATAAAGTGGGTGGAGATGGCATTCGTATTAATAGTAAAGGTGAGCGTTTAACGTTTGCTGTGACGTATGGTTACGCTCAGCACACGCCGAGAATTGCTTATTTAAAAGAGCAGGCAAAAGAAGCAGGATTAGAACTAACACTTAATCTTGTGGATGGTTCGTCAGCGTTTAAATATGTATTAGAGAAAAAACATCAGTTATCTTTCCATCGAATGGGTACGTCTGAAATTCCTGCATACTGGGAGTATTTCCACTCAGACAATGCCAATAAAGTTCAGAATAACAACTTTACAAATTTTAGTTCGCCTGAACTCGATGCGCTGATCATGGCGTATCGTTCTGAATTCGATCTTGAAAAGAAAAAACAAACTTCGCGCCAAATTCAACAGTTAGTCAGTGAGGAAAACGTCATTATCCCTGGCTATATGGTGCCTTATACTCGTGAAGGTTACTGGCGTTGGTTGAAGTATCCGAAACCAGCGATGACCAAGTTGACTAAGTTTTTGTTCACTACTGGTACATTCCGTGACTATGGCACTTTCTGGATAGATCCCGTTGAATACAAAGAAACGAAAGCGGCAGTGAAAAAAGGACGAAAGTTTGAGCCGATGACGGTTGTTGATGAAACTTACAAGCGGTCCAGTTCGGAGAATAATTAGATGACAGACTCGGTGATTTTATCTGTGAATGATCTCGTCACTGAGTTCACGACAGATGGTGGTGTTGTTCGGGTATTAGATGGTGTGACATTCGATGTGAAAAAAGGGAAGACACTTGGAATTGTCGGAGAGTCGGGTTGTGGCAAGAGTGTAACTGCCATGTCGATAATGGGGCTTTTACCTCGCCCTTATGGACAAGTAGTGGGGGGGCAGGTTTACCTTGATGGAACCGATTTACTTGGATTACCGCCACAAGACCTCTATCACATGCGTGGTAATCGTATCTCAATGATATTCCAAGACCCAATGACAGCCCTTAACCCGGTACACACCATAGGGAAACAAATTAATGAAGTGTTAGAACTACATCGTCCTGAACTGAATAAACGTCAACGATTCGATTATGCGTTATCCATGTTTAAAAAAGTGGGAATTCCTTCCCCAGAACAACGTATTCACGAGTACCCCCATAACTTATCAGGTGGTATGCGTCAGCGAGTGATGATCGCGATTGCACTAGCATGCCAACCCGATGTGCTGATCTGTGATGAACCCACCACTGCATTAGATGTGACCGTTCAAGCTCAAATTCTTGATTTGATGCGTGAGATCCAACAAGAAACTGGGATGGCAATTATCTTCATCACACACGATTTAGGTGTGGTTGCCGAAGTTTGCGACGACGTTGTTGTTATGTATGCGGGGCGAGCGGTTGAAGCTAGTGATGTTTTTAGATTGTTTGAGCAAGCTAAACATCCTTATAGTCGAGGATTACTGCAATCAATGCCTACGCTGAATGTAGGGCATAAGCAGCCGCTGCAAACGATCCCTGGCACTGTCCCGCAATTAGATGAGATGCCTCAAGGCTGTCGTTTTTGCACGCGGTGCCAGTTTATGACGAAGAAGTGTGAATCTCTGCAGCCATCTTGGGAGCGGCTAGGCAATACACATCTCGTGAGTTGTCACCATTGGCGAGAGGTACATTGATCATGGAATTACTGAAGATTAAAGATCTCAAAAAGCACTTCCATTCGGGTGGCGGTTTATTACGAAAGGGTTACTCGGTAAAAGCGGTTGATGGGGTAAGCCTTAGTTTAAATAAGGGAGAAACTTTAGGGTTAGTAGGGGAGTCTGGCTGTGGGAAAAGTACGTTAGGGCGAACATTACTTAAATTATTTGAACCAACAGCAGGAAAGATTTATTTCGAAGGTAAAGATATTACTTCGTTATCAGTAAAAGACATGCGGGTATTAAGGCAAGATATGCAAATTGTCTTTCAAGATCCTACCGAGTCACTCAACGCGCGTCATACAGTGGGTATGATTATCGAAGAGCCATTTGTTATTCACAATATTGGCACTGCAAGTGAGCGTAAAGTTTGGGTGAAAGAGTTACTGGTGAAAGTGGGTTTGTCTGAAAGTGCCGCTGAACGTTATCCCCATGAATTTTCTGGTGGCCAAAAGCAAAGAATAGGAATTGCTCGTGCTATCGCATTAAAGCCGAAACTTCTGGTATGTGATGAATCGGTATCAGCCTTGGATGTTTCTGTTCAAGCGCAAATTATCAATTTACTATTGGCTTTGCAGCAGGAGCTTCAGTTATCGCTTATTTTCATTGCGCATGATTTATCGGTAGTGAAGCATATATCGGATCGTGTTGCAGTTATGTATTTGGGTAAAATTGTAGAAACTGGCCCAACTGCTAACGTGTACACTCAGCCTTCGCACCCTTATACCCAAGCGTTACTGTCGGCGATCCCTATCCCTAACCCAAGATTGCGTAATCAAACTCGAATTATGCTGGAAGGTGAGTTGCCTTCGCCGATTAATCCTCCCCAAGGTTGTCGTTTTCACACCCGTTGCCATTATGCCACAGATAAATGCCAATCAAATCAACCGATAGAAGTGAATATATCAGCTAATCATAGTGTTGCTTGTCATTATCCTTTAGACGTTGCACCCAGTAAAATTGACAAAATAGAGGTATTAAGTACCGATTAAAGGGTATTTGTTTAAAAAGTGCGCGGTTGGTGGTTTTTTTGAATTTAAGGGTTGCCAGCTTTTTGGAACTCCCTATAATACGACCTCACTGACACGGAGCAAGGCGCTAAGCCCGCTACGAAGTCAGTATGTTCTTTAACAATTTGACCATGCAATCTGTGTGGGCACTCGTGAAATGAATAGTCAAAACTGTTCATTGTTACTTTTTAAGTAAGAATGAATTTGGCATCAATGAACTGAGTGACCAATACAAAACTTAAGTTTACTTAAGCTTTGGCACAGTCAATTCGAATATCATGACTAGCTTCTAGTTATCGATATTCAATCAGTATTCATTGAGCCATCAAAAACTTTAAATTGAAGAGTTTGATCATGGCTCAGATTGAACGCTGGCGGCAGGCCTAACACATGCAAGTCGAGCGGTAACAGAAATTAGCTTGCTAATTTGCTGACGAGCGGCGGACGGGTGAGTAATGCCTGGGAATATGCCTTGATGTGGGGGATAACTATTGGAAACGATAGCTAATACCGCATAATGTCCCGGTTTATAATGAACTGGGACCAAAGAGGGGGATCTTCGGACCTCTCGCGTCAAGATTAGCCCAGGTGGGATTAGCTAGTTGGTGGGGTAATGGCTCACCAAGGCGACGATCCCTAGCTGGTTTGAGAGGATGATCAGCCACACTGGAACTGAGACACGGTCCAGACTCCTACGGGAGGCAGCAGTGGGGAATATTGCACAATGGGGGAAACCCTGATGCAGCCATGCCGCGTGTATGAAGAAGGCCTTCGGGTTGTAAAGTACTTTCAGTTGTGAGGAAGGCGGTAACGTTAATAGCGTTGCCGTTTGACGTTAGCAACAGAAGAAGCACCGGCTAACTCCGTGCCAGCAGCCGCGGTAATACGGAGGGTGCGAGCGTTAATCGGAATTACTGGGCGTAAAGCGCATGCAGGCGGTCTGTTAAGCAAGATGTGAAAGCCCGGGGCTCAACCTCGGAACAGCATTTTGAACTGGCAGACTAGAGTCTTGTAGAGGGGGGTAGAATTTCAGGTGTAGCGGTGAAATGCGTAGAGATCTGAAGGAATACCGGTGGCGAAGGCGGCCCCCTGGACAAAGACTGACGCTCAGATGCGAAAGCGTGGGGAGCAAACAGGATTAGATACCCTGGTAGTCCACGCCGTAAACGATGTCTACTTGGAGGTTGGGACCTTGAGTCCTGGCTTTCGGAGCTAACGCGTTAAGTAGACCGCCTGGGGAGTACGGTCGCAAGATTAAAACTCAAATGAATTGACGGGGGCCCGCACAAGCGGTGGAGCATGTGGTTTAATTCGATGCAACGCGAAGAACCTTACCTACTCTTGACATCCAGAGAATTCGCTAGAGATAGCTTAGTGCCTTCGGGAACTCTGAGACAGGTGCTGCATGGCTGTCGTCAGCTCGTGTTGTGAAATGTTGGGTTAAGTCCCGCAACGAGCGCAACCCTTATCCTTGTTTGCCAGCACGTAATGGTGGGAACTCCAGGGAGACTGCCGGTGATAAACCGGAGGAAGGTGGGGACGACGTCAAGTCATCATGGCCCTTACGAGTAGGGCTACACACGTGCTACAATGGCGTATACAGAGGGCTGCCAACCAGCGATGGTGAGCGAATCCCAGAAAGTACGTCGTAGTCCGGATTGGAGTCTGCAACTCGACTCCATGAAGTCGGAATCGCTAGTAATCGTGGATCAGAATGCCACGGTGAATACGTTCCCGGGCCTTGTACACACCGCCCGTCACACCATGGGAGTGGGCTGCACCAGAAGTAGATAGCTTAACCTTCGGGAGGGCGTTTACCACGGTGTGGTTCATGACTGGGGTGAAGTCGTAACAAGGTAGCCCTAGGGGAACCTGGGGCTGGATCACCTCCTTAAACGATAGACTGCTTGTTTGATGCAGTGTCCACACAGATTGCTTGGTTAAAATGTAAAAGAGCGCTAAATGTTGCCCAACAACATTTAGCAAGAAAGACTTAGTCCCGTTCGTCTAGAGGCCTAGGACACCGCCCTTTCACGGCGGTAACAGGGGTTCGACTCCCCTACGGGACGCCACTTTCTTTTAAGATTATGAATGTCTTATTAGAATACGTGGGCGATTAGCTCAGTTGGGAGAGCACCTCCCTTACAAGGAGGGGGTCACTGGTTCGAGCCCGGTATCGCCCACCATCTTTCTTAAGTAAAATGAAATACCCTTGGGGCTATAGCTCAGCTGGGAGAGCGCTTCGCTGGCAGCGAAGAGGTCAGCGGTTCGATCCCGCTTAGCTCCACCACTCTTTAAAAGTATTTTCTTCATAATGAAGTAAGTGCCATTAAAAAGTGGATCTCATTTCTATTTTATAGAATTAGAAACACAATGCTCTTTAACAATCTGGAAAGCTGACTAGTAAATTGAATCGTTAGATTCAATTACAATAGTTTTTATCTTTAATGATAAAAACGAGTTCTCAAAACAACACACATTCAAGTGTCTTGTGTAGAGTCCGGCGAAAAACCAATGTCCTTATTTTTCTTGATCGGAAATGAGTGACGATAAAACCTTGGTTGTTTGAACATACAGACCTCTTGGGGTTGTATGGTTAAGTGACTAAGCGTACACGGTGGATGCCTTGGCAGTCAGAGGCGATGAAGGACGTATTAACTTGCGATAAGCCCAGTTTAGATAGTAAAAATCACTTGAGACTGGGATTTCCGAATGGGGAAACCCACGTGCATAAGCACGTATCGTTACGTGAATACATAGCGTAACGAGGCGAACTCGGGGAACTGAAACATCTAAGTACCCGAAGGAAGAGAAATCAACCGAGATTCCGAGAGTAGCGGCGAGCGAAATCGGATTAGCCCTTAAGCCAGTCTTGCGTTAGGTGAATGTGCTGGAAAGCACAGCGATACAGGGTGATAGCCCCGTAACCGACAACGCATTATTAGTGAAAACGAGTAGGACGGGACACGTGATATCCTGTTTGAACATGGGGGGACCATCCTCCAAGGCTAAATACTCCTGACTGACCGATAGTGAACCAGTACCGTGAGGGAAAGGCGAAAAGAACCCCTGTGAGGGGAGTGAAATAGAACCTGAAACCGTGTACGTACAAGCAGTAGGAGCCCACTTGTTGGGTGACTGCGTACCTTTTGTATAATGGGTCAGCGACTTAATTTTAGTAGCAAGGTTAACCGTTTAGGGGAGCCGTAGGGAAACCGAGTCTTAACTGGGCGTCATAGTTGCTAGGATTAGACCCGAAACCAGGTGATCTAGCCATGGGCAGGTTGAAGGTGAGGTAACACTTACTGGAGGACCGAACCGACTAATGTTGAAAAATTAGCGGATGACTTGTGGCTAGGGGTGAAAGGCCAATCAAACCTGGAGATAGCTGGTTCTCCCCGAAAGCTATTTAGGTAGCGCCTCGGACGAATACTACTGGGGGTAGAGCACTGTTAAGGCTAGGGGGTCATCCCGACTTACCAACCCTTTGCAAACTCCGAATACCAGTAAGTACTATCCGGGAGACACACGGCGGGTGCTAACGTCCGTCGTGGAGAGGGAAACAACCCAGACCGCCAGCTAAGGTCCCAAAGTTATAGCTAAGTGGGAAACGATGTGGGAAGGCTCAGACAGCCAGGATGTTGGCTTAGAAGCAGCCATCATTTAAAGAAAGCGTAATAGCTCACTGGTCGAGTCGGCCTGCGCGGAAGATTTAACGGGGCTAAGCTATACACCGAAGCTGCGGCAATATGACTTGTTCATATTGGGTAGGGGAGCGTTCTGTAAGCCGTTGAAGGTGGTCTGTAAGGGCTGCTGGAGGTATCAGAAGTGCGAATGCTGACATGAGTAACGATAAAGGGAGTGAAAAACTCCCTCGCCGGAAGATCAAGGGTTCCTGTCCAACGTTAATCGGGGCAGGGTAAGTCGACCCCTAAGGCGAGGCCGAAAGGCGTAGTCGATGGGAAACGGGTTAATATTCCCGTACTGCTTATAACTGCGATGGGGGGACGGAGAAGGCTAGGTGGGCTTGGCGACGGTCGTCCAAGTTCAAGGGTGTAGGCTGATAGTTTAGGCAAATCCGGACTATCTTAAGGCTGAGACCCGATGTCGAGTCACTACGGTGATGAAGTCATTGATGCCATGCTTCCGGGAAAAGCCTCTAAGCGATAGGTTATAAGCAATCGTACCCCAAACCGACACAGGTGATCAGGTAGAGAATACCAAGGCGCTTGAGAGAACTCGGGTGAAGGAACTAGGCAAAATGGTACCGTAACTTCGGGAGAAGGTACGCTCCTCGCGGTGATGAGACTTGCTCTCTAAGCTGCTGGGAGTCGCAGATACCAGGTGGCTGCAACTGTTTATTAAAAACACAGCACTGTGCAAAATCGAAAGATGACGTATACGGTGTGACGCCTGCCCGGTGCCGGAAGGTTAATTGATGGGGTTAGACTTCGGTCGAAGCTCTTGATCGAAGCCCCGGTAAACGGCGGCCGTAACTATAACGGTCCTAAGGTAGCGAAATTCCTTGTCGGGTAAGTTCCGACCTGCACGAATGGCGTAATGATGGCCACGCTGTCTCCACCCGAGACTCAGTGAAATTGAAATCGCAGTGAAGATGCTGTGTACCCGCGGCTAGACGGAAAGACCCCGTGAACCTTTACTACAGCTTGGCACTGAACATTGACCCTACATGTGTAGGATAGGTGGGAGCCTTTGAAGCATTGTCGCTAGATGATGTGGAGGCAATCTTGAAATACCACCCTTGTATGCTTGATGTTCTAACGTCGCCCCCTAATCGGGGGTGCGGACAGTGCCTGGTGGGTAGTTTGACTGGGGCGGTCTCCTCCCAAAGAGTAACGGAGGAGCACGAAGGTGGGCTAATCACGGTCGGACATCGTGAGGTTAGTGCAATGGCATAAGCCCGCTTGACTGCGAGAATGACAATTCGAGCAGGTGCGAAAGCAGGTCATAGTGATCCGGTGGTTCTGAATGGAAGGGCCATCGCTCAACGGATAAAAGGTACTCCGGGGATAACAGGCTGATACCGCCCAAGAGTTCATATCGACGGCGGTGTTTGGCACCTCGATGTCGGCTCATCACATCCTGGGGCTGAAGTCGGTCCCAAGGGTATGGCTGTTCGCCATTTAAAGTGGTACGCGAGCTGGGTTTAGAACGTCGTGAGACAGTTCGGTCCCTATCTGCCGTGGGCGTTAGATGATTGAGAGGGGCTGCTCCTAGTACGAGAGGACCGGAGTGGACGAACCGCTGGTGTTCGGGTTGTTATGCCAATAGCATTGCCCGGTAGCTACGTTCGGAATCGATAAGCGCTGAAAGCATCTAAGCGCGAAGCGAGCCTCAAGATGAGTCATCTCTAGACCTTTAAGGTCTCTAAAGGGTTGTCGAAGACTACGACGTTGATAGGCAGGGTGTGTAAGTGCTGCGAGGCATTGAGCTAACCTGTACTAATTGCCCGTGAGGCTTAACCATACAACACCCAAGGGGTTTTACGGACTCCATAGCGCTTGAATGCGTGTTAAGAACGATATTGTAACTAGTTAACTTTCCCAGATTGTATCTTCCGCCGATGGCGTAAGATAAACCGAATTTGCTTGGCGACCATAGCATTATGGACCCACCTGATCCCATGCCGAACTCAGTAGTGAAACGTAATAGCGCCGATGGTAGTGTGGGGTCTCCCCATGTGAGAGTAGGTCATCGCCAGGCTTCAAATTTAGATAAGTGTATTGAACGACATTTATCGGATAGACAGGCAACTGTTTATCACCGTGTGGAGCGGTAGTTCAGTTGGTTAGAATACCGGCCTGTCACGCCGGGGGTCGCGGGTTCGAGTCCCGTCCGCTCCGCCACTTATTTAGACAGAGTTAAGTCTTTAAAATAACTAATAGGGGTGTAGCTCCAATTGGCAGAGCAGCGGATTCCAAATCCGCGTGTTGGGAGTTCGAATCTCTCCACCCCTGCCATCTTTAAGGCTCTAGCAGAAATGCTGGAGCCTTTTTCGTTTTTGGTATTTAGTGCTCAGCAGCGGATTCACCGATACCGAAAATCAGCGCGTGTTGGGCGTTCGGATTTCTCCACTCCTGCCATCTTTAAGGCTCTAGCAGAAATGCTGGCGCCTTTTTCGTTTTTGGTATTTAGTGCTCAGCAGCGGATTCACCGATACCGAAAATCAGCGCGTGTTGGGCGTTCGGATTTCTCCACCTCTGCCATCTTTAAGGCTCTAGCAGAGATGCTGGAGCCTTTTTCGTTTCTGTCATCTAGTTTGTAGTTAAATATAGAGGAGCACTTAACTAGTTAATTCCGCATTAAAACTTTGAGCATTTCACGTCTTCAGGCTTACAAAACATGTCATCGTTGGAGTCAGTGCACTGATCAATAATTTTTGCAATTGCTTGTCCACGACTCGTTGATCGCTCGCTGTATTCTTTGGTAAAGACGCTAAGTCGACATTGATACATATGCAGCTCAGAGTTGGTGTTCTGATTGTTGTTATTCAGTTGAATCTGAAGTTTATACACTTGCTGAGTCAGCTGGCTCACTTGGTACTCAAGTTCAGTGATGCGACGCTCATGATCAGTATTTGCATATGAAACAGGCGAAAATATTATGAATAGTAACGGTATAAACTTTTTCATAATTACTCATTAATTGTTCGATGTTTTATTGTTGGTTGGAGCTTAACAAAATTTGTGCTGAGGCAAAATAAACAATGATGATGATCTAAAGTTAGTGCGGGAAAAGCCTAGGAGGTGATATCTTGTGATTTTTATACGTAAATACTGGAACTACCATGCCTCACCTTCGTTTTCGTGCTATTGATGCGCAACATGTACAAGCGATTTCTACGCAGCTTGTTGATGCGTTACAGCCATTGATGAATTGCCCACGAGAAGACTTTACGATCGAGCATATTCCTTCAACATTCGTTTTTGGTGGTGAAGTGTCTCAAGCATATCCTTTTGCAGAAGTTTTCTGGTTTGATCGTGGCCAAGAGGTTCAGGATGCTGTTGCCGTCCACATAACAGCATTAGTGCGTCAAGCTGTGGCGAATGATAGCCAAGATGTTGCTGTTATTTTTACGGCTCTGACGCCAAGTGCTTATTATGATAACGGCGAGCATTATTAATAGGCGCACGGTAAGATAAGTGACGCTACTGTTAGATTAAGCATAAGTGCGAGCTTATGCTTTTTTATTGGAGGTAAAATGGCGCGTTATATACGAATTTTAATTGTTGCTGGTGTTTTACTAGCTGCAGGTACTATAAGCTTTACAGAGTGGTCATTTAAGGTAACGCAAACCCCTGAGCTGGCGACTGACATTAAAACAGTGGTACCGGAATACTCCTATAATTGCATTACCAAACAAGGTGTTTTACCGCTTGATGTTGATGGTAAATTACATGTGACGGTGTGGAATATTTATAAGCAGCAAAGAGACAATTGGCAAGAAGCACTACAAGAATATAGTGTCGGTAGTCAGTTGGTACTGCTGCAAGAGGCGAACCTTACAACGGGTCTAGCGGATTACCTGCGTAGCGCTTCTTGGCAAGTTACTATGGCAAATGCGTTTAAGTTTTTAGATACGTCTGCGGGGGTTATGAATCTTTCGAAGACCAGCGCTAATAAAACCTGTGCTTATCTCTCTATGGAGCCTTGGCTACGGCTCCCTAAATCTGCACTGTTTGCTCGTTATCAATTATCCAATGGGCAAGAATTAGCTGTCGTTAACTTGCACGGTGTGAATTTTACCGTAGGAGTGGAGGAGTATGAGGAGCAGATGGTTAAACTGGAGCGTGCATTAGCCACACATTCAGGGCCAATGATTTTAGCCGGAGATTTTAATAGTTGGCGTCAAGCAAGGTTAGATATTGTTGAGGCGATGACAGGACGGTTAGCTTTGCATGAGGTAAAACTTGGTAACGATCAACGGATCAAAATCCTAGGTCAACCACTTGATCACATGTATTACAGAGGGCTAGCACTGATACATGCGGAGGCACCATTAACAGATGCCTCCGATCATAATCCCATTATTGCGAGCTTTAAAATCAAGCCAACGCAATCATCAGTGGCCAAACAACAATAACCAGCAACCAAGGTAAAGCGGCAACGATGATCGCTTTTGCACGATCAAAATCAGTCCATGCGCCAACAGCTGCGTAGGTTAATGCGATATACCAAGGTGCTAATAAAGGCATGGTTGTCATGAATGGCGACCATGGATTACTTAGTGGCAATTTGAGTAAACCGTTCAAGCTGTTTAAATCTGCAGCATTTGGCAAAATGTTGGCAGGGTTAAACATAATATTGATGTAACTAGCGAAATCCCCAATCACAGATGGCATCATAATAAAGCATGATGCAGCCAACCATTTACCAAAACTGATCGTGTATTGGCTACCTTTCGTCGCAAGGTTAAGCCATAGTGCCAATATAAATAGGACGGCAGTACGACCAACTAGATCGCTAAATACCTCACCTGCGAGAAGCACTTCCTTAGTCAACCATGCTTGCTGAACATCATGCTCTACGTTACTTAGCTGTGCCGTTAGGGTTTGTTGGAGCCATGGTAAATCAACATTGTTGAAATAGGCTCCCCACATAGCGACAGAGCCAAATATGATCAGAATATACGCTAAAAATGACCACTTCGGTCGTTCATGAATAGCCGCAAAACAGTCGATAGGTGAACGAAAAATATCCACTAAAGCTACGAGTGGGTTTTTAGACGGCGTCATACACTTACCTTAGTTACATCAACATACAGTTTGAGTTGTTGGCCTGGTTTTAGGTATTTTTGACCACTAAGTTGGTTCCATTTAACAACATCAGCGACTTTAACTTTATAACGTTTTGCAATCGTACTTAGGTTATCGCCTTGACGAATTTTGTAGTAAACAGTACGGATGATTTCACCGTCGTTACTGTCTTTCCAAATCGTTAATTTTTGACCGACACGTAGTGTTTTCTTTTTACTTAAACCATTCCACTTGGTTAATTGGTCGATGGATACATTCTGCTTGCGGGCAATGGTCCACAAGCTATCACCAGACTTGACCTTGTAGATTGTACGATAACCACCGCCATGGCTATTTTGGCTGCGAACTTGCTGAAGTGCTGTCGACAGTTGGCTACTTTCACCATCTTGAAGTGCAACAGGGATCAGGATGTGCTTACCAACACGAATGTTTGTATTATTCATGTTGTTTGCACGCTGGATTTGCTTCACTGATGTGTGGTTGCGCTTTGCCAATACGCTTAGAGAGTCACCAGATTTTACTTTATAGCGAACAACCTTCATGCCTTGGTGATTACTGGCTGCAAATTGCTTATTAAAACGAGCAACTTTATTGATTGGCAGTAGTAGGTCATTATTCTTATCTGGTGATGTCGCCCAAGAATTGTAGGCTGGATTCAGTTTTTGTAGATCCGCTGTTTTGATACCGGCATATCGCGCAGCCATGCCTAAATCCATCTGAATACCGGGCTTAACCACGGCAACAGCCGGTTTATTCGCTACCATTGGAATAGATAAACCATACTTCTTCTGGTTTTTAATCACATCAGCAACAGCATAGAGTTTAGGTACATAACCACTGGTTTCTTTAGGTAGGCTAAGTGACCAGAAGTCAGTTGGTTTACCTGCCGCTTTATTATTGCGGATTGCGCGGAATACACGACCTTCACCAGTATTGTAAGCGGCAAGGGCATGCTGCCAGTTACCATCAAACTTACGGTTAAGGTACTCTAGAAGGTCTAGCGCCGCCCGTGTTGACTCTACAACATCACGACGACCGTCATACCACCAGTTTTGCTCTAGGCCAAAGCTACGGCCTGTAGGGGGCGTAATTTGCCAAAGGCCAGCAGCGCGGCCATGAGAGTAGGCAAATTGATCAAATGAACTTTCAACGATAGGTAACAATGCTAGCTCGAGAGGAAGGTTTCGCTCCTCAACAGCTTCTACGATTAAGTATAAGAAAGGTTCTGCACGTTTCGCGACAGTTTCAAGATGAGTTGGGTGTTTGAGATACCAATTACGGTAGTGTCGAACATCTTTATTCTCGGGGATGGCATCAGTATCGATTTGCATGCCAATACGAAGCCACAAGTCTTCTTGTTCTTGTGGCGTGATGACTTTGATTTCTGGTTTGACAATAGGAGGAGTGACAACCGTTTTCGCGGGTTTAACCTGCGTTGAAGCCTCTTTGGGCTCTTGGTTTGTGTTTGCTTGTTCTTCTACTGTGTTCGTTAATTGGCAACCAGCCAGAAATAGCGCACTTGCTAAAAAAAATCGGGACTTCATTGTTCCTGCCTAAAGCCAAAATGGTTGGTGATAATACTTGCCCAACCACCTTAGTGACAAGTGACACAGGTCAAAATTCGTCTTTCCAACGGCGTAGCGCAGCGAAGGTTTCGAGGTCACTATCATTAACTGCTTTATCAGCAACACTTTTTTTGATGTTTGGCTGATCGCAGCGCAAGAAAGGATTTATTAATTTTTCTTGCCCCATTGTGGATGGGATGGTGCTAATGCCTTGTGCACGCTTACGGCTTACCTCTTCACGATAGCGCTGTAAGTGTGGATTTGTTTGTTCTGCCACGAGTGCGAAAGATAAATTGCTCGAGGTGTATTCATGAGAACAGTAAACTTCGGTCTCATCAGGTAATGCAGCCAGCTTTTGAAGTGAGTTAAACATTTGCTCAGGCGTGCCTTCAAATAAACGACCACAACCTGCAGAGAAGAGAGTATCACCACAGAAAAGCTTTTCATCACCCACATAGGCAACGTGCCCTAGAGTATGTCCTGGTAGGCCCAGAACCATAAAGCGCTCACCGAAAAGTTCGACCTGATCGCCATCAGACACGGACTGAGATATGCCAGGGATAGGTTCATTGGCTGGCCCAACGATATTACATTGGGGAGCGAAGCGCTTTAGTTCGCTAATTCCACCGATGTGGTCGTGATGATGGTGTGTCAGCAGGATGGCATCTAAAGTGAGCTGTTGTTCTTCTAATACCTTGATAACAGGGGTGGCATCACCAGGATCGACAACCACGCAATGATTATCTTGACTGTGAATTAGCCAGATGTAATTGTCATTAAATGCAGGTATGCTTTGAATCGTTAGCATTAAATTTGTCTCCAACCTTTAAGGTATTGAGCAATACATATGAAGCCAGCGCGGACATTAAAACATATTGAAGCGCCATACACTTGGTCTCAAGTGAAGCATGGCGAATGGATGGCAAAGCAGCTACAAGCTCATCTTGATGAGTGGTGCCCAAAACTGTTTGGCTATCATATGCTGAAACTTGGAGGGCTCAGTTGTGAACTCGCTAGTGGGCATTGTAACATTCAACATCAGGTATGTATTGATCAGTATAATCCGCTACATAACGTCATTGCGGACACGCTGCACCTGCCCTTTCTAAAAAAATCGTTTGATACTTGTATACTCGCGCATCAACTTGATTATTGTAATGATCCACACCGTTTGTTGCGTGAAGTTGATCGCGTTATGGTAGATGATGGTTATTTGATTTTGACGGGGTCGAATCCAGTTAGTTGGCTTGGAGTCAAAGGCTTGCTGCCTTGGAACCGAAAGAAATACCCTTGGCGCGGGCAAATGTTCATGCCGATGCGGGTGAAAGACTGGCTTGGTGTGCTGAATTATGAAGTGGTTTATAGTGACAAATTCGCGGTACTCCCTGCGACACGACACCTTGCATGTTCAGCATGGGCGGAAAGTGCGTTATCAGAGCACTTCCCATCACTAGGTGGTTTGTATTTTATTGTTGCACGAAAACGCACATACCCTTTGAAGCCTATTAAACCTACTTGGAAATTAAGACGTCAATTAGCACCACTACGTGTTAATTAGAGGCTTGATAGCCTTCATCTGGCTGAGTCGGAGATTCTGCTGCTGCACGCGCTAAATCATCACAGCGCTCATTTTCAGGATGGCCAGCATGCCCTTTCACCCAGTGCCAGTTAACAGTGTGGCGCTGGGTTTCAATATCGAGTTGTTGCCATAGATCTGCGTTTTTCACGGGTTTCTTATCTGCTGTTTTCCAGCCACGTTTTTTCCAGTTATGGATCCATTGCGTAATGCCTTGGCGAACATATTGGCTATCGGTGGTTAAATCAACCATGCAGGATTCTTTGAGGCTGGCTAAGCCTACAATTGCTGCAAGCAGTTCCATCCTGTTGTTTGTCGTCATAAAGTAGCCAGAGGAAAGCTCTTTTTCGTGTTGTTTATAGCGTAAAACAGTCCCGTATCCACCAGGCCCTGGGTTACCTAAACACGATCCATCAGTGAAAATGTCTACCTGCTTGGTCATATTTGATAGTATGCGTCTTAGAGAAAACTTGAGTCTGACACAATCGCCATTATGAAAAAAGCTACTGACCACCGAATTATTGTCTTCGATACCGAAACCACCGGTATGAATATGACAGGCCCACACTATGAGGGCCACCGTATTGTTGAAATTGGTGCTGTTGAGATCGTCAATCGCAAATTCACCGGTAATACGTTCCACGTTTATATCAAACCGGATCGCGCTATCGATGAAGAAGCTGTTGGTGTCCATGGTATCACCGATGAATTCTTGCTTGATAAGCCAACCTACGGCGACATCCACCAAGAGTTTATGGACTTTATCCAAGGGGCTGAGCTTGTCGCACATAACGCGCCCTTCGATATCGGCTTTATGGATTATGAGTTTAGTAAACTCAATGCGTCGATAGGTAAAACAGAAGATTTCTGCAAGGTTACAGATACCTTGGATATGGCGAAGAAGCTATTTCCTGGTAAGCGAAATAACCTAGATATCTTATGTTCGCGTTACGGTATCGATAACTCGCACCGAACTCTCCACGGCGCTTTGCTCGATGCCGAGATCCTCGCTGACGTTTATTTAATGATGACGGGTGGGCAAACCACCTTGGCATTAAGTGCTGACGGAAGTAATGAGGACGGTGTTGAAAAAGCCATCAAACGTTTAGCTTCTGGACGTAAAACATTAAAGGTTATCCGTGCATCTGCCGATGAATTAAAAGCGCATGAATTGCGTTTGGATGTGATCAAAGGTGACCCGATGTGGCGCCAGTAGGAGACGTATGCCACGGTTATTGATATTAGTGATATTTTTGCCTCTATTTTCTTGGGCTCAAGAAAGTACGCAAATGTCATGGCTTGATAACCGTTTCCGTGTCGATCCTACTGTCGATCAAGTGTCTTTTATGGTCAAGCGCGATATAGAAAGTAACTCTGTCGTGATCGTTCGGCCTGATGGCACCAAATATTATGCGTGGCGTCACCCTGATAATGTGTCGTGGTATGAAGAAAAGGGTGTCGATATTATATCGATAGAAAACCCGATGCCCGGACCATGGCAAGCCGTTGGGCGAGTAACGCCCAAAAATAAAATAGATGTATTATCTAATCTTCGACTTGATATTGATGATCTGCCGTCTCGTTTGTATCAATCGGAAACCCTCAAATTTACCGCTCGTTTGCTTCAAGGTGACAAGTTACTGACTTCTAGAGATTTTCTTGATCGTGTGAAGCTTCAAGTTGAGTTGCTAGAGTATGTTGAAAATCCTGATTCTCTTCCTGAAAAATCCAGACCAAGCCCAATTATTCTGGGTGAGTTTGCCGATGATGGCATTGGTTTTGATGAATACCCTGGGGACGGTGTTTTTACTGTTGCGCTACCAATAGACATTCAACCGGGGAAATATCGAGTTCGAGTTTCGTCTCGTAACGGTATTTTTCTGCGTACATTTGAGCAGCAAGTGTTAATTTATCCACCGCCATTAACCGCTGATTTTATTCAAGGTCGTGATCAAATAGAGCCTCACCAGTTTGTGGTTACGCCGGAAATGGGCGCTGTTGTGCCTGGATCTTTAGCTGCCCATATTGAACAAATCGATCCCGAAGGCAAATCGACGATCACACAAGGTCATGCGACGGGCGAGCAAGAAGGCTTGAAAATCATTATCCCTAATCTTGGCGAACCGGGGCAGTATGGTTGGTCTGGTTGGTTATATGCGACAGACTTATTAAATAATCGTGAGTTGATCTTTGGATTACCTAAAAAACATTTTGCAATACAAGCAGAGCTGCAATTGGATCGAAACTTGGAAGATTTTCGTCATCAGCAGCAATTAAAAGCACAAGCAGAAGAAGATGCCCGTTTGGCTGTGGAGCAGGCGCAGGCTCGCTCTAAGGCGATGAAGGTGATTATTGGCAGTAATATTGCTTTGGTTATCTTAGTCGTAGCTGGTGGCTTTATATGGCGAAAATGGAAAACCAAAAAAGTGATCGCTCAAGCTTTAGATGAAGTTGAAAGTGATGATGCAGATGAAAGTGTTAAACCCGCATAATCTGATAATGAGAATAAAAGAAGGGAAGCCGAAGCTTCCCTTTTTTGATCGTGTTGTGTAACGACTTCTATGTCGGCTGAATGCTATGCGGCATTGCCCATAGGCTTGTCAGCTTGTAATGGAGCTGCTGCAAGTTCTTGTGGGTCAAAGTCATCGACGTTGATGGTACGGAGTCGACCGACTTCAGCTTTGCGTAGGAGATCTGCTTCTTGCTCGTTAATTGCATTCAGACTTAAACCGGTATCTGCTAGCTTATCAAGTTGCATAAATGGGTATTTTTTACCTGCAGCTTGGCAGACGCGATCATAGATCGGCTCAGCGGCTAGAATATCTTTCAGCGCTTGTTCCATCATACCCACGGCATTATTTTCTACCGCTTCGAGGAACTGACCTCGTCCTAAACGACTACGGCTTTCACAAGGCGTTTGTAAAATACGTGCTACTTTATGGTCTAGTTTATCCGTTGGCTTTTGGCGTCCAAGTCCCATAGGGAAGAGTACGATGCGCAGTAATCCCGCGACAGGGCGATTGGGGAAATTACGTAAGAATTGATCCAATGCTTGTTCTGTCTGGTAGAGCGAATCTTGCATGCCCCAATGTACTAGAGGTAGATCGTCTTTTTTCTCACCTTCTTCGCTAAAACGCTTCAGTGTGGCTGAAGAAAGATATAGCTGACTGAGTATGTCGCCTAGTCGTGCAGAGAGGCGCTCTTTACGTTTCAGTGAACCGCCCAACACAACCATGGATATATCAGCAAGTAGTGCGAGGTTGGCACTATAGCGGTTGAGCTGTTGATAATAACGGGCAGTTTCATCTTTACGCGGTGTATTAGAACCTCGCCCATCAGTCAGACCAAACCAGAAAGAACGGATGACGTTACTGATAACAAAGCCGACATGGCCAAAGAGCGATTGATCAAAATCGTTTAGCGCTTGTTCTTCGTTCTCGTTGTACGCCGCATTCATTTCTGCAAGGACATATGGGTGGCAACGGATAGCCCCTTGACCAAAGATAATCATCGAGCGAGTCAGGATGTTGGCACCTTCAACGGTCACGGCAATCGGGGCACCTTGATAGCCTCGAGCAAGGAAATTACTCGGCCCCATACAGATACCCTTACCGCCAGCGATATCCATTGCATCAATGACACTTTGTTGGCTGCGGTGGGTACAGTGGTATTTCACTATTGCAGAAATAACAGATGGTTTTTCACCAAGGTCGATCCCTGCAACAGTCAGACTGCTGGCTGCATCCATTACATAAGTATTACCGGCAATACGTGCTAACGGTTCTTCAATGCCTTCCATTTTACCGATAGGTAATTTGAATTGACGACGAATACGCGCATAGGCACCCGTTGCTAAAGCCGCTGTTTTTAACCCCCCTGTTGCATTTGATGGCAGAGTAATACCGCGGCCAACAGATAAACATTCGACCAACATACGCCAGCCTTGGCCTGCCATTTCTTGGCCACCAATGATGAAGCTAATTGGAACAAAGACTTTTTCACCTTGGGTTGGGCCATTTTGGAATGGCACATTCAGTGGGAAGTGACGACGACCAATTTTAACACCATGAATGTCCGTTGGAATGAGGGCACAGGTAATCCCTAAATCTTCTTCGTTTCCGAGGTGGTGCTCTGGGTCGAACAGCTTAAATGCCAGCCCAAGCACCGTCGCGACCGGCGCAAGGGTGATGTAACGTTTGTTCCACGTGAGTTCCATACCAAGTACTTCTTCGCCTTGCCACATCCCTTTTTTGACAATCCCAAAATCAGGAATAGAGCCTGCATCTGAACCAGCTTCTGGGCTTGTAAGCGCAAAACATGGAATTTCTTTACCTTCCGCAAGGCGAGGTAAGTAGTGGTTTTTCTGTTCTTCAGTTCCGTAGTGTTGCAATAGTTCACCAGGGCCCAAAGAGTTTGGAACGCCTACGGTTGAGGATAAGACACCTGATACACCGGTCAGTTTTTGCAGTACCAGCGATTGTGCGTAGGCTGAATAGTCTAAACCGCCATATTCTTTTTTGATGATCATGGCGAAGAACTTGTGATCTTTTAAGTATTGCCAGATCTCAGGTGGTAGATCGGCCAGCTCATGAGTGATTTGGTAGTCATTGGTCATGCGGCAGACTTCGTTGACTGGGCCGTCAAGAAATGCTTTTTCTTCTGCGCTTAGGCGGGGGGCCGGAATATCATGCATTTTGTTCCAGTCAGGTGCCCCACGAAATAAATCAGCTTCCCACCATACCGTACCCGCATCGATGGCTTCCTTTTCGGTGCGGGACATTTCTGGCATCACTTTTTTAAACATACCTAACGCAGGTTTGCTTAAGAGTTGTTTACGAACCGAGGTAATGTTTAGAGGGATAGCGATGGCTAAAAAGATTAACCAGCTAAATTGACCGGCCACATCGAGCACGGTGCCGATGGCTAGGCCTGCTGCAATAGCAAGCGTGAAGGTGCGTAGGTTCGCGCGATGGTAGGCGAGTAACCCGATTAAACCGATCAGACCGAGCAGGTACACAAAAGTGACCATGGTGATTCTCCTTAATCTTGGTGCGACTAATTTTAATTATGTTTGTCGTGTAGGTACGTTTTATGCTAGGTAAGAGGTCTTACCACTTGTGATAATTGTAAGTGTTTTTTTAACAAAATGTAAAATACTTTTCTGCTCTGAAAGTGAACAGTTACATAACCAGTTGTAGTTAAGGCCTTGCTATCACTGGGGTTGACTGAGATCAGTAAGATGCATTTTTGACCTTGCTAAAAAACCTAATAGGTCTAACATACGCATATCTTGTGATGTTGCTCACGTTCCTGAGTCGCTTGTTTTTTCGTCATATCCCCATGCTTCCTTGCTTAAGTGTGTTGATTGTTCGTTTAGCTACTCATCCTCAGTGACAATATCTACCTATATTTGTTGCCTTACCCGAACTCCGACTGACACATGCCCGCCGGAATCCCTCTCTCGGGTGGACAGCTATTTCTGTTGAATCTGTTGCTTAATTGCAGGAGCTCGTAGTGTTGTTATTTCATGCTTTACGCCAAGCGTGGGACGAAGGCTTTTCTTCTTCCAAAATTCGTGCTGATTTAATTGCGGGTATTACCGTCGGTGTTGTGGCTATTCCATTGGGGATGGCACTGGCAATCGCAGTCGGTGTTCCTCCGCAACACGGCCTATATACGGTTATTGTGGCAGGTTTATTGGCTGCATTATTTGGTGGTTCACGTTTTAATATTTCGGGACCAACCGCGGCGTTTGTCGTTATTTTATTGCCTATTACTCAACAGTACGGTTTATCCGGTTTAATGCTGGCGACGTTAATGTCGGGCATGATTCTGGTACTAATGGGGATCTTACGCTTAGGTCAGTTGGTTGCATATGTGCCATACCCTGTTACGACGGGCTTTACGGCGGGTATTGGCTTGGTGATTGCGTTTTTGCAGTTGAAAGATTTACTTGGTCTACATGTGGCAACGAACCCAGTACATTTTCCTGAGAAAGTGATGGCTTACGCGCAGGCGCTACCTTCAACAAACGGTGCGGATGCAGCTGTAGGTTTTGCTACGATTGCGATTTTTATTGGTTGGGCCAAACTAAAAACGCGTATTCCACCACACGTTGTAGCCTTACTGGCTGGTACTGTTATTGCCTTAGTTGTGAATAACATGACGGGGGCGCATGTTGGTTTATTGGGTGAAAAATTCCAATACCAGATTGGTGACTTAATTGGCCAAGGTATTCCTCAAGTATTACCACAATTTACCTTACCTTGGAGTGCTGATGGCATGAATTGGCAGCTGGTGGTTGATTTGTTACCAGCGGCATTCACTATCGCAATGCTAGGTTGTATTGAGTCTTTACTGTGTGCCGTTGTTGCCGATGGTATGACAGGTAAAAAGCATAATCCGGACGCTGAATTAGTAGGGCAGGGCATTGCGAATATGGTCGTGCCATTTTTTGGTGGTATTCCAGCAACAGCCGCTATTGCGCGTACTGCAACCAACATTCGTGCTGGTGCATTCTCGCCAGTTTCTGCCATTGTTCATGCATTGTTTGTGCTGACAGCGATGATTGTGCTGGCACCTGCGTTATCGTATATCCCGATGAGTGCATTAGCGGGTTTACTTATTATGGTTGCTTGGAATATGTCTGAAGCACCACATTTTGTACATACCTTAAAAGTTGCGCCACGCCGTGATGTTGCTGTGCTGCTAACATGCTTTAGCTTAACCGTCGTGTTCGACATGGTTGTTGCCGTTGTTGTGGGTTTACTGCTTGCTGGGGTGTTGTTTATTCATCGTATCGCTAGCTTAACAACTGTGTCAGTTGCTAAGTCTCATCCACACCTTGAGTTAGGTGATGATGTTGTGGTTTATGATATTAATGGCCCGCTCTTTTTTGCGGCTAGCGAAAAAGCCTTTGCGGTAATAGATAATGCGTTAACGGGCACTCGTGCTGTGGTCTTAGATTTTTCGGATGTGACGACCATAGATATTACGGCGATCCATGCATTAGAAAATGCAGTTGATCGTATTCGTGATTACCCTGTTTATTTCTATGGTGTTGCACCGCATGTCGGTACAAAACTGAGCAATGCAGGTGTTTTTGCGGGTGAAAATATTGCGTTAGTGGCGGATGTTGCATCATTACGTAAGCAATTAGCGCAAAACGCTGACAATGTCTCGGTTCAGGAGTCGACACCCTCGACTGTTTCTTTGTACACTGCTGATACTGGCGCGTAATAATGAAGGGTCGCGTGCGGCCCTATAGATGCGTGCATTAACGAATAATAAGAGAATAGCCTATGTACCAAGATCTAATTCGTGCAGAGCTAACCGAAGCTGCTGACGTACTGAACCACTTTTTAAGTGATGATAAAAACATGGCCGACATTGAAGCCGCTGCTAAGCTATTGGCTGCGTCATTCAAACAAGGTGGTAAAGTATTATCATGCGGTAATGGTGGCTCTCACTGCGATGCTATGCACTTTGCTGAAGAGTTGACAGGTCGCTACCGTGAGAACCGCCCAGGCTACCCTGGTATCGCGATTTCAGATCCAAGTCATCTATCGTGTGTAAGTAATGATTTTGGCTACGACTACGTATTCTCACGTTACCTTGAAGCTGTTGGCTCAAAGGGTGATGTGTTGTTTGGTCTATCAACATCAGGCAATTCAGGTAATATTTTAAAAGCGATTGAAGCTGCACATGCGAAAGGCATGAAAGTGATTGCGTTAACCGGTAAAGACGGCGGCAAAATGGCGGGTCTTGCCGATGTTGAAATTCGCGTACCACATTTTGGCTTTGCTGACCGAATTCAAGAAGTACATATTAAGATCATTCATATCTTAATCATGCTAGTTGAAAAGGAAATGGTTGCGGAATAACCCTTTTACTTGAGGTTAGTTGGCTGACCGAGTACAACTAACCTCGTGTGAAGAGTTCTTACGTTTAGCTTTTAAGAAAAAAGGGCATAAAGGAATATGTGTGAATTGCTTGGCATGAGCGCCAATGTGCCAACCGATATCTGCTTCAGCTTTACAGGCTTGATGCAGCGGGGTGGAAATACCGGCCCACATCGTGATGGTTGGGGAATTACGTTTTACGAAGGTAAAGGCTTTCGTACGTTTAAAGACCCGAATCCAAGCTGTAAATCACGTATTGCTGAATTGGTACAGGAATATCCAATAAAAAGCTGTGCTGTGGTCAGCCACATTCGTCAGGCGAATCGCGGTGGTGTGTGTTTAGAAAATACCCATCCATTTACGCGAGAGTTGTGGGGACGTTATTGGACATTTGCTCATAATGGGCAATTGACTGATTACCAGCTATTAGCAACGGGTCGTTTTCAGCCTGTCGGCGATACGGATAGTGAGATGGCTTTTTGTTGGTTACTTAATCAGCTTGAAGCGAAGTTTTCTCAACGCCCAACAGATCCTGATGAACTGTATGGCTTTATGGCAACGTGTTGCGATGAACTGCGTAAACTTGGGGTATATAATATGCTGCTAAGTGACGGGGATGATGTGGTGACATATTGCACCAATAACCTTCATTGGATTACCCGTCGAGCGCCATTTGGCCAAGCGTCATTGATTGATGAAGATGTCACGATAGATTTTAATCAAGAAACAACTCCGAATGATGTTGTGACCGTGATAGCTACTCAGCCACTCACGAATGATGAAAATTGGCATAAAATGGCCGTTGGTGAAATGAATGTATTCCACTTTGGTGAGCCGATTTTTAACCGAGTGGCATCAAAGTAAACGCGTTATTTGAATCATAAAAAAACGCAGTCAATGTAAATTGACTGCGTTTTTTATTATTTATCGTTCGAATGGATATTAATCGTCAGCAGCATAGCCATGCGAAGCTAAGGTATTACCGTCTAAAGAGGCTTGCCCATCGATCATTGCTAGGCGTTCATTGATAAACCAATGTGCGACTAATGGGTAGATGCGATGCTCTTGCTCTTGCACGCGTGAAAAAATATTGTCCACAGTGTCATCTGCAAAGATCGGCACTTTAGCTTGTAAAATCACAGGACCACCATCAAGCTCTTCAGTGACGAAGTGAACACTGGTACCGTGTTCCGTATCGCCTGCATCTAATGCACGCTGGTGGGTATGAAGCCCCGGATACTTAGGTAATAGCGAAGGATGAATGTTAATCATCTTCCCTTGATAGTGACGCACAAAGTCGCCACTTAGGATCCGCATAAAACCAGCAAGGATAATTAAATCAGGCTGATAGGCATCGATTTTTTCAATCATTGCCTTATCAAAGGTTTCTCTGTCACTAAAATTAGCCGCAGAGACATGTAAAGCATCGACATTAGCCTGTCGTGCTCGCTCTAAACCATAGGCGTCAGCTTTGTTTGATAGCACCGCGGCTACTTTTGCATTCGCGATGATACTATTTTCACAAGCATCTAAAATTGCCTGTAGGTTTGAGCCATTTCCTGAGATCAGGACAACGATATTTTTCATTGCCGTACTGCCTTACTTAATTTCTACTTGCTCTTCGCCAGCTTCAACATTTGCAATTTCACCCAGCAGCCAAGCGTTTTCGCCTTCAGCTGTTAGGATCTCGATTGCTTGTGCTGCTTGCTCTTGAGGTAGAGCGATAACAAGACCAACACCACAGTTAAAGGTACGGTACATTTCGTACGTTTCAACGTTACCTGCTTGCTGTAGCCAGTTGAAAATAGCAGGCCACTGCCAGCTTGAACCGTCAACAACTGCTTTTGTTCCTTCTGGTAGTACGCGTGGGATATTTTCCCAGAAACCACCACCAGTGATGTGTGAAATAGCGTGAACATCACAGCTTTCCATCATCTTAAGCGTAGATTTAACGTAGATTTTAGTTGGCGTTAGCAGGTGTTCTGCCAGTGACTTGCCTTCTAGTTCTTCGTTAAGGTCTGCATTTGAAACTTCGATGATCTTACGAATTAACGAGTAACCGTTAGAGTGTGGGCCACTTGAGCCAACTGCGATTAGCGCATCGCCAGCTTTTACTTTCGTACCATCGATAACTTCTGATTTCTCAGCAACACCCACACAGAAACCTGCAACGTCGTAGTCTTCGCCGTGGTACATGCCTGGCATTTCCGCCGTTTCACCACCAATCAAAGAACAACCTGATTGCACACAGCCTTCACCAATACCGGCAACAACTGCAGCTGCTGTATCGATATCAAGTTTACCTGTTGCATAGTAATCAAGGAAGAATAGAGGTTCTGCGCCTTGAACGATAAGGTCGTTCACACACATAGCAACAAGGTCAATACCAATGGTATCGTGTTGTTTCAGATCCATCGCAAGACGTAGTTTAGTCCCTACGCCATCGGTGCCTGATACCAATACTGGCTCTTTATATTTAGTCGGTAGGGAGCACAATGCCCCAAAACCACCAATACCGCCCATCACTTCAGGACGACGAGTGCGTTTAACCACACCTTTAATACGATCAACCAACGCATTACCTGCATCGATATCAACACCAGCATCTTTATAACTAAGAGAAGAATTATTGCCGCTCACAAGAGTTTCCTCACGGTATGTACACCAAACACATTAAATAATCGTACTGATTAGGCCATTATTTAATGGGGCTGAAGTAGAAATCGTGGGTATGATAACAGCAGTCGTGGCGGAAAGGGAAACGTTTGCGTCAATATTTTTGGTTTGCGAATTTCTCGTGAATATCGATGATATTTTAAGCGTAGCCCTGTGGTGAGCATTGGTGATGAAAAAACTGCGTAAGAGAATGGATGATCATTTATGTATAGCGTTTTAATTCTGCTGTGTCTGTTGATTCATTTTTTAGAGATATAAACCTTCCTGAGACAAACGTTTGCTTAAAGAAGCAACAAACACACAAAAAAAGCGTGTTTAAGTGAATGAGTCGCTAAAATTTAGGAAGGTATCGTGTACAATAGCGCGATTTTATATTTTTTTTGCTGTTAGGAGTCATAGATGAAAGTCGTTGAGGTTAAACACCCACTTGTTAAACATAAGATTGGCCTTATGCGTGAAGGTGATATCAGCACTAAGCGTTTCCGTGAATTAGCAACGGAAGTTGGTAGCTTGCTGACTTATGAAGCAACGGCAGACTTCGAGACGGAAAAAGTGACAATTGAAGGCTGGAACGGTCCAGTTGAAATTGATCAATTGAAAGGTAAAAAAGTAACAGTTGTGCCTATTCTTCGTGCGGGTCTTGGCATGATGGACGGCGTACTTGAGCATATGCCAAGTGCACGTATCAGCGTTGTCGGTATCTACCGTGATGAAGAAACACTAGAGCCAGTACCTTACTTCAACAAACTAGCATCAAACATTGATGAGCGTATCGCTCTTGTTGTTGATCCAATGCTAGCAACTGGCGGTTCTATGATTGCAACACTTGATCTTCTTAAAGAGCAAGGCTGTAAATCATTCAAAGTGCTTGTACTTGTTGCTGCGCCAGAAGGTATTGCTGCACTAGAAAAAGCACACCCAGATGTAGAGCTATATACTGCAGCTATCGATGAGAAGCTTAATGATAAAGGCTACATCGTACCTGGTCTTGGTGATGCAGGTGATAAAATCTTCGGCACTAAATAAGCCGAATTGATTTTACGCATAATAAAAAGCCGAACCTTGGTTCGGCTTTTTTGATCTTGTGATGTGCTCTGTCCCGAATTGTATTGGCACATTGAGGACGCAGTATGGCAACATCTTTTAGCTATGAAATAGACATAAAAACGGCAACCATAAGGTTGCCGTTTTTATTATTTGGCTAGCTGTTATTTCTCAATGCCATCAATCTGCGCATTATCAACAACGTGTGATTCACCCAGGTCATCTGGTAACACAAGGTTAAGCAAAATCGCGACGATACCGCATAGGCTGACACCTTGAAGGCTGAATTCGCCGATACCAAAAGCCATGCCACCAATACCAAATACCAGTGTTACCGCTACAATCACAAGGTTACGTGCCTTGTGTAGGTCTACTTGGTTTTTAATCAGAGTATTTAGGCCTACTGTTGCGATTGAACCAAACAGCAAAATCATAATGCCGCCCATTACAGGAACTGGAATGGTTTGTAGTACAGCGCCAAGCTTACCAACAAATGCCAATACAAGTGCTGTTACAGCGGCCCATGTCATGATGATAGGGTTAAAAGCTTTGGTTAGCATTACTGCACCGGTGACTTCTGAGTAAGTTGTATTCGGTGGCGCGCCAAACATCGATGCTGCAATTGTTGCGATGCCGTCACCCGCCATAGTACGGTGTAGACCCGGCTTTTTAAGGTAGTCTTTACCGGTGACATTTGAGATTGCCAACATGTCACCCACATGCTCAACCGCAGGTGCGATCGCAACTGGAATCATGAATAGCACTGCATTGATGTTGAATTCAGGGTAAGTGAAGTTAGGCATTGCTAACCAACTTGCTTGTACCACAGGCGTAAAGTCGACCACACCAAAAGCAAGGCTGACACAGTAACCCGTAACAACACCCGCCATGATAGGTACGAGTTTAAAGAAGCCTTTGGCAAATACGCTGAATGTGATTGTTGTAAGTAATGAGGCGGCAGAAATCCAAATCGCCGCATCACCGTTAACCAGTTGGATGCCACCGTCCCCACTTTTACCAACAGCCATGTTGACTGCAGCTGGTGCCAGACCTAAGCCTATTACCATGATAACTGGGCCAACAACGACCGGCGGCAGTAATTTATGGATGATTCCGACGCCGCGAACTTTGATCACAACGCCCATGAGTACGTATACAACCCCTGCCATCATTAGGCCACCCATGGTGCTGGCTACGCCCCAAGTTTGGATGCCGTACATAATAGGAGCAATAAAAGCGAAAGATGAAGCGAGGAAGATAGGAACAGAACGTTTGGTGATCACTTGGAAAAGAAGGGTACCTATACCTGCACCAAATAGGGCAACATTGGGGTCGAGGCCAGTTAGTAACGGAACCAGCACTAATGCACCGAATGCGACAAATAACATTTGTGCACCTTGGAGAACCTGCATCATTTTTTTATCCACCTTGTCAAAATTTGGTCTTCTAAAAATAAAATCGCGCAATCCTATCACAGTGGCAAACGATTACCTATGCTTTGAAATAGAGTTTTTTCTATCACTGATATGGATACATCCCTTTTGTACGGAGCATCACTAATTCCTGTAAGCGATGCGATATTTCACTTTGGTTTTGCGGGTACCACAGACTTTTTGCTGAGGAATGGCAGATCTGAAGGCGGAAAAATATAAAAACATGAAGATTGACTAAAATCTGTCACGATATCGGGGCTAAGAGGTTGCTGCTGATAGGCAAATCACCTTATGATCGGAATATATCTAAATGATGAATGAGTTTTCTATGCTGCGTTTTGCTTTTTTTATGTTGGCGTTATTGGCGTTGCCTTTGAATGCCGCCACAGTGAATAACTTATATCAGGCTCAGGTTGTATTACCAGACACTGATAAGCAATCAGAACAAACCGCGCGTCAGCAAGGCCTTGAGCAAGTGCTGGTGAAAGTGTCTGGTCAGAGTCAGGTGGTCGATAACGAGGTTATTCGCAAGGCGTTATCAAGCTCAAGCCAATACATTAGTCAATTCGGTGTTGGATCGCTAAATGGTCAACAAACCTTAGATATGACTTTTGATCGGGTGCAAGTTCATAACTTATTAGCTCAAGCCAATGCAACCGTATGGAGCGATCAGCGTCCTGCCGTTTTAGTTTGGTTAGTAAAAGAGAATAACCGTGAACGCGAAATTGTATGGGATCAGACAAGCAACCCACTGCAAACGGAAATGAATACCGCAGCTAATCAGCGTGGTGTACCAGTATTGATGCCTATTGGTGATTTTGAAGATATTACCGCCGTCACAGTACCTGATTTATGGGGTGGTTTTGTTGAGCCTGTTGCAAATGCGAGTTTACGTTATAACCCTGAAGCAATTTTGATTGTACGAGCACGTGAAGATGGCAGTAATGTCTCGCTTTCTTGGCAGCTTTTTGAGCAGTCGGCTGATCGCTTGGTTGCATCACAAGTTGCGCCTAAAGAAGGTCGTGCGAGTGGTGAGTTAGCGGTTGCAACACGCGAAATGGTTAATCAGATTGCCGATCAGTTGGCTGCAAAATATGCCGTGCAACTGGGGGGCGAAAGCCGAGGCCTATTCACCATTAGTGTGGCGAATATTCAAACGACAGAAGATTTCTTTACACTTGAGCGCATGTTAACAAGTTTAAGCTCAGTTGCTTCGGTAGATGTGCAACGTTTACATGGTGATAAGGCGATGTTTGGTGTAAACCTGTTAACGACTGAAGATGCGTTTAAGCGCGAACTGTTGTTGGATCGTCGTATGACTCCGCTTTCTGAAAATAGCTATACAGGACAAGATTTAGTTGAGAGTGATAGCAATATTAATGTTGTTAATCAGGAGCAGAGTATTAGTGATACTGATGTCTCGCGTTCAGAGCAAGACGTAACGACCAATACCGTGATCGTCGGTGATGGTGTGGTATCACCTGAAAAAACGACAGCTCCAGAAGATTCGACATTAACGGAAGGGAGTGTAACCCAGCCGCGTTCATCTGATGTTGTGATGCCATCTGAGGTTGCTGTAGAAAATCAGTTCTATTGGCAGCCTTAACTGTACCAAGCGGCGACTGAATCCGACGCGTTAGATATAAAAACGGCTGCAGATGATGCAGCCGTTTTTTTTAGCGTTGTTAAATGGCATTTATTGCCACTTATTTGTCTTGATGCCTTGCGTGCTCTTCTTTTTCGACTTGAGAAAGGCGTGGCAGTTTCGTTCCTAGTTCCCGCCCTCTTTGACGGGCAAATACGATATTGCCGATGAATGCACACGATGTAATGCCAAGCTCTACTGCTGCTAACCAACGTTCTGCAGGCTCTATCCATAAAATGGTGAGTGCATGCAGGAAGTAGAACATCAAAATGAAATTAGCCCACGCATGAGTGTAGGGCTTTGCCTCGAGTATTCCTTTTAAAGGTAATAGCAGCGGAAATACCCACATGAGCATAATGATGATGTTATTGAGGTGAGGGTGCGGCGAGATAACGCCCTGCCATAACGCGACCCACAGTAATAAGCTTAAGTTACTGGTTAACGCAAAATAGCGTAGATTCTGAGTTAAAGGTTGCATTGCTACCATAAACACCTTCCTTGCGAGTGTTTGTTTTCCATCTTGGCTTTAAGCTCCGTTACCACGCTCTCGAATTGTTTTCGTGTCCGAGAGATTCCAGTAAAGGAAAAACTTAGTCAGCGAGTTTTTTAGCTGTTTGTGCAAGACGCTTTCCTAGCGCCTGTGCCAGTAACATTTCATCCTGATGTAACCCATTACCATTATTTAGGTGAGAAGCCCCATAAGGTGTACCGCCATGCTCCGTAGTGTGGAGTTGTGGTTCAGAATAAGGAATGCCAACGATGAGCATCCCGTGATGGAGCAATGGCAGCATCATGGATTGTAACGTGGTCTCTTGCCCACCATGCATAGACGATGATGAGGTAAAAAGACTTGCAGGCTTACCAATTAACGCCCCTGATAGCCACTGCGCGCTGGTGGAATCAATAAAGTGCTTGAGTGGCGCAGCCATGTTACCAAACCGAACTGGGCTCCCTAATGCTAAGCCGCAGCAAGTTTGTAAATCGTGGTGATTAACCCAAGGATCGCCATCAACTGGGGGCTGCGTTTGCAGCCCTTGCTCATTAATGTCTGGCACCGTTCTTAATACCGCTTCGCAGCCATCAACTTGTTCGATGCCACGGGCTATCTGACGCGCTAATTGTCGCGTACTGCCATGACGGCTGTAATACAGCACTAATATTGAATGCATTAAAGAATATCCAATACTTGCTCTGGTGGGCGACCTAGTGCGGCTTTATTGCCATTGACAACAATTGGACGCTCGATAAGTTTCGGGTTTTCTGCCATTGCAGTAAAAAGTTGCGCTTCAGTAATAGCGTCATCACCCAATGCTAATTCTTTATAAATAGCTTCTTTGGTGCGCATCATTTGGCGTGCCGAATCAAACCCAAGTTGCTTTAGTAGGGTTTCAAGTTCCGCAATGCTTGGTGTTTGATCTAAGTATTTGATGATGGTTGGTGTAATGCCTTTCTCTTCAAGTAGCGCTAATGTTTCACGGCTCTTTGAACAGCGAGGATTGTGATAGATCGAAATAGACATGGTTTCTCCATTTTTAGTTTTGATCCTCCCTGGTAACGTGTTGAGCGCGTAGGGAGTGATGCTTCATTGTAAGGGAATAAAGCGGTATTGAAAGGCGTGTATCAGTGGCTTTGCTATCGCGATCACGCGAGATCGGTTATCGCGATAGCTTGTATCAGGTGTTGTGAGGATCTTATGCGTATTTACAGTGCTGCAAACTTTTCACGAGATAAGCGAAGTTGGTCGATCCGAGCATCGTAACGCGCTTGGTCGAGTGAATTTATCTCAACTAATTGACTGGCCTGGATATAGTTTTTTATGGCTTTATCCCACAACCCACGCAGTGCGAGCAATTCAGCTCGGGCTGCTAGTTCAGCTGCTCGATTTCCTTTTTCCCCTTGTGCTTGGGCAAGCATGTACCAGCCATTGGTATCTTTCGGGTTATCGTAGGTATAACGCAATAACATCGATAAGCTGTCATCGACTTTCCCTGCTTCTTGGTAGGTATGGGCAAGGTTTAAGCGTAATACTTTTTGCTCTGGACTTTGCTTTAAAGCACTCTGTAAGCGAGTAATTGCGGATTCATATTTTTTTTCGCCAATGTCTAAATCGGTTGCGGAATCAATGAAGAAACGATTGTTTGGTTCAGCGGCCAGTAACGGATCGAGTAAGGCATGGGCTTGTTCATATTTACCCGTATCTATCAGTACTAAGGCTTTACCATAGTTCAGCGCGATTTTTTGTTGGCCTCTGGCCTTTTTCAGCTTACGGTCAAACCAATCTAATGCCGCGTCGCTTTCCAACCCAGCAAAACGCGCCACAATACGTGAGCGAGCCAGTAGATAACGATCTGATGGTTCTACCCGACGTGCCGGATATTGACTTGCTCGGTTACGGGTATCTGAAATACGATCTTCCGGTAAGGGGTGAGTCAGCAGCATCGCTGGAGGTTTGCTTGCATAACGATATTGATCGGCTAGGCGACCAAAAAAACGTGGCATTGCTTGTACTTCAAAGCCTGATTTAGCCAAAGTAGCAATACCGATGCGATCTGCTTCTTTTTCGTTACTGCGGGTGTAGTTGATTTGCCCTTGGACTGAAGCGGCTGTTGTTGCGTGCAGTGCAGCCATCCCAGCTTCTGGTGAGGCAATGGCAAGCATAAGAGACCCTATCATTGCGGCCATAGTCGCAGGTGATTTTTTGGCTTGATCTTCCATACTACGCGCTAAATGACGTTGGGTGATGTGTGCGATTTCGTGCGCCACAACAGAGGCAAATTCACTTTCTGATTTGGCATATAAAAATAAGCCACTGTGAAGTGCCACATAGCCACCAAAGAAGGCAAAGGCGTTGATTTCACGATTTTGGATCAGGAAAAAGTTGAATGGGGTACGGACATCATTTGCGTTAGCCACTAGGCGGTGGCCTAAATCTTGGACGTAATCGGCCAAAAGAGGATCGCTGATGATAGGTCGACTTGCACGCAGCATTCGCATGTAAGCATCACCATATTCCAGTTCTTTTTCTATTGTAAGGGTTGAAGCCGCAGTGGTACCAATTTCTGGTAAGCTGTTAAAAGTCTCAGCATGAATAGGCAAACTGCTACTCAATAATGCTGTGATCAGTAAATAAGCTGGGGCTTTCTTCAATCGGGACATAGAAATAATACAATCGCCTTTGGTCTGAATTGTTGGGTCCTAGCCCGGAAAAACAGGGACTATTAGCAATAAGACAATAGAACACCGTACAGGTTTCTTTTTTGTCGAGCAGATGTCATTTACAATGCGTAAATGGATAATAACTGTCAGCACACTGGAATGGAAACGCAATTGCTTAATTTAATGACTGAGCGCTGCCCTATGGCACTATTATTAGCCAAAAGGGCTGTTAACGCGTTGAGTTTGGGACAAAAGCTGGAGATTCATGTTTCTGATTCAGGCGCGAGACAAGATATTCCCCGATACTTAATCAATCATGGTTATGCTATTGAAATTCAGAATGACTCGGCGCAGTCATTGATTCTTTTTGTCACCAAAATGCAAAAATAGAGACAGTTATGCTCGATATGTTTAATCGCTGGTATAAGCGACGTTTTTCAGACCCAGATGCAGCGAGTCTGGTGGTTATCCTTGTGGGTGGCTTTTTAACGATTTATTTCTTAGGGAATTTGATAGCGCCTTTATTGGTGGCAATTGTGTTGGCGTATTTACTCGAATGGCCAGTTGCACGTTTACATAAATTGGGTTTGCCCCGATCGCTTTCCGTTACTGTTGTCTTATTGATCTTTGTCGGGCTGATGGTGATGGCGGTGTTTGGCTTAGTGCCTACCATTTGGCATCAGATTGGAAACCTGATGTCTGATGTACCGACTATGTTTAATGACTTGCAGAGTTATGTATCGTCATTGCCATCACGTTACCCTGACTTTGTGCAGCCACACCAAGTGGATACGTTCATGAATACCCTACGAGAAAAAGTATTGGGTATGGGTGAAAGCGTAGTGAAAGGCTCGTTAGCCTCGTTGGTGAGCTTAGCAGCACTCGGTGTTTATCTTATTTTGGTTCCGTTACTGGTCTTTTTCTTACTGAAAGATAAGCAAGAAATGTTGTCTATCTTAGGGACTGTGTTACCAAAGAATCGTCGCCTTGCCAGTAAAGTTGGCGCGGAGATGAATCAGCAAATTTCAAATTATATTCGCGGTAAAGTAACCGAGATCCTAATTGTAGGTTCAATCAGTTACCTGACGTTTGTGATTTTAGATCTGCGTTATGGCTTGTTACTGGCTGTCTTAGTCGGTTTCTCTGTGCTGATCCCATATATTGGCGCGGCAGCTGTGACCATTCCTGTGGCGATGGTTGGTTTGTTCCAGTGGGGTATCTCGCCTGATTTTTGGTGGCTGCTGGTGGCATACGGTATCATTCAAGCATTAGATGGTAACGTATTAGTACCTATCTTATTCTCGGAAGCTGTCAATCTTCACCCAGTGGCGATTATTATTGCGGTGCTGGTGTTTGGTGGCCTTTGGGGCTTCTGGGGGGTGTTCTTCGCTATCCCATTGGCAACATTGGTGAAAGCGGTATGGAGCGCTTTCTCAGCGACAGAAGATGATGAGTTACAAGAGCAAGCCTAGCGCTTATTCTTATATAGTAAAATGGCGCATTTCGATGCGCCATTTTTTATGATTACTCTGATTATTACTCACCGATTAGCGATAGCAATTGAGTGTCACTTCCAGTACTTTTCGACAAGTCTCAACTTCTTTATCTGTTAAACCTTGAGGGACTTCTGCAAGTAAAGAGTGAATATTATTCCCCGCAGAGTTACACACCATCACCCCTTTTTTTGTGAGGTGGACACACTTTGAATTACCTTTATGTGGGTGAGGACGAGTTGCCACTAAGCCGTGGCGTTGAGCCGTTTTAATAATGCTGGTTACCGAACTTTTTGATCGCATCAAGCGCTCTGCAATATCGATTGGACGTAAGCCATCTTCTTCTTTTAGTAGCATCAGCATTAGCGTTTGTTCGGCATTGAGCTCAGGCGATACCTGACCTACTGTATTTTGTGCTTTGTTTTGCACCGCGCGTGACGTGTTCCAGATTAATCCCAATAGTGTGTCGTTCATTAACATTATCCTTAATATTAAAGTTGAATTTGGTTTTATTTCAAACTAACTGGGGTTATATCTGAGTGAGCAGGCTGTGAGCAAGGTTTGAGTGATGATTTTTATGGATAAAGTGAGGGAAGTCGAACTTTATCGGGTTTTGCGGCGGCATTATGGTTGGTCGGTGATGATCATACGTAACAATAAAAATGCCTGCGGTGAGCAGCGCAGGCATTGAGTTGAACGGTTTTACTGCTCTGTATTAGGCGTCAGCGTGTTCATTTAAGTAGGCAAGCACGACTTCATGATGATCTTTTGTTTTGAATTTATTGAAAACGTGTTCAATAACGCCTTCTTCATTAATTAAAAAGCTCTGACGATGAAGGCCGTCGTATATTTTACCCATGAATTTTTTTTCGCCCCAGACGCCAAATTGGTCGGATACGGCATGATCTTCATCGGAAAGTAACGTGAAGTTTAAATTATCACGTTCAATGAACTTAGGTAGGCGTTTTACCGGGTCAATACTGATACCCAGTACCACAACATTGTGTGCATCTAATTCTGCTTTGCTATCACGCAAGCCACATGCTTGAACAGTACAGCCTGGTGTCATGGCTTTGGGGTAAAAATAAGCTAAGACTTTTTTACCTTTAAAATCAGCCAAGCTAACGTTTTCGTTGTCTTGGTTTAGTAGGGTGAAAGCAGGGGCTGAAGTACCTGCGGTCAACGTATTCATGAGGCTTCCTTATTGATTATGGCCAACAAAATTGACAGTGCCTGTCACCAGTAAATCGGTGCAAAGGGCTTCGAATTCTTCTTGTAATGTCATGAGGTTGCAACCCTCGGGAATATTAGTACTGATTTGGATGAATAAACGATCAGTACTGTCAGTCTCGCTGGCATCGTGAGTGTGTGCGCTTAAGGATGCGATATCGACTTTTCGAGAGGCAAGGAAATGGGTAAATTGACCCACTAAGCCCGGCATATCATCGGCTTCGATATGGAAGTCAGCCGTGTATGAAAATAAGCGCGCTTTATGTTTTGAAGTACGCTTCATCACCGTGAGCAGTTCATGCTCTTGCGCTTTTAGCGGCAAGGAGGCTTCAACGCGAGAGATGGCATTGCCATTGCCTGACAATAACATGATGAGCGTAAATTCATGGCCAAACAGAGCAATACGGCTGTCTATGATGTTACAGCCACACTCGGTGACAAGATGAGTAACTTCGTCTGAGATGCCTGGACGATCCGTACCAACTGCAGTAATAACTAAGTAATGTTCCATATTCTCTACATCGTATTGTTATCTTTCCCGCATGGTAGCACAGGTATTCAGTCGGGATAACCGACATCGCTAGCAACTTCTTATCAAGTTATTGTCAAGATGGTACTTTTACCTACGCTCGTGCTTGAGTTTATATTCACTCAATCGTACCATGAAGTTATATATATCAAGGGGAGATGGACATGTTTTCAGGAAGCATGGTTGCGCTAGTCACGCCAATGGATGAAGCGGGCGAAGTGGATTACACTAGCCTTGCAAATTTGGTGGAATATCATATTGCAGCAGGCACAGATGCGATTGTATCTGTTGGTACTACGGGTGAATCAGCAACATTAACGGTTGATGAGCACGTAAAGGTAGTTGTTAAGACTATCGAGCTTGCGAAAGGCCGTATTCCTGTTATTGCAGGAACAGGCGCTAATGCAACGCACGAAGCCATTACATTCAGTAAACTCTTTATTGGTACTGGTGTTGCGGGTTGTTTAAGTGTCACCCCTTATTACAATAAACCAACGCAAGAAGGTTTATATCTGCATTATAAAGCGATTGCTGAGGCAACAGATCTACCACAGATTCTTTATAATGTACCTGGTCGTACGGCTGTTGACCTATTACCTGAGACGGTTGCACGTTTAGCTAAAATCGACAATATCGTCGGTATTAAGGATGCGACCGCAGATTTAGATCGTGTTCAACAGATTAGGGAACTTTGTGGCGAAGACTTTATCCAACTAAGCGGCGACGATGCTACTGGATTGGAGTTTGTTGAACGTGGTGGTCATGGTGTGATTTCTGTCACGGCAAACGTTGCAGCTGCAGATATGGCAAAAATGTTCAAATTGGCACGAGAAGGTCAGTTTGAGGCTGCACGTGAAATCAATGCACGTTTAATGAGCTTACATAAAAATTTATTTGTAGAATCTAATCCAATCCCAGTGAAATGGGCAGCTCACAAACTTGGTTTGATTGAGTTGGGTGATTTACGTTTGCCATTAACCGTATTAAGTGAGTCAGCACAACCAAAAGTGGTTGAAGCATTGCAAGAAAGCGGTGTGCTGCAATAGTTTGCAACGCGTAGGAGCGCAGGAGCATTAATGAATTCTAAACATAGGTTCGTACTAACGACATTAATGGTTGCCAGCTTGGCAGCCTGTTCGGGTAGTGAAGAGCGACGTCGTCAGGCAAATCAAGATTTTACCTATCTTGAAACTAAACCATTAAGCAACTGGGTGTTGCCTGAAGGTACAGAGCCTTATGCTACTAATGATTATGCGATCCCTAACCAAGCATTTGCTGGTGAAATTGGCGCAGGTGTCGATATTCGTTCGCCACAGCAAGTGCTGGCATTGATCCCTGGTGCTCGCGTTGTTAAAAACGTAGATGGTGTCACCTTAGTGCTAGCTAATAGTGAGGAACTCGCGGGTGTTTGGTCATTAACGAAAACCATGCTTACCGAGCAAGGTATCGCATTACGTGAACAAAGTGCCAACCGCTTAGAAACAGAGTGGGTTTCTTGGACCAATGAAGATGACGAAACACAGGTTAGTAGCCGTTATGTGATCGCTAAGTCTGATAAGCCGGGCGAGAATAACTATCAAATCATTCTTATTGATTGGCGTGAAGGTGATAAAGACGAGCCTGTCTCTGTTATTAATAAAGAACGATATAGCATCTTAATGACTAACTTAGTTACGTCGCGTTACGATGCCGAAGTACGTGAAGAAGCACGATTACGTGCACAAGAGCTAGTGAAACAAATTCCAATTACCATGGGGCAAGATCGTAGTGGTCTGCCTGTTATTATTGCGCGTGCGCCCTATAACGTTTTCTGGGAACGTTTACCATCATTGCTTGATGAGCTTGGCTTTACTATTGAAGGTCGTAACCGTTCACAAGGTGTAGTGGAAGTGAAATTCCGCTCGCCAGATGATCAATTCTGGACGGATCTAGGTGTTAAACCGATTGAGCTTGATGACTCTACTTATAAGCTTCAGTTAGGTGATCTTGGTAACCGTACATCATTGAATGTAACTGATTCAGATGGTAAGCCAATTACAGAGCGTGCGTTAGAAAGCATGGCACCCGTATTTGGTAAAGCCATTGAGTCTAGTAACCGTAAAGCTAACGGTTCATAGAATATTTGAAATGAAAAAAAACCGCTTGAGGCTAACACCGAAAGCGGTTTTTTATTGTCGTAATAATTCGTTTGGAATTATTTAACTTCAATACCTTGTGCCTGCATATCGGCATGGTAAGAAGAACGAACAAATGGACCACACGCAGCATGGGTAAAACCAAGCTCTAATGCAATCTCTTTAAGTTCATCAAACTCAGAAGGCGGCACGTAGCGCTCAACCGGTAAGTGGTGACGGCTTGGTGCAAGGTATTGACCCAGTGTTAGCATGGTAACACCGTGTGCACGAAGATCTTTCAGTACTTGAACGATCTCTTCTTTTGTTTCACCTAAGCCCATCATGACACCAGACTTAGTCGGTACTTCTGGGTGCATCTCTTTGAATTTCTTCAATAGATCCAGTGACCACTGGTAGTTAGCACCTGGGCGAGCTTTACGGTACAAGCGTGGCGCAGTTTCCAAGTTGTGGTTGAAAACGTTTGGCGGGTTGTCACGTAGAATCTCAAGTGCACGATCCATACGACCACGGAAATCAGGCACCAGTGTTTCAATATGAATGCTTGGGTTTTTTGCGCGAATTTCACGAGTACAATCGGCGAAGTGTTGAGCACCGCCATCACGTAAGTCATCACGGTCAACCGATGTTACCACCACGTATTTTAGCTTCATATCAGCAATAGTCTGAGCTAGGTGTGCTGGTTCTTCGGCATTTGGTGGTAATGGACGGCCATGGGCAACATCACAGAATGGGCAACGACGAGTACAAATCGCACCTAAGATCATGAAAGTTGCAGTACCGTGGTTGAAGCACTCAGCTAGGTTAGGGCAAGACGCTTCCTCACAAACAGAGTGAAGCTTGTTCTTACGCATTGCTGACTTGATCTCTTGGATGCGCTTGCTATCTGACGGAAGCTTGATTCTCATCCATTCAGGTTTACGTAGCACTTCCTGTGGCGCTTCTTCTTCTGCAACATTACGTACAGGAATGAGGGCCATCTTATCGGCATCACGGTATTTGACGCCTTGTTCGATTTTTATAGGTTTGCTCATAATTAATTGCTTTCCGTTATCCACTCAACGCTCTGGTAATCGAGCAGTTTTACAAGCTCTTCGACAAGTACAGGCTGAACTTCCGTCAGTTCTGATGGGCCATTAAGTGACGCAAGTTGCGTCATTTCCATACCTGCATAACCACAAGGGTTAATACGCAAGAACGGCGCCAAATCCATATTTATATTGAGTGCCAGACCGTGAAAAGAGCAACCGCGACGGATACGTAAACCGAGTGAGCATATTTTTTGGTTATTTACATATACTCCCGGCGCATCTGGGCGGGCGTTAGACGTTACCCCGAAATGGGATAGCGTTTGAATGACTGTATTTTCAATGTGTGTAACTAAATCACGAACACCCATTTTATTTCGACGTAAGTCGATCAGGATATACGCAATTAGCTGACCTGGACCATGGTAAGTCACTTGGCCGCCACGATCACTTTGAACCACAGGAATATCACCAGTATTTAGCAGGTGCTCTGCTTTACCAGCTTGACCTTGGGTAAAAACAGGGTTGTGTTCGACTAACCAAATTTCATCGGTTGTTTCTGGTGTACGCTCATCGGTGAACTTGTGCATGGCTTGCCATGTTGGTTCGTAGTCGCAGCGTCCAAGGTGTCGAATTATGAGATGTTTTTGCACTGTATCACCCAATTAATATCGGCAAAGCCGAGCTATTCTTGGTTGGCATTATAAAGCTTGGCGGTTGAAATTTCAGCCGCCAATTTGTAGGGGTATTGGGTGTCGCTAACTACAGCACAAGACGAACGATTTCGATATCGCCTAATTCTTTGTAAAGAATCTCAACTTGCTCGATAGACGTTGCTGTAATAGTGACAGAAACAGCGCTGTAAGTACCTTTACCGCTAGGCTTAACGGTTGGTGTGTAGTCGCCTGGCGCGTGACGTTGAATCACTTCAACTACAAGATCCGGTAGTTCAGGCTTGTTGAAACCCATTACCTTATAAGAAAACTTACAAGGGAACTCAAGCAGATCTTTTAGTTTAGGTTGTTCTTGTTGTTGCATTCTGTACTCCAGGATTCCGCAAGGGATAACTCAATTTCAGGCGAGCTATTATACCGATCTTACTACCGACTACCAGTTTCTCGAGACTAGGCGGCAGATAGCAAAAGAGGCAACCTAAGCTGCCCCTTTTTAATTGTTTGTTTTCAGGTAGAAAACTTAGCTTAACCAGCCTTTGAATAGCAACATGATGTAATCAATCAGGCGGCTGAATAGGCTGCCTTCGTTAACATCATTTAGGGCGATAAGTGGATATTCAGCAATATCATCCTCGCCAACACGGTAGTAAAGCGTACCGACTTTTTCGCCTTTCATGATAGGGGCTTTAAGTTCTTTCTCAAGAACAAAGCTTGCTTTCAGATCTTTAGTCTGGCCACGAGGTAGCGTTACAAACGTATCTTGGTCAACACCTAAAGAAACTTCGCTACGATCGCCCATCCACACTTTTTCGGTTACGAAAGTTTCATTCGCTTTATGTGGTGAAACGGTTTCAAAGAAACGGAAGCCGTAGTTAAGCAGTTTTTTACTCTCTGCTTTACGGGCATTCGCACTTTTAGTACCCATCACTACCGAAATTAGGCGCATTTTACCTTCAGTTGCGGTACTAACTAGGCTATAACCTGCGTTGTTGGTATGGCCTGTTTTCATACCATCTACATTGAGGCTTTTATCCCAAAGTAAACCGTTACGGTTGTACTGTGTGATGCCATTGTAGGTGAATGACTTTTCTTTGTAGATTGCAAACTCATCAGGTACATCACGGATAAGCGCTTGACCAAGCAATGCCATATCGTAAGGTGTGGTGTACAGGTTGTCGTTGTCTAGGCCGTGAACATTACCAAAATGGGTTTTATCCATTCCGATGGTTTTAGCCCAAGCGTTCATTAGATCAACGAAAGAGTCTTCAGAACCCGCAACGTGTTCAGCCATCGCAACACAGGCATCGTTGCCAGATTGGATGATGATGCCGCGGTTAAGATCTGCGACTTTTACTTCGCTACCTACTTCAATGAACATCTTTGATGAACCAGGGAAGTTTTTTGCCCAAGCATTTTTACTGATGACAACAGTGTCATCCATCGAGATGTTTCCGCGTTTAACTTCCTGACCAATAACATAACTGGTCATCATCTTCGTCAGACTTGCTGGCGGAATTTGAACAAATTCTTTGTTGCCCGCAAGTACTTTGCCTGAATGGTAATCCATCAGGACATAGCCTTTTGCAGCAATTTGTGGGGCTTCAGGAACAACGGCTGGAGCCGCTACGGCAGATACCGATGCCAGCATCAAAGCAGAGGCAGCGATCGAACGAAAAGTTGCAGCAGATTTCTTCATGATTGATGTAACTTTATTGGGCGATGTCAAAAACTGAACACACTATATCAGATTGAAAGTAATCAACCACCTTTGACATCGCTCCTTATGGTGGGATTAGCGAAAAACTGACAGAGACAAAGTCACGGCCTTTAAATTGGCCGTATTATTGACCAACTGGGCACGAAATAAATCCCGTTAAGGGAATGAAAATTCCCAGCTGGTATTGTTTGATTGCAAAACGTTACTTTTGTTCCAAAGAACGTTGCGATGTAATGATAAAGGCTTTTGGATATTGCTGTGATTTCGCTTTGTCACGTTGTGAAATTGCTTCATCACGATCAATATAAGGCCCTAGGCGAATACGGTAAATATCCGTTTTTTCTACTTTCATTAAATCGACTTTTGTTTCAAATTGCATTTTTAATTGTTCTGCAATTTGTTGTGCTTTTCCTTGATTACTCACCGCAGCAAGTTGAACAAAATACTGATTAGGGTTGGCGCTCTGCCACTCTTCGCTTGATGCTGGTTTTTCAATCGTGATTAATTCAATTTTAACTGGCGCAGTGCCATGTTTGATCACGTCAAGCTTAGAGGCCGCTGCCATACTAAGATCGATTATTCGGCCATCATGGAACGGTCCACGATCGTTTACACGGACAATCGCTGTTTTACCATTATTGGTATTGGTGACTTTTACATAGCTCGGAAGCGGCAATGTTTTGTGTGCTGCTGTCATTGAATACATGTCATATACCTCACCATTTGAGGTTTTATGACCATGGAATTTTTTACCATACCAAGAGGCATTACCTTCTTGGGTAAAGCCTTTTTGGTCTTTTACAATTTCGTAGCGTTGGCCACGTAAAGTGTAATCTTTGTTACCCGCAAGACTTTTGGGTTCATAGCGGGGTTGTGCATCCTCAATATGATCCAGGGTTGGCGATTGTTCTGGTGCCACATCATCAGCAATATCATAGCGCTCATCGCTAGGAGTAGAACTACAGCCTGCCAGAATTAAGACAATAAGTAAGGAGATAACACGCATTTAGGTCGCCTTTGACAACATTTTTCTGTGGGTATGAATAGACATCAGAATGCCAAAGCCAGCCATTAAGGTCACCATCGAGGTACCCCCATAGCTGATTAAAGGAAGTGGAACACCAACAACAGGTAAAATACCACTTACCATTCCGATATTAACGAAAACATAAACGAAGAAGCTCAGAACGATACTGCCTGCCATCATGCGGCCAAACGCCGTTTGTGCTCGACTTGCCAATAATAGGCCACGAGCAATAATGTAGAGATAAAGTGATAACAAGCAGGCGACACCAATTAAGCCCCATTCTTCGGCAATCACCGCAAAAATGAAATCGGTATGGCGTTCAGGTAAGAATTCGAGTTGTGATTGAGTACCTTGCAGCCAACCTTTCCCTACTAAACCACCAGAACCAATGGCAATTTTGGATTGAATAATATGGTAACCCGCTCCTAATGGATCCGACTCTGGATTAAACAGTGTCAGTACCCGTGTACGCTGGTAATCCCGCATTAGGAAGAACCATAAAACAGGAACAAATGCGCCAAGCAATACACCGGCAGAGAAAATAATACGCCAGCTGATACCAGATAAGAACAACACAAAAACACCTGATGCCGCGATTAAAATTGAAGTGCCTAAGTCAGGCTGTTTAGCGATTAAAATCGTTGGTACAAAGATCATCACTAAAGCGACGACAATGTTACGAAAGCTTGGCGGTAGTGGTTTGTTGCCAATAAAGCGGGCCACCATCAGGGGGACGGCCAGTTTGATAAGCTCAGAGGGTTGAAAGCGGACAAAACCAAGGTTTAACCAGCGTTGAGCACCTTTAGAGGCTTCACCAAAGAACAACACCCCGAGTAATAACAAGAGACCTATGCCAAATAGATAGGGTGCCCAGGTCTCATAGTGACGCGGTGCAATCTGTGCTAATGCAAACATCACGCAAAGCGATAGGCCCATGCGTACCGCTTGGCGTTCCATCATTTCAATATGTTGACCACTGGCGCTATACATTACAAGTAGGCCAAAGCACATCAAGGCTAAAATTCCCATTAACAATGGGAAGTCGATATGTAAGCGGTCACTTAGGGTTCGTTTATTGCCAGTGGTGGCCATAATGCTCATTGTGTTACCTCAGTGCTCGATACTGTTTTGTCTAATGGCGCCTTTGGCTTTAGCAGAATGTGGTCGAAAATATGGCGAGCCACAGGGCCGCCGTTTGATGAACCACCGCCCGCATTCTCTAGCACCATAGATACAACGACTTCGGGTTTGTCATACGGTGCGAATGCAGTGAATAGCGCATGATCACGTAAATGCTCGGCAAGTTCCTCTGCATTGTATTTTTCATCTTCTGCGAGGCCAAACACTTGCGCAGAGCCTGATTTACCCCCCGCTTTGTATTGGGCGCCATAAAAGGCACGGCGTGCGGTACCTCGGACACCAAATAGCACGCGTTTCATGCCGTCTTTCGCAATTTCCCAGTCTTCGTCATCCACGCCTGTAATGGGCGGATACTCGTCAAAGATGGCTGGTTTTTCAACGTCATTATCGACAATGTCTTTTAAAAGGTGCGGCGCACGGACAATGCCTTTATTGACTAAAACAGTGGTGGCCTTGGCTATTTGCAATGGCGTTGCTGTCCAATAGCCTTGTCCGATACCAACAGGGATCGTATCGCCTTGATACCAAGGCTGACGGAAACGAGCTTGCTTCCATTCTCGGGTTGGCATATTGGCTTTACTTTCTTCATGAATATCAATGCCAGTGTATTCACCGTAACCAAATTTGGTCATCCAAGCGGATAAGCGATCGATACCGAGATCGTAAGCAACTTGATAGAAGTAAGTATCTACAGATTCTTCTATTGCTTTGTGAATGTTCACCTTGCCGTGGCCCCAACGTTTCCAGTCACGGAATGGGCGGCTATTGGAATTTGGAATTTTCCAGTAACCCGGATCATTTCGTACGGTGCGTGGCGTCACGACACCTTCCGTTAAGGCTGCGACAGCAATCATAGGCTTTACCGTTGACGCTGGTGGGTATATGCCTAGCGTGACACGGTTAACCAATGGGCGGTTAATGTCATTCAATAGTGCTCGATATTTAGGCCCTGAAATACCATGTACAAACAAATTCGGGTCGTAACTTGGGCTTGATACCATTGCAATAACGGCAGAATCGCGTGGATCCATGACGACAATAGAGCCTCGTTTGTATTTTACGATTTCTTCGCCAGTTTCTGGGTCTTTACTGCGCACCGTGAGCTGCTCTTTGACAAACAGTTGCAGGTCAATATCCAAGTTAAGCTTGATATCTTTGCCTGGGATCGGTGGTACGTACTTGAGTGTACGAATAATGCGGCCACGACTGTTCACTTCGACTTCTTGGTAGCCAGATGTGCCGTGTAATAAATCTTCGTAGTAGCGTTCAATACCAAGCTTGCCCATGTCTCGCGTGGCTTTGTAGTTACTGATTTTTTCATCGCGCTCGAGGCGCTCAAGATCACGGTCGTTAATTTTAGCGACATAACCCAAGACATGGGTGAGTGCATCACCATATGGGTAATAACGTTTGAGGTAAGCTTTGACTTCAACCCCAGGAAAACGGTGCTGATTGACCGTGAATAGGGCAACTTGCTCTTCGGTAAGCTGGCCTTTAATTGGGATAGATTTAAAGCGACGGGTATGACGACGTTCTTTTTCAAAACGGGTGATATCTTCGTCGGTAATGCCCATTAATACTTTGAGGCGGGTGAAGGTGGCCTCAATATCAGGCACTTTTTCTTTGGTGATCTCGAGAGCATAAACAGGACGGTTTTCTGCCAGAAGAATGCCATTGCGATCATAGATCATGCCGCGGTTAGGCGCGACAGGTACAACCTTAATACGGTTGTCATTAGATCGTGTCTGATAGTCGTCATGTTCACTAACTTGAATATGGTACAAGTTAGTGAGCAATACGCCTACCAGCACGATAATGCCTATAAATGAGACAAGAGCACGGCGGAAAAAGAGCGCCGACTCAGCCCGATGGTCGCGGATCTGGGTACGCTTTCGTCTCATTGACACTTATTCCCTGTGGTAAGGATGGTTTGCGGTGATGCTCCACGCGCGATATAAACTTTCAGCCATTACCACACGTACCATCGGGTGTGGCAGTGTAAGTGGTGAAAGAGACCAACTTTGTTCGGCCGCTGCTTTACAAGCAGGTGATAACCCTTCAGGGCCGCCAATCAAAATAGAAACATCGCGCGCATCTAGCTTCCAGCTTTCTAGCTGTTGAGCCAGTTGCTCTGTATCCCAGCGTTTACCAGGAATGTCCAAGGTGACAATACGGTTACCTTTCGGTACAGAGGCAAGCATGGCTTCGCCTTCTTTTTGCAAGATACGAGCAATATCTGCATTTTTTCCGCGTTTACCTGCTGGAATTTCAATAAGTTCCAGAGGCATGTCTTTAGGGAAACGACGGCTATATTCTTTATAACCTTCTTCAACCCACTTGGGCATTTTAGTGCCAACGGCAATCAATTGAAGCTTCATGACTGATTAGCTCCAAAGCTTCTCCAGTTGGTACAGGCTACGTGAATCTTCCTGCATGATGTGTAACATTACGTTACCCATATCAACGATAACCCATTGGCCATCATCTTCACCGCTGATACCAAATGGAGGGAAATCAATCAGTTTTGATTCTTTGTTTACGTGATCTGCAATTGAAGATACGTGACGGTTTGATGTACCTGTACATAGAACCATGAAGTCAGTTAGGCTTGACTTACCACGTACGTCAATCGTTACGATGTCTTGGGCTTTAATATCGTCAACTTTATCAACAATAAAATCGTGTAGTTCTTGAACCTGCAAAGGAATCCCCTCGTTTGGTGATAATAAATAAAAAGTTTGCGACAAATCGATCTAAGTCACAATTTAGCGGCGCAGTATAACACGCACTGCCTGATCCGACACAAGCACTAAAAAGGTGTAGGTTCGGTATGGGTGCTTATCCCGCACATCTCAGCGCAGAGCGCACTCAGTGCTGGCCAAGGTTTAGTATCAAAATCCGTTTTCACTTGGATCTCAAGTTGGGTCAATAAACGTAGCAAGCTGACGACTCTGGCATAAGGTAACCGATGAAGGGCGCCGATATAAATTTTACGACGGTTTTGCCATACGCGAAACTGCTCGAAAATAATGTTAAGCGGCGTGCCTTTCTTACCCATCTCTTGCATCTTGTACAGCTGTGTTAATTCGCGCTGCAATGTCCGTAAAATAATAGTCGCTTCAATCCCTTCCCCTTCAAGTTGACGCAATACGCGCTGGCTGCGCTTTGCTTGGCCAGCTAAAACCGCATCAACGAGCTGAAATGGAGTGTAGTGATTATGGCGGCTTAAGGCTTCTTCTAAACGAACAATAGTAAGTTCGCCATCAGGGTAGAGCAAAGTCAGTTTCTGTAGGCTTTGTGCTAATGCCAGCATGTTGCCTTCATGCCATTGAGCCAACATCTGAATCGACTCGTGATCAGCTCTAAGGCCTAATTGTTGGCACCGAGCTTGGATAAAGCGAGGTAAGTGGCGAGGATCTGGTGTATTACAAGGAAGGTACAGTCCCTGACTATCGAGTACTTTAAACCACTTGGTTGATTCTTGCTTTTTATTTACGCGGGGTCCTGTGATTAATAACAGAATATCGCTGTGTAAGCTGTTGCAGATTTCCAGCAATGATTTGGCTTGATTCACGTTTAAGCCAGATTCTGGGATCTCAAGCTCGATGATTTGACGTGCAGCAAAGAGACTCATTGCGTTACAGCAATCGAGCACTAGGTTCCAATCAAGCTGATGATCTATGGTGAAGCTATGACGCTCATCAAAACCTTGTTGCTGCGCGATTTGTTTAATCTGATCGCCACATTCCTGCTTCAGTAGCGGTTCATTGCCAAATAACAGGTAGGATTGACACAGCCCTTTTTTGAGCTGCTGTGTCAGTTGTTCTGGGTAAACTCTCATGGTTGGCTAGTGCCTACCTCGCCTTCTGCGGGTTCCACTGTACTCACTTCCTCTGTGTTGACAGTGTTGGTGCTGTTATACATGTTTGAAGCGGGCATATCTTCCGCTTTGGTATCTTCCATCTCGGCTAGTTTAGCTTCGAGCTCTTGTTCGTCGAGTGTTTCCATCGTTGCTGTCAAACGAGCCATCTGACGTAATATTTGACGCGATGCTTGTTCACGCATTTCGTCTTTGATCATATCTCGTTCAACCGATTTTGCTAGTGCAGTTAACGGGTTATCAAGGAAAGTACGGGTTACCTTCGTTGAGAATGTTTTACTGGCTTTATTAGGAATCGTAATACTGTAGCGTACTGAATAATTGAGTTCGTACTCAGCGGCACGGCTGTTTTGATATAGCGATAGTGTGCGTTCGCCGTCACTTTCACTGATTAAGTGAAGGTTAGAGACTGTCGCAGATGGTGACACGGCTTCAATACCATGCAACTTGAATTGTGATTTTACCAAGCGGGTGAGTTGCCCGTATTGGTCAAAGCTAGTCAGTGATAGTTTGGCGATTTCATCAGGTAGCATGTAAGTACCACGTAAATGGAAACCACACGCAGACACAGTAAGAGAAAGTAGGGCGACCGTAAGTAGTCTAAGGGTGCTTTTTAGAGAAAAGAAAGCCTTCACCAAATTAGCTCCTAAGTAGAGTGAAAACTTATCGACTATAGCGGGAAATCAATCTGATTAGAACCTAGATTGACTGGTAGTTGCTATGACGATGCTAGATAAAAATATCCCCGCCTGAGCGGGGATAGTCTGTCATCAGGTTGTGAACTTAGTTCGCAACGATGTTCAGTAGCTTACCTGGTACGTAAATAACTTTACGTATGGTTAGGCCATCAAGGAATTTCACTGCGTTTTCATCGTTAAGACCAAGCTCTTTTACTTGCTCTTCAGTTGCATCAGCGGCAACTGTCAGTTTCGCACGTAATTTACCGTTGATCATAACTACGATGGTTTTCTCATCTTCAACGAGTGCAGCTTCGTCGAATGTTGGCCATGTTGCAGAGTCAACGTTTGATTCACCTAGCGCTTCCCACATTTCGTAAGAAATGTGTGGTGTCATTGGGTAAAGCATACGTACGACGGCTTTAAGTGCTTCATCTAGAATTGCACGGTCTTGCACAGATTCTTGAGGCGCTTTCGCTAGCTTGTTCATCAACTCCATGATTGCAGCAATCGCGGTATTGAATGTCTGACGACGGCCAATATCATCGCTTACTTTTGCAATGGTCTTGTGAACATCACGACGAAGTACTTTCTGAGCTGAAGATAGTGCGCTAACGTCAACAGTTTCAGCTGTGCCTTTTGATGCGTGCTCGTTAACCAGTTTCCAAACACGTTTCAGGAAGCGGTTAGCCCCTTCAACACCAGACTCTTGCCACTCAAGTGTCATGTCTGCAGGTGATGCAAACATCATGAATAGACGCACGGTATCTGCACCGTATTTGTCTACCATCTCTTGTGGGTCGATACCGTTGTTTTTCGACTTAGACATTTTGATCATGCCTGAGTGCGTTACATCACGGCCTTGGCTATCAACTGCTTTCTCGATACGACCTTTGCTATCACGTTCGATTTCAACATCAGTCGGTGCGATCCACTCTTTGGTGCCTTTATCGTTAGTGTGGTAGAAAGCGTCTGCTAGTACCATACCTTGACAAAGAAGCTGCTTGAACGGCTCGTCAGATGTTACGTAACCTGCGTCACGTAGCAATTTGTGGAAGAAGCGCGAGTACAGTAGGTGCATACAAGCGTGCTCGATACCACCAACGTACTGATCGACTGGTAGCCAGTAGTTCGCTTTTTCTGGATCTAGAATGTCATCAGCTTGTGGAGAACAGTAACGTGCGTAGTACCAAGATGATTCCATGAAGGTATCAAAGGTATCGGTTTCACGTAATGCTGGTTCGCCGTTAAAGGTGGTTTTTGCCCACTCTTTATCCGCTTTAATTGGACTAGTCACGCCGTCCATTACCACGTCTTCCGGTAGGATAACTGGCAGTTGATCCGCTGGAACTGGGTGAACTTGGCCGTCTTCTGTCGTTACCATTGGGATTGGTGCGCCCCAGTAACGTTGACGAGAAACACCCCAGTCACGTAGACGGAAGTTAACTGTCTTCTTACCTTTACCTTCCGCTTCAAGCTTCGCTGCAATTGCATCGAATGCTGCTTGGAATGTTAGGCCGTCAAATTCGCCAGAATCAAACAGTACACCTTTTTCAGTGTAAGCCGCTTCAGATACGTCCAGATCAGAACCGTCTTCTGGTTTGATTACTGGAATGATATCGATGCCGTATTTAGTGGCGAATTCGTAGTCACGTTGATCGTGAGCAGGAACCGCCATTACCGCACCTGTGCCGTAATCCATTAGAACGAAGTTAGCGACGTAAACAGGGACAACGCGACCGTTAAGCGGGTGGATAGCCGTTAGGCCAGTATCCATCCCTTTCTTTTCCATTGTTGCTAGTTCAGCTTCAGCAACTTTGGTGTTACGACATTCATCAACGAATGCAGCAAGCGTAGGGTTGTTCTGAGACGCTTTCTCTGCAAGTGGGTGACCTGCAGCAATACCAACGTAAGAAACGCCCATAAGGGTGTCTGGACGCGTTGTGTATACTTCTAGTGGTGCTTCTTCGCCGTTAACAGCGAAAGATAGCTCAACACCTTCAGAGCGGCCAATCCAGTTGCGCTGCATGGTTTTCACCATGTCAGGCCAACCGTCAAGGTTGTCTAGATCGTCAAGTAGCTCTTGTGCGTATTCAGTGATCTTAATGAACCACTGTGGAATTTTTTTCTGCTCTACAGGCGTATCACAACGCCAACAGCAACCATCTTCTACTTGCTCGTTAGCCAGTACAGTTTGGTCATTCGGACACCAGTTTACAGAAGAGGTCTTCTTGTAAACCAAGCCTTTATTGTAAAGCTTAGTGAAAAACTCTTGTTCCCAACGGTAGTACTCAGGCGTACAAGTTGCGAACTCACGGCTCCAGTCGTAACCCAAGCCTAGCGATTTAAGCTGGTTCTTCATGTACTCAATGTTTTCATAAGTCCATGGTGCTGGTGCTGTGTTGTTCTTAACCGCTGCGTTTTCTGCTGGTAGGCCGAATGCATCCCAACCGATTGGTTGCATGACGTTTTTGCCTTGCAGACGCTGGTAACGAGAAACAACATCACCGATGGTGTAGTTACGAACGTGACCCATGTGCAGTCGACCGCTTGGGTACGGGAACATGGAGAGACAGTAGAATTTTTCTTTATTAGGGTCTTCACTTACAACAAAGGTCTTGTTGTTGTCCCAGTGTTCTTGAACTTTCTGTTCAATGTCCTGTGGGCGATATTGTTCTTGCATCGATGACATCCAGGATTTTGTGAGTTGAGTACAAACACATTCAATATAATCGACATAGAATAACTAAAGGTAAAGGTGTCAACAATAGCTGAGGGTCATTCGATACAGTTATTGTTGCTTTATCTCTGCCTTATACGGTGTTTTGAGTGACTTGTGTTGTCGGTTCAAGGGGAGGAGGTACATATGGCGAAGCAAAAAGCAGAATATGAAGCACTACTTGAGAAAGTAACTGAAGCCTTAAAGCATAGTCCCGAAGAGCTTCAGCAATGGGTTGAAACTACAGAGAAATACCGTCAAGCCGCCAGTGATATGACCAAGGATGAGTTAGCATTGATCTCGGCGTATCTAAAGCGTGATTTGGCTGAATTTGGTCAAAACGTAGAAGAAAGTTCAGAGCCTTTTGATGAAAGCCCATTTTATCAGGCTGTATCGGAAACAATTTGGAGTGGTTTAGCTGAAATTACCGATAAAACCCAATTAGAGTGGCGCGAGGTGATGGGTGATATTCAGCACCAAGGCGTCTATCAAGCTGGAGAAATTATCGGTCTGGGTAATTTAGTTTGCGAACATTGTGGTCATCATCAAATGTATACCCATGTGAAGCGTTTAGAGCCTTGTGTGCGCTGTGGGCACGAGCAATTTACCCGCCAGCCCTTATCACCATAGCTAGGCCTTAACTTAGTTTTGCATTTAGGCGTGAATATAAAGCGGGCGATTAAGCCCGCTTGTTCGTTCAGGTTCTAATTTGAGTTTTATTTACACTGACCCAGCTTGGTCCATACGGCCCAATTGGTGTGGTTATCTATCGGGGATTGGTTTTGAGTCCACCATTGAGCTTGATAGGCGAGACCATTTTGCTGTGCTTGAGCGCCAGCTTGATACACATTGCTAGGTGACCATTGCTGTAATGTACTGCAATCAACTGTCCCCGGCTCTGGTGTGATCCCTTTCACTCGCTGTAAAGCCGCAAAAGTATCGGCAATACCTGTACCACACTCTGAGGTATTACAGCTGCTACCAGCAGGGAATGGACGCGATGTTTCGGTGATATATTGCTCAACTTGATCTGGCGTTAGGCTGGAATCGAGTGAATACATGAGTGCGGCGATACCTGCTACATGTGGGGTAGCCATACTGGTGCCCATTGAGTAGCTATAGTTGTTTTCGCCCGCTTGGCGTTTGCCTGCGTTAAAAGTGGATAGGATCCCACCAGAGCGACCGCCGCCTGGCGCTGTGATATCAATGAGATCGCCATAGTTTGAATAGAATGCACGATTTCCTTCCTTGTTATTGGAAGCAACCGAGATAATGCCTTGGCAGTTACCTGGGCTAAAATCGCGAACATTTAGGTTGTCATTACCTGCTGCCACGACAATGGTGGCGCCTTTCGCTCGGACATCATTAACGGCTTGTTGGTAAGCATAGCCACAAGCCCCTTGGCCACCAAGACTTAAATTTAGGACTTGAGCTGGGTATGGATTGGCTGGTGTGTTGGGAACAGGCAAGCCTGCAGCCCAGCGCATTCCATCGGTAATATCAGAGGTGTAGCCACCACAGGCACCAAGGACTCGCACGGGGACGATACGGGTATTCCAAGCCACACCAGTCACGCCTTGGCTATTGTTACCCTCCGCCGCGATGGTGCCCGCAACATGAGTACCATGCCACGATGAGTTTCTATCTTGTGGCGGATAGTTTTGACCACATTGACCCGCAACTAACCAGTCACCTTCGTCAGTTGCATCGCTATCTCGACCATCGCTATCTCGCGCCCCTTTGGCATTCTTAATAAAATCATAGCCAGGGAGTAAGTTGTTTATAAGGTCGGGATGATCAAAACGAACACCAGTATCGATCACCGCAACAATGACTTCTGAGCCGCCAGTTGTAACATCCCATGCTTTTGGCATATTGATGCCACTGGTCGTATCTGAATAATGCCATTGGAGGTTATATCCCGGATCATTTGGGATCGCGGTCGGCCACATAATACGGTCAGCCTCGGCATATTCGATGTTCGGATCTTGCTGTAGCTGTTCGATCACCGTTTCAAGCTTCGTTTGATCGGATACTTTTAGAATGTGGGTGCCGTTCGCACTTGGGCGAAGGTATTGAATATCGGCACTGATACTTTGTTGCAAGTGGGTTATACCATCAACCATTGGTGATGCCGCAGCCTGCATTACTGGGCTATTAGCACGGTATTTAACAATGACTTGATCGGTTATTAGTGAGTTATTATTGGCTAGAACAGGGCTGCTCGCAATGAGCATAGCCAGTAGAGTTGGTATGGTTCTCATTTTCTATCCTTGATTTTGATACCAAATAGAACAAGCTAAGGCTTATCCAAGTTGGTTTATTGTTATGAGGAAAGTCTTCCTCCCAACCAAGTGTTCTCCTTTTATTTTATTTTTCAGGATAAAAAACGAGAATGGGAATCGATATCAAGGAAATAGTAAAATGCTTGCAAGCGATTTTATACTTGTAGTGATGTGCGTTCAGTTTTATATGTTACTGCTTGATGAATTTTGCGGTGAGTAATGCTAGTAGGCAAGGCGACTAATCCTATTTTATATTGGGTTTGCTGTTAATTGGCAAGATAAAATAGAGTCTTGATAATCGAACTGGCAGGATAATACGACGATGAAAGTCGTATTATCATCCTGCAACCTATTACTCGTCTAGTGGGGGGGCCAAAATAACGGTTGGTTCATCGCTATCACTTGCCTCAGGTGATGTCAGATCACTGACGGGAGCGCCTTGCTTGGCTTGGTCTGTATCCCTTTGATTGAGATCTTTGACCTGTTCTGTGGTCGCGTTGAGCGGCTCATAGCTAAATTTTTGCCCTGCCAATGACGCTTCAATCATCATACCGCCTTTGGCGTAGGTGAAAATGGCTATGCCATTAGTGTAATTGGCTTCGACAAAGTTCTTTCCAGAGCCAGCGCCAACCCCTGTTGTCCCAGCACGTGCTTGCGCGCCTTCTGTTAATGCCACAGCAGAGGCTTGGGCGTCTAATTCAAAGCTACCACTAATAAAGCGTTCGTAAGATCGCTGGTCTTGGAAGAACATGATTTGACTGTAAGATTGTCCTCCAAATTGAAGGCCAACAGAAACTTGGTACAGTTTGGCAAATCCCGTGACGTTTTGGGCTTTATACACAGTGCCAGTACCGTATGCACCGCCGACCCAGAAACCACCTTTACCGACGGAAGGGAAAATAGCGTAGCCATACGCGGAGTCAAAAAAGGGCTGGGTTTGTTGTGCTTGCTGAAAATGCTCAAGGGAAGCACGGATTTCGATGTCTTCTTTAGCGACAGAGCCTGTTGCGATGCAAAGGAGCGCGAGCCCCCCTAGCATTGAAAATAAGCGGTTAACCGTTTTCATGGTGCGAATCCTTTAGTTGTACCAATCTAAATAAGTAACAGCCCAGGTTGGTATAAATACTGAATGTGCTTTCTATCTTAGCAAGATGAAAAAAAAGACGAAGCGTTAATCTTCGTCTTTTAAGGTGCTATTAAGGTTGTTCGGTTTGGGTCTCTCTAAACCCCCCACGTTGACGGCGAATTAAGATCATCGACAACGCTAAGGACCACAATACGTAACCATATAGCGGCCAGCTTCCCAAACTAGTGTAGGGGGTTAAGCCATCCGTTGGGGTAACTTTAGCTCGCAGTACCGCAGTTTCAAATTGCGGTATTTGCTTAGTAATGTGCCCCATATGATCAACGACAGCTGTTACGCCCGTATTGGTGGCTCGCAATAGCGGCTTACCCAGTTCGAGTGAGCGCATCTGTGCGATCTCCATGTGCTGGAATGGGCCAATAGAGGTGCCAAACCACGCATCATTAGACAGCGTTAATAGTAAATCAGTATCAACGTTGACGTTCTGGCGAACCTGTTCACTGAATGCGACTTCGTAGCATAAAGCGGGGGCAATACTATAGCCGTTGGCTTCTAAGTTGGGCTGTACGAAGTCGCCACGACTAAATGAGGACATCGGTAGGTTAAAGAAGGGGGCAATAGGACGCAATAAATCACCAAACGGTACGAACTCACCAAAAGGCAGTAGGTGATGTTTACTGTAACGGGTCGCGTTATCGTAATCGTAACCATTGTCATTATTTTGGCCGAGAGTCAGGATATTATTGAAAAACTCCCCATTTTCTTTTTGGTCTAAAACCCCTGTGATCACTGTGCTGTTGTTTTCGCGAGCCACTTCATCCAAGTTTTGTAAGAACGAAGGAAGGTGTGCTTCTAAGGCGGGAATCGCAGCTTCAGGCCAAACGATAATATCGGCATCCCAGTTTTCACGGGTGAGGTCGATATACTTCATCAGCGTTGGCCAGCGCTCGCTTGGTAGCCATTTTAGCTCTTGCGGCACATTGCCTTGTACTAAGGCGACATCGACGGTTTTATCTGAATTGGGTGTTACCCATTGTGCACCATGAACCAGCAAGGACAAACCTATCACGAGTGCTGGAACCATCAAGGGTTTCCAGTTGCGATCGGAAATTGCCGCCACGATACCAGCGCTGATCAACACTAATGCGAGCGTGATCCCTTCAACACCAAGAATGGGTGCCAGACCTGAGAACGGTGAGTTGAGTTGGCCGTATCCCATCCATAGCCACGGGAAGCCAGTAAATGCCCAACCACGTAGCCAATCTAATAAGAGCCATAACACCGGGCCACTAAGTAGAAGCTGGTAGAAAGGACGGCCTTGATTAAAGCGGTTGAATAGAGCACCAAAAATCAGCGGATAGAGTGCAAGGTAACTGATCAGTGAAACCATGAGGAATACACTGGCAATTTTTGGCATACCACCAAAAGTGTCAATGCTTACATGAACCCAACTGATCCCTGTGCCAAATAAACCCAAGCCCCAGCTAAAACCGATCAATGCCGAGCGTTTAATACTTTGATTGAGGAGTAGCCAGAAAAAGAGCGTGAGTGAAGCAGGGGCAAGAAGCCAGATATTATAAGGTGCGAACGATAAGGTCGCTAAAGCTCCCGCAAAAGCGGCCAATAAAGGCCGCCCAAGGGAGATGAAAAAGGCTTTATTCATCATGGAAAACTAATTAAGTAGTCGTCGTTGGCTGATGCGCTTCATGTGGAATAGTCACCTGAAGCTGAATCACACGACGGTTGTCAGCAGATGTGACTTTAAACGAGTAACCATCAAGTTCAACAACTTCACCACGAGCCGGTAAGTGACCGAAGCTGGTCATTACCAGACCACCGACAGTGTCGACTTCGTCGTCACAGAATGCGGTTTGGAATAAGTCGTTAAAATCTTCAATGGTCGCCAGCGCTTTTACCGAATAGGTATGTTTGCTTAACTGACGGATATCTTGCTCTTCTTCGTCGTCGAATTCATCTTCGATTTCGCCAACGATTTGCTCAAGAATATCTTCGATAGTGATAACACCCGATACACCACCAAATTCATCTACGACGATCGCCATGTGGTAGCGTTCTTCGCGGAATTCTTTCAGTAGGCGATCAACTCGCTTGCTTTCTGGTACAACCACCGCAGGGCGGAGAACTTTGTCCATATCGAAAGCTTCAGAGTCTGGGATCAAGTAACGCAGTAAATCTTTAGCCAGTAGAATACCTTCTACATGGTCTTTGTCGTCACTGATCACAGGGTAGCGTGAGTGTTGAGCATCAACAATTAAATCAATAAGGTCTTCAAGCTTCTGAGAACGTTCGATAGTGACCATTTGAGATCGTGGGATCATTATGTCTCTCACGCGCATTTCTGCTATCTCCATCACACCTTCGAGCATGTCGCGGGTGTCATGGTCAATCAAATCATTTTCTTCCGAATCGCGGAATACCTCGACCAGCTCTTCACGGTTTTGTGGTTCACCTTGAAACAATTGGCCAATACGTTCAAAGAAGGACTTTCTACTCGGACCTTCAGAATTTTGCGAGTTATCTTCGTTCATCACTTTTCATGTCAATAGAGTGGCCTAAACCACGGTAGCTATTCACCCCAAAGGCGAATAGCGTTATAGATAATAAATTACAGGTTGTCGTCGGCGTACGGATCAGAAAATCCCATTTTTTGCATGATTTCTGTTTCCAGCGCTTCCATTTCTTCTGCTTCTTCATCATCAATATGGTCATAACCTAGCAGATGGAGACTGCCGTGTACAACCATATGTGCCCAGTGAGCATTTAGCGTTTTATTCTGCTCTTTTGCTTCTTTCTCAACAACCTGACGGCAGATGATCAGGTCACCTAGCAGATCTAGCTCTACGCCAGGAGGCGCTTCAAATGGAAAAGACAGCACGTTAGTCGACTTGTCTTTGCCACGGTATTCGTGGTTTAGCGCATGGCTTTCTTCTTCATCAACCAAGCGGATAGTCACTTCCGCATCAGCCTTAAACAGGGTGACAGCTGCATTTAGCCACTGTTGAAAATCGGCCTCGCTTGGTAAGCCATCTTGATTTTCAGTTGCATGTTGCAGGTCGAGATAAATAGCCATTAGTTACTCTTTTCTGGTTCTACTGTAGATGTTGCCGCTGCAACTAACGCAGCTTGTTCATTGCGACGACGCTGTTCTGTTAGCTTGCGTTGCTTTTGATCGGCGGTTTCCCACACTTCATAGGCTTGCACTATACGGGCTACCACTGGGTGGCGGACAACGTCATCTGCCTGGAAGAAGTTAAAACTGATTTCATCAACTTCCGATAATACTTCAATCGCATGACGTAAGCCTGAACGGGCACCTCGTGGTAAATCGATCTGGGTTACATCACCGGTAATAACAGCACGTGAATTGAAACCAATACGTGTTAGGAACATTTTCATTTGTTCCACTGTGGTGTTTTGGCTTTCATCCAAAATAATGAAAGCATCATTGAGAGTACGGCCACGCATATATGCTAATGGGGCAACTTCAATGACGTTTCGTTCAATTAACTTTTCAACGCGCTCAAAACCGAGCATCTCAAACAGTGCGTCGTAAAGTGGACGTAAGTACGGGTCAACCTTCTGGCTTAAATCACCCGGTAAGAAACCTAATTTTTCACCCGCTTCAACAGCAGGGCGCGTTAGCAAGATACGACGGATCTCTTGACGCTCAAGGGCATCAACAGCGGCGGCAACGGCAAGGTAGGTTTTACCTGTACCTGCGGGGCCAACACCAAAGGTAATATCATGGGTAACCATGTTAGCTATGTACTGTGCTTGGTTTGGCGTACGTGGCTTAATCACACCTTTTTTGGTTTTGATGTGAATTTCTTTACCGTAAGGGATCGATGAATCCGTACTTTGCTCTAATACACCAGACTCTTTGATCGCAAGGTGGATTTGGTCTGGTTCGATATCTGGGGTTGTATTGCGAACCGGGGCCGTATCGATATACAAATTCTTAATGATTTCAGCTGCAGCGTCGGCGGTATGAGGTTGGCCAACAATAGAAAAGTGGCTACTACGATGATTTATTTCAACACCCAAACGGCGTTCTAGTTGTTTTATATTATCGTCGAAAGGGCCGCAAAGGCTGGAAAGGCGCTGGTTATCGATAGGTTCCAGGTTTAATTCAACAGTAATAATTTTGCTCAAGGTTTGCCTCTCAGTGTAGCCGCCCACAGCAACGGGCGGCTTTCGTATCAGGGCATTGGTCTAAAGGTTATCTTTAGACGTGCGCTATATACTATGGAGTATATACGCCAACACCCAATTCATCTTCTTTACGTGTTTTTGCCATCATCTCGGTAGGAGAGACCGCAATACGTAGATTCATTTCTGCTTCTGTGCGTACAAGTTCACCGCGTAATGAGTTAGTAAACACATCAGTGATCTTAACATCAACAAATTGGCCAATAAGCTCTGCAGAACCTTCAAAGTTCACAACACGGCTGTTCTCGGTACGACCGCGCAGCTCCATGATGTTTTTACGTGACGGGCCTTCAACAAGGATACGTTGTTCAGTACCTAACATCTGGCGCGAGTAACGCATAGCTTGAGTATTGATCTGTTGCTGTAGTTCATACAAGCGTTCTTTCTTCACTTGCACTGGTAGATCACAAGGATAATCTGCCGCAGGCGTACCTGGTCGTGCTGAGAAGATAAAGCTAAAGCTCATATCGAAGTCGATTTCACGGATCAGCTTCATGGTATCTTGGAAATCTTGATCTGATTCACCAGGGAATGCCACGATGAAATCAGAGCTGATTGTAATACTCGGACGTGCTTTACGCAGCTTACGGATTTTCGATTTGTACTCGATCGCTGTGTGTGGACGCTTCATATTTGCCAGAATGCGGTCTGAACCACTTTGTACTGGTAAGTGAAGGAAGCTCACCACTTCAGGTGTATCTTTGTACACTTCGATAATATCGTCAGTGAACTCAATTGGGTGACTTGTGGTGTAACGAATACGGTCAATACCATCAATTGCTGCAACTAAACGGAGTAGTTCAGCAAAAGTTGCGAGCTCATCGTCATGTGTTGCGCCACGGTATGCATTAACGTTTTGACCCAGTAGGTTAACTTCACGAACGCCTTGGTCTGCTAGTTGAGCAATTTCAAACAGCACATCATCAAGCGGTCGGCTAACTTCTTCACCACGGGTATAAGGAACCACACAGTAAGTACAGTACTTAGAACAGCCTTCCATGATAGAAACGAAAGCCGTTGCACCGTCAGCACGAGGTTCTGGTAGGTTATCGAATTTTTCAATCTCAGGGAAAGAAATATCCATAACAGGCGCGTGGTTTGTACCTGACTGTTTAATCATTTCAGGCAAACGGTGCAGGGTCTGTGGGCCAAAAATAACATCAACGTATGGTGCACGTTTGCGAATCGAGTCGCCTTCTTGGGTTGCTACACAACCGCCTACACCAATCACAAGATCGGGCTTTTTATCTTTAAGGAATTTCCAACGGCCTAGCTGGTGGAAAACTTTTTCTTGTGCCTTTTCACGGATTGAGCAGGTATTCAGTAGCAGAACATCTGCTTCTTCTGGGATTTCCGTTAGCTCGAAGCCATTTGAGGCATTGAGAAGATCGGCCATTTTTGATGAATCGTATTCGTTCATCTGGCAGCCCCAGGTTTTAATAAGCAGTTTCTTAGCCATGTCTAACTCTTCGCTCGTAGTGTCAATTATTGCATTCAACATTGCTCGGAAGACGGTAGCCTCATTATTGAGTGCAAGACCGCCAGCAAGCCGCGTATTGTACTGCTTTATCTAGTGCCTGACTAGATCCTCGCCACCCCGAATAAATTGTGGTTTTTTGGACTGGGTTCAGTTGCTATGGTTGAAGGCTCGCATTATGGTTCTAGCAAGGTAAAATATCAGCAGCCAAACAATGAGATAAGTGTATGGAACAGTTTGATGTAGTGATCGCCGGTGGCGGTATGGTGGGGGCAGCAACAGCTGTCGGTATGGCGCAATACGGTTTACGAGTTGTTGTTTTAGACGGACAGCAACCGCAAGAGTTTGAAGCAAGCCAACCTATGGATTTACGAGTATCGGCAATTTCCCCTAATTCAGTGGGACTATTAAGTCGATTGGGTGCATGGAATGCGATCCAAGCGATGCGCGTTTGCCCATTTAAGCGCTTAGAAACATGGGACCATCCTGAGTGCCGTACACGGTTTAGTGCTGATGAGATGCAACTTGATCGTTTGGGCTTTATTGTTGAGAACCGATTGATCCAACTTGGGCTATGGCAACAGTTTTCAGATTATCCAAACCTTACCTTGTTATGCCCAAGCAAAATGATAAACAGCCAAAAAGTATCCAGTGGGGTTGTTGTTACGCTAGATGATGGCCGTCAGCTACAGGCGAAGCTATTAGTGGGGGCTGATGGTGCTAATTCGCAAGTACGCCAGCAATCAGGTATTGGTATTACGGCATGGGATTATCGTCAACACTGTATGTTGATCAATATTGAAACGGCGTTACCTCAGCAAGACATTACTTGGCAGTGGTTTACGCCTAAAGGGCCACGATCGTTCTTACCTTTAGTTGGTCATCAGGGATCACTGGTGTGGTATGACAGTCCACAACGCATTAAACAATTGTCAGCGATGACTGCCGAGCAGCTTGCTATGGAAGTAAAATGTCATTTTCCTGCAGAGGTCGGTGAGTTTACCGTCGTTAATTGGGGAAGCTTCCCGTTAACGCGCCGTCATGCACAGCAGTATTACCAAGATAACATTGTGTTACTTGGGGATGCCGCGCACACAATCAATCCATTAGCAGGTCAGGGGGTAAACCTTGGTTTTAAAGATGTGGATGTTTTACTGCATGAAATAGAAAAAGCGGGAAAGAACTGGGCAGAACAAGATGTACTGAAAAAGTACGAACGTCGTCGTCGTCCTGATAATCTGATCATGCAAAGTGGGATGGATTTTTTCTACACGACATTTAGCAATGATTTATTGCCGCTGAAAATAGCTCGTAACATAGGTTTAAAAGTGGCAGAGAAAGCGGGACCCATTAAAAAGCAAGTATTGAAGTATGCGATGGGAATGTGATTGATCACAAGATTGAAAGAGGCGAGCCAAAGTGCTCGTCTTTTTTATATCTGTTTTTTTGGCAACAATCGGTATTAGCCTGATAAAGAAAAAGCCGAATGTTATTAAAAACATTCGGCTTAACAACCAGAGAGATACGATTTTTGAGGTTGTAAAAAGAGTGGAAAGCCACTCTAAGTCTTCTGCAAAGATACAAAATTTCAATGCGATTAAGCTACTGATAGATGTGTCTTTAACTTGCAACAGGTAAAAGAAAACCCACCAAAAGGTGGGTTTCTAAATGATGGTGCGGACGGAGAGACTTGAACTCTCACACCTTGCGGCGCCAGAACCTAAATCTGGTGCGTCTACCAATTCCGCCACGTCCGCATACTTAGCAATGATTATACAACCGAAGTTGAATAACATCATTAAGTCTAAATTGTGGCAGGGCTACCTGGATTCGAACCAGGGGATGGCGGCATCAAAAGCCGCTGCCTTACCGCTTGGCGATAGCCCTACAGCGTTGCTCGATTAAGAGAACGTTTTTTCTCGGCGAGGAGAAAGAATAAGTTAAGAGAAAATGGTGCGGACGGAGAGACTTGAACTCTCACACCTCGCGGCGCCAGAACCTAAATCTGGTGCGTCTACCAATTCCGCCACGTCCGCATTTTTTATCGTTAATTGCTTAACGAATCTCTTACTTATTAAGTCACATAATCAGCAATTGGTGAGCGCGATTATGATCTTTTTTACTTTGAACTCTAGTGAAAGAGAGCAAAGAATATGGTGCGGACGGAGAGACTTGAACTCTCACACCTTGCGGCGCCAGAACCTAAATCTGGTGCGTCTACCAATTCCGCCACGTCCGCATACTTAGCAATGATTATACAACCGAAGTTGAATAACATCATTAAGTCTAAATTGTGGCAGGGCTACCTGGATTCGAACCAGGGGATGGCGGCATCAAAAGCCGCTGCCTTACCGCTTGGCGATAGCCCTACAGCGTTACTCGATTAAGAGAACGTTTTTTCTCGGCGAGGAGAAAGAATAAGTTAAGAGAAAATGGTGCGGACGGAGAGACTTGAACTCTCACACCTCGCGGCGCCAGAACCTAAATCTGGTGCGTCTACCAATTCCGCCACGTCCGCATTTTTTATCGTTAATTGCTTAACGAATCTCTTACTTATTAAGTCACATAATCAGCAATTGGTGAGCGCGATTATGATCTTTTTTACTTTGAACTCTAGTGAAAGAGAGCAAAGAATATGGTGCGGACGGAGAGACTTGAACTCTCACACCTTGCGGCGCCAGAACCTAAATCTGGTGCGTCTACCAATTCCGCCACGTCCGCATACTTAGCAATGATTATACAACCGAAGTTGAATAACATCATTAAGTCTAAATTGTGGCAGGGCTACCTGGATTCGAACCAGGGGATGGCGGCATCAAAAGCCGCTGCCTTACCGCTTGGCGATAGCCCTACAGCGTTACTCGATTAAGAGAACGTTTTTTCTCGGCGAGGAGAAAGAATAAGTTAAGAGAAAATGGTGCGGACGGAGAGACTTGAACTCTCACACCTCGCGGCGCCAGAACCTAAATCTGGTGCGTCTACCAATTCCGCCACGTCCGCATTTTTTATCGTTAATTGCTTAACGAATCTCTTACTTATTAAGTCACATAATCAGCAATTGGTGAGCGCGATTATGATCTTTTTTACTTTGAACTCTAGTGAAAGAGAGCAAAGAATATGGTGCGGACGGAGAGACTTGAACTCTCACACCTTGCGGCGCCAGAACCTAAATCTGGTGCGTCTACCAATTCCGCCACGTCCGCATACTTAGCAATGATTATACAACCGAAGTTGAATAACATCATTAAGTCTAAATTGTGGCAGGGCTACCTGGATTCGAACCAGGGGATGGCGGCATCAAAAGCCGCTGCCTTACCGCTTGGCGATAGCCCTACAGCGTTACTCGATTAAGAGAACGTTTTTTCTCGGCGAGGAGAAAGAATAAGTTAAGAGAAAATGGTGCGGACGGAGAGACTTGAACTCTCACACCTCGCGGCGCCAGAACCTAAATCTGGTGCGTCTACCAATTCCGCCACGTCCGCATTTTTTATCGTTAATTACTTAACGAATCTCTTACTTATTGAGTCACATAATCAGCAATTGGTTAGCATAATTACGATCTTTTTTACTTCACGCACTTATAAAGTGAATGAAGAATATGGTGCGGACGGAGAGACTTGAACTCTCACACCTTACGGCGCCAGAACCTAAATCTGGTGCGTCTACCAATTCCGCCACGTCCGCATCTGGTAAAGTTTTACATCTTTCGATGATTTCTCTAGAAGAGAAATGGTGGCTACGACGGGATTCGAACCTGTGACCCCATCATTATGAGTGATGTGCTCTAACCAGCTGAGCTACGTAGCCATTTTGTTCTACTCGATGAGTAGTTATTTAATCATGCCGCTTACGCTTCACAGTCGAAACTGAGAAATCAAAGCCACATAATAAAATGTGGCAGGGCTACCTGGATTCGAACCAGGGGATGGCGGCATCAAAAGCCGCTGCCTTACCGCTTGGCGATAGCCCTACAGTGTTACATAAAGTAACTTGCCTAATCTAGTGTTAGGCACTCTTAACCGAGTTAAGAGAATGGTGCGGACGGAGAGACTTGAACTCTCACACCTTGCGGCGCCAGAACCTAAATCTGGTGCGTCTACCAATTCCGCCACGTCCGCATCTGGTAAAGTTTTACATCTTTCGATGATTTCTCTAGAAGAGAAATGGTGGCTACGACGGGATTCGAACCTGTGACCCCATCATTATGAGTGATGTGCTCTAACCAGCTGAGCTACGTAGCCATTTTGTTCTACTCGATGAGTAGTTATTTAATCATGCCGCTTACGCTTCACAGTCGAAACTGAGAAATCAAAGCCACATAATAAAATGTGGCAGGGCTACCTGGATTCGAACCAGGGGATGGCGGCATCAAAAGCCGCTGCCTTACCGCTTGGCGATAGCCCTACAGTGTTACATAAAGTAACTAGCCTAATCTACTGTTAGGCGCTCTTAACCGAGTTAAGAGAATGGTGCGGACGGAGAGACTTGAACTCTCACACCTTGCGGCGCCAGAACCTAAATCTGGTGCGTCTACCAATTCCGCCACGTCCGCATCTGGTAAAGTTTTACATCTTTCGATGATTTCTCTAGAAGAGAAATGGTGGCTACGACGGGATTCGAACCTGTGACCCCATCATTATGAGTGATGTGCTCTAACCAGCTGAGCTACGTAGCCATTTTGTTCTACTCGATGAGTAGTTATTTAATCATGCCGCTTACGCTTCACAGTCGAAACTGAGAAATCAAAGCCACATAATAAAATGTGGCAGGGCTACCTGGATTCGAACCAGGGGATGGCGGCATCAAAAGCCGCTGCCTTACCGCTTGGCGATAGCCCTACAGTGTTACATAAAGTAACTAGCCTAATCTACTGTTAGGCGCTCTTAACCGAGTTAAGAGAATGGTGCGGACGGAGAGACTTGAACTCTCACACCTTGCGGCGCCAGAACCTAAATCTGGTGCGTCTACCAATTCCGCCACGTCCGCATCTGGTAAAGTTTTACATCTTTCGATGATTTCTCTAGAAGAGAAATGGTGGCTACGACGGGATTCGAACCTGTGACCCCATCATTATGAGTGATGTGCTCTAACCAGCTGAGCTACGTAGCCATTTTGTTCTACTCGATGAGTAGTTATTTAATCATGCCGCTTACACTTCACAGTCGAAACTGAGAAATCAAAGCCACATAATAAAATGTGGCAGGGCTACCTGGATTCGAACCAGGGGATGGCGGCATCAAAAGCCGCTGCCTTACCGCTTGGCGATAGCCCTACAGTGTTACATAAAGTAACTAGCCTAATCTACTGTTAGGCGCTCTTAACCGAGTTAAGAGAATGGTGCGGACGGAGAGACTTGAACTCTCACACCTTGCGGCGCCAGAACCTAAATCTGGTGCGTCTACCAATTCCGCCACGTCCGCATCTGGTAAAGTTTTACATCTTTCGATGATTTCTCTAGAAGAGAAATGGTGGCTACGACGGGATTCGAACCTGTGACCCCATCATTATGAGTGATGTGCTCTAACCAGCTGAGCTACGTAGCCATAATTGTTCTTCAAATTTCACTGTCAGATGACTGACCGCTAACTCGGGAACGGGGCGCATTATGCTCATACCAGCGAAAAGCGTCAACAGTTTTTTTAAATATCTCGATAAAATCGCCTTGTTCGATGGATATTTGGACGAAATGAATAATTGGCACACGAAGCAGGCTTTTTTAAGTAGGTAAACACTTGCTTTGTCAGGGTTATCAGAAGAAGTTGTTGATAAACGATAGGTAAAAAATAAGCCAGCAATCATGCTGGCTTATAAAATTTATGCATCAAAATGCGTTTTTAACGTATTTAGTTTTATACGTTGAAGCGGAAGTGAACCACATCGCCATCTTTAACGATGTAATCTTTACCTTCTAGACGCCATTTACCTGCTTCTTTTGCACCGCTTTCACCTTTGAACTCGATGAATGCGTCGTAACCAACAACTTCAGCACGGATAAAGCCTTTTTCGAAGTCGGTGTGGATCTTACCCGCAGCTTGTGGCGCAGTTGCACCAACAGGGATAGTCCATGCACGTACTTCTTTAACGCCTGCTGTGAAGTAAGTTTGTAGCGTCAGTAGTTCGTAACCAGAACGGATCACTCGGTTCAGGCCTGGTTCTTCGATACCCATGTCAGCTAGGAACTCTTCGCGATCAGCATCGTCAAGCTCAGCAATTTCAGATTCGATAGCAGCACAAACCGGAACAACAACTGCATTTTCTTTCGCAGCGTATTCAATAACCATGTCTAGGAATTCGTTATCTTCGAAACCGTCTTCGCTAACGTTAGCGATGTACATAGTTGGTTTGATTGTTAGGAAGTGTAGGTAATCAATCGCAGCAGCTTCTTCTTTAGAAAGCTCGATTGAACGTACCATACCGCCTTCAGTTAGCGTTGGCAGTAGCTTTTCAAGTACAGCAATTTCGTATTTAGCTTCGCTATCGCCGCCTTTAGCACGTTTTGCTTGACGGAAAATAGCACGCTCACAGGTATCAAGGTCAGCCAGAGCTAGCTCTAGGTTGATCACTTCGATATCGTCTAGCGGGCTGATTTTACCTGCAACGTGAACGATGTTGTCGTCTTCAAAACAACGAACAACGTGACCAATCGCGTCAGTTTCTCGGATGTTTGCTAGGAATTTATTACCAAGGCCTTCACCTTTAGATGCACCAGCGACTAGGCCAGCAATATCTACGAATTCCATCGTTGTTGGTAAAATGCGCTCTGGATTTACAATTTCAGCTAGCGCATCCAGACGTAGATCTGGCACAGGTACGACACCAGTGTTTGGCTCGATAGTACAGAACGGGAAGTTCGCTGCTTCGATGCCTGCTTTTGTTAAAGCGTTAAATAGTGTTGATTTACCAACGTTAGGAAGACCAACGATGCCGCATTTAAAACCCATGGTATTAAACCCTTTTGGTGATTACGCAATGCCACGTTAGCTGTTTTACACCAGCGTAACGTAACAAACATTACTAATGAAAACTCACAAGCAGATCGAAATGAATCTATTCTGCTTTGAATGAATGTAGTCGGTTTTGTGCTTTATTAAGCCCATCTTTCAGTAAGATATCCATACAGCGCACAGCTTCATCAGCCGCCGCGTCAATGCATTCTTGCTCTTTAGTCGGTGCTTTACCCAAAACAAAATTGGCGACTTTATTCTTGTCGCCAGGGTGGCCAATGCCAACACGTAAGCGATAGAAATCTTTGTTGTTGCCCATTTTACTGATGATGTCACGCAGACCATTATGCCCACCGTGCCCACCGCCTTTCTTGAATTTCGCTACTCCAGGCGGGAGGTCGAGCTCGTCATGCGCCACTAGGATCTCTTCCGGTTTTATTTGGTAGAAATTCGCTAGCGCTGCCACGGATTTACCTGACAGGTTCATGAATGTTGTTGGGATCAACAAGCGGAGATCTTGGCCATTTGCCATGATCCGGCCAGTCAGACCGTAGTATTTTGATTCTTCTCGTAAGCTGATGTTATGAACACGCGCTAATTCTTCGACGACCCATGCGCCGGCATTGTGGCGAGTTCTAGCATACTCAGGACCTGGATTTGCCAGGCCAACTAGTAGACGAATTTGGTTACTCACGCTTGATTTCTCTCGTCTTAGGCTGAAAACGCGCGCTATGTTATACCAAACTTGGAAAGATTGATACGGATCGCGGTTATTGCCCTGCAAGGTTGTTATAGCCCCAAAAGCAAAACGCCCCGCAAAAGCGAGGCGTTTGTCAGTTCCCGCTTCGCTCGATTAGTGTTCGAACATTGCTGAAATTGATTCTTCGTTGCTAATGCGACGAATAGCTTCCGCTAGCATGCCAGAAAGCGTTAGAACAGATACGCGGCCTGTGTCTATGATTTCTTGAGATAGAGGAATTGAGTCAGTTACGATAACTTCATCGATAACAGATTCACGGATGTTTTGAACAGCCGTACCAGAGAATACTGGGTGAGTTGCGTAAGCGAATACACGCTTAGCGCCGCGCTCTTTCAGTGCTTCTGCTGCTTTACATAGTGTGCCGCCAGTATCGATCATGTCATCAACAATGATGCAGTCACGACCTTCAACGTCACCGATCAGGTGCATTACCTGAGAAACGTTCGCGCGAGGGCGACGCTTATCGATGATAGCGATGTCAGTATCGTCTAGTAGTTTAGCGATAGCACGTGCACGCACAACACCACCGATATCTGGAGATACAACAACTGGATCTTCCAGTTTCTTCGCCAGGATGTCTTCTAGTAACACAGGGCTACCGAATACGTTATCAACTGGTACATCGAAGAAGCCTTGGATTTGCTCAGCGTGCAGGTCAACAGTCAGAACGCGGTCAACACCAACGTTTGAAAGGAAATCAGCAACGACTTTTGCAGTAATAGGCACACGAGCAGAACGGACGCGGCGGTCTTGGCGAGCATAACCGAAGTAAGGGATAACTGCGGTAATACGGCCTGCAGATGCACGACGAAGTGCATCGATCATTACAACTAACTCCATTAGGTTGTCGTTAGTTGGTGCACAAGTTGATTGAATAATGAATACGTCGCTACCACGAACGTTTTCATTAATCTGAACACATACTTCACCATCAGAAAAACGGTTAACTGTCGCATCTCCAAGAGAGATGTATAGACGGTCAGCAATGCGTTGGGCTAGTTCTGGTGTAGCGTTACCAGCAAACAGCTTCATATCAGGCACGGTGGAAACCTCAGGGTTGCGTCCAAGTTGTAATTACTGACCATCCGAAGAATGTGTGCTCAAGGCTGTCAATAAGGGAGACGTGTTGACACCTTTTGCGACAAATCCGTGGAGCCAGTTAGGTAATTTGTTCAGTGTTGCAATGGCCTCGCGATGGGTGCTAAATTCAGCGAACACACATGCGCCAGTACCAGTCAATCTTGACGGCGCATATTCTAACAGCCAAGAAAGCGCCTTATCAACCTTAGGGTGCAGTCTTCTTACTATTTTTTCGCAATCGTTTTCGTAAGTCCCTGCTAATAGTGCCTTCAGGCTGCGTTTTTCAGTATCGCGAGTTAAGTCCGAATGGGTGAAAATATCGACAGTTGCGATGCTAACGTCTGGTTTTGCGACTAAATACCACTTTTCTTCGGGCTCTGCTGGTTGTAATTTTTCACCAACACCTTCAGCAAAAGCACTGACTCCGCGTACGAAAACAGGTACATCAGCGCCTAGGGCTAAACTTATCTCAGCAAGCTGCTCTACGGTTAGCTTGGTTTGCCATAAATAGTTGAGTGCAACCAAGGTTGTCGCAGCATCAGATGAACCACCACCCAATCCTCCACCCATAGGTAAAATCTTGTCTATATGAATATCAGCGCCGGCTGTAATGTTTGCCGCTTTACGCAGGGCATCGGCTGCGCGATAGATCAAATTATCTTCGGTTGCGACCCCTTCAATTTCAGGGGAAATCGTAATTTCCGTGCTGTTATTAGCGGTGATCGTCAGTGTGTCACTGTGATCTAAGAACTGAAATAAGGTCTGTAGATCATGGTAGCCGTTAGGTCTACGACCAGTGATGTAAAGGAAAAGGTTGAGTTTTGCAGGCGCAGGCCAGCGTGTTGTTTGAGTAAGAATTGGGCTGCTCATAACTTATTTCAAAGACCAAGAATGAATAATCAGGGTGATACGTTGGCTATTTTGCGTGAGTACCATTTTTTTTGGTAATACAGGTGAGGTGGTGTAGTCATATTCATCAAACGTCATTTCCCACGTTTGATTGCCCACTGTCTTGGCTAAGTAGCTAACGGTATTTTGTTCATTTAGTTGGTAGCTATCTGCGGCTGTTGGCAGACCAATCAACCAATCTCGCATTTGTTCTACAGGAAGGTTAATCCCCGTGAGTTGCTGGACTAGCGTTGCTGCATCTGTCCCTTGATGACGACGACCATTATTGTCGATCAGTGTGGCACCAGATTCTGTGGTATCGAGTTTGAGTAAAGTACTACCTAAAAAATTGGTAAGAAGCAGCTGATCTTTTTGCGCCGCTGTTTTCCAGAGTAAGTTCGCACCAAAACGAAGATCGGGGCCTTTGTAGCCCAGTTTCCCTTTTGCTTGGTAGTGGCTTAACTGTTCGAGTGCATATTGATGGGTTTGCCAATTGGTAGATTGAACGGGGGCTTGTTGGGCACACCCAGCTAATAATATCAGCATTAAGGCAGTGCTCAGCATGCGATGGCAGCGTTTAAACGACAATGGCACGGATAAATTCATGACGAATGACTCATTCGGTAGTTTGGGCAAACAATAGCGGTAATTAGGCGATAAGCCAAATAAAAGCCGTGGTGACAAAGTGATAATATGTAACAGAAGCACAGGCTTAGCATTGGCTTAATACGCAATTTCATGCGCTTGCAATTAATGTGTATATTGTTAGCGAGTGGGTAAAATAGCACCTAAAAAGCGGCAAATGTGTACTCTATGATGAATGAATCTGCCTGTTTCCTTTTATTACGGTGGGTCATCAAGTAAAATCCCGCCCTAGATCTTTTTATTTGGCAACGTTGGTACACCGTCTCCATGACCTTGCTTGCATTAGGCATCAATCACAATACTGCGACTGTAGATTTGCGTGAAAAAGTGGCTTTTTCTCCTGATAAGCTAACAGCCGCTCTACATGAGCTAGGCACACACCCTGACGTGAATAGTGGCGTTATTATCTCTACGTGCAATCGCACGGAGCTGTATTGTGACGTCTCTCAAGCGGGGCCAGGTGTGCTTATTGATTGGTTAAGCCAATTTCATCAGCTGTCGGCAGATGAGCTCATGCCAAGCCTTTATTTCCATGAAGAGCAAGCTGCAGTACGCCATTTAATGCGTGTTGCTTGTGGCTTAGACTCCTTGGTATTGGGTGAACCGCAAATATTAGGTCAGGTAAAACAAGCGTATTCAGATGCTGGTGATCACCACGCGGTGCACGGCATGTTAGAGAAGCTGTTTCATAAAACCTTTACCGTCGCGAAGCGGGTGCGAACTGAAACTGATATTGGCGGTAACGCAGTATCCGTCGCGTTTGCCGCCTGTACGTTAGCAAAACAGATTTTCGAATCTATGTCAGAAGCAACAGTTTTACTGGTAGGTGCAGGTGAAACAATTGAACTTGTGGCGCGCCACCTTGTTGAGCAAGGGTGTAACAACCTTATTGTTGCTAACCGCACCAAAGAGCGTGCGGCAGGATTATCTAAAGAATTTGGTGCTGAGGTGATCGGCTTACCTGAAATCCCTGATCACCTTCACCGTGCTGATATTGTAATTAGTTCAACAGCCAGCCCATTACCCATTGTTGGTAAAGGGATGGTGGAAAAAGCGATCAAAGCACGTCGACACCAACCTATGCTATTAGTAGATATCGCAGTTCCACGTGATATCGAGCAAGAAGTGGGTGATCTCAACGACGTATATCTTTACACGGTGGATGACTTACAAGGAATTGTGAACAAAAACCGTGAACAACGTAAAGTGGCTGCAATTCAAGCGGAAGCCATTGTCAGTGAAGAAAGCGCCGCTTTTATGAGTTGGCTACGTTCACTGGAAGCGGTAGATAGTATCCGTCAATACCGTTGCCATGCTGATGATATTAAACAAGACTTATTGAGCCGCAGTCTACAGTTACTGGCTAATGGTAGTGATCCTGAAAAGGTATTAACCGAACTCAGTAATAAGCTCACCAATAAGTTGATTCATGCCCCAACGCGCGCCATGCAACAAGCGGCTCATCACGGTGAACCGGAAAAGCTGGCCGTTATTCGTGAAAGCTTAGGATTAGATTCTCAGAGTCTAAGCACCAAAAGCAAATAACGACGTCCTATTCGAGGTGGTAAGTTAAGCATTCTTAATGAGAGATGTTGCTTATCGCCATAAACAGAACATTGATTTGTAGTGAATTATGAAACCGTCCATTTTAGTTAAATTAGAAACTTTGGTTGAGCGTTACGAAGAAGTTCAACACTTACTGGGTGATCCTGGGGTTCTTAGCGATCAAAATAAGTTCCGTGCGCTATCACGTGAATATTCTCAGCTAGAAGAAGTAACCAAAGCTTTCCAAGCGTATCAACAAGCAAAGGAAGACTTGGAAGCCGCTGAAGAAATGGCACAAGAAGACGATCCTGAAATGCGTGAAATGGCGCAAGAAGAAGTGAAAGACGCGAAAGCGAATATCATTCGTCTGGAAGATGAGCTGCAAGTACTATTGATCCCGAAAGATCCAAATGATGAACGTAACTGTTTCGTCGAAATTCGTGCAGGTGCGGGTGGTGATGAAGCGGGTATCTTTGCGGGTGATTTGTTCCGTATGTACAGCAAGTTTGCTGAGCGTCAAGGTTGGCGTATCGAAGTGATCAGTGAAAACCGCTCAGAACAAGGCGGTTATAAAGAAATGATCGCGAAAGTAAACGGCGAAGGTGCTTACGGTATCTTAAAATTTGAATCTGGTGGTCACCGTGTACAGCGTGTTCCGGCCACAGAATCACAAGGTCGTGTTCATACATCGGCTTGTACCGTTGCTGTAATGGCAGAGATCCCAGAAGCGGACCTTCCTGAGATTAAAGCGGCAGATTTGAAAATTGATACATTCCGTGCATCAGGCGCGGGTGGTCAGCACGTCAACACCACGGATTCTGCAATTCGTATTACGCACTTACCAACAGGTACTGTTGTGGAGTGCCAGGATGAGCGTTCACAGCATAAAAACAAAGCAAAAGCGATGTCTGTACTGGCTGCTCGTATCATTAAAGCTGAAGAAGAACGTCGTCACGAAGCGGAAGCAAGTACACGTCGTAACCTACTAGGTTCGGGTGACCGTTCTGACCGTATCCGTACTTATAACTACCCACAAGGTCGTGTATCGGATCACCGTATTACGTTAACGCTTTACCGCCTAAATGAAGTGATGGAAGGTGATTTAGATAGCTTGATCCAACCAGTATTGGTTGAGCACCAAGCGGATCAACTTGCAGCAATGGCTGAACAAAACTAATGGCGTTGTCGATTGACGCTTTGCTCAAGCAAACTACAGCGCAATTGACCGATGCGGGCTCTGATAGCCCGCACATTGATGCTGCTGTTTTGCTTTGTCATGTGCTGGATAAACCGCGCAGTTATTTGCTGACGTGGCCAGAAAAAACGTTAGAGGACGCGCAGCAGCAGATGTTTGATGCATTAGTTGCACGGCGTATTCAAGGTGAGCCGATTGCTTATATTGTCGGTGAACGTGAATTTTGGTCGCTGTCTTTGAAAGTCGCACCGCATACTTTGATCCCACGCCCTGATACCGAACGCTTAGTGGAGCTGGCATTGGATAAAATGCCAAGCCAAGCATGCCGAGTGTTAGATTTGGGAACAGGTACGGGAGCGATTGCACTAGCACTGGCTTCTGAACGTGCTGACGCCTTGGTAACTGGGATTGATCTTCGTCCTGAAACGGCGCAATTGGCGACTGAAAATGGGCAACGTTTGGGTATTACCAATGCGGCTTTTTTGTCTGGAAGTTGGTATAGCCCGTTATCAGCCAATGATCAGTTTGCTGTGATTGCGAGTAACCCGCCTTATATTGACGATCAAGACCCGCATTTAGCGCAAGGGGATGTGCGGTTTGAACCGCTAACAGCACTTGTTGCGCCAGATAATGGTTTAGCTGATATTCGAATTATCAGTGAGCAAGGCCGACAGCATTTACAAACGGATGGCTGGTTATTGATGGAGCATGGCTTTGAGCAAGGCTTCGCCGTTCGTCAGATTTTACAGGATTTGGGGTATACCCAAGTAGAGACAGCTCAAGATTACGCAGGATTAGATCGCGTAACGCTTGGGTGTTGGCAAGGATAGAGAGACAAAACTATGTATGCAGCAGCTAAACACTTCCACATGCTGGCTATCGTTCTGAGCGTATTGTTATTTACAGTTCGTTATTGCTTGATGATGGCTAATTCCACGCTGAATGAAAAAAAATTCCTCAAAATAGCACCCCACGTCGTTGATACGTTTCTATTACTGTCGGGTGTGGCGCTGATCTTCATAACGGGCTTTATGCCGTTTACCGAAGCTGGAAGCTGGTTAACACAAAAACTAAGTTGTGTGCTGGCGTACATTGCGTTGGGCTTTTTCACATTGAAATACGGTAAAAATAAAGTTTTTAAAACGTTCGCGTATTTTGGTGCGTTAGGTTGGCTAGTTGCTGCCGCTAATATCGCAATGACCAAAACATCATTTTTAGGGTGATTGACGTGAACTTTAGTCATGAAGAATTAGAGCAAATGCCACTTGTTGAAGGAGCATTAGCGATGACAGCGTTAACGGATCCTTCATTTCCGAAAGGCTGGGTACAAATCCAACTTGAGCGTATGGCAAAAGAAGCTGAACACGCGTTGATGGATGAACCTAACCCACATGTACGATTGGATGGCTTGATTCGTTTATTTTATCGTGAGTGGGGCTTTGAAGGGGATGAACAGCAATACTTCTCGTCTGACAATATCTACCTCGATAAAGTGTTAGATCGTAAGCGCGGTATTCCTGTGAGTTTAGGTGCTATCTTTCTTTATTTGGCTAATCACCTTGATCTACCTGTTAGTAGTGTCGGTTTCCCCACCCAATTCATTTTGAAAGTGACTTGGTATGATAGCGAAATTCAGTATATCAACCCATTTGACGGTGAATTTTTAAGCCTACGTACTTTAGGTGGTTGGCTTAAAGGGGCGAAAGGCCCATTCGCACAAATTGGCGCAAGAGATCTCGAAAATGCGACCAACAGCGATATAATTAAGCGTTGGTTAACGGTAATGAAAAGCGCTTTACTGCGTGAAGAGCAATATACCGATGCGTTGCGCTGTAGCGATCTTGCTTTGAAGATGCAGCCAGACGATCCGCATGAAATTCGTGACCGTGGTTATATTTATCAAAAGCTAGACTGTAGCCATGCTGCAGCCTCTGATTATAGCTATTTTATTGAACAATGCCCTGAAGACCCTGCAGCTGAGTTATTGAAGTTGCAAGTAGCAGCCCTGAACGAAGAGCCGCTGACCCTTCACTAATAAAGAGAAAAGATAATGATGGAACAGAAAGTAGTTCGCGTTGGCGATCTTGATGTAGCAAACGACAAACCGTTTGTCCTGTTTGGTGGCATGAACGTGCTTGAATCTCGCGATTTAGCGATGAAGATCTGTGAACATTACGTAAAAGTGACAGACAAGCTTGGTATCCCTTATGTCTTCAAAGCGTCTTTCGATAAAGCGAACCGTTCATCTGTTCATTCATACCGTGGCCCTGGTATGGAAGAAGGGCTTAAGATTTTCCAAGAACTGAAAGACACGTTTGGTGTGAAGATCATCACGGATATTCACGAACATCACCAAGCTCAGCCTGTTGCTGATGTGGTTGATGTTATTCAGCTTCCTGCTTTCCTTGCGCGTCAAACTGATTTGGTTCAGACAATGGCGAAAACGGGTGCTGTGATCAACGTGAAAAAACCACAGTTCATGAGCCCAGGTCAAGTGGGTAACATTACAGAGAAATTTGCAGAGTGTGGTAACGAAAATATCATTCTTTGTGAGCGTGGTGTACTGCACGGTTACGACAATCTTGTTGTTGATATGCTTGGTTTCGATGTGATGAAAAAAGCATCAAAAGGCAGCCCAATCATCTTTGATGTGACACATGCACTTCAGTGCCGTGATCCTCAAGGTGCAGCTTCTGGTGGTCGTCGCGAGCAAACGGTTGATCTTGCGCGTTGTGGTATTGCTGCGGGTATTGCGGGCCTATTTATGGAAGCGCACCCAACCCCAGATCAAGCACGCTGTGATGGCCCTTCGGCTTTCCCTCTTGATAAGCTAGAACCCTTCTTGAAGCAAATTAAACAACTTGATGATCTTGTTAAAGCGTTCGAGCCAATCGAAATTAACTGATTATCAGTGCACTAGTGCATACTAGTTATAGTGAAAAGCCCCAGTAAGTTCGCCTACTGGGGCTTTTTTGTTCGGCAATAAAAAAATGAAAATTTGAAAAATTTGGTGGATAGCTCTGCTTAACTGGCCACTTAGTAGCGAATTAAAGTATCCACCTCTTTTATGGTGGGGGATGTAACTATATATTTCATGGTTACGGAGTGAGATGTTTGTCGTTCGCTTTGTGAGAATTAAATGCCAAGCCGATATACTTCGGCCAGATTTTAATTCCGCAGAAGTAGGTTGTTACGTGTCATTATCTCAAGATATACCAGTAAGCAATGAAGACGTGTCCAGTTCTTCATGGAGTAAACACGATACAAGCTGGATGCTAAGCTTATTTGGTACCGCAGTGGGGGCGGGTATTCTCTTCTTGCCAATCAACATTGGTGCGGGTGGCTTTTGGCCCTTAGTGTTGATGTCCTTACTTGCATTTCCGATGACCTACTTTGCACACCGTGGTTTAGCGCGTTTTGTTCTTTCTTCTCGTAATCAGAAAGCAGATTTTACCGATGTAGTAGAAGAGCATTTTGGCCGCTCGGCTGGTCTAGTGATCTCGGTATTGTATTTTCTGTCTATTTTCCCGATCTTGTTGATTTACGGCGTCGGTCTAACGAATACTGTTGATAGCTTTATTGTTAATCAACTGGGCTTCGGTTCGCCATCGCGTATTGCCTTATCTGGTCTACTGGTTTTTAGTATGATCACCATCATGCTAGCGGGTGAAAAGGTGATGCTAAAAGCCTTTGAAATTATTGTTTATCCGCTGGCTGCAATTCTATTTTGCCTTTCGGTATACATGATCCCCAACTGGCATTTACCAACTATGGGTGCGCTACCAAGTGTGGGGGATTTTTCACTGACAGTTTGGCTTTCTGTACCTGTGACGGTTTTTGCATTTAGTCATGCAGCTGCAATCTCAAGTTTTGCCCAAGCGCAGCGTCGTCACTACGGTAAAGCCGCTAACGATAAAGCGGAACATATTCTAAAGCGTACCTCTATCATGCTGATTGGCTTTGTACTGTTCTTCGTTTTCTCTTGTGTCTTAAGCTTAAGCCCAGAGCAACTACTTGAAGCGAAAGCGCAGAATGTCTCTGTACTGTCTTACCTTGCTAATATTCATGACAATCCTTTTATTGTTCTGCTTGGTCCGCTGATTGCCTTTATTGCCATATCATCATCATTTCTTGGTCACTTTTTAGGTGCGCGCGAGAGTTTTAATGGTTTAGTCCGTAAGCATTCTAGTTTGTCGCCAAAAGCGACAGATAAAGCGGGAATTGTCTTTATGATGCTGAGTATTTGGGGAGCAGCTGTGATGAACCCGAGTATTTTAGGCATGATGGAAGCCTTTTCAGGCCCAGTGATTGCGATGATTTTATTTATCATGCCAGTTATTGCGGTTTATAAAGTTGAATCGTTACGCCGTTATCGTGGCAAAGTGAGTAATCACTTTATTTTAGTGGTTGGTGTGCTGGCGGTATCTGCAATCTTATTCAATTTTTAACCGTGCGCTATTGATATAAGCGGAGTCAGGGTTAGTAGATACTGACTAATAGGTAAAAGAAAAGGGTGTCACTGATTCAGTGACACCCTTTTTTGTTTCATTTTCAGGCTGGCTTATAGCTTAAACTGATTAATTTCTTGTTGTAGCTGATGTGACAATGAAGAGAGTTCAGCAGCTTGTCGCGCAGCTTCGTCGGCTTCTAATGCCAGTTCATCAGACACATCGCGAATACCCTGAGTATTGCGAGTGATTTCTTCTGTAACTGAAGATTGCTCTTCAGCAGCAGAGGCAATTTGTGTCGCCATATCGCTAATATTGGTCACTGCTGTATTAATCTGTGACAGGCTAGCAGAGGCTGCGTTTGCATCATCAACTGAAGTTTCAGCTAAGTGGCGACTGTTTTCCATTATACCGACAGCGCGACCTGTTGTTTGCTGTAGCGTCTCAATCATCTGCTGGATTTCTTGCGTTGAAGCGTGAGTACGTTGGCTCAATACACGTACTTCATCGGCTACAACGGCGAAGCCACGGCCTTGTTCACCTGCACGAGCAGCTTCAATTGCGGCATTCAATGCCAGTAGGTTAGTTTGCTCGGCAATCCCTTGAATGGTCGAAAGGATAGTATTGATACTTTGCGCATGTGTATTTAACTCACCAATCACACCTGTTGCGGTTTCGACTTCACCGGCAAGGCTAGAGATCGAGTGCTGACTTTGGGTAACTTGGGTTGAACCATGCTCTGCTGCACTCACCGTTTCACCTGATGTTTGCGCGGTATTATCTGCATTACCGGCGATTTCCTGTGTTGCTGCCGCCATTTCATTAATCGCAGTGGCAACCATATTGATTTCATCTTGTTGATGTTGAATACGAGTGCTGCGTTCTTCTGCTTGCGATGCCGTTGTTTGCGCTTGTTGGCCTAACGAATCAGAAACATCACGTAAGCGCATCACCATTTGGTGCATGTTACCGACAAAGCGGTTGAAATTAAGAGCTAGTTGACCGACTTCATCATCGCTGCGTGGCTCAAGACGCTGGGTTAAATCGCCTTCCCCTGATGCGATTTCTGCGAGTGCATCAGATACACGCATAAGATCGCGGAACAAGAAGTTAACTAGCCAAGCCACAATAGCGACCACAATAATAGTGATCACAATCGAGGTGATGAACAGTTGGCGCATCAGGCTATGCATGCTTGCTTCTTCTGTTGCTTGATCCATTTCGATACCAAGGATCCAGTCGGTATCCGGGATAGCAGTGAAGTGAACGAGCTTATCAACACCTTTGATCTGCATATTTTCAATCTGATTGGATCGCATTTGTGTATCGATGGCAGACAAGGAGAACGCACTGCTGTAGCGGTTGATAGGTTGCAGTAATAAAGACTTATTTGGATGAGCTAAAAATGTACCGTCTTGCTTATTGATCAACATGGCATAAGCATTTTTGCCTGCATCAAGGTTAATCACATCATCAATCAACTGATCGATTAGTACATCTGCGCCAACAACACCTACTAGCTGACCATTTTTACGAACGGGTTCTGCAATAGTCACTAATAGTGCGTTAGTAATGGCATCTTGATAGGCGGTAGTAATAATTTGTTTGCCAGCACTGTTTGCATCTTTGTACCAAGGTCGAGTACGTGGATCGTAGTCCGCTCGGTTACGTTCTGGATGAGAGCGGTACATATCACCTTGTGGAGTACCTAAGAAAATATCGTCAAATCCACCGGCATTACGAGCTTGCTTCAGGAAAGGAACAACATCTGCTTGGCTAGCATGATCGTTAAATGCACTAGCGATATCTCGACGGATGTTAACCCAATCACTGATACCATCGGTTGCTGCGGTTGATAGGCTATTTACGCGGGAATAAACGCCATTACGAGTTTGGTTGTTTAGTTGGTTTGCTGCCAGCCAGGTTAAAGCTGTTGCCATTAGTACAACGGCTGAAAGGCTAGCTCCAATGAGTTTTTGTTTTAATGTTAAGGTCATTGTCTACTTCAATGTCATATTTAGGAACTGTTTGGGACACTAAGTTTATAAACATACTTTTTAATATGCACGGGTATTTAATTAATTTATTAATATTTTTATTCATAATAAATGCTGCGTGTTTTTTATGACGTTTGACTTGTAATTAAGCATCAAAAAGCGACGTTTAAATGGCAGTATTGAAATATACGCCAGTGGAATACTAATCAAGTTGCATTTGTTCTGAAAAACAAAAGTAATAGAGCATTGATCGTGAAGATATTTTACGAAAGAAATAAAGCGGTATGCAAAAAAGTATATTGAAGAGGGTAAATAAAGCGTTATTTAATGAAAAGGCATAGCGCGCAATAAATGATTTACGCTATGCCTTGATTTTAACTAATAGACTCTACTACGTGTAGAGTCTGTTGGTGGGGTTATAGCTTGAAGCGGTTAATCTCTTGCTGCAATTCGTGTGATAGCTGTGATAATTCAGCTGCTTGTCGTGCTGCTTCATCGGCTTCTAGCGCCAGCTCATCAGACACATCGCGAATACCTTGGGTATTGCGGGTGATTTCTTCTGTTACCGATGACTGCTCTTCAGCGGCAGAGGCAATTTGAGTTGCCATATCACTGATGTTAGTGACGGCATTATTAATTTGCGACAAGCTTGCTGAAGCGGCATTGGCATCATCAACTGAGGTTTCCGCTAAGTGGCGGCTGTTCTCCATAATGCCCACAGCGCGGCCTGTTGTTTGCTGTAGTGTTTCAATCATCTGCTGGATTTCTTGTGTTGAAGCGTGAGTACGTTGGCTCAGTACTCGAACTTCATCGGCCACAACAGCAAAACCCCGGCCTTGCTCGCCGGCGCGTGCGGCTTCAATGGCGGCATTCAACGCAAGTAAGTTGGTTTGTTCTGCAATACCTTGAATGGTTGAAAGAATGGTGTTGATGCTTTGCGCATGTGTATTGAGCTCACCAATCACACCTGTCGCCGTTTCAACTTCACCAGCTAAGCTCGAAATAGATTGCTGACTTTGAGTGACTTGCTCAGAACCATGCTCTGCCGCGCTAACGGTTTCACCCGATGTTTGCGCAGTGTTATCTGCATTACCTGCGATCTCTTGAGTTGCTGCCGCCATTTCATTAATCGCAGTGGCAACCATGTTGATTTCATCTTGCTGGTGTTGGATGCGCGTGCTGCGCTCTTCTGCTTGTGATGCGGTTGTACGCGCTTGCTCACCTAATGAGTCAGACACATCACGTAAACGCAACACCATTTGGTGCATGTTACCGACAAAGCGGTTGAAGTTAAGGGCCAATTGACCAACTTCATCGTCACTACGTGGTTCTAAGCGTTGCGTTAAATCGCCTTCACCTGATGCAATTTCTGCTAATGCGACAGATACATGATCAAGATCGCGGAATAAAAAGTTAACCAAGAAAGTAACAGCGGCTACTACTGCCAGTGTAATTAGAATTGAAACGATGATTAATTGACGGAGGGATGACGTTAAACTTGCCTCTTCAGTGTTTCGATCCATCTCAACGCCAAGTGTCCAAGTCGTATTTGGAACTTGTATAAAGTAAATTAATTTATCGTCACCATCAATATTGAGAGTTTCAATTGATTTATCTTGTATTGCTTTTTTAATACTTGATTGGTTGAACTCACTATTATATTGGCTGATTGGTTTTAGCAATAAGTTTTTATTTGGATGTGCTAAGAATGTACCATCACGGTTATCCAGTAACATCGCATAAGCATTTTTACCTGCATCTAGGTTAACCACTTCATCAATAAGCTGATCAATTAAAACATCTGAACCAATTACGCCAACTAGGCGGCCATTTTTATACACAGGTTCAGTAATGGTTACCATGAGTGAACCACTCATTGCATCACGGTAAGCTGATGTAATTGTTTGTTTACCTTCTGCCGCTGCACCCTTGTACCACGGGCGCTCACGTGGGTCGTAAGCACTGTAGTTACGATCAGATATAGAGCCATAGACCTTGCCATTACTGTCACTGAAGTAGATGTCTTCAAAGTCACCAGCTTGTTTTGCTTGTTGTAGAAAAGGCGTTGGATTAGTGCTGTTTATATAAGGTGAGAATGCTTTGGTAATACTACCTCGAATATTAACCCATTCACGAACTGTATTACTTGCGGCATTTGTTAAGCTGTATGCGCGAGAAATTACACCATTACGTGTCTCATTATATAACTGGTCGGAAGCTAACCAAGTTAATGCGGTTGCCATAATAACAACTGCCGCTAAACTAGCACTGATGAACTTCTTCTTTAAAGATAATTTCATAGTTTTTATGATTATATTGAAAAGGAATTATATTTTAGCTTTAAAGTTATAATTGTGCACGTGTTTGTTTTATAGGGCAGATTGTTTTACTGTTAAATTTGTATTTTAATTATTTTTGAATAATAAAATTAATTGTGGATATAAAAGTTATTTATCATCGTATATAAAAAATAAACTTTTTAGTTTTAATTTATAAATTAAACTAAATGTGAGATTTGTATTATACGCAATTCGTGGTGCATATTTTAATTTGGATGTTTAGACGTCTAGATGTTGACTCGGCTAGGGGTTAGTTTTAGTCTAAGCCAAATTCTAAAATAGATGACTAAAGCCATCATGCCGAACACAACACAATCTCAGTCTGATCAGCCCATTGCGCCGTCAGCACTTGCGCTCTTACCGCTAGGGGTATTTCTAACCCTCTTTATTGGTGTCGGGAGTTATTTAACCTTTCAAGGTGTCGATTTTGCCTTCTACCAGTTACCAGCCCCTGTTGCAGCATTACCAGCTGTCGTTGTTGCGCTATTACTGAGTAAAAATAAACTGAATAAAGCGATAGAGCAGTTTATTAAAGGTGTAGGCCATGGCGATATTATCGCTATGTGTATGATTTATTTATTAGCGGGTGCCTTTGCGTCTGTTGCGAAAGCAACGGGTGGGGTAGATGCGACCGTTAACCTTGGTTTGTCGATGCTACCGTCAAGCTTGATTCTGCCGGGTATTTTCGTTATTTCTGCCTTTATTGCGACGGCGATGGGCACATCAATGGGCACAATTGCAGCGGTTGCCCCCGTTGCTTTAGGTATTGCGCAAGCTGCAGGTATGGATGTTGCTCTAACTGCGGGTGTGGTACTGAGCGGTGCCATGTTTGGTGATAACTTATCTATTATCTCTGATACAACGATTGCCTCGACACGCTCACAAGGCTGTCAGATGCGCGATAAATTCAAAGAGAATATCGGCATTGCTTTGCCTGCTGCTATTGCCGCGATTTTATTGTTTGCGGCGAGTAGTACCGCCACTGATGTGCCAGCAACGGGTGATGTTGAATGGTTGAAGGTGCTGCCTTACATTACCATTTTAGTACTCGCGGTATCTGGCGTGAATGTCTTTGTGGTACTTAGCTTGGGTATTGTTCTTGCTGGTGGCGTTGGTTTAGTGGCAACAGATGGCTATGGCTTCGCGACGTATGCGAAAGATATCTATGCTGGTTTTGGCAATATGCAAGAGATCTTCTTACTGTCGATGTTAATTGGCGGTATGGGCGAGTTAATGCGCCAACAAGGTGGCTTAGCGTATCTAACACAGCTGATTAGTCGTGTGATTAACGTGTTTAGTAAAGCGCACACGAAAGGACAAAACTTGCGTGCCAGCGAATTGGGTATCGCGAGCCTTGTTAGTCTAACTAACTGCTGTACTGCTAATAATACGGTGGCGATTATCGTATCGGGTGGTGTCGCGCGTGAGCTAGCTGAAACCAACGGTGTGACGCCTCGTCGAGCGGCAAGTTTGCTTGATATATTCTCGTGTGTCATCCAAGGTATTCTACCGTACGGCGCGCAAGCACTATTATTGGGCTCTGTTTTTGGCTTATCACCATTAGAAGTGGTGAGTCATTCTTATTACTGTTTCTTCTTAGCGATTGCTGCTGTTGCTGCTGTGTTTATTAAGCATGCAGCGCGTGAGGCTGCTACTGCCTAGTGAGCCTTATACACAATTATGCGTAAGCATAGATAAAGCCAATTCTTATCAAGCTCTACTTCGGTAGAGCTTTTTTATGCAAATTTGCAATAAATCAGACAATTAGTGCCACTGTAGGGTGAGCTAACCGACATATTCATGAAATGGATGCACTTGATATCAGTAATTATTTTAAACTAACGCCGATTTCTACTCCTAACGGTTGCCTTTTTGAGCGCAGTAAAGAGTAGTGGCATAAAGGAATAATAATAACTGAATTAAGGTGATATTCATGAAGCAACGCCTATTTGCTAAGACTGCATTAAGTGCAGCTTTACTTGCAGTACTCAGTGGCTGTGCAAGCCAAGCTGATAGTAACGCTCCTACGTGGGATGCTGATAAAGCCTACAAAATTACTATCCTTCACACGAACGATAACCATGGCCGTTTTTGGGAAAACAAATACGGTGAGTATGGTATGGCTGCGCGTAAAACCCTGCTTGACCAAATTCGTACTGAAGTAAAAGCTGAAGGTGGCACAACGTTGCTTCTTTCTGGTGGCGATATCAACACCGGTGTACCTGAATCAGATCTTCAAGATGCTGAGCCTGATTTTAAAGGCATGAACATGCTAGGTTACGATGCAATGGCATTGGGTAATCACGAATTTGATAACCCACTTGATGTACTTCGTAAGCAAGAAGGTTGGGCTGACTTCCCATTTCTTTCTGCCAATATTTACGATAAAAAAACCGGTGAGCGTTTATTCCAGCCGTATCAAATCTTTGAACAACAAGGTATCAAAATTGCGGTTATCGGCCTAACAACGGAAGATACTGCAAAAATTGGTAACCCTGAATATATCGGTGGGGTAGAGTTCCGCGATCCTAAAGCTGAAGCGAAAAAAGTGATTGCAGAGCTGCGTGAAACTGAAAATCCTGACGTGATCATTGCCGCGACTCACATGGGTCACTATGCCAATGGTAACCGTGGTGTGAATGCGCCGGGTGATGTTGCATTAGCGCGCTACCTTCAAGAAGGCGATCTGGATATGATCGTCGGTGGCCACTCGCAAGAACCTGTGTGCATGGAAGGTCCAAACATGTACAACAAGAACTTCAAACCAGGTGATGCTTGTAAGCCTGATAGCCAAAATGGTACTTGGATTGTTCAGGCGCACGAATGGGGTAAATATGTAGGTCGTGCGGATTTCGAATTCCAAAACGGCGAACTACGTATGGTGAGCTACGATCTTGTACCAGTGAACTTGAAGAAAAAAGTGAAGTTGGCTGATGGCTCGAAAAAGCGCGTATTCATTCAAGATGAAATTGTTAAAAATGAAGAAGTGCTTGATTTCTTAACGCCTTACCAAGAAAAAGGCCAAGATCAACTTAACGTTAAGATTGCTGAATCAAACGGTAAACTGGAAGGTGACCGCGGTGTTGTGCGCTTTAAGCAAACTAACTTAGGTCGTCTGATTGCAGCATCACATATGCAGCGTGCCAAAGCAGATTTTGCGGTAATGAACTCGGGCGGTGTACGTGATTCTATTGCCGCGGGCGATATCACTTACAAAGATGTGCTTACGGTTCAACCATTCGGCAATATCGTAACTTACACTGATATGAGCGGTGCAGAAGTACTTGATTACCTTAATGTCGTTGCGACCAAGCCTATCGACTCTGGTGCTTACGCACAGTTCTACGGTATTTCAATGACGGTAGCGAATGGTCAAGTAAACAACGTGGTACTTAACGGTAAAAAGCTAGATCCTAAAGCGACATACCGTTTCACTGTGCCAAGTTTTAACGCTGCGGGCGGCGATGGTTACCCTAAATTGGCTGACCACCCAGGTTATGTAAACACTGGTTTTGTTGATGCAGAAGTCCTTAAAGAGTTCTTAGAAACAAATAGCCCTGTTGATGTGAATGCCTACGCGCCTAAAGGCGAAATCATTTATAAATAAGCGTGAATTAAATCAAAGAGAACGGCTCCTTTAGAGGAGCCGTTTTTTTATGGTTTGAAAAGCGTATGATGAAAGTATTGATTTGAACCAGCAAGAATGAAGAGCATGACACCAGCAATTAAATTAGCGAAAAAACAAGGCATCTCATATCAAGTTCATCAGTATGAACACGACCCAGCTAACACCAATTTTGGTTTAGAAGCCGCTGATGCTTTAGGGCAAGATCCGCAACAGGTTTTTAAAACACTGTTATTTGCATTAAACGGTGACCCCAAAAAGCTTGCGGTAGCAGTAGTTCCTGTCGCCGGTATGCTTGATCTTAAATCCGCGGCAAAAGCGGCGGGTGGCAAGAAAGCAGATATGGCGGATCCTGCTATTGCTGAAAAAACCACAGGGTATGTGGTCGGGGGGATCAGTCCATTAGGTCAGAAAAAGCGCTTACCAACATTTGTTGATCAATCAGCAACGGCCTTTTCAAGTATTTGTGTGAGCGCTGGTCGACGCGGGCTTGAAATTGAATTGTCTCCGCAAGATTTGGTTAAGCTAACACAAGGTACTTTTGCTCCAATAGCCAAAATTTAACAGGCTGTATATTCATGAAAAATATTAATCTTAACTTATTGGTTAGCTTGCAGGCTTTGCTGGAAGAGTGCCATGTTAGTCGTGCGGCAGAGCGGCTGCACATTACTCAGTCTGCGGTTAGCCGACAGCTTTACCAGTTACGTGATATTTTTCATGATCCCTTGTTGATTCGTGACGGTAATCGATTGTTGATGACACCCAAAGCAGAGCAACTCAAGGCAAGAGTGGATGCTGTGCTTGGTGATTGTCAGCAGATCCTTCAGCTAGATACTTTTGATCCGCAAACTTGGCGGGGCAAGGTTGTATTGTCATCATCGGATTATGTTGCGCAATATATTTTACCTGATGTGGTAGAGCTATTACGTGAACATGCACCTCAAGTCTCGGTAGAGTATCAATTATGGCAACCTGATTTTTACTCTGAATTAGGTCAGCGTGATATTCATTTATTCTCCTCCATGCTTTCTTCATTGCCTGAAGGTTTATGTGGTGAACCGATTGGTGCTGATTATCCGGTTTGCGTGATGAGTCAGCAGCATCCTCTTGCTCAGCAAAGTCAGTTATCGCTGACAGACTTTTTACGTTATAGCCATATTTCAGTTTCAGGTGGTGGTGATAAAGACAGTTTTATTGAGCAGTACTTATCGTCGCAAGGACTTCAACGGGATATTAAATTTCGAGTTCCTTTTTTTACTTCTGCATTCAATACGTTGAGTCGTAGCGATATGTTGATGGTTGTACCTGAACATATTGCGCTAAACATGAAGCCAAGCTATCCCATTCATTTTCTGCCACTTCCTATGCCTGTTGACCAGCATAAATACTGGCTAATGTGGCACCCTAAATATGATAGCGACTTGCCTCATCAATGGCTTCGCCAGCGTGTACTCACCGTGATGCGTGATTCTATGTATTCAATGAGTATGAGTTGAAGTCATAAGGTCCATGACTTTTTTTGATTTCAATTAATACTATAGTCTTGTTACTTTAGCGCCCTAACAAGGAGCGCAGCATGACACTCAGTATTTGGTTTTCTCTTTTTATTATCTGTATTTTAGGTGCGATGTCACCAGGGCCTAGTCTTGCCGTTGTGGCGAAGCACAGTCTTGCAAGTGGGCGATTACACGGCATAGTTACATCATGGGCGCATGCGATGGGTGTCGGCTTTTATGCTTTACTGACGCTATTAGGGCTTGCAGTTGTGTTGAAGCAGTCGCCAACCTTGTTTATGGCTATTGGCTATGCAGGGGCTGCGTATCTTGCGTATTTAGGTGTGAATGCACTGCGCTCGAAGGGCGGTATTGCTGCTAAGTTGAAAGCGGGGGAAACAACAAGTTTATTTGAAGCAGCACGTGATGGACTAATGATTTCATTATTAAACCCTAAACTTGCACTGTTCTTTTTAGCCTTGTTTAGTCAGTTTGTTGCGGTAGGGACCGAATCGGTTAGCCGTAGCATCATTGTTGCGACCCCACTGCTGGTGGATGGGTTATGGTACACCTTGATAGCGATAGTCTTATCGCGACCTAAAGTGCTGGATGTATTAAGAACTAAGGCTCTGTGGATAGATCGTTTATCCGGTGTGGTACTTATTCTATTAGCTTTACGTGTTGTGTATTTTGTATAAAGAAAAAGGAGCGCTAGTCGCTCCTTTTTTGATCTGGTCGATCTGAAAAGAGTGCCTCGTCCTAAAAGACATTCACGGGTTATCGAGTTAGCCTTTTTTACTCATGTGGCGCTCTCGATTTTCCAGCTTTTTCTCTGGACTCTTTTTCAACATCACATACAAAGCACCATTGCCGCCATGCTGACGAAGGGCTGAGTGGTAGCACATCACTTCACAGATTTGTTCTAGCCAAGTCGAGAGATAGCTTTTCATTAATGCAGGTGGATTAGAGCGCTCACCTTTGCCATGTATAATGATGACAGTACGAATATCCATGCGATGGCATTGTCGAAGAAAGTGCAGCACTTCGTCACGGGCTTGTTTTAATGTTTTGCGGTGAAGGTCTAACCTAGCTTGAATATCGTATTTACCTAGGCGCATTTTTCGAAATACACCTTCTTGAACACCATCTCGCTTAAATTCCAACATATCATCAGGCTGACACATTTTCGCATAATCCAACGACAGATATTCTGGATCGCTATTGGTCAGTGTTTGGGCTGCAAGGCGGCGTGCAAGATGTGCATCGGTGACTTGATGCTTTACTGTGGTTTCAATTGTATCTTGGGTGATTGGCGCAACGTCGGCCATCATCTCTTTAAAGAGATCGAGTTCATCGTTATTTGGCATGATGATATAGCTTAAGAAACGGGTGTTCTTAGTATACCTATTTGCGGAGAAAAATGATCAAAATGCAAAGCTTCAACCTGATCGAATTATCAGATTGAAGCGAAAAATAAGCCACAAGAAAAGTGACCAGGGTCAAGCTACGACTTGCGGTCGTGCAAACCATAAAGACCCCGGGTCAGCAAAAATAGATTTTGCTTAATGGCTCTAGTGAGGAGAAGGTGCCGAGAGCACTTTGTAAACAAAGAACCCGCCGAAAAAGATCATTAACCCTAACGCACCAAAGATTACAATCATTGAAGATAAGCCAACGGCATTACCGAAGAGGAGATCTAACCAAAAGTCCATGCTAATCCTTAGCGTTGTTGAGTAATGGTGACAAGATACCCAATGATAACGATTTGTTATGATGATCTAGATCAATGGTATTAAAACTGTATGCAAGTTGTACTTTGCTTTGTGTGTCAGATCACTCTAAGTGTGTGATATTGAGCAATCTGGACGTTAGATAAGCAACTGATGTTTTAAAGTGAAAAAAAATGCGTTAAGTACTTGCGTAAATTACCGTGCTGAGTATTATAAGCGACCTCAGCAGCAATCCTGTTGAGTCAGTTGATAAAACTGAATTGTCGGTGAATAGCGCAGCTTGGTAGCGCATCTGGTTTGGGACCAGAGGGTCGGGGGTTCGAATCCCTCTTCACCGACCACTCTTACTTCTGTTGGGTGTATGTCGGACAGAATAATCTGGTAAGATTTAAAATATACAGCTCGGTGAATAGCGCAGCTTGGTAGCGCATCTGGTTTGGGACCAGAGGGTCGGGGGTTCGAATCCCTCTTCACCGACCACCTTATTTCTGTTGAATGTAAGTTGAGCAGAAGAATCTGGTAGGATTTAAAACATACAGCTCGGTGAATAGCGCAGCTTGGTAGCGCATCTGGTTTGGGACCAGAGGGTCGGGGGTTCGAATCCCTCTTCACCGACCACCTTTAGAAAGCCTCGTCGAAAGACGAGGCTTTTTTCGTTAAAGCGAATGTGGATTTGTGTAGTGAATGGCTCAGTGCATAGCGTAGCTTGGTAGCGCATCGCAGCTCTGTAGAGTGGCGGACCAGAGGGTCGGGGGTTCCCTATTTTCAAAAGCAGGCTCTTTACTCTTGGCCTATTTATTAACCTCCTAAACTCTCACCACAAGACACTGTTTTAGTACGCTGATAATTAAGAACTTATTGTCTGGCTTTATGAGTCGAATGCTTTTTATTCGATTAATAGTTAATGAGCCTACTAAATAGTGCTTTTATTAGACTCCGCACATATGGGTGGTAGTATCTCAGCTCTGTATTCTTTTAAGTGTCTGTTATGAAACATGTAATCATTTTTGCTGGTATTCTTTTCGCATTGACTGGCTGTGTAACTAAAAAAATCCAACTCAATCCTGGTGCTGAAAGTGTCTCTGAAATTTCAGAACATTCTGTTCGTTTCTTAAATTGCGATTTAATTAAAACGCATACAATTCAAAATGCGCATCCTAATAATGTCGACTTAGAGCTGAAAAATGTGGCTTACGCGAGTGGTGGTAATCACTACAGTGTCGTAGAAGTACTTGCGACTAGGAAAAATCGTCCAACAAGTGTGGTTGCTGCTATCTATCAATGTGGTGAAAAAATTCAAGAGAAGAAGCCTGAACTGACAACGTCGGATGTTGCCCAGCTATTGCCTGGGGCACATTTGGTTAAAGCGATCACTTTTGCTGAAATTGAAAACGCTACCTGTAAAGTTTTGGGTACGCAGTTTATTGAGAAAACTTCACCGGAAGGCGTTTATATTAACCTTGCGAACGATACGTATATGATGTCGGGTAACCGTTATCAGATTAAGAAAATAGTGTCGACATCCGGTGGTGCACCAACGTCGGTATACGCTGATATTTACCGTTGTAAGCATCAAAGCGCACACTACTAAGTGTTTCGTGGAAAAATGATAATGAAAAAAGCCTCGTCGAAAGACGAGGCTTTTTTTTAAGCGAATGTGGACTTCTGTAGTAGATGGCGCAGTGAATAGTGCAGCTTGTTCGCGCATCGTAGCTTTGTAGAATGGCGTGAACATTCAATGACTATGAGTGTTCAACCATGATTAATTTCGAGGTATCAAATCCTTTCTTTTTAGCATCGGCGAGAAACTTCTTCATGATGCTAGGATCCACTTGCGGTGTGCGTGACAGCAGCCATAAATAATCTTTGTTATAGCCTGAAACAAAGGCGTAATCGTAATTATCTCCTAATTCGAAAACGACATACGATGAATAGAAAGGTCCCCAAAAAGAGACTTTGAGATGACCAACATCGGTTTTATCGACGAAGTAAGCTTTACCTATTGCCTCACTCCATTGTTCTTTATCTGCAGAAAATCCACGGTTAACAACATTGATTCCTTGATCCTTACGCATTTCATAAGTCGCGGTGACATTGGATAGCCCAGACTCAAATGAATGATCGAGTCTTGCCACTTCGTACCATTGGCCTAGAAAGCGATTAATGTCGAAGGCTTTTACCGGCTCTATATCATCAGGAGTATGTGTGCAGCCTGTCAGTAAAATAAGTGACAATAAAAGTGCTCTTATTTGCATGTTTAATCCTCAGATATCGAGCGTAAAATTCGAAGAATGGTAAGCGATAGAGTATTTACCATTCGCACTGTGATTGCCCACTTTGAGTGAGTAACTGAACGCTAAACCCTTCTTCTTTCAAAAGGCTAGGTAAGCCTTGTGGACCGATTAAATGAAATGCACCTACTACTAGCATGTAATTTCCCGCTGGGTATTTTTGGGTATCGTTCAGTTGTTCTACCCAATTGATATTACGCTGGTCGATCAACATAAAATCGGTTTCATCTGAGTAACTGCTAGCGGCAAATAAACTCTCGAGTTTTTCTTTATCGCCATCTTGCCAAGCCGCAATGAGACAGTCGAGTTGATCATCGACTTCATCCCAATCATTAATGGTCTCAAGCAGCATATCTAATCCATTTTTAGGTAGCTTTTTCATCATATCAAGCTGCTTAGCGACACTTTCGAGTTGATGAATAGGCATCGATTGATTAGCGGCACGTTCTAGCAAAATATAATCAATGCCTAAATCGGCTTGAAGCCCGAGGTTATAAGCAAGCGCGAGCTGAATACTCATTACGCTATACCATGGTGGAGCATAAGCCAGATCATTGGGTTTTAGCTTCAATTGTTTGGCTATTTTGTTGAGCTTTAGTGTGTCTGATTCGCTGAGTAATGAGTGGGTTAATGGTGGATTAAAGGTGAATGAAGGCATCTTGGTGTCAAGAATATTGGCTTCGACTATCAGTCCATCAGCGGCTTGCCAGTGATTAAGGAAAATTTCAGGTAGGGGGTACATATCTTGTGTACCCACATGGATCGAGCCTAAGATCGTAAATTGGCGATGGCCATCAGTAGCATGCCAAACCATAGGATCAGCAAAAGCAGAAGATGCTAAAAAAGGGAAAACGATAAACAGTTTCGTGAAGAAAGATTTCAGCATAACGCACCAAAGGTCATTGTTTAACTTAGGTATATCATAGCCCTTTAAGTTGAACAATTTATCCTTATAGTGCGTTAATGTTATGTCGACACAGTAATTTATTGCTTGGTATGAGTGTTTTTTGCTAGTGATTTTCTGAACAATGATTCACTCTTATTGGCATAACCAAAACCACCAAACAATAAATGCGATGAGTGCAACCCCGATAATGAGTACCATCTTAGCTCTCCTTTTTATTGGGTGTGAATAGGCGTAGTCGGTTAGCGTTACTGACGACCGTAATGGAAGACAAGGCCATTGCCGCTCCTGCAACGACAGGGCTGAGTAAAGTACCTGTAAACGGAAATAGTAGACCTGCAGCAACAGGGATCCCTAGCGAGTTATAAATAAATGCGCCAAAGAGATTCTGCTTCATATTGTTCAGTGTGGCTTGAGAAAGCTGTAATGCATCTGCAACGCCGTGAAGCGAGTGACGCATCAAGGTAAACTGAGCGCTTTCAATTGCGACATCACTGCCGCCACCCATGGCTAAACCAACTTCTGCTTGAGCGAGGGCTGGGGCATCATTAATACCATCTCCTACCATTGCAATTCGTTGTCCTTGTTGTTGAAGGTCGGTAATTAATTGGGCTTTTCCATCAGGCAATACACCAGCGATTACGCGATCAATTCCTGCTTGTTGCGCTATCGCTTGAGCGGTGGTTTCTGTATCGCCAGTCAACATCACCACATTGAGCTTCATCGCTTTTAAGCGGCTAATTGCCTCAGCAGAATCGGCGCGCAGTGGATCACTGACTGCAAACACACCTGCGAGGACGTGGTTTACCGCAAAGAAAACAACCGTGGCACCTGTTTGCGCTAGCTTCAGGTTGTCTGCTTGTGCCATTTCCGTCGAGATACCATGTTGCTCCAGTAGGCCGGCATTGCCGAGCTGTAGATCGTAGTGAGTATCCGTTGCAGGTGTACCAAGGCTGCCAACAACACCTAAACCCGGTATTGCTTTAAACTGAACGTTATCATTCAGTGTGAGCGATTGTGCCTGCGCTTCTTGTACAAAGGCTTTTGCAAGCGGGTGCTCTGAATGCAGCTCTAAACTTGCGGCTAACGCTAATAGAGTCTGTTTGTTGTGATTGCCATAGCTAATGGTTTCAGTAACGCGAGGTTTACCTTCGGTAATTGTGCCCGTTTTATCTAATACGACAGTATCGATGTTGGCGGCAACTTGCATCGCTTCGGCATCTCGAATGAGTACACCGTATTCCGCTGCTCTGCCAATACCGACGGTAACTGACATTGGGGTCGCTAAGCCAAGTGCACATGGACAGGCGATAATGAGCACTGTGGTTGCTGTGACTAACATATACACAGCGGAAGGTTGTGGACCAAAGTAGTACCACGCCATCGCGGTGATGGTCGCAATGATCATTACTGCGGGCACAAAGATCGCTGAAATAGAATCGGCCAATTTGGCTAATGCAGGTTTACTGCTTTGCGCTTGGCGAACCAGTTGGATGATACGCGCCAGCATAGTGTCGTTACCAATTTGTTCCGCTTTGAACAGTAGGCTGCCATGTTGATTGATGGTGCCTGCATGGATGGTGTCACCTTGTTGTTTATTCACCGCAAGTGGTTCACCTGTTAGCATGGATTCATCAATATAGGTATCGCCTTGCTCTACAACGCCATCAACGGGCACTTTTGAACCGGGACGTAAACGTACCAGCATGCCTTTTTGAACCTGATCAAGCGCGACCTCGATTTCTTCACCATTGTGAACGATGATAGCGGTTTGAGGCTGAAGATCGATCAAACGCTCAATGGCTTGAGAAGTACGCGTACGCGCTTTCGCTTCGAGTGCATGACCAAGTGTGATTAAACCAAGGATCATCGCGGACGCTTCGTAATACACGTGGCGTGCTTGTGGGGGGAACCAATCAGGTGCAATGACCACCAGAGTAGAGTAGAGCCACGCAGCCCCTGTGCCTAACGCAACCAAGGTATCCATGCTAGCGCGGTGATGAAGGAAGGCTTTATACGCATTCACATAAAAATGACGCCCCGTCGTGACTAAGAGACCTAGCGTAATTAGGCCGATTAATCCCCAACCTATTTGGCTTGCCTTTGATTCAATCATCATACTGCCACCAAATACGCCCCACGCCATCAAGGGAATACCTATGCTGAGGGCGATTATTGCATTGCGAATGTGGGTTTTATAGCTGGTGGTTTGTTGTTCTTGTTGGCGTTGGCGACGAGCGTGTTCATCTTCGCTGACTTCTGCACCGTAACCTGCTTCGATAACGGCGGTAATAATATCGATATTTACGGCAGTACCACTGACTAAAGCTGTGCGTTCGGCCAAGTTAATATTAGCGGTTTGTACCCCTGCGACACCGAGAATTGCTTTCTCTACTGAAGAAACACAGCTTGCGCATGTCATGCCGGTTAGTAAAAACTGCGTCGTTTGTTGGTTAGCTGGATCTTCAGCCTGAGTTGTTGTTTCAGTGTCATTGTTAGTATTGGCTTGATGCTGTTCTTGGTCTGTTTCTACACCTGCACTTTTAGTCACCGCCGAGGTTTCATTATCCGTGCTCGCCGTGGTATCGCGAAACTCAGGTGGTGTGACGCTGGCTTGAAAGCCTAATTGTTCAATGAGCTCAATGAGGGTGCCTGTTGTAAGGGCACTGGAAATGACAGCAGTATTTTTAGTCACACTAAACTGGCTGATATCCGCTTGTTCGCTAAGTACTTTCTCTACTTTTGCGACACACTTTCCGCAGCTTAGTCCACTGAGTGCCAAGGTGATAGTCGGCTGTTGTTCAACACGGTAACCTAAGACTGTGACAATTTCGCTGATTTCTTGCGTGGAAATAAGCCCTGAAATATCGAGTTGGTGTTTAGTGACTGTGGCTTTACTGACGAGTGGGTGTTGATCGAAAACTTGCTGCACTTTGGCAACACAGCGTCCGCATGACAAACCTGCTAGGGGTAATGAATGTTGCTGACCGACGCCATAGCCGAGATGTTCGATAGCGGTAAAGACCGTATGTAAGGGTTCTTCAGTGCTCACCCTTGCTTGCTTTGTATCAACATCGGCGGTGGTATTGGGTAGCGCAGTTAGTGCAGCCTTTATTTTATTAGCGCAGTTCATGCAGCGAACTTGGCTTAAAGGTAGATGAAATTCAGCCATAGTTTTAACCTTAATCAAATAGGTATAAGGCGGCAGTATGGTTAGCGATAACGTAAGTGAAGGTGCTAGCCCACTGTCGATTATTTACGAGTTAGGCATAGAATAAACCTTCCATCAACTGGAAGGTCAACAGTATTTATGCAATGCTAATAAACATGGCTGTGATGGATGTTTACGTGTGATTGGCGTGTAAAACAAAAGGTGAAAAAATGAACATTAGCGATATAGCTAAAAAAACCGATTTGAGCACCAAGACGATTCGGTTTTATGAAGATAAAGGCATTATTAGTTCACCGCAGCGGGCGAGTAATGGTTATCGCCGCTATAACGAGAGCCACATTGCCGAACTCAATTTGATTCGACGTGCGCGTTTGGTTGGATTTACCTTGGATGAAGCGAAAGCCTTGCTGGGATTATCTCGTGATCCTGAGCGAAAAAGTGCCGATGTGAAAGAGAAGGCGCTAGAGAAGTTAGTGGAAATCGATCATAAAATAGCTGAGCTACAACAGATGAAGCACACCTTGGAAACTTTAACCAATCAGTGTCCAGGTAATGAAGGGGCGGTTTGTCCAATTATTGAAGGATTACAAAATCCGTCGTTCCTATCATCGCCCTGCTGCAATGCGAAAGAAGCGTTGTAAGTTATGGTTTTAAACCAATCTAAATAACAGATAATTACTTTTTTAGGTTGATGTGAAATAAATTAATGTATAAAAATCAAATCAATAGATGCAAAAAAGCCATATTAAAGATGGCTTTTTTGACAGAAAAGTGACCACTTAATACATGGTTAACTTTGGACGATTAGTGGCATTAGTACAGTAGCGAGTAAAGCTGGCGACGGTACAGTGCGGCAATCGCATTCCCTTGACCAAGGGCGGCAAGGATGTCCATCATCGTTTTTTTCGCATTGCCATCTGCGAAGTTCATGTCTTTTCGCAGTAAACCAATCAACAATTCTAATGACTCTTCTTGGCGGTTCACTTGGCTGTATTGTAGTGCAAGCTCGTAGGCAACGTGTTTATCACTAGGGTCTGCAGCTAGTTTTTCTTCGAGTAAGCGAATTTCAGGTGACTCACTTGCTTGTTTATGAAGTTCTAGTTTTGCCATCAGGCCTTTATATTTAGCATCTTGATCTTGCATGGTAATGGTTGCAAGTAAGGTTTCTGCTTCATCAAATTGCATCGTTTCAACTAAACATTCTGCAATCGCAAGTGTGACAATAGCTTGTTGTGGGAACTTAGGTGCAAGCTCTCTTAGTATCGGCAGTGCTTGATTAAAGGCTTGGGTATCAACCAAATTCAACGCTTGTTTTAGCGCAATTTCATCTTGGCTTGGTAAATGTTTTGCCAGCATGGTACGAAGACTATCTTCTGTTTGTGGGCCAGCAGAGCCGTCAGCTGGTTGACCATTTTTGAAGAGGGCAACAGTAGGAAGGCCACGAACGCCAAATTGTTGTGCGACTGCTGGTTGCGCTTCACAGTTCAATGTTGCGACGGTGAGTAAACCTTGGTACTCAGCAGCCAGCCTATTGAGTAAAGCGTTAACTTCAATAGTTTCAGGCATTGATGGCGCCCAAAAGCTAATAGCAACAGGAGTCTGCATTGATTGCTCAATAACTTGCTGTAAATTTTGTTCGTTGATTTCGATAGCTGAGTTTTGGTACATGCCATTCATTCCATAAACTGTTTGATACTCACTATATGGGGATCGTGGCGTTAATATCAAGGGGATGCTGGGGGGCTAAAAAGCAAAAAGGAGAGCGAGGCTCTCCTTTTAACCGTTAAAGGTTAGAAGCAATGCAAGTGTCACACAAACACAAAGCATATTTAACTGTCGTAAGGACATGAGCGTTCCTCATAATGTTCTTTTTATAATTAATAGTTGCGGTGTAGCTATCTCTGATAGTGACTAATTTACAATCACTCTATGACAGTAATATTACGTTAGTGGTACTTTTTGATTAAATCGCGCTATATCGGACTAGAAAAGTTATTTAGCTAACTTTAGAAGGCTACATATGAGCATATGGGTTAAATAGAGTGTTATTTTAGGATTGTGTTCATGATGGATAAGTCATGATAAAGACCATCACAAGTATTATGAATGGTCTTTGCTTTAGGCTATGCGGTGTCTGGCTTAGACGCTTTTACTTAGTATTTTATCGAGTATGCTAGAAGGTAGCACTCTGCGTAAGAAACCAAAGAGATATGTTGGCTGTGTGACAAAATAGCGAGCCTTTGGCTTATCACTGCCAATTATATGTAATAAAGGGCGTAAAACGGCTTCTGATGTCAGTGTAAATTTATTAGATGGTGAAGATTTACCCAATCGTTCCAGTGTCTTATGGTAATTATCAATATGGCGAGACTCATCAATATTGATGTGTTTTTCGAATGCATTTTTCGCATTTTCACGGAAGTGACTCTCGATGGGGCCGGGCTCAATCAAGCAGACCTTGATTGGTGTATCCATTAATTCAAGACGCAATGTGTCGGTATAGCCTTCAAGGGCGAATTTACTGGCATTGTATGCCCCGCGATATTTCATTGCGACTAAACCCAGCACTGAGCTGTTTTGAACAATTTTACCACTGCCTTGCTTGAGCATGAGGGGAATAACGGCTTGTGTGAGTTCATGCCAACCAAATACATTGGTTTCAAACTGTTCACGTAAAGCTTGAGTGGGAAGATCTTCTAACGCGCCCGCTTGGCCATATGCGCCGTTATTAAACAACACATCTAATTTACCTTCTGTCAGTGCAAGCGCTTGTTTTAGGCCTTGATGAATCGAATCTGTATCTGCTAAATCAAGTTGAACACATTGCAAACCTTGAGATTGCAATTCATCGACATCATGTTGTTTTCGGCAACTGGCTACTACGTTATAACCCGCTTTATGAAGGGCAAAGGCACAGTGGCGACCAATACCTGTACTGCAGCCAGTGATTAAAATTGAGCTTGTCATGTGCTTCCTGCTTTTATTATTTATCATGAATCTATTGGCGAATAGATAAAGGGAGTTTGCTTTTTTCTACCTAATTGCCGCTATTATTGATTTCTAATACTTTAATAATTTCTGTCGCCATGTAACCCGCGATCCACGGCTGTGCTTCCGCTTTCGGGTGAAGGCCATCATCCATCATCCACTCTTGCTTCAAAATCACCTCTTCAAGAAAAAAGGGCAGCAAAGGCGACGAATATTCCTGACTTAACGCTGGGTAGAGTGCGCTAAACAGCTGGCTGTATCGTTTACCATAATTAGGGGGAACTTGAATTTGCATTAGCAAGCTCTGAGCGCCACTGGCTTGAATGTCTTCGATCATCATCGCTAAATTGTTACGAATCGTTTTAGGAGGAAACCCTCGTAAACCATCATTCGCACCTAGCTCGATTATGACGTAATCTGGTTGATGACGGTCTAATAGGGTTGGCAGCCTTGCGAGTCCATTGCCTGTGGTATCCCCAGAGATACTGGCATTGATGACAGTTAAGTCATGGCCTTGCTGGCGAAGTTTGGGCTCAAGGAGTATTGGCCAACTTTGTTCAGCACGCATGTTGTAACCCGCGCTTAGGCTATCTCCTAGCACCATTAAGGTGCCACAGTATCCAGTTATCGATACTAAGGGCAGCGTAAAAATAAAAATTAAAACTGAAAGGAATCGTTTCATGTCTACATCCGTGATTAAAGCTGTGTCCGTATCTAAGCACGTGGCTACGACAACATCGTCTATTACTATTCTGCAGGATGTTTCGCTTGAGGTCGAGCAGGGTGAAAGCATTGCATTGGTTGGCGTCTCTGGTGCTGGTAAATCAACCTTAATGACCTTACTGGCTGGGTTGGATATTCCCACGTCTGGTGATATTGAATTGTTGGGGCAATCATTAACGACGTTAGATGATGAAGCACGCGCGGCTTTACGCAGTGAATCGATTGGTTTTGTTTTTCAAAGTTTTTTATTAATCCCTTCGTTAACGGCACTTGAGAATGTGCTCTTACCTGCGATTATCCGTGGTGAAGAGGGTGATGCCACTCGTGCAATGGAGCTGCTTGCCCAAGTGGGCTTACAAGGGCGTGAAACGCATTTACCGACCCAGCTATCAGGTGGAGAGCAACAACGTGTCGCCTTGGCGCGTGCATTTATTACCAAGCCAAAAATCCTGTTTGCCGATGAGCCAACGGGTAACCTCGATCAGCATACCGCCAGTACCATTATTGAAATTCTTTTTGCGTTAAATCGCGATCATGGCACCACGTTAGTCTTGGTTACTCATGATCCGCAATTAGCGCAGCGTTGTGATCGCGTAGTCCGTATTGAAGGCGGTATGGTGGCAGCAGCATGAGTGAGCTTAGTGAAACATCGGTAACAACACGGCAGCGTACGCCGCATTTATTATCTCGTTGGAGCTGGCGAGAGTTATGGCAAGGGCAGTTATGGCCTGTCGCAGTGGCATTAACGCTCATTATTGCGTGCGTGTTTGCGCTGTCGGCACTTGTTGTGCGGGTCGAGAAGATCATGACGGATCAGGGGCGATCCGTGTTAGCAGCAGATTTGGTTCTGGTGTCGGGTAACCCGATTGATGATGACACTCTGGCCTCCGCATCGCAGCGCGGTTTAACCGTATCTAAGCAAACTCGATTCGGTACGATGGCATTTAGCGATGAAAATATGCAGCTAGTCAGCGTAAAAGCGGTAGCCAATGATTTTCCGTTACGTGGCAATTTAGCCTTGTCGTCTGGCGAGGCGGCAAGTGTTCAGTCACAGCATGTGCAGCCGGGCGAACTTTGGTTAGCTGAACGGTTATTTTCATTACTCGCGGTGAAAGAGGGTGATGAAGTCATGATAGGTGATGCGCAGTTCACCGTTTCAGGCTTAATCGCACAAGACCCTGAATTATCTTTTAATCCATTCAGTCAGATGCCCGCGGTGCTTATTCACTATGATGATATTGCACGTACGGGGGCGGTACAGCTTGGTGGTCGAGTGCAATATCGGGCGTATTTTGTCGGAGCTGATGCTGTTCTTTCTCCGTTTAGACAGAGTATTGAACTGCAAGCGGGTCAGCGATGGATCAGTGAATCAACCCAAGGGCGAACGGGTGATTTGATTGATAGAGCTCGTCAATATTTATCCTTGACCCTCATTTTGGTCATTATCATGGCCAGTGCCACCTTGGTTCTTACCTGTCAGCACTACACCGCTAGCCGTCGAGAAACGGTTGCTATGATGAAAAGCCTTGGTGCACGTAAGGCATGGTTATGGCGTTGGTTGGCTGGTCAGCTATTGATGCTATTTGCTTTTGCGGCTGTGCTGGGTGTCGGTTTAGGGGCTTTACTGGAGACTTTATTACGGTTGCCATTAGGGGATATTTTACCCGATCCGCTACCGCCAATGGGGTTGACTCCCTTACTCACCAGCGTGTTGGTGGCCTTGTTGGTTGCGATACCAGGGATGGGGATTTCATTAATTAAACTTGTGAATACCCCTGCCATTGCTGTTATGCAGCCTGAAGGCTCTGCGCAATCCGGTTCAGGGTTATTGAATACAAGCCTATTGAATACAGGGCTATCGAATACAAGCCAACTATCACCCTGGCGCTTTGGATTGGTGTTATTGCCCCTTGGTGCTTTATTGATTTGGTTTGGCGATAACACCTTGATGTGGTTAACCCTATTAGGGCTAGCCGTTATGCTGATCTTACTTGCAGCAATCGGTGTTGCTGTCGTGGCGTTATTACGGAAAAAACGTTGGGGGCCAGCGATGCAGTTGGCACTGAGCCGTATTGGTCGAAGTCCTTTAGCGACAGGAGCACAGTTAGCAGCATTAACAGCGTCGCTGATGTTACTGGCGGTGATATGGCTGCTACGAACAGATTTGCTCGCGGATTGGCAGCAAACCTTGCCACCTGATGCACCGAATGTGTTTGCTCTCAATATTAGTGAAGCGGAAACTCAGCCTTATTTAGCCGCGTTAGATGCACAAAATATTGAACATTCCTCGATGTACCCTGTTATTCGCGGGCGTCTTGTTGCCGCCAATGGCGAGCAATTTCTTAAGGGTACTCAGATTCCGCAAGATAATAAAAATGCGCAAGCGAGCGGTGATCAAGCCCAGTCGGATGAAGCCCAGCCGGATGAAGCATTACGCCGTGAGTTAAATTTCACATGGCGCGAATCGCCACCCGTACATAATCAAATTATAGCGGGAGCATGGGGCGGTGAAGGGACGGTATCGGTTGAACAAGGCATTGCAGAACGCTTGAGCATTCAAGTCGGCGATGAGCTGGCATTTACCGTTAACAGCCAGCCATTTTCAGCGGTCGTTGGCAGTATCCGTCATGTTGAGTGGCGTAATATGCGACCTAATTTTTATTTTATCTTCTCGCCAGATGTGGTGGCAGAGCTCCCTGCGACCTTCTTAGTCAGCTTTCGGATTGGCTCAGATCAGAGTCCTTTGCTCAATCAACTGGGTCGTGACTACCCAACGGTAAGTCTGATGGACTTACGGACCATGGCATCACGTATCCAGTTAATGTTACAGCAAGTGTCACTGTCGCTATCTGTACTGGCTGCGCTGGGGGTGGTGAGTGGGTTATTACTGGTACTGACGTTATTACGCCTTGGTTTGTCGCAGCGTCAGCAAGAGATGAAGCTCTATCGTACTTTAGGGGCGAGCCGTCAACGGATCAGTGCAACGGTATGGTCTGAATACGGCATGATGGCACTGATTGCCGGTGTGATGGCAACCTTGGGGGCTGAGAGCATGGTGGCTGCCTTAGTGTACTTTGGGTTTGAGCTCACACCGCAATGGCACCCGTTGCTTTGGTTAGGTTTACCTGTGATCGCTGTAGGGCTGGTATTGGCATTAGCGCAAAGTATGCTGCCTAAATTGCTCCAGCCGCTAAAAAATTAGGTGTTAGCCACATTGTGAGCGGCTATTTCACGGTATGAAGGGTTTCTTTTAAGGCGTGTTCCAGTTCTGGAAAGCAAAATTTAAACCCTTCTGCTTCAAGTCGAGCAGGGAGTGCGCGTTGACTGTCGAGTAACAGGCAAGCAGATTCCCCAAGCCCCATTTTAATCAGCCACTCTGGGGTGCTTAGAACATGGGGGCGGTGCAATACTTTGGCTAATGTCTGGCTAAATTGCTTGTTGGTGACAGGTGCTGGCGCGGTAAAGTTAAATGGCCCCTTTGCTGTCGGGTGCTTCAATAAAAATAGAATACCTTTCACCATGTCTTGCAAATGGATCCAAGGAAAATACTGACCGCCACCACCAATAGGGCCACCTAAACCAAGTTGATAAGCGGGTAGCATTTTGGCTAACGCACCGCCATGCCTTGCGAGCACAATGCCAGTGCGAAGTAAACAGACGCGGGTTTGATCTGACTGCGCTTGCAATGCGATATCCTCCCATTTCTGGCAGACATGATGGGCAAAATCATCTTTGTTTACTTGCAGATTCTCATCAAACATATCTTCTTTTTGGTCGCCATAGATACCAACAGCTGAACCACTAATGAAAATGTGGGGTGGGTTGTGTCCTGCCTTTAATTTGTTCACCAGTTCTTGGGTGATGTGCCAGCGGCTATCGCAAATCTTTTGTTTCTGTTTTTCGCTCCAGCGTTTATTCACGATAGGTTCTCCCGCCAGATTAATAACGGCATCAAAACTATCGAGGTTGTCTAATTCAATGAGCTGGTTAATGACTTTTATATGATGACCTAAACGTTGATAAGCGCGGGTGGTATCTCGGGTTAGGACGGTCACCTGATCATGGTTGAAGTGAGGAAGAAGCGCTTTGCCGATAAACCCTGTCCCGCCTGTTATTAGTATGTTCATTGTAACCTCTCCCTTCCTTCAAATGCCGTGTGGGTATTCGTTTGTAACTGCCTTCGGGCTGATACTAGATGATACCCCGATAATGCTTTGATAGATCACCAGTTTGTATCTGGATGTATGACGTTATGATTTTGGTGCGAAGTGATTATCAGCAGGCTAAGTATAACGGAGATGTAAAAATCGAATTTGAAAGGAAAACAATTGAGGGGAAACTTTTGGATACGAGACCATTTTAGAATGGCTAAAAACCATATTAATAACAAGGGATAAATTTAACAATAATCATATTTGTGTGCTACTTCGCGCTGTCTACATTTCAAATTGTAACCTAGTGTAAATTAGCACTATCACTACAGTATGAAGGCATCATAAAGGAGTGATGAGTGAAAGGATTCACGGCATTTTTACAGTCCATGCTTTCTAGTCTGCGCGATTTATTACCCATTATTGTGGTGATAGGATTTTTCCAGCTTATTGTCTTACAGCAGCCTCTTCCTCAGCTTGGCACTATCAGCTTTGGCTTACTGCTGGTGGTACTTGGCCTAACGTTATTTGTGATCGGTTTAAACATGGGATTGTTTCCCATCGGCGAATCGATGGCGCAAGCATTTGCCCGTAAAGGGAGTGCAGCGTGGTTGTTATTTTTTGCATTTTGTCTGGGTTTTGGTACCACGATAGCGGAACCTGCGTTAACTGCTGTGGCATCTGAAGCGGCGTACGTAGCTGCTGAAGGGGGCATGATTGCGAGCAATGAAAGTGCGATGCAGGACTATGCTTCAGGATTACGGTTAACCGTTGCCTTATCGGTTGGAGTCGCAATTGTATTAGGGGTATTGCGGATTTTAAAAGGTTGGTCAATTCAAAGAATGATCATCGGCGGTTACTCGTTAGTCATGGTGATGACATGGTTTGCCCCCCCAAGCATTATCGGTATTGCTTATGACTCGGGTGGTGTAACGACATCCACCATTACCGTTCCCTTAGTCACCGCCCTCGGCGTCGGCTTGGCTTCATCCATTAAAGGCCGAAACCCTATGGTTGACGGCTTTGGTTTGATTGCTTTTGCTTCCTTAACGCCCATGATCTTTGTGATGGCGTATGGCTTATGGTTAGCTTGAAAGGAGTGTTGATATGAGCCTACTTGCTACCACCGCCCAGCACTTTCTATCGACTTTCATAGGCACTGTCCGTGATGTTATGCCGATCGTGATCATTATGTTTGGTTTCCAGTTTGCGGTATTGCGCCGCCCAGTCAAAAATTGGCGCAAAGTTGCCACTGGTTTTGTGCTGGTTATTTTTGGCTTATCTTTTTTCCTTATGGGGCTAGAGTTAGCGCTATTTCCTCTAGGGGAGTCGATGGCTCAGCAACTCACGGCGCCTGCTTTTTTGTTTGATAGTGATGAAGTGATCCCATTACACATTGATTGGTCTGAGTATTATTGGATTTACCTATTTGCTGCTGCTATTGGTTTTAGTACGACTATTGCCGAACCTTCATTGATTGCGGTGGCCATTAAAGCTAACCAAGTATCGGGTGGAACCATTAAAGTTAATGGACTGCGTATTGCGGTTGCGCTTGGTGTTTCCATGGGGATTGCACTGGGGAGTTACCGTATTGTCGTAGGTGACCCGCTGCATTATTACATTTTGGTTGGTTATATCATTGTTGTCATTCAGACCTTTTTTGCACCCAAAATGATAGTGCCACTGGCGTATGATTCTGGTGGAGTGACCACTTCAACAGTGACCGTACCGATTGTGACAGCATTGGGACTAGGGCTTGCCTCTACTGTCCCAGGACGAAATCCGATGTTAGATGGTTTTGGTCTGATTGCGTTTGCGAGTTTGTTTCCGATGATGACAGTGATGGGCTATGCCCAGTTATCGGTATGGCGAGAAAGGAGATCGGAAAATGCGCTTTAAATTGATAGTCGCGTTTGTTGAAGATGATAAAACTGATGCAGTGCTTGATGCCGCGCGTGCTGCTGGTGCAACGGGGGCTACGGTAATTAATAACGCCCGCGGAGAGGGGCTTCACAAAAAAACCACTTTCTTTGGCTTGTCGTTAGAAGTTCAGCGCGATGTTATTTTATTTTTAGTGGAAGAACACCTTGCGCGCCATATCCTCGAAACTATCGAGCAAGTCGGCGAGTTTGATTCGGCATCGGGGCAGGGGATTGCGGTTCAAATTGATGTAGAAGATGCCGTTGGCGTTGCTCATCAAGTCGAGCAACTCACTAAAGTTGTGGAGGATAAATTATGAGTGATGCAGCGATCGTTAGAGTACGTGATGTCATGATGAACACTTATGCCATGGTTGAAGGTGTGACGACAGTGGCAGAGGCTATTGGCATTGCTAAACACCAACAAGTGAAAGCATTGATAGTGAATAAGCGGGATGCTGATGATGAATTTGGCATCGTCTTAATGAACGATATCGCCAAAAATGTGTTAGCGAAAGACCGTTCACCCAAACGGACTAATGTGTATGAAATCATGACTAAGCCTGCGTTATCTGTCAGTGGTTCGATGGATGTTCGCTATTGTGCGCGGTTATTTGAACGCTTTGGGGTGAGTCGTGCACCAGTGATCGAAGATGGTAAAGTTTTGGGGATGGTCAGTTATAACAACATCGTACTGAATGGCATGCTGCGGGACGAATAGCAATCATAGTGTGAAGGGCGTAACATACTTTGCATTCGGTATTGATTGTATTTATACGACTTATGAAATTGTTTTTTGCTTCAGATTTACACGGCTGTGCTGAGAGCACCCGTACCATGTTGGCTGCGTTTGAACAAAGTGGTGCTGAGCACTTAGTCTTATTGGGTGATGTTTTAAATCATGGCCCTCGCAATGCCTTGCCAGCGGGCTATGCACCGATAGAAGTCGCAGAGCAGCTGAACCAATATGCTGATCGTATTTTGGCGGTACGTGGCAATTGCGACAGTGATGTTGATCAAATGCTACTCGACTTCCCTATGATGGCGGATTACAACTGGGTATTGCTGCCAACGGGGCGCCGCTTATTCCTAACTCATGGTCACCTTTACCATGCGGACAAACACCCTCGATTACGCCAAGGTGATGTGATTGTTTCGGGTCATACGCATTTACCTGTAGCGCAAGCACACGGTGACTATTTTGCGTTTAATCCGGGCTCGACAACGATTCCGCGGGGTGAGCATCAAGCGAGTTATGGTCTGTTAGAAGACAAGACATTGTCGGTAATGAGCTTTACTGGCGAGACCTTGTGTTCAGTAGCGTTGAGTGATTAACGTCGCGGAGAGTCGCGAATAAAAATGATAACAGTAAGCGCACCTCGGTGCGTTTTTTTGTGGCTGCAATCCCCCCTGATGGTATTGAATGATAATGGGATCTGTCAGTAATACTCGGCTTTTACGTGTTTTGGGATGAGGTTCGTAGGCTTTGACAGAAACCTAACATGCAGCGCTAGAACAATAAGCATAAAGGTGCAATGCTTAGTGACATTAGCGTAACATTAATGTGCGCGGCAACGTATGAATAGGCAGAATATGAACAAGAATTTATTAGGGATAGCGCTTGGTGGTTTGTTGATTGCGTCGGGATTAGGCGCGAGTGGCTATTTCATAGGCCAGACGATGTATAACGCCAAAGTAGCAATGAATACGGCTGAAGTGAAAGGTCTAGCTGAACAGCGTGTTGAGGCGGACGTCGCAAACTGGTCGCTAAGTTTTTCTAACCAAGTGAAGAGTAAAGCAGAGATCCCTTCACTGTATCAACTCGCCGAAAAGCAGCAGCAAGAAATCGTCGATATACTGAAAGCTAATGGTTTTACTGATGAAGAAATTACTGTTGGTCTGATTGATTACAGTACCTATGAATACCGTGATGAAAACCAAGTGGTTGTCGAACAAGATCATGATCTAACGGGTACCATTAGCTTAGAAACGACCAAGATCCATGAAATAGCCAAGGTGCGTGCTGCGGTCAATAAGTTGATTGCTAAGGGCTACAATATTTCGAATCATGCTCCGACATATCGGTTTACCAAGCTGAACCAAATAAAGCCTGAAATGCTGAAAACTGCCACTAAAAATGCGCGTATCGCTGCTAATGAATTTGCTGAAAATGCCGGTGTTAAAGTGGGCAGCATTCGTACTGCTCGTCAGGGGAATTTTTCGATCACCGATGCTGGGCAGGAATACGGTGACTTGTATAAAATCGAAAAAGACATTCGAGTGGTCACCAGTATTGAATTTTACTTAACGGAATAGCGTGATTTTACTTAATTGAGTAGTACGGACAGTTGGCGGTGAAATGTGTTCACCGCCCGTTGCTTTATTCTTCTATTGTTACTAGCTATTACTACTACTTGCTATCCGAGTGTCCCAAATCGCGTTTGGGATCGATAATATCGCGTACTCGCTGCTTCAATATCTTCGCTTCAGGAAAGCCACCGTCGGCTTTACGTTCCCATATTTGCTCACCATTACATAAGATACGAAAGTGACCACCTGTATCTGGGTGGAGGCTGACGGTTTCTATCTCTTCGCTAAACGTATGCAGTAACTCTTGGGTGAGCCAAGTTGAGCGCAGCATCCAGTTACATTGACGGCAGTAGTAAATATCAATTTTTGCTTTTTCCATATCGTGATCTTCCAATACGTTTAATTCATACGCTAAAGCTAATGACTAAAAACCAAGTAGTAATTTGAAGCCAATAACAAAAGTCAGTAGTTCAAAGCACCGCTTGATCAAGCGGTTACTTTTTTGTGTCGCAAGGTGGGCGCCAAGGTAGCCACCTAACAGTGAGCCAAGTAATAGCACAGGGATCCAAGGCCAAAATATTTTCGCGCCTGCAACATACATGGTGACAGCACCAATACCGTTCCAAAATAACCCGACGCTAACGAGTGTCAGAGCCACTGCTTTTTTGTAATCAAAGCCGAACCATCGCACCAAAAATAGCGTGACAAACAAACCTGTCCCTGCAGTGAGTGAGCCATTAAGGATCCCGATCAAGGCCAAACCTAGCCCACCTATGATCATGCCGATTCTATTACGGTGCTGAAGTTGTTCAGTTTGACCGAGCTCTTTTTGAAACAGTGAATAGATACCTAGCCCTAAAATTAAGCTGCCAAGTAAGGCTTCAGCAATTCGCCCTGGTACAAAAAGGATTACATTAGCCCCTAGGATGACCCCAAGCGATCCAGCTGCCACTACATAAGAGGTTAAAGCCCAGTTTAACGAGCCTGATCGAATATGTTTGATGGCGGCACCGACACCAAGGGCGACACTGGCGACTTTGTGAGTGGCAAGGGCAATACTAAAAGGGAGACCAAGAAAGATCAGTAGTGGAAATTGGATCAGACCTGCACCACCACCTGAGAGGGAGGCAAGGGTATTTGAAATCAGTGAGCCGATAAACAGGCCAAGGGTGTTGATGACATCCATGAAAGTACAAGCTTATCCGTAAGCGTAATAGCGTGTTAATTAGCATACGGACTGATGTGCAATATTGGAATGGTTATGGATACTGATACTAAAAACTAATATTGGGCATGATAAAAGAGAGGCATAAAAAAACGCCCCCATCAGAGATGGAGGCGTTCAAGTGGCAGTTAGTCGTTAAAAACGATTAAGCGCCAGCTTCTTCAGCTTGTTTAGCCTGAATCGCAGTAAGTGCAACTGTGTATACGATATCGTCTACTAGTGCGCCACGAGAAAGGTCATTTACAGGCTTACGCATGCCTTGCAGCATTGGACCGATAGATACTAGGTCTGCTGAACGTTGTACTGCTTTGTAAGTCGTGTTACCCGTGTTTAGGTCTGGGAATACGAATACAGTCGCTTTACCCGCTACTGGCGAGTTAGGCGCTTTAGAAGCAGCAACGTTTTCCATGATTGCAGCATCGTACTGTAGAGGACCATCGATGATTAGATCAGGACGTTTCTCTTGAGCAATGCGAGTTGCTTCACGTACTTTATCTACGTCTGCGCCTTTACCAGAAGTACCAGTAGAGTATGAGATCATAGCAACGCGTGGTTCGATACCGAATGCTTTCGCTGAATCTGCAGATTGAATTGCGATTTCAGCAAGTTGCTCAGCGTTTGGATCTGGGTTGATTGCACAGTCACCGTATACCAGTACTTGATCAGGCAGAAGCATGAAGAATACTGAAGATACGATAGATGCATCAGGTGCAGTTTTGATGATTTGGAACGGAGGAACGATAGTGTTCGCCGTAGTGTGAACAGCACCAGAAACTAGGCCGTCCACTTCATCGTTTTCTAGCATCATAGTGCCAAGGAAAACTGAATCTTGCAGTTTTTCACGTGCAACAACATCAGTCATGCCTTTCGCGCCACGTAGCTCAACAAGACGAGCAACGTAGTTTTCGCGTACTGCTTCAGAATCGATGATAGTTACGCCAGCACCAAGTACAACGCCTTGTTGCTCAGCAACACGCTTGATTTCTTCTGGGTTACCAAGAAGTACACATTCAGCAATACCGCGCTCAGCACAGATAGCCGCAGCTTTAACTGTACGTGGCTCATCACCTTCAGGAAGAACAACACGCTTAGCCGCTTTACGAGCAAGTTCAGTTAGTTCGTAACGGAATGCTGGTGGGCTTAGGCGACGCTCTTTCGTTGAACCTTCAGTTAGCGATTCAATCCACTGACCATCAATGTGGCTAGCCATGTATTCGTTAACGAATTCAACACGCTCTTTATCGTCCGCTGGTACTTCTAGGCTGAAGCTTTGAAGGTTTAGCGATGTCTGCCAAGTGTTACCTTGAGCAGTCATAACTGGAAGACCAGTTTCGAATGCGCGCTCACAAAGATCAGTTACTGCTTTAGGTAGCTCGTAGCCGCCAGTAAGTAGTAGAGCACCGATTTCAACACCGTTCATTGCAGCAAGACATGCAGCAACGATAACGTCAGGACGGTCTGCAGAAGTTACTAGCAGTGAACCTGGACGGAAGTGTTCAACCATGTGAGGGATAGAGCGTGCACAGAAAGTGATGCTCTTAATACGACGAGTCGCGATATCACCTTCGTTGATGATTTCAGCGTTTAGGTGCTTCGCCATGTCTGTTGCACGTGTTGCGATTAGCTCTGGGCTCCAAGGTGCACAACCAAGTACACGGATAGGGCTAGAGTTGAACACTTGCATAACTTCAACGTTTGAAGGAACAGTACCTTCAGCATCGTCAAAGATTTCAGATAGGTCAGGACGAGTACGGCCGTCAGCATCTACAGGTGCGTTTAGTTTGTTAACGATAACGCCAGAGATTTGCTTGTTTTTCGTGCCGCCGAAGTTAGAACATGCTACTTCGATACGCTCTTTAAGTTGTGATGGGTTGTCTGTACCCGGAGTCACAACGAATACGATTTCCGCATCCAGCGTTTTAGCAATTTCATAGTTAATCTGGTTCGCAAATGGGTGCTTGCGAGTTGGTACTAGACCTTCGATTAATGCAACTTCAGCATTAGCTGTCGCTGTTTTGAAACGTGCAACGATATCTTCTAGAAGAACATCGCTTTGGTCGTTACGAAGAAGCTCTTCAGCACGAGCCATTGATACAGGATCTGCAACGTTCATGTCGCTGTTTGCGCGAATGATCGTTGTTGTTAGATCTGGCTGATCGCCACCGTGACGCGGTTGAGCGATAGGCTTAAAGAAAGAAACACGAACGCCTTTGCGCTCCATTGCACGAACAACACCAAGACTAACGCTTGTTAAGCCAACACCAGCGCCAACTGGGATAAGCATAATAGTACGGGACACTATGAATTCCTCAAACTATTGAACAATACAGCGCTGTTCCGTAATCGTTTTAGGCCACTAGTGGTTAGAAACAACTATGGAACAACACCACAATAAAAATAAAAGTTCATGGGATTAACCATGAAAAACGGCCGGCCTAAGCCAGCCGTTAGAGGCTGTTTTAATCAACAACCTGATAATCTCAGATTAGATTTCAGTCAGACGAGCTGTATCTTCTGCGATTACTAGTTCTTCGTTAGTCGAAACAACCATTGCAGGAATACGGCTGTTTGCAGAAGTAATAGTACCTTCTTTACCGAAACGTGCTTTAAGGTTAGCTTCGCTATCTACTTCAACACCTAGGATAGCTAGACGGTTAAGAACCATCTCGCGGATAGGTGCAGAGTTTTCACCGATACCACCAGTGAAAGTAATTGCGTCTAGACGACCTTCTAGTGTTGCAGTGTAGCCAGCAACGTACTTAGCTAGACGGTGACAGAATACGTCCATTGCACGCGTTGCTTCTTCTTTCTCGCCGTAGTTGTCTTCAACGAAACGACAGTCAGAAGTCACTTGAGTTAGACCTTGTAGGCCAGACTCTTTAGTAAACATAGTGTTGATTTCAGCAACGCTCATGCCTAGCTTGTCGTGTAGGTGGAACATAACAGCAGGGTCTAGGTCACCACAACGTGTACCCATAACAAGACCTTCAAGAGGAGTAAGGCCCATAGAAGTATCTACAGATTTACCGTTCTTGATTGCACATACAGATGCACCGTTACCTAGGTGACAGTTGATGATGTTTAGTTCATCTTCTTTCTTACCTAGTAGCTCAGCTGTTACACGCGTGATGAACAGGTGAGAAGTACCGTGTGCGCCGTAGCGACGGATACCGTGGTCTGTGTATAGGTTGTACGGAAGAGCGTATAGGTACGCTTCTTCTGGCATAGTTGTGTGGAACGCAGTATCGAATACAGCTACGTTTTGTAGTGCAGGGAATGCGCTCTGAGCAGCTTTAATACCAATGATGTGAGCTGGGTTGTGAAGCGGTGCGAAAGTCGCAGCGTCTTCGATACCTTGAAGAACTTCATCAGTGATAAGAGCAGAAGCAGTGAATTGCTCACCACCGTGAACTACACGGTGACCGATAGCTGCTAGGCTGTCAGCAAGTTCAGGCTTAGAAGCAATGATAGTATCTACCATGAATGCTAAAGCTTCTTCGTGTGCAGCACCGTTACCAAGCTGTGCTTCGTGCTTACCATCAAGTTTCCACTTGATGCGAGCTTCTGGAAGGTGCAGACATTCTGCAAGACCTGTTAGGTGTTCATCACCTGATACAGGATCAACGATTGCGAACTTTAGAGAAGAGCTACCGCAGTTAAGTACTAGAACCAGCTTAGACATGAGAGTGACTACCTATAATCTGTCTGAAAGTTGATATTCATTCGAATAAAAAAGTACCCATAGAATAGACGACTTTTTATACAGCCGATCTAATCTGGGTCAAATTCGTGTCTATCCGTAGAACTGAGAATTGAGAAACCCACAATCCTGGGTCATCCTTGAGGTTGCCTTAGAGTTGCCATAATAGAAATTACGAGCAACAATTAATTGAGGCGTGCTGTAGGATAGCGATTGTTACGCAATATAACAAAAAGATTTTTAGAAAAGTTTAATTTGAATCAAGTTTATTATCACTTAATTTGAATTGTTGTACTAAAATTTGAAGTTTGGTGTTTTATGAGTCGAAAATCGATTTGGTCACTGCTCCGTAATGGGCAGGATTACATGGCTATATGGCCAATGCGCAAAGAACTGGCTCCTATGTTCCCAGAGCCGCGCTATATTAAAGCGACACAATTCGCAATTCGTGTCATGCCAGCAGTAGCTGTGATTAGCGTATTAAGCCAGATGGTGTTCCACAATTATGATGCGATTCCACAAGCGATGATTATTGCGCTGTTCTCTCTGAGTATGCCGCTGCAAGGTTTATTGTGGCTTGGCCGACGCAGCCGAACAGATCTGCCACCATCATTAGCGACTTGGTATCGTGAACTTCATGACAAGTTAGAGAATGAAGGTAATGCGATGCAGCCAGTGAAAGCGAAGCCACGGTATTTGGAATTAGCGCAAGTATTAAATCTCGCGTTTAAGCAACTTGATCGCACCTCGCTTGAGCGTTGGTTTTAATCTTGCCTAGATAGCAGATAGCAGATAGCAGATAGCAAAAAAGCCCAGAAATGGGCTTTTTAGTCTCTTAGCTTAATAAAGCGAAGATTAGAACTCGTCGTCTTCTAATAGTTGACGTTTTGCACGAGCAGCTGGCTTAGCCAGAATCTCAAGGTAGAACGACGGTTGTGCTGCAGCTTCAGCGTCATCGATGCACTTGTTGATTTCTTTTACGTGGATCACTGTTGCTTCTTGCTCAGTGTTACCAAACTTACAATCAAAATCCCAGTAATCTGCACCCTGTGGAAGCGCTTTGTTACGCTCGCGTTTCAGGTATTTCTTCACTTCGTGCTTAACAGCTTCTACAACGCGTGGAACGGCTTTTTTTGGGTGAGTTAAAGCAAATGTTTTTTTCATCGTTTTCCTAAATCAAATTTGGGCACTGCTATGCAGGCGCTGATCACATTTTACTTCAATTTAGCGTCAGAGGCGATAATGAATCTATTTTGAGCAATCACAAGTTAAAAAATAGCCCACAATTAATGCAGGCCAATCCTTATATGTGTCTTTTTACGGTTGTGATTCCGCATTTTTCATTACTTAGTTAGCTTAATAACAGACTGTCATCTGCTAGTTCTTCGCCGCGGACTTTGCTAAACATTTCGAGCAGTTGTTTTACATCCATCCCTTTGCGCTCTTGCCCCATCACATCTAACACTATTTTGCCTTGGTGTAGCATGACAGTACGTTCTCCGTATGCCAGTGCATCTTTCATTGAGTGTGTGACCATCATTACCGTCAGATTAAACTCATTCACCACGGTATTAGTAAGCGCTAGCACAAAAGCAGCCATGCGCGGATCAAGTGCTGCGGTGTGTTCATCAAGCAATAGCAGTTTACTGTCTGCCAAGGTTGCCATAACGAGGCTAACTGCTTGGCGTTGACCGCCAGACAATAAACCTATGCTATCGCCTAAACGATCTTCTAACCCAAGGCCAAGAATACTGATGCGCTCTTGAAATAACTTTCGGCGGTTAGATGACAAAGCATGTTTCCAGCTACGACGCCCACCGCGTTTGTAAGCTAACGCCATATTTTCTTCTATGGTCAGTGATCCACATGTTCCCGCCAGTGGATCTTGAAAAACACGAGCGGCATACCGCGCACGCTCATGGACACTGTGGTGGGTGACATCAATATTATCGATCAGCACATGGCCGTCGGTCATTTGGGTTTCGCCACTGATCGCCCCTAACAGGGTTGATTTACCTGCACCGTTAGAGCCGATAACGGTCACAAACTGTTTTTCTGGCACTGTCAGTGATACGCCACGTAATGCGGGGTTTTCTAATATTGTGCCTTCGTTGAAGGTAACGCGAATATCGTTTAGTTCTATCATTTTATTACCTCCGAGTTAGGCTAAATTCTTGGTGTGAGAGGGGGCATTTTTGCGCTTTCTTTGCTTGGCCTTCTTTTGAAATGATGACTTCAACTTAGGCGCGATAAGGGCGGCTGCAACTAAAACGGCGGTGATTAAATTTAAGTCGGATGCTTGTAGTCCAAACATGCCGCTACTGAGTGCGAATGCAACGGCTAAGCGGTAAAGCACTGAACCCAAAATAACGGCAACAACGGCAACCCAAATCTTTCGGCCTGGGATTAAAGTTTGTCCTAAGATGACCGCAGCAAGGCCGACCACAATTGTGCCAACGCCTGATGTCACATCGGCAAAGCTATTGGTTTGTGCAAATAACGCACCAGAAAAACCAACAAAACCATTAGACAGCGCAAGACCAAGGTAGGTATACAAGGCGGTATTGCCCCCTTGCGCATTGACCATACGGCTATTAACGCCTGTTGCACGTAAGCCGAGGCCAAAATCACTCGCCAATAAACGAACAATGAACCAAGCACTAAACAGAACCAGTAAGAACACCATTGCTAGTCGCAGCACGCCCGAATCAAAACCATGATCCATGGCAAAAAATTCAAGTGGTGTAAAGATAGTCTCTTCGCCGAGTAGTGCTAAGTTAGGTTTTCCCATGATACGAATATTGATGGAAAAGGCGGCAATCATGGTGAGGATGCTGGCCAGTAAATGCAGGATCCCACAACGAATGGCAAGAACCCCGGTGACTAAACCACAGAGCCCGCCCGCAATAATGGCAAGCCCAGTGGCTATCCATGGGTTGATACCAGCCACAATGGCGGTTGCGGCGACAGCTGCGCCCATCGGAAAGCTGCCATCAACGGTTAAATCGGGAAAGTCGAGTACGCGAAAAGTGAGGTAAACCCCAAGCGCGACCAAGCCGTAGACGAGGCCAATTTCAAGCGTACCGATAAAGGCGAAAAAAGACATTAACTGCTCCTTGTCTTTGATACCACAAGTCGGGGGGAGCCTACTTGTGGCATTGTCCTTGTGTTTATTTTAAGAGATTTTTAATCGAACGGCTGTTAATAGAACTGCTTTTAATATATCTGTGTGGCGCTCGATCTTAGATCAAGTGCTGACCACGAATTAACGGTTTCAGTTAATTCGTGGTGTTTAGCGGCTACTGTTTAATAGAGGTCGCACGTTTAAGTACTGACTCTGGCAATGTGATCCCTAGTTTTTGTGCGGCAACTTTGTTTAGGGCAAGATCAGAACCTTTAGCCACTTTCACTGGGAGTGAAGAGATCTTTTGCCCTTTCAGGAGAGCATCAACATAATCTGCGGTTTGCATGCCCACTTGGTAGTAATCAAATCCTAGTGCTGCAAGAACACCGTTTTCGACATAGGTTGTTGATGCACCAATGATGGGTTTATTGGCTTGGTTAGCGGCATTGACTAGACCATCAATTGCACTGGCGACCGTATTATCAGTTGGGGCGTAAATAACATCCGCTTTTGAAGCGACAATTTGCGCGGCTGATTGTACATCTGCACTTTTTAGTGCTGTGCCCTCAACAACCGTAAAGCCTTTTTCTTTCGCCGCGGCTTTCAGCAATTCAACCAGTGCAACAGCGTTGGATTCACCAGGGTTGAACACCACACCGATACTTTTCATATTCGGTACAAGCTCGTGCATTAAATCGACATGCTGTGCCACAGGAGAGAGGTCAGATAATCCAGTCACATTACGTGCGGGTTTATCCATGTTTTTGACTAATTTGGCTCCTACAGGATCGGTAACGGCAGTAAAAACAACAGGGATAGAACGAGTTGAAGCGGCAAGGGCTTGCGCCGTTGGTGTTGCAATACCGACTAAAACATCCGGCTGCTCACCAACAAGTTGCTTGGCAATTTGTACCGCAATCGCTGGGTTACCTTGCGCTGTTTGGTAAGTGAATTCGAGGTTCTCACCTTCGATATACCCTTTTTTCTTAAGGCCGTCGAGTAAACCTTGGCGAGCTGCATCTAAAGCGGGATGTTCAACAATTTGTGATACTGCAACGTGCGCGGTTTCGGCCACGGCAAGCGATGACGTTGCCATTAATGATGCGGCAATACAGACCGCAGATAATAATTTATTTCCTTTCATACTTGCTCCTTGCTGTGTTCCGTTCCGTGTGTTTTTTATCTGCTGGTATCAGCAATTTTATTGGCTTGGAATAATGTTTTAGCGCAAAGAGAAAAGAAAGAACATCTAAATTTTAACAATATTGAAACATGCAAAAGGCAAGAGTAACTGCATTTTAAGTCTATAGTAGAGAATAATATTACAACGAGATATGACGGGGTTCATTAGTGTCTAAAATGTGAACTGACTCTGAAATATCATTCTTTATTGGAATATTCATCCATGAGTGAGGATATTTCAGATTATGTTCAGTTTGCTGACAGGATATGCGGCGATAATGCATTTATAGGGCTATTTATTTTCCCATAGGATGGAAGTTTATGTGGCTCCTTGAGATACAGCTGTATCTCTCCCAATGAGTCCCAGTACCTCGCACTACATAAGTAGAGTGAAGTAAAAAAGCTTGGCCGCCGATGGGACTCAATCCACCCTACTCATCATGACTTCCTTAAATCGCCACTTTGCGATTCAGAGCCTTATTCGTAGCATTGTAATGACTTGTTTCGACCATGAATCTTCGTCATAGCTGCAATCATCTTTTCTTTACTCATGTATTGTTTCGGCAATGGCTGCATTTCAACCTGATAATCTGGCGCTCCTTGCTTCAAGACCGTTTCAGAAGAAACTGGCGTGACCATCACAACCTTTAAGTTTGGATTTCGCGAAAGAATACGTGACGCAGTACCTAGCCCTTCTTCAACATGGAATCGACCCGCTGTGTGTAATATCTGGGTATGTGGATGCGTCGCCAAATAATTCACCATGCTTTCTGCCATCGTGTCATCCCAGGCTGTTTGCGCGGCAAATTGACGTTTAGTTTGTGCTTCATCCCCATGGTGCATCGAGCTGATGAATTTATCTTGATAGGCATCTTCCGCCAGTGTCAGTGAGCCTGCAACCCAAGTTCGTTCATTTGTCGGTAGGCGATTTAGGTAAGTTTCACCGTATTTACCAATGCAACGAACGATAGGCTTTGGTGCGTTGGCAGCAATGACATCAAGATTATTGGTTTTCGCAAATTCAACCAAAGGGCGATAGTCAGAGATGTAATTTGGCCATGCGTTAGCGTCTTTGGTTAAGCTTGCTTCACCAATTTTGTTTGCCAGATAATCATCAACAACCCCTTGCTTATCACGAGTGAATTGTTCCATAGAAAGCGCAAGATTCGTGTTTTGGCTGTATAACGCAGCAAGTAACTGTGCTTGTAATAAATGGGCTGCAGGATGGCCATGCCATTCACCGACTAACACTATGTCTGCATCTTGGATCTGGACGGCTAGTGCAGAGAGAGAAAGCACTTCACCTTGAGGGGAACTAATAGTGTAGTCATAAAAAGTTGGCGCGAGAGTGTTTGCTGTTACAGCGCTGGGTATGGCATTAATTGTACTTGGTGATGATGCTGATTGTGCCGAGCAACCAACTAATAAACTAATACAGCTGAGAGAAAACCATTGTTTCATGCTTTTCATTAAATATTCCCAAACCTTAGGTGTGCAGAGTGTTTGCTAATTGATAGCAGTAACTTTAACTCTAGATGAAAGGCTGGATAATAGAGCAGATGAAATTGATTCTCAATATTTAATGAGAATCAATTTCACTTGTAATGATTAATTCGTGGTGCGAGGAAAAAACAGCTTACAGGCTATTTTTTCGGTAAACACGGATTGAAAAATCAGCTTCACAACGAAACTGTGTTGCTTTGGCCAGTTGTGCCCATACCGCCTCTGAAGTTTTCCAAGCAAATGGAGTCATTTGCATCAACGCAGTGGCTTCGTCACCGTTTAGGCTCATTTCGTAATGAAGCTGCTCATCTTCAATCAGTGTAAACCCTTCAATATTCTCTGGGGCTATATCATGCAGGCGCACGTCTGAATAAATGAGCTCTTTTAATTGATATAAATGTCTTGCAGCTGGTGTCACGGTCACCAGCAGGCCATTTTCTTTGATTGTGCGTTGAAGCTCTTCTTGGCGACAAGGGGCATAAATGCGAACAACAGCATCTAGAGAGTTATCTGCGAAGGGTAACCTATGGCTAGAAGCAACGCAGAAATGACATTGAGAGTAACGTTTTGCTGCGTAACGTACTGCTATTTTTGAAATATCTAATCCATGAATGCTTAAATCAGGGTGTTGTTCGTTCAGCTTAGTAAAAGCTGAAGTGTAGTAACCTTCTCCACAACCTATGTCCAATAGATTGGTTGCACCTTGTACCATGTTTTTATTTAGCGTGTTAACAACATGATCACGCAGCGGTTGGTAATGATCGGTATTTAGGAATAAACGACGCGCTTGCATCATTTCCTTATTGTCTCCCGGGTTTTTAGAGCTTTTATGATGCGCGGGCATCAGATTCACATAGCCTTCTTTTGCAAGATCAAACTGGTGATTATTCTCGCAGCGCCAAGTGTTGGCTTGTTGAGTAAGTGGTTGATGACAAAGAGGGCACTGATAAGGCATGAATTTAACCGAGATAAAAATGAGAGCTCTATTGTAATCCTCCGACAATCCAGCTGCAACTAACGGCTTAAAGCACATTTATGCGTTGCATGTTTCATATCTAGCATCAAGAAATACGATCGGAATCACAAACAAAAACAATTATTTCTGAATACAAAACAACGCTGTTTTTATTCAGGGTTGATTCAGGTTAAATCGCTATCTTAATGCGTAATCCGAGTGCTTAATGTACTGATAAAGACATAAATACTTGGCTTTTTTTGCTCCAAAAATGTGTAAGTGCCCATGCTTTTATAGGAAATTCGATGGCATCAGGGCTTAGTCATCATTCATGGATGAAAAGCAAAATTATTCGGTTTGTTCAAGAAAGATCCACTGCCGTGAACATGCTGAGTAGGGATAACTAAAAATAATATTAGGACTCAGAAAAATGAAAAAAACAATTCTAGCAGCACTACTTCCAGCAATGCTTGTAGCAGGTACTGCACAAGCTGCATCTGTATACCAAGCTGAAGACGGTTCAAACGTAGACGTATTTGGTCGTCTAGGTTTTAACGCACATAACCGTACTTCTGGCGATAACGCTGATGGCGATATGCGCGGTAGCTTCGATAACCGTCTAGGTTTTGGTGGTTCTCAAACTATCAACGATCAAATGTCAGTGATCGGTTGGGCTGAATACCAAATCGGTGCTGCTGAAGGTTCTAACGCAGGTAACGATAGCTTCACCGCTCGTTACGTGTGGGCCGGTGTAGACATGGGTAACATGGGTAAAGTTACAGGTGGCCGTGTGGCTTCTGGTCTTATCATGGCGACAGACATTGCTGATGTATTCGCATCTTCAGATGTTAACCTTGCAAGCCAAGCTAGCGTAATCAACACCAACGCAACTCAAGTTTTCCGTCAAGATGATACTATTCAGTACCAAAACAGCATCGCTGGTTTTGATATGTCTGCGGCGTACATCATCGGTAACGATCGTCTGAAAAATGGTTACAACCTTGCACTACGTTACACATTAGACATGGGTAACGCAGGTAAACTAGCTCCAGTTGTTGGTTACCAAAGCAACACTGCTGAAGATGGTACTCGTGAAATTGTTAACGGTTCAGCGACTGGCTCTGAACTAGATAAGAACGATTTCTGGGTTGTTGGTACGCGCTACTACTTCAACGACCTAATGCTAGGTGCGGTTTACTCTGAAGACAAAGTAAGCTACCGCGGCAACGTTGAAGATACTAAAGATAAAGGTTACGAACTAACAGCTGTTTACGACTTCCAAAACGATTGGGTTGTTCGTGGTGGTTACCGTGACTACAAGAAAACATCTGGCTCAACTACAGACAGCAAGATGAAAGATTGGACTGCTGAAGTTCAATACAAACTAACAGATCGTTCTTCTATCTTCACAAGCTACATCTTACGTGATGGCGAAGATAACTCTAAAGCAAGCAATGCTAAATACGATCTAAACCAAGATTACTACAATGTTGGTCTACGTTACGAATTCTAATCGAATCGTAACTGTTAGAAATATACTGCTTTAAGACAAGCCAGCGTGAGAACGCTGGCTTTCATCTATCTGATACTTTGGCAATCAAGCACTTAGTTAGTAAGGGAAGGGAATGAAAAAGACATTAATGGCACTGACATTACCAGCATTATTGGTTGCGCAAGCCGCTTGGGCCGATGTGATGGTGAAAATGCCTAGCAATTTTGAAATATTGGCAACGGAACAAGTACGTATCAAAAGGGCAACGAAACAAGTAGCACTACCAGAGGGCGATCAACATATTCTGGTGCGTTTTGATAGTCCTACTAACCCTCACTCAACGGCGCAGTCACTAGGGTTTGTCAGCTCTAAGCCTATTCTTGTGAGTTTTACTGCAAAAGACGGTGAAGTGGTGTCGTTGGTGCCACCAAGAATTGATACTCAGCAAGAGGTAAAAACGTTTGCTCGCCAACCAACCTTTAAGCTTGTTGATGCAAAGGGAAACACGGTTGCGCATGAATCGACGAAGATACTGTTCGAAGGCTCACCAATGACGGCGGATTACAATGCGATTTTAGCTGATCAAATTGTATCACCTGCGCCTGTTTTATCTTCAACTGCGGTTGCTGGAAGTGGTGTCGCTGCGGTTAATGCCGCGCAAATAGACGTGAACAACTTAACCCCACAACAGGCTGATGCCTTGCTACGAGATTTGTATAAAAATGCGGATGAAAAACGTCGCAAAGACTTTATGCGCTGGGCGTTAGGACTATAACTGGTGAGCACGTTAGCATATTAGCGCTAAGCGTAAGATAGCTTTAAAGAAAGCCCAGAATTTCTGGGCTTTTTCATTGGTGTTGTTTGTTCTAGCAGCTAGATTGAACCTTATATTCTGCTTTATCGAGACTGTGTTTTTTCATTCTCAAATACAGCTTCTTCCGAGGGATTTGTAAGTAGCTTGATACTTCGTTAATACGACCTGCAAACAAGTAAAGTGCGTCTTCAATCACTTGTTTTTCGTAGCTATCAACTAAATCATCGAGTGGACTACTCATTTGATCTAGTGGTTTAGTGCGTTCTTGTCCGGCTAACTTAACAATACCTATCGCATAAAGCTCCGCGACATTTTTAATTTCTAAAACGTTTCCTGCCCAATCATGGCGATTCAGGGTATTGATATACGCTTTATCCACCGACGGTAATGGTTTTTTCAGGGTTAAACAGCTCTGTTTCAAGAAGTGCTTAAATAGCATGGCAATATCGCAAGTACGTTGCTGGATTGTTGGCATGCTTAAACGAACCTGACTTAAGAAGTAGAACAACTCAGGCAAGAATACTTCGGTTTCCACTTGTTGTTCAGGGTTGTTATTGGTGACGGCCAATACGCGTACTTCTTTTTTACCCTGACGTTCTTGCTCTAACAAGAAACGACATAGCCATTGTTGGGTTTCTTTAGGCATTTCTTGTGGGTTGTGCAAGCATAGGGTACCACTGCGCGCAGAAATCATGCTGCGCTGTAAATCAGGTGTCGTGCTGACTGCGCTGCCTTTTAATGTCACGTAAGGGCCTTGGCGAATGTGGCTACCATCGTGTAATAATTTCGCGACGGTGCTGCGACCCGTACCTTGGCAACCTTCGATCAGTACATCTTTGAGGGTTGGTGCTGTTTCAGCAATTTGCTCGCGGATTTTTGTGATCAGCGGACTATCGCCAAGTAAAATGCTACTAGCTCCTTTAAGTAACGTAATACGTTGCTCGATCGTTTGTTGACGGCGAGGTAAAAAGCGTTCAAGCAGGGCTAATAATTGCTCTGGCTGTAATGGCTTTTGCAAGAAGTCGATCGCGCCTTTTTTGACGGCATCGACAGCCATTGGGATATCACCGTGACCAGTGATCATAATGACAGGCAATTCAGCATCTAAGTCTTTGATCTGTTCGAGCAATTCGATACCGCTGAGCCCTGGCATGTACATATCCGTTACGACTACACCTGCCCAATCTTTATGGAGCATTTCAATCGCTTTAGTCGGATCGGTAACAGCAAGTGCACTATAACCAGCAATCTCTAAAAGGCTTTGATATGCCTCAACCACATCTTGGTCATCATCAATGACCAGCACTTGAATATCATTAGTTATTTTCATGTGTAGGTAACTCCAGTATCACCATGGCGCCCCCCTCGAGGGCAGACGCGAGGGAAATGCTTCCCCCAAATCGGGTCAAAATTGAGCGGCAGATGCTTAAACCAAGGCCTAATCCCACATCTTTTGTTGTGGTGAATGGCGTGAAGAGTTTCTCCATCATGGTGGCATCAAAACCTTTACCTGAATCACTTACAGCGATCAGGGTGGTGCTATTGTCTTGCGATAGTAAATGGACTCGAATGTGGCGATTATCGCAACTTGCGACAGCATCACAGCTATTTACCAATAAGTTCACTAATACTTGTTCAAATTGCACGTCATCGGCATTGATTTTCAGATCTGGCGATATTGCATTTTCGATTGTTGTTTTTTGTACTCGAGCTCGTCCTTCAACAATCTGCATTGCTTGCTCGACCGAGTCACTGACCGCAATATTTTTTAATGGGTTATCAGCGGATTGTTTTTTAGAAAAGTTGCGCAGGCTCGCAATGATACGGCCCATACGTGCGGTTAAACCTTCTATTTTTTCAAGACTGCTCGGCAATTTATCAATTTTGCTTTGCTTAACCGCCATTTTAGTCGCAAAAACATGGGTAGAGATGGCTGATAAGGGTTGGTTTAACTCATGTGCGAGTGATGTCATAGTTTGACCCACAACCGCCATTTTAGCCGCTTGAATTAATTCATCTTGAGTTGAACGCAGATCTTGTTCAATGCGTTTACGATCTTCAATTTCAGCACGAAGCTGGCGGTTGCGATTGGTCAGTGATTCTGTTTTTTCATACACGATACTTTCGAGCCAGCGGGCGGCTTTTTCTTGTTCGGTGATGTCTGTCATCGTGATGATAACTTTGTCTGTCGTTCCTTGTTTAAACAGGCGAAAGTCGAGGCGTAGGTAGAGATGCTCTTCGTTGTGGTAATGCTTGAGCGTCAGGTTACAGGCCCCGTTTTCTAGCAGTGGACTAGCAGGGTGGAATAGTGACTCTAGTCGCGAATCAATATTACTATTAAATAGCTGCCATACCACCATGTTTTCAGTATTATCTTTTTGATGTTTAAACAGTTGTTGGGCACTTGAGTTGACCGATTCGACATGACCCGCCAAATCACAAGTGATGATACTGGCTTGTGTATTGTTAATCAGATTAAGTGCGTTAGTGCGTTCCATTTCTTGCATTTGAAGGCAAAACTGACGCAAGCTTTCGCCGATCAAACCAATCTCATCATTACCCGTTACTTGAATTTCAACATTTAAGTTGCCTTTAGTGACTTCATGTAAATGCCTACCTAGTGTATTCAAGCGTTTTACAATTCCTCGGCCAACTAAGTAAATAGACAAAATAATGGCCATTAAAATGGATAAACAAACGGCACCCAATAATATTAAGTTACTGATAATGATGGCATTTCTTGTCTGGTCGTTTAGGTCGATTAAACTGGCGTCTGCATTGGTAACCATCTTTTGAATTAATGCTTCTTGGCGTGCTAAACGCTGTTGAATATCTTGTTCGTATTGATTTATGGCGTGGTAGATTTCAGAATCTTTTCGTAACTGCTGTTCTAGCTGGCCATTGGGGGCAACGATAGCGATCAGATCATTCAAATGCTCACGATAGGTTGAGGTTGAGGGGTAATGGCTCAGTTGTTCGCTCATGGTTTGAACTTCTGCGATCTTGTAGCCAATAAAGTAAAATGCGTTGCTGAGATCGCGGCTATGGTGCTGCAAAATAATTTCTTGTGCTAACTGGTGAAGTTCGTTTTCTTTGACCGTGATGGATTGAATCAACGAGAACTCAGTCATAACATCAATGATCGCATTGGTGTCTATGATGTTGGGTAGCATACGGGTAAGTTGCCATTCTACTTCTTGCTGTAGCAGGGGTAATTCATTGATTAAATCTTGGTGTATCCAGTGAATATTATTTTCGACTTGCAACAGCGTATTACGCTGAATATTACGCTGCTCAAGTTGTTGCGTGTATTGGCTTAACGTATCTGCTAGCCCTTTCTGAGTCGCCAAAATGGCATTGTATTGCTCCATGCTGACGGTGTCTTTAATGGCTAAATTGATAAGCTGGAGCTTGGCTGTGATTTTTTGCTGTAACTCTTTATGCACAATAGGATCGGTATTCATACTGATCTTATTTAGTGCCGCTTGAAGTCCCGCAGTATTACGTTCTAGCTGATAACTCGAACGGAGTGTCGGCATGTTTACGGTGACAATTTCTTCAATATGATCGTCTAGCGTTTCCCAGTTATACACAGCAACGCCACTCACCCCGATCGTTAGCATTGCCATAAAGCCAATCGCGAAAATGAGGCGGTTACCAATGGTATTCACATTAACCATGATGATAGACCTCGAGCTCCATCACGATATCTTCGGTTATTGCGATCGAAGCGTTGAGTTGCTCATACATATCTAGACACCATAAGTGACTGTCATTTAGCCCTTGGTGTTTTTTGCTCGATAGCTTGCTACCATTTTTCAGAATGTCTTTAAGATCTTGCTCTGAGATTGGAGGGGTTGTTGCAAGCGTTATAGCTTGTTTTAACTGCCGCTGTTGTTGTTGCGTAAGCTGGCTAAATGTTTGTATTTTATTGATCAGTAGCCAAGCTTTATTGTGTAGTGCCAGTGAGTGAACAATTGTATGAGTAAACAGTTGTTTCACAATAACCCCACGTTGCTTGATCAATGCGTAGTCAAGGCGCTGACCTTCTGACAGCACGTTATGATCATGTGAGTGAGGGTAGCGCTGATGGATTTCTTGCTGTGGCGATTTATTACTTTGAAAAGATTCAATGTATTGTAAAAAAGGCACTGTTTTATCTGAGTGATGTAAGTTTTTTATACTGCCCATATAAGCGGGTAAAACAGGGCTGTTCGGTTGGTAACTAAAGCCAATAAAAGGGAAAGGCTTCTGAGTTCTGAAGGCGAATACATCCATAACAGGCGCAACACCAACTAAACCACGAGATATTTGGTCTGTCACATTAAACATGGATACAGAAGCGAGGTTACCGCTGATTTTGTACAACAGTTTCCAGCCTGCTTGCCAGCCGTAATGCTGCAAAATACTTTCAACCATGTAATGACTAGAGATGGATCGCGAAGGCGTTGCCATGATTAAGTGCTGAAAATATTGTGGATGCGTCAAGCTTTCCCAACTGCTTGGTCGGTCGAGGTTGTGTTTTTCTAAATAGCGTTGATTCCACATAAATCCGTAACGGGAATAGCCTAGTAATGCGATTTTTTTATTAAATTGTTGAAGGGTCGCTTTTACTTCTGCATTAGCAAATTTTTCACTGACGCTTGGTAATTTCATTAATGCATTGCTTTGTTTCAGTTGCTCAAAAATGGGGATCGAGGTTGAAATCACCATATCAATATCGTGCGTAGAATCATTGAGTAATCGTAAAGCGGCATCTTCGTGGCGATGCAATATCTTTATTTTTACATCTGGATATTTGGCCTGATAATCCGAAATTAATGTACCCAGTGAATTTTGACTGAAAGTTGTTAGCACAATAAGAGGCGTGTTGTAAGCAAACACAGCCTGTGGGAGTAGCATCAATAAAAGAGTAATCAAGCGGTACATAGGAATAACGTCATGTTGTGTGGTTAGCGTTAGAGGCTAATTAAATTTGATGCTTCATGAATCAATGTATCGGGTTGTTGCGGGGGATTATACTGAAAAAAAAGCGTGAGAAAGCATTCTTGAGCTTGGATAGGCTTTTATTTGAAAACTTGTTTTATATGTGTTGATAGTGACTCATTTGTTGGTTATCTGTTTATATTAATCACAAAAAACTGGAGCAAGCTCCAGTTTTAGATCGCAATGAAAATCGTGTTATTTCGATTTACGCACTAAGAATTTGTTGTAGCTCTGTCGCACATAGGTGGTACTGGCGTGGACAATTGCGCCATGTTTGTAGCATGCGTTGGTATTTATCAAGCATTGCAACTTGGCTGTTGAATTGGTGCTCAGTTTTATCAAACTGCGGGTACAAACCTTCTTCTTCTGTTAGGAAGCGAACATAGTGTACCAGTTGAGATTCAGTCGCAGCGTCAAAACCTAAGAATTGAAGGCGGCGTGTGTCGACTTGACTTTGATCGCCTTCATTTAACATTTTGTGTGACTCTTGCATTGCGTGGTGCATTTCCATGAAATCGATCACTTGGCGGCAAGTGTTCTCGCTCATGTTACCGAAATCTTTATCTAGTTCACGCATTTGTAAACCGTAGCCACGTTCTACAATTGTTTGTAGACGACGGTACTTTGCTGCGTTCTCAGGTGTTAACTGAGACATAAGGTAATACTGGTTAGATAAGATTAAGCGTTGTGCGTTGGTCATTTCCATGATGATAGGCCTTTAATATTTTTTATCTTCTGACGCTGAGATTAGCAGTTTGGATGTAAAAAAACATGATCTGACTACATGTAGCACATGTTTTTTTGTTAAAAAGTATAAGGTGGTGAAAGGTTAGTCATCTGTATGCTATTAATGCTATATAACCTTATATTTAACAAGGAATTGAGGTGTTTGAGTTACGCTAGATGCTGCTTTAATTTGGTGTGTCTGCATTGGTATTTTTAAATACCAAGCTTGACAGCAATATGAATTCCTAACAGGTATCAATATTCGTTTTTTGTGAACATTTGAACACAAGTGGGAAATTTTGACGCCTGAATATTATGCAATAAACGATGCTTTTGTTGGATAATTTTGCAAACGACCTGCTGTGCATTGAACAATTGTATTCTTCCCTTTACCCTTCCGCGCCTGACGAATAAGTCGGTAACTCACAAATTGCATTAAATCCCCGATAACTCGGCCAATATAACGGCATTTTTGAATGTTGTTTTATCAGCGAAGAATGAGAAGTCGATTGCTAGGATGGCATGGATCAAGGAGAGCAAAAGGAAATCGAGCGCATTTGGTATTGATCTTACTAACCCAGTTTGTGGGTTGAGGATTGATGAAACGAAGCGAGCAATAATTATTGTTCGATAAGATGAGTAATGACAATGCAATTGATTTCTGGTTTGGTCGGTATTCTGGCTTTAATTTTAATCGCTTATTTTTTATCAGAGAAGCGTTCACACATTAACTGGCGTACCGTGTTGGGGGCGCTGGCTATTCAAATGACTTTTGCCGCTATTGTTTTGTATAGCGAAAATGGTCGTGCCGCATTGGGTGAGTTTTCGAGTGCAGTACAGAACATCATTAATTTCAGTAATGAAGGCATTAGCTTTTTGTTTGGCGGATTAGTATCAGACAAAATGTTTGAGCTGTTTGCTGGCGGTGGTTTCATTATGGCTTTCCGTGTATTACCTGTAGTGGTCTTTTTCTCTGCTTTTGTCGCGGTATTGTATTACCTCGGTATCATGCAGTTACTGGTTGGTACTTTAGGTCGTGCTTTATCAAAAATGTTAGGAACAAGCCGTGCTGAATCTATTTCAGCTACCGCCAACATCTTCCTTGGTATTTCAGAAGCACCACTCACGGTTCGTCCTTATATTGCACGCATGACACGTTCAGAGCTTTTTGCCGTAATGGTGGGTGGTATGGCATCGGTTGCGGGTTCAGTGCTTGTGGGGTATTCACAAATGGGTATCCCATTAGAATACTTACTGGCTGCATCATTTATGGCAGCGCCTGCTGGTTTGATGATGGCAAAGCTTCTGATCCCTGAAACAGAGCAAGCGTGTGATTCTGCTGAAAGTGCTGAAGACGAGAAAAAGCCGGCCAATATTATTGATGCGGCAGCGCAGGGTGCTCTACAAGGCATGCAACTAGCACTAAATATTGGTGCGATGTTGTTGGCTTTCATTAGCTTGATTGCGATGCTGAACGCATTATTAGGTTGGGCGGGTTCATTAGCTGGTTTTGAAGGGCTTTCGCTCGATCTGGTGTTTGGCTACTTATTCTTACCATTTGCTTATATTGCGGGTTTATGGGATTTCGACGCTGCCCAGCAAATGGCCACCTTATTTGGTACCAAAACTACCATTAATGAATTTGTGGCATTTTCCCAACTTGCGCCAATGATTGAAAGTGGTGTGCTAGATAAGCGTACTGAAGTGATTATTGCGTTCGCATTATGTGGTTTTGCTAACTTTGGTTCGATAGCGGTGCTATTGGGTTGCATGGGGCTGATGGCTCAAACGCGTTACGATGAAATTGCTAAGCTAGGTATGAAATCATTAGTCGCAGCAACCTTAGCTAACTTGTTGAATGCAACGGTAGCAGGATTGTTTATTTCGCTGACGCTTTAATCACAGTGAAATGATTGTTATTGAAAGATTTAGTGTCGACACTAGGTTTCGACACTAACTATCGAAACAAATAAGTATCGAGAGACAATCGCGATAATCTAAGTCGATAAAATAACAAGGCCACGCAATGCGTGGCCTTGTTGTATCTGTGGCTATTGGAGGGTATCAACTCAGGCCAATAATGTTGCCATCAGCATCAATATCAAGGTTCATAAAGGCCGGTTTTTCAGGTAAACCAGGCATCGTCATGACATTACCGCAAAGGGCGTAAACAAAGCCTGCACCCGCACACAATTTTAGTTCACGAACCGGAATGATAAAGTCACTAGGTGCACCTTTAATGCTTGGGTCATGACTGATTGATAGTGGCGTTTTTGCCATGCAAACCGCTAAATTATCGTGACCTTGTGCTTTAAGTTCTGCCAGTTGTTGCTTCGCTAGTTCTGATAATTCAACCCCACGACAGCCATAACCAACTTCGGCGACTGCCATTAATTTTTCTTCTAATGGCTGTGATAATTGATACAGCGGCTTGAAGTTAGCTGGTGTTTCACACGCTTTAACAACGGTGTGAGCAAGTTCTACAGCGCCTTCACCACCTTTACCAAAGGCCTCGCTTAAGGCGACATCAACATAGGTATCAAATGTCTCGTTAGCGATCATCTCTTTAAGTTGATTGAGCTCCGCATCACTGTCTTGTGGGAAACGGTTAATGGCAACCACTACAGGTACACCGTATTTAGCTGCGTTATTGATGTGCCATTTAAGGTTGTCAAAGCCAGCAATCAGCGCTTTCTCATCAGCGTCAAAAATAGCATCTGGTAACGCTTGGCCTGGACGTAGGTCGTATAACCCTGAATTTGCTTTCAAGCCACGAAGTGTCGCGACGACCACGGCACAGTCAGCACCACGACCTGCTTGTTGTGCTTTGATATTACAGGCTTTCTCAAAGCCCATATCAGAACCAAACCCACCTTCTGTGACTGTGAATTCACTGAGCTTTAGTGCTATACGATCGGCAATGATAGATGAGTTACCGTGCGCAATATTGGCAAATGGCCCCGCATGGATCAGGGTTGGTACACCTTCCAATGTTTGCATCAGAGTTGGTTCAATGGCTTCACACATGGTTACTGCCATGGCGCCTGCAACTTGCAGGTCTTCTGTTGTAATAGGCTGACCATCAAGGTTGTAAGCCACCACAATGCGGCCTATACGTTGGCGCATATCGGCAAGGTCGGTAGAAAGCGCCAAAATAGCCATTAATTCCGATGCTGCAGAGATATCGAAACCATCTTCACGCTCAATGCCGTTGATGGTTTTACCTTCTTCGTTTTTACCGACAGTGATCATGCGAAGCGCACGATCGTTATGATCCATTACTCGACGCCAAACAATACGATTGCGATCAATTCTAAGCGTGGGTAGCCCTGTTTTTTCGCTAAACACATCAAAGCCATGACGCTCTTCATGGTATATGCGCGCATCAATGGCTGCAGAAGCTAGGTTATGAGCTGCCGTTACCGCATGAATATCACCAGTCAGATGGAGGTTCAGTTTTTCCATAGGTGCAACTTGCGCGTAACCACCACCAGCAGCGCCGCCCTTAACACCAAATACAGGACCCATTGAAGGCTGGCGAATACAGGCTATAACGCGCTTGCCAATCTTAGCTAATCCTTGAGATAGGCCAATAGTTGTGACTGTTTTACCTTCACCTAATGGGGTTGGTGTAATGGCAGTAACAAGAATCTGTTTACCTTCTGGACTGTTGGCTAGGCGCTTAAGAATCGACGTTTTGACCTTGGCTTTTAACGTCCCTTGAGGCGTTAAATCTTGCGGTTCAATACCCGCATTAAGCGCAATTTGGTCAATAGGAGTGAGTGCGGTGTCGCGGCAAATTTGAATGTCGCTTTTCATGTGGGCTCATACCTTTTTAAACAATGGGGAAGCACTGCTTTGAGCTGCTATGGCAGGTCACGCAATCGTTTGCGGTGGCTTTATACCACAATTTTATCACGGTTATATAGTTTTATTCCGATATATCTGTTGTTGATTTGTTGGTGGTTATAACACTATCAAAAAGCCAATTCCGAGAACTAGCTAAAAGTCTTGGTATTAAGGTCTTTGTCTGTTGTTTCAATTTTGTTAAATGTGTTGTTGGTAACAAAATTAATTTTATGGCGCTGAATAACCACCCAGATTATTGGTCGTAACTACTCAGGAGGATGAGGATTTACGATAGGCAGACTTGAGGGGGGATAGATGTAAAGCCGTTAACCTGCCTATTAGATTAATAACCGTCAGTGAGCTGCTGGGTGAAATGAGATTGCAAGTAGTCGAGCAATAAACGCATCTTCTTTGAATCGGCAGCGCGAGGCGGATAAACACCGTAAATATTAATATCACTAAGCTGATAATCATCCAAAATAATCTGCAACTTTCCTTCTTTCACTAATGGCAATGCATCGTATTGTGGTAAACGGCCAATACCATGTCCCCCAACGACAAAAGCGGTTCTTGCTGAGGCGCTATTGGTGGTAATACTGCCTTGCATTTTGACATTGTAAGCGCGTGTCCCTTTGGTCAGCGTTTGAATTTTTGAAGTCTTTTTATATACCACCCATTCATGATGAGCCAGTTCCGCTGGGGTTTGTGGTAGGCCATGTTGGCTAAAGTAGGAAGGGGCGCCACAAAGGGTATTCTTCATCGTCATGAGCTTTCGGGCATACAAGCCTGAATCCGCCAAAGGTGCACCACGGATTGCTAAATCAATGCCTTCTTGAATAATATTCACAATATCATCAGTCAGATTTAGGTCGATTTCTATTTTAGGATATAGGGTTTTGAAATCATTTAGTGCTGGCACTATGGTGTGCATGCTGATGTTAACAGGGGCGCTAATGGTAATTTTGCCTTCCGGCTCTTCCCGTAAGTTTTCGACTTGTTGATTGGCGGCGGAGGCTTCTTCACTGATCCGTTTACAGCGAAGGTAATAGCGTTGGCCTGCATCGGTAAGGCTGATGCTACGGGTCGTACGGTTTAAGAGTGGGATCCCAATATGATCCTCGAGCTTCTTCAGGTGATAACTCACCACGCCTCGGGAAACCCCTAGCTGTCGAGCGGCGGCAGAAAAGCTGCCTTGCTCTACTATTTGGGCAAAGACCACCATACTTTTGAGCTGTTCAAATGATACGTCCATCGCTTTTCGCCCCTATGTCTGCCTGATTTGTTTATTGGGTTCGTGTACCTGGCTCAAGTTGTATTGAGGTCATCACGTCTGCTGACTTTAGCAGAACAAAGGCTAACATTGATCTAATTATTAGAACAATGATGCCAAGTTTATCGCCATTGTCTGAATCTAAGGGAAGGCATAGACTTTCGTTACTTGCTTAATCGGACGACACGAGGCGAATAATGAAAATTCTAATGGTTCTGACTTCACACGATAAATTGGGTAATACTGGGCATAAAACAGGCTTTTGGGTCGAGGAATTTGCCGCACCGTATTACCGCTTTTTGGATGCGAATGTAGATATTACCTTAGCGTCTCCTGCGGGTGGGCAGCCTCCTATTGACCCGAATAGTGAACTTGAACAATCACAAACAGATGCCACTGTACGCTTTAACCAAGATGCAGATGCCCAACTGGTGCTTGCCAATACCCTGAAATTAGCCGATGTATCTGAACACGACTACGATGCTATTTTTTATCCGGGGGGGCATGGTCCGTTATGGGATCTGGTTGATGATGCAGACTCAATTGCCTTGATTGAATCGTTTTGGCAAGCCCAAAAGCCAGTTTCTGCTGTGTGTCACGCACCTGCTGTGTTACTTAATGCTAAAGACCAGCATGGTGAGTTTATTATTTCGGGTAAAGCGGTGACAGGCTTTACAAATTCAGAAGAAACGGCTGTTGGTTTAGCAGAAGTAGTGCCATTCTTGCTCCAAGACGAATTAGTAAAACGTGGTGGACAGTATGAGTCTGCACAAGATTGGCACCCTCTAGCCATTCGAGATGGCAAGCTGATCACTGGGCAAAATCCTGCCTCGTCAGAAGCAGTCGCGGAAGCGCTGTTAAATGCTTTAAAATAATTTAATTGGCTATACCGCTAGTGGAAGAATCCCCTTAGCGGTATAGCCTTTGCATTCATAATAACGATATCGTAATCACGAAAGGAATGAGCAATGCTTAATTTCACCTTCCACAACCCTACTAAAATTTTCTTTGGTGAAAACCAAATTGCTGCAATCGCCAAGCAGATCCCTGCTGATGCTAAAGTCTTAGTGACCTACGGCGGTGGCTCTATTAAAGCGAATGGGGTTTACGATCAAGTAAGTAGCGCACTTAAAGATCACCAATGGAGTGAGTTTTCTGGTATTGAACCTAATCCACAATTCGATACTTTGATGAAAGCTGTCGCGCAAATTAAAGAACAAGGCATTACTTACTTACTTGCTGTCGGTGGTGGTTCTGTTGTTGATGGTACTAAATTTATTGCAGCTGCTGCGCGCTTTGAAGGTGAGCAACCGTGGGATATTTTGGCGCAGCATGCCAAAGTAACAGATGCAGTACCTATGGCTTGTGTGTTGACCTTGCCAGCGACAGGTTCAGAGAGTAACACAGGCGCAGTGATCACGCGTGGCACCACTAAGTTAGCGTTTATGTCGCCTCATGTTCAGCCTTTATTTGCTGTTCTTGACCCGAAAGTCACGCTAAGTTTATCTGAGCGCCAAGTGGCGAACGGTGTGATTGATGCTTTTGTTCACACCATGGAGCAATACTTAACATTCCCAGTGAATGCTAAAGTACAAGATCGTTTTTCAGAAGGCCTATTGCTGAATTTGATTGAGGAAGGTCCAAAAGTATTAGCAACTCCAGATGATATGGAAGTGCGCTCTAATATTATGTGGTCTGCAACGATGGCACTTAATGGCCTGATTGGTTCGGGTGTTCCACAAGATTGGAGCACACACATGATTGGTCATGAGTTGACTGGTCAATATGGTATCGATCATGCGCGTACGCTGGCGATTGTTTTACCTGCCGTTATGAAAGTGCAGCGTGAGCAAAAACGTGGCAAGTTAGTGCAATATGCACAACGCGTTTGGAACATTGTTGATGGCACTGAAGATGAAATCATCGACCAAGCTATTGCGAAAACAGAAGCCTTCTTCAAGGCTATGGGGATGCCAATTCGCCTAAGCGATGCGGATCTTGATGCTGCAAGTATCGATGTTCTCGTGGCGCAACTAGAAGAGCATGGCATGACGACATTGGGTGAGCATGGCGACATGACATTGGATGTTAGCCGTAAAGTGCTAGAAGCCGCTTTATAACCGAAATTCATTTCGGCAATACGTATTGAGTCAGTGCTGCTACTGGCTCAATAGCGATAATATCTAAAGCCCTGTGAGTATACACTGACAGGGCTTTTTGCATGAATCATTCCCGCTCATTTCTGTCAAACTGATAGTATTATTACAGATTAATGTCGTAGTAAGTTGTATCGTGGACTTTATTCTATGGGCAAGTTATTGAATTATATAGCCCGATATTGGTGTGCCACTGTCGATAGCTAAAAGTGAAAACTGGCTTTCCATTACTGGTGGTTTGCTGCTGTAATACTTCTCTTTATTGTGCGTGCTCAGCCTATAAAAAGAAGATAAATATAATATGAATAAATCAACCAACAACCAAACAGCGACACATGCGATGGCGATAGAAGAGCCTGTTACCAAGTGGCAGCATACTGCGCTGCTCTCACTCTTTATTATGGCTAGCCTCATTAGCTTTATTGTTGTGATGATTGAAGCGAATACCCGTTAATTAGGCATCAAAAACGGCAAGACTGATAAGCTCAGATCTATTGCTGTGTTTTGATGACTGTTCAGCGGTTATAAAAAAGGAGAGCACATGCTCTCCTTTATAAATTGATTGGGTTACTTGTGAACCAATTAGTACATCACTTTATGGCCGTAGCTTGCGAGAATACTTTTGATGTTTTCCATCGTTTCTTTTGGCGGCGGATTAACCCCCGTTAGTTGATACTCAAAGCCCATCGCTTCCCACTTGTGCTCGCCAAGTTGGTGGTACGGCAATAATTCAACTTTCTCGATATTATCCATGTCTTTGATGAAATCGCCCAGTAAGTGCGCCGATTTTTCATCGTCAGTGTAACCAGGAACAACAACGTAACGTAGCCATGTTTTTTGACCGCGTTTGTGCAGGTAGCGGGCAAAATCTAAAACACGTTTGTTAGGTACGCCCACAAGGTTTTGGTGAATAGAGTCATCCATTTGTTTGATATCAAGCATGACTAAATCAGATGCATCAAGCACTTCATCAATCACGTCGGTGTGCTTACGAATGTAGCCATTGGTATCAAGACAAGTGTGAATACCTTCAGCTTGAGCGGCGCGGAAGAAATCACGAACAAATTCAGGTTGCAGCATGGCTTCACCGCCTGATGCCGTTACACCACCGCCAGATGCTTTCATAAAGTGACGGTAAGAAGTGGCATCTTTCATGATCTCTTCAACAGTAATCTCTTTACCGTCGTGTAAGTCCCATGTGTCGCGGTTATGGCAGTATTGGCAGCGCATTAAGCAACCCTGCATGAATACGATGAAACGAATACCTGGGCCATCAACGGTTCCACAGGTCTCGAAAGAGTGAATACGACCTTTTACTGACATTGTTTTACTTCTCCGCAGTGGTGCGTGTTTTGCCTGTTATTTTATTACAAAACAACAGGTGAAAGTAGCTAAAATGTCTTTAAAAATGTAAGGGTTTTGTGCGTTTATTCGTCCAGTTGTTGGTGTTATCAGCGCTAAGGGTGTAACTCAGTTACTTTTTGTTGCCACTCAATATGCCACTGGTTGAGTTTGTCGATAGGCATAGGTGCCGCAATAAAATAGCCTTGTGCCAGCTGACAATTAAGATCACGCAGTTGTTGCCATATCTGGATATTTTCTACCCCTTCCACAATAGCGGTTAAAGAGAGGCGATTACTCAAAAATAGGCAAGACTCGACAATCGCTAAAGCTGTGTCGCTGGTTGTAATGGCTTGGGTGAAACCCATGTCAATCTTCAGTGATTCAAATGGTAGGGTTTCAAGTTGTTTTAAAGATGAAAAACCAGTACCAAAATCATCGATTGATAAGGTGAAGCCATTCATTCCTAAACGAGAGGCTGATTCAAGCGCACGGCCAGTATTTTTCACCATGTCTGATTCCGTCAATTCAAAATAGACTTTATGGTGCAAGTTGGGGGTGAGCTTAGCTCGTTTCAGGACATTGTCGACAAAACCTGGGGTGCTTAATGTTGCCGACGTGATATTGATAGCCACACGTTTCGCTTTTAGTAATGCGGTATGTTCAATGATGTAGTTTAGAGTATATAAGGCTAAATCAGCGTCTTTACCTAGTCGACTAACAAGAGGAATAAACTCGTTAGGGCTGATTAAGCCAAGTTTGGGATGATGCAGGCGCATTAGTGCCTCAGTTGATACCCAGTGACCCGTGGCGATGTCAACAATCGGTTGGAGGTAAGGCACAAACCAATGTTGCTGAAATGCTTTCTCTATGATGCTCTCATCGACCATGCTCGCTGTCGAAGGGCGGGCATACTGTGTCTCGACCTTTGTATTACGCGCACTTTCAATCATGCTCGCTAGCGTGGCGAGCTGTACTGGCTTTGCTAAAGCACCTAATAAATTTAGATGATAATCAGTACACATTTTACTGACTGAGCGGATCACTTCTTGGCTAGTTGCACTGGTGATGACCACACTACCTTTGAACGCTTGCTCTGCAATTTTGCTCAGAAAAGTAATCCCATCCATTTCTGGCATATTTAAATCGCACAGCAATAAATCTGGTGAAAACCTGACCATGGCTTCAAGAGCCTCTATACCTGATGAGGCCGTTTGGATTTCATCCTCTGGCTCAGTCAGCAACTGAGCCAGTTGGGTTGCCATTATTTGACGCTGGAAAGCGTGATCTTCAATTAACAGTACTTTCATTGAATGCAGAGACCTGCTGTTCTAGTTGGTGAATATGGTGTTCAATTTCTTTTAGCTGCTTTTTAAATACACTATCATCATTTGGAACTTGAGGTTGTTGAGCGAGTAGCTCCATATCTTCACAGGCTTGCGCTAACGATTGATATTCGACCATTCTTGCCGCGCCTTTCATGCGGTGACTTATTAAGGCTATGTTATCAATATCTTGAGAGAGCAATACTTGCTTTAGTTCGGCTAGGTCGGTTAAACAAGCTTGGTGATATTGCTGCAAAATTTGTTGGCATAATGCTGGGTCACCAAAAATATTACTTAAACTTGCAAGGCTAATGACTTCGTTAGCGGCCAGTTCAGTGATGCTTTGTTGCTCCGCGCTGAATGTCGCTTCTTTTACAGCGAAAGGAGAAGGTTCATCAGTAAATGTCTCATAAATTAAAGAGCCAGATATATTGCTACTCTCTTCTTGATTAGGCGTGAAATCCCCTAAGTCCCATTCATCGAGATCAAAACCACACCCTTCTTGCTGCGTGATATCGGCATCAGGATGTAGCCATAGAGCTAATACAGTATCAAGTTGCTGTAGTGTCACAGGCTTAAACAGGCATTGATCAAAACCATTGGCTTTGCAGTTCGATTTCTCGCTGGCGGCAGCATTGGCTGTCAGGGCAATAATCGGGATTAGTTTCCCCGTCGGTGTACGGAAACCTTGTTGTCGCACCGCCGATGCAAGGCCATAACCATCCAATTCTGGCATGTGGCAGTCCGTTAAGATCAGATCATAATCTTGCTGATGTAGTGCATTTAATGCTAATTGCCCGTTATCTGTAATATCAGCGCGATAGCCTAGTTGCAGCAACTGCTGAGCAATAATTTGCTGGTTTATCGGGTGATCTTCCGCTACTAAAATTTTAAAGGGCTTCAAATCGACATTTTCGTCAATGAGCGTTTCTACACACTCTTCCGTCACACTTAATTGATTGTTGGCAGGCGGTTGTAGCTCTCTGATATCGGAACGATAGCCCTCTGTAAATGCGGAAGGATTAGCTTGTACGGTCAGCACATGCTTTAGCTGCATTGGCATTAACGGTGACAGCGATAATATCCAGCCGTGCTCTGTCGGCTCTGGTGAGAGTAGACTTGATTGACGTAAGAATATCCATTTTACATGAGCAAAATGTTCGGCTATCCATGCAGGCGTCAGTTGTAGTGCTTGGTAGTCATATTCACTGATTATGAGAGTATTGAGCGCTTGTTTTTTCTCCTGTAATTGCAACGAGGCCAATAACTCTTGCTGGTTGTATGCTTCGATAGCATGTGTTTGTTCAGACCAGTTGTTCAAGTAGCCATATAAAGCTGAATGTTGCTCGTGCGGCAAGTTTATCAAGCCACAACTCGGTAATAGCATCGTGTATGTGGATGCGGTGATTACAGGAAGTGTAAGGTGAAAAATAAACTGACTGCCAATACCTACTTGGCTTTCTACATGTATTTCCCCCCCCATGAGTTGCACCAGTTGGCGGCAGATGGAAAGGCCTAAGCCTGTGCCACTAAAACGGCGTTCGCTACTAATATCAGCTTGTTCAAAAGGTTGGAATAGTGTCTGAATATCGCGGTCGCTGATACCAATTCCACTGTCTTCAATGATGAAGCGTAAAGTTTGTTGATTATCATGCAGGCTAGCCACATCAACCAATAGGCCAATATGACCATGATCGGTAAACTTGGTCGCATTGTTTAGCAGGTTATTCATGACCTGACGTAAACGAAGTGGATCAAAAGTCATGATTTTGGCAACCGTAGGGTCAACCCAAAGCTTAAATCGAACCCCTTTTTGCTCGGCGTGGACAACGTGGGGCTGAACCAACTCGTGGATCAAATTCGCCATGTCATAGGGTTCAGCGCTGAGGCTCAATTTTCCAGCTTCAACTTTTGAGAAGTCTAAAACGTCATTGACGATATTAAGCAAGTTATTGCCTGACTGCACCAGGCTGGTATGGATACTTTTAGCTTCTGGGCGGTAAACATGGGGTGCTAGTAGCTCGAGTAAGCTTAATACTCCACTGATAGGCGTGCGGATCTCGTGACTCATCATCGCAAGGAAACGTGATTTTGCGATTGTGGCTGCTTCAGCATCTTTGCGCGCAAGTTCAAGTTCGTGTTGCTGTTCTTTCATCGGCGTAATGTCGAGCAATATGGTATTCCACTGCCAGTCATCGCCCTGTGGCGTGATGTGGCAGCGAACCTCGATCCAACGCTGGCTTGTTTGTCGGCTCTTAAGCTGTAACTCTGTTTTCCAGTAGCCTTTTAAGCAGGCGTCACGCATAGCAGTGAGAATATCGTTGTTATCGTCACGCTGCTTTAGTAATCGGAAAATAAGCATAGGCTGAGCAAATAATTTACTCGCTGAAATACCGATGAGCTCATGTACTTTGTTACTAACAAAAAGCAATTTAATATCACTTGGGTCATCACTGCGCTGAACGTGCTGTAGCAAAACACCATCGAAGTTGTTGGTAAGATAAGTGAGTTGCTGCTCTACCTGCTTACGTTGTTTTACTTCATTGGTTAGCTTGCGGTTCCAGTACATGATAGTAAATATTATCAGTGCTGAAATGGCGCTGACGATGGCGCCCCATAGTAGTAATTCTTTATACGGGATGCCTTTGTGAACGGTTACGGTTTGCCATTGCTTATCTATTTCGCTGAACTTTTGTGGTGGAATAGCATTGAGCGCTTTATTCACCAAGTCTCGTAATAAGCGGTTATCTTTTGATACGGCCATACCGACGGGGTGATGGTATGAATCTAATTTACTGTCGATGATTTGTAAGCGGCCAAGAAATTCGCTTTGCAGTAATGAGGATGCGCTTGAGATCGATATAACAGCAACATCGATTTTACCTTTCATTGCAGCGGTGAGAAGTTCTTCATTATTGTCATAAAAGGCAAGGGGATTACCCTCAAACAGTTTTTTGCTTAATGCATGCCCGTAGCGGTTTTTAAGTACACCAATTTTACTTATGTTTGAGAACGGCTCTTGGCCCGTATTGTCAACCATGACCCAGCTCTCTTCGGTATAAGGCTGAGTACAGCTAATAAATTTCTTGCGATCTGCAGTACAAGTGACGGCTGCAATCATATCGAAATCTTGTGCTTCTAATTGTGGTAGCACACTTTGCAACGATGTTATCGGCATCGTAGAGACTGGTATTTTTAGCAGCTTGCTAATTTCGGCTAATATGTCGGCACTTATCCCTCTCATTATTCCCTCACTATCACTGAACTGATAAGGGAAGTCATTGGGGTGGTAAGCGACTTTTAAGGTTGAGTGACTATCAAGCCATTGCTGTTCTTCTGGTGTTAAATTCAGATTATTTTCAATGTTTAGGTAACGCTGTTGAGACGTTGTTAGCCAAGTATCATAAATTGATGCCAATAGGTGCTGGCTTAGTGATTCATATGCAGTATTTAAATCCGCAATGATAGTGGCATTGTTTTTGTGACTGGCAATGTAGAGCCTTTCATACGGAAGATCGGGTAACTCCTGGAAAGAAATAGCGCCACGATCATCTTCACGTGAAAGCATGTTTCGTAATGTAATGGCGTTACCAATGTAGGCATTTGCATCTCCAATCCGCATAGCATTAAAGGCTGCTGAACTAGATGAGTATTGCTCAATATTTAATTTTTTATTGGCTAATTGACGCAGTTGCTCTTCAATGGCAAAGCCACTTTCAACTGAAATCACTTGGCCCGTTAGGTCTTGAATATTCTGAATAGAAGGGTCTTTGCTCACGACAGCCATAGGTACCACAACCAGTGGTTTACTAAAGTGCATGATTTTTTTACGTTCAAATGTTGACGATACACCCACTAAAATATCAATTTCGTTGTTGTTAAATCCCTTAAGTACATCGTCAAAATTCGGGTAAATGACCGTTTGGGTTGTGTAACCACTCTTCTTTGCAATTTCATACACAATACTTGGTAGTAAACCTGCCATGTGACCGCGATCAGAGACATAAGTAAATGGTGCCCAATCAAAATTCGGATAGCCAATGCGCAGTACTTTATTTTGTATTGTGGGTATGGTCGTCGCAGGTTTTATATCCGTAAATATAGGCTGAACCTGAAGATCATTGGCTAGTGTGTTGAAAGTAGGGGCGATAAAACAAATAACAAACAGAATAACTCTTAACATGGTGTTGTGCTTCCTGATGCTTTAGCGGTCATTTGTTCTATCGGAGTTGCAAACGCATCGTCTTGAGCACGAAGTGTTTGATACCAAGTCGGTGGTTCGGCTAATGCCTCAAATGTCCAACGGGCTTCCATTAAATATTCACGCTGCTGGTGGGTCAGTGGTAATAAATTTAAACTAAATAGCTCAATTAATTGGCGTGCAATGACATGATCGAAACGAAAGTTCGGCCAAATATTCAGTAATGCTTGGCCTGCTTGTTTATATTGTTTTTCGTTAAATAAACATAGTGCCTGCTGGTAGGCTTGCGTTTCTGTGTTCAAAGAGTTCCGCTGGCGTTTAAGCCAGAGTTTTTTGAGTAAACGGTGTGAGGCGTTACTTTCATCATGACTCAACTTATCAAGCTTTGTAAGTGTACTTATTTCTGATTTTGTCATGCAGAGGTGACGATAGACTTTCTGCAAAATAGCATTGAATTCAAAGCTACTTTCTCGTAATTCTTCGGCTGTTGTAATGTAGTCATGTTGCAAATAGCGATAGGCTTTAAAGTTATCGCCTTTTTTCACTGCTTGCAGCGCTTTTAATACTGAGACAAAAGCACGATCTTCCACAGACAGCGCTTTCTGTGAAGTTTGCATTAGCCACTGACGCTCAATGGTATGTTTTTGAACGATCTCTTGCTCAATTTGACTCACAAATAAGAGCGCATGATAGCGAGGCATATCCCAAATAGAATATTGGATATGCACACAGGCTTCTCGTAGCCTTGAAAACGCACTTTGTGTGTTATTGACCTGTGCTAACCAAAAGATTGAAAACTGGCGTTCAAGATTGGTATTACTCAGTTGCTGAGCATGCTGCCAATATTGCATTGCATCTGTGAGCTGATGGTTTTGTAAGGCAATTTTCGCACTAAGGTCAAGTACTAGTAAATGGTTAGGGTGATTAAGGCGAACGGCCGTTAGCACCGAATTAGCAGACGTTAAATCTTGCTGTAATAAATACAGTTCAACGAGCAAGATCTGTGCAGGTAAGTGAGGGTGTTTAGGGACAAAGCTCGCTAATAAGGCCGTTGCTTTTTGGTACTCACCATCAAGGGTTAATCGCTTGCACAAAGCTGTAATCGCTTGGCGAAATGCTTTGGTGCTTTTTGCTTGCTGCAATGCCACTTTGGCGCCGGAAACCCCTGAAAGTTTAAATCCAGTATGGACGTGATTATTGAGTTGACGCTGAGAAAAGCTAGCTTGTAGGCGCTGTTGTAGAGCATCGGTACGAAGCGGTTTGATCAGGTAGTCGTCTGGTTCAAACTCAGCAAAACCCATGAATACTGGGATTGAATCTTCTGCTGTGATCACAAATACCATTGGCGAATGTGCCAGTAGTTTTTTTTGCGATAGATGCTCAAGTAGTTGCAACCCAGTGCTGCCATGGCCAAGATTAAAATCAATAAAAAGAATATCGAACACTTTGTTCTGACACATCTTAATTGCATCACTGGCGTTGGTTGCCGTGTGGATATTGGCAGGGTTGAAACCACAGTTTTGTAGGATCAGCTTGGTCGTCTGTTGGATGATCGAACAGTCGTCTACAACAAGTACAGAGCTATCTTGCCGCATTAAATTTATTACCTTACTCAAGCGTATATTAAATTATACATAGCGTTATATCCCTGTGGGTTACCTGAATCTGGTAAGTGTATAGCTTAACGTTATTGCTAAGCAGCATTCATCCTGAAATTTACATTGATACAAGGAATGGGTATTTTTCGCAGATAATAAGTGAGAGCGGTATTTTTGGCAACAGACAAAATACTATTCAGTATGTTATGTGGTTAATGTGTTTTTTTTGTGTGAAATATTATCATCATTACCAGTTTACAGTTTGCAGTACTGTTTGGGTGGTAGTAATCGAAAGGATTTAAAAAAAGGCATAAAAAAAGCCGACCCTAAGGTCGGCTTTTTAACAACAATTCAGAAGTCTAGATTATAGAGATTCTGTGAAAGTACGTGCGATTACGTCTTTTTGTTGTTCAGTCGTTAGAGAGTTAAAACGCACAGCGTAACCCGATACACGGATAGTTAGCTGAGGGTAGTTCTCTGGGTGCTTAACTGCGTCTTCTAGCGTTTCGCGGTTAAGAACGTTAACGTTCAGGTGTTGACCGCCTTCGATGCCTGCTTCATGGTGGAAGTAACCATCCATAAGACCAGCAAGGTTAGCTTTTTGCGTATCAACTTCTTTACCTAGCGCGTTTGGCACGATAGAGAAAGTGTAAGAGATACCATCTTTAGCGTCAGCAAACGGTAGTTTACCTACAGATGTTAGAGATGCTACAGCACCTTTCTCATCACGACCGTGCATTGGGTTTGCACCCGGTGCGAAAGGAGCACCTGCTTTACGGCCATCAGGCGTGTTACCTGTTTTCTTACCGTATACAACGTTAGATGTAATAGTAAGAATAGACTGAGTTGGGATTGCATCGCGGTACATTTTCAACTTACGGATTTTGCCCATAAATGTTGAAACTAGTTCACAAGCGATGTCATCTACACGTGAGTCGTTGTTACCAAATTTAGGGTAATCACCTTCGATTTCAAAGTCGATAGAGATACCGTCTTCGTCACGGATAGGCTTAACTTTTGCGTACTTGATAGCAGACAGTGAGTCAGCAGCAACAGATAGACCAGCAATACCACAAGCCATTGTACGACGAACGTCACGATCGTGAAGCGCCATTAGAGAAGCTTCGTAGCTGTATTTGTCGTGGCTGTAGTGAATGCTGTTTAGTGCAGTCACGTACTGTGTTGCTAACCAATCCATGAAGTGATCTAGACGATCCATCACATCAGCGTAATCTAGAACTTCGTCAGTTACTGGCGCAGTTTTAGGACCGATTTGCATTTTAAGCTTCTCATCAACGCCGCCGTTGATAGAGTAAAGCATAGTTTTTGCAAGGTTAGCACGTGCACCGAAGAACTGCATTTGCTTACCAACAACCATTGGCGATACACAACAAGCGATAGCGTAGTCATCAGAGTCCATGTCTGGACGCATTAGATCATCGTTTTCGTACTGGATAGAAGAAGTATCGATAGATACTTTTGCACAGAAACGTTTGAAGCCATCAGGTAGCTGCTCAGACCAAAGAACAGTGATGTTCGGCTCTGGAGAAGGACCCATAGTGTATAGGCTGTTTAGGAAACGGAAGTTTGAACGCGTTACTAGCGTACGTCCGTCAAGGCTCATACCACCCATTGATTCTGTTGCCCAGATTGGGTCACCAGAGAATAGCTCATCGTATTCAGGCGTACGTAGGAAACGAACCATACGTAGCTTCATTACGAAGTGGTCGATCATTTCTTGTGCTTGAACTTCAGTGATTAGGCCTGCAGCGATATCACGTTCGATGAAGATATCTAGGAACGTAGAAGTACGGCCTAGAGACATTGCAGCACCATTTTGTGATTTAACTGCAGCTAGGTAGCCGAAGTAAGTCCACTGAATAGCTTCTTGTGCATTAGTTGCAGGACCAGAGATATCACAGCCGTATTTAGCTGCCATAGTTTTGATCTGACCTAGAGCACGGTGTTGCTCTGCAATTTCTTCACGAAGTTGCATAGTCATTTGAACATCTTCGCCAGACTCGAAACGCTCTTGTAGAGACGTGAATTGAGCGAATTTGTCTTTCATTAGGTAGTCGATACCGTAAAGTGCTACGCGACGGTAATCACCAATGATACGACCACGGCCGTATGCATCAGGAAGACCAGTCAGAACACCAGACTTACGACATTTCATGATGTCAGGCGTGTAGATATCGAATACACACTGGTTGTGTGTTTTACGGTATTCAGTGAAGATTTTAGAAACTTCAGGGTCTAGCTCACGACCGTATACTTTGCATGAACCTTCAACCATACGGATACCACCGTTAGGGATGATAGCACGCTTAAGTGGCGCTTCAGTCTGAAGGCCAACAATCGTTTCAAGATCTTTGTTGATGTAACCTGCGTCATGCGCAGTAATGGTAGAGATAACAGAAGTATCGAAATCAACAGGAGCATGAGTGCTGTTTTCCTGTTTGATACCTTCCATTACTTGAGTCCAAAGCTTGTTAGTCGCTTCAGTACCTTCAGATACTAGGAAAGACTCGTCACCCTCGTAAGGAGTGTAGTTTTTCTGGATGAAGTCACGAACGTTTACATCGTTCTGCCATTCGCCAGCAGCGAAACCTTCCCAAGCTTTAGCAAATTGCTCAGCCATTGTATACCTACCTATATTCTATTCAGTAGAAAAAATAATCGTGTTATCGACATCTAAAACTTAGTGATGGCCTTGGCCTTTAAGTTCTGGACGGCGATGGATAATCCAATAAGTCATACCAACTAAGAAGCCACCACCAAGGATGTTACCTATGGTTACAGGGATCAGGTTGTTAAGAACAAAATGACTTACCGTTAAATCTGCGAATTGCGATGGATCAACACCTGCCATGGTCCAAAATTCAGGACTAGCGAAAGAGTGAATCACGATACCCATCGGAATCATAAACATATTAGCAATGCTGTGCTCAAAACCACACGCTACAAACATAGCAACAGGGAGCAGCATTACCATAATTTTATCAGTTGCGGTTCGACATGAAAATGTCATCCACGTCGCAAGGCAAACCATCAGGTTACATAGCATACCCAATACTACGGCTTGGCCAAAAGTATGGTGCAATTTATGTTGTGCAATTTTCATTGCATTGATGCCCCATTGGCCGTTAGCGCCCATGTGTTGCTGTGCAATCCAAATGCAAGCGACAAAGAAAGTAGCACCAACAAAGTTACCTAAGTAAACAACAACCCAGTTGCGTAATAGTTGAGCCGTTGAAATACGACCACTTGCGCGAGCAACTGTGGTGAGTACTGAAGAGGTGAACAGTTCACCACCACAAATAACGACAAGAATAAGACCAAGACTAAATGCAAGACCACCAACAAATTTGGCCATGCCCCAAGGCATATCACCAGCACCTGTTGTCACTGTGGTATAGAAAACAAAGGCGATAGAAATAAATACGCCAGCAGTAATAGCAAGGAAGAAGGATTGTAGTGGGTTCTTCGTTGCTTTGTAGACACCAACTTCTTCGGCTTTATGCGCCATCGCTGGTGGCATGAGGGCGTCAAACGGGTTGTTTTCAGTCTTCAAAGGAATGCTCTTTAAGTTCAAATTTTTGCTGACTGAATAATAGCAAATGGCAGCGCTCAAAAAGTTGACCCAGATCATGGCGGTGAAATTATATAACAAGATGGGTCGATTTGTTATATGTCATACAAACCTAAGTGTTTGTTTTTATTGAGTATAATTTTTTTGATAAACACTAAAAAAATTTTAATGTAATTTACTTTCACCTTCGTAAGGTGAAATTTACACTTTAGGGTTAGTTTCGTAATTTCAATAAGATAGTAAGAATAAATGCGGGTTTCTAGAAGTGAGTGATGTTTTATAGAAACAAAGATTTCAAAGAGATTGTTAAAACAAAGTTGTATTATTAATCAATACCTTGTTAAAAATGTCGTTTATCTTTGTTGAGACAAGTAAAAAGGATGATACAGGGTAACCTTACCATCCATTATTTTGTTACAAAGTGTGATCTATAATCGATATTGTATGATTTTTATTCGCTTTTTGTCGCTTGTAGTAAGAATTCAACAATTTCTGATGTGCTGGGAATTGCTTCATGTATTAGATCATCTGATGCGTCATAAGAGCGTATTCTCGTTTCTACATCCCTTCAGACAGTAACGCTAGTCTCTTGTCATCAACATGTCTCATTAGAACTCAATGGGTGAGTTGTGCCTAATGAATGGGGAGCAAGAAGACAGAGCTAAAAATGTTGTAGTAATGGCTTATTTTTCTAACACATATTTTACCCAGTAAGCAAAACTAGAATATTTTTCGTACATTTTGACGCTTATCTCATCTTAATGGTGCGACCAGTGAAAGTTGTCACAGATTAGCTGGAGTGGCTGTAGCAGAATTGTGTGGCTTAATAAAAACGATCACGCATCTTGTGCTGATCAAAAATTAAATGTCGAAGTAATATGCTGCTTAATAGCAAGTATGCAGATAAGTGGATGACGCCTCGACATAAAAACGAGGGATACGATGAAAACCAAGATTGCTAATTACATTGATGGCTTACGAGATGATTATATTCAAGCTGTCCAGCATTTAGTGTCGATGCCAAGTGTGTATCAAGATGATGAGAGTAATACGCCATTTGGGCAGCCAATTGATGACTGCCTGACTGCGACATTAGCATTTTGTGAAACCCTAGGCTTTTCAACTTATAAAGATCCTGAAGGCTACTATGGCTACGCTGAGATAGGGCAGGGCGAGCAGATGATTGGGGTGCTTGGCCACCTTGATGTTGTGCCTGTTGGTGAACTTTCTGCCTGGGATTCCGATCCGTTTGCGGCAGATATCCGAGACGGTCGTATATACGGTCGTGGCACCCAAGATGATAAAGGCCCGACGATTGCTGCCATGTTTGCAGTGAAAGCCCTACAAGCCTGTGATGTTGCTTTTACTAAACGAGTACGTTTTATCTTTGGTACCGATGAAGAAACACTGTGGCGTTGTATTGACCGCTACTGTGCTAAAGAAGAAATTCCACAATGTGGCTTCACACCTGATTCTGCTTTCCCACTGATCCACGCTGAAAAAATGTTGATCCAATCTTACTTGAAGTGCAGTGGAGATGTAGATCTTAGCCTTAAATGTGGCGGTGCACTGAACGCCGTACCTGAGTTAGCTCGTTATCAAGGGCCTTTACTTGAAGAGTTGGTTGCTGCACTTGATCAAATGGGATTTGATTTTAGTTGTGAAGATGATGAGCTGACTGTCTTTGGTAAAGCGGCGCACTCGGCATCTGCTGACACCAAAGGGGTGAATGCGATTGCACGTTTATGTATGGCGCTAGCCAAAGTGGGTGTTGAGCACCCTATGGTGCGATTCATCGCTGAACAAGTAGGTGAAGATGCGAATGCCAAAGAGATTTTTGGCTCTGTAGAAGATGTGAGTGGTCGATTAACCTTCAATGTGGCGCAGCTTGAGATTAATGAAACCAACAGCCAGTGCGGTATTGATATCCGTGTGCCTGTTACCTTCAGTAAAGACGATTACGACAACGACATCAAAGCGGTCAGTGAACAGTATGATCTGCAATACGAAGAGTTTGATGTATTGCCGTCCCTTTATATGCCAGCGGATAGTCCAATTATCCAGAGCTTAATGAAAGCATACCAAGATATCAGTGGCGATATGGAAAGTAAGCCAATGACTTCTGGTGGGGCGACCTATGCCCGCGCTATGCCAAATTGTGTTGCGTACGGGGCGATTTTCCCTGGCCGCGAGAAAGTTGAACACATGCCAAATGAATACCTCATTATCGATGACATGCTTAAAGCGATGAATGTGTATGCCAATGCCATTTATCAGCTACAGGGAGTAGAGCTATGACAACGGCAACAGAAAAAAGCCAACCAGTAAATGCGAAAAAATCATTCAAGATGCCAACGGTTTATACCATCTTGTTCATTATTATCGCTTTAGTGGCTTTGCTGACATGGATTATGCCAGCAGGTAAATATGACTACATGGTGAACGGTACGGATCAGATCATACCGGCAGCCGAAGTGTTGGATTACAACGGGGGTGAGCGTTTACTGCCTATTCCTGGTTCTTATCAAGAAATTGAATCATCCCCACAAGGTGTGATTGATGTATTGATGGCACCGATCAAAGGCTTCCATAAAGCCGTTGATGTGGCGCTATTCGTGCTGGTTATTGGTGGTTTCTTAGCGATTACCATGCGTACTGGGGCGATGGACTCAGGGGTTGCGGCGATTGTCCGTAAATTCCGTGGCCGTGAGCAAATGCTGATCCCTGTTTTGATCACCTTGTTTGCATTAGGGGGGTCAACCTACGGGATGGCGGAAGAGACCGTTGCATTCTGGGCGGTGATCTTACCCGTAATGGCTGCGGCTGGTTATGACCGTATGGTTGCCGCGGGGATCATCTTGCTTGGTTCTGGTGTGGGGGTATTGGCATCAACAGTAAACCCATTTGCAACAGGTATCGCATCTGGTTTTGCAGGCCTACCGATTGGTGATGGTATCGGTTTGCGTGTTATCCAACTGACCGTGCTGATTGTTTTAGCGTCTTGGTTTGTTATGCGCTATGCCGCGCAAGTGAAAGCGGATAAATCAAAATCTGTGCTTGCGGACATTGAATTTGAAGATGAATTCTCTCACATGAAAGAAGACACTGGCGAATTCACCACCAAGCAAAAACTGACCATGAGTGTGTTCTTCGGCGCATTCTTAGTCATGATTTACGGTGTTATTCCATGGGAAGACATGGGCATCACAGCCATTCCGACATTGTGGTGGTGGTTCGATGAACTTTCTACTCTGTTCTTGGCATCAGCGATTTTAATTGCTGTTATCAACCGCATGTCTGAAGGTGATTTCATCAAAACCTTCATGGAAGGGGCAAAAGACCTAATTGGTGTTGCGCTGGTGGTTGCCGTAGCACGTGGTATCTACGTTGTTATGGATAACGGTGTGATCATCGATACTATTCTTAACTGGGCTGAAGGTATGGTTACGGGCTTGTCATCTGGCGTGTTCGTGATTGTGACTTACCTGGTTCATATCGTATTGAGCTTCTTTATCCCTTCTACCTCTGGTCTTGCAACGGTTTCTATGCCGCTAATGGCACCATTGGCTGACTTCTCGGGTATTGGCCGCGATTTAATTATCACCGCTTACCAATCAGCAAGTGGTTGGATTAATATTTTTGCGCCAACGGCGGGTCACTTAGTGGCTGGTTTGGCATTGGCAAAAATACCGTATGAACGCTTCTTGAAGTGGGTTATGCCATTCGTCGTCATGGTATTTGTTGCTACTATTCTTGTCTTGTTCGTTGGTGCGGCACTGCTGTAAATCTGTCGTTCACACAACAAATAGCATAGATATTAAAAGAGGTGTACCTAGGTACACCTCTTTTTTTATGGCTATTCAGTGAAAGCATCGAGCTTGCTAAGCGCTTAGAGGCTTAGAGGCTTAGAGGCTTAGAGGCTTAGAGGCTTAGAGGCTTAGTTATTCGTTACGGTAAACTCACTTAAGCGGTTTCTCTGATCTTCCGCTAATTGCGATAAGTGACCACTTGCTTCAGCTGTTTGGCTAATACCTGCCACATTTTGGCTGATGATATCGTTGATGTTATTGATATTCAGAGTGATGTCCGAGATTGCACGGCTCTGTTCATCAACCGATGCCGTCACATCACCATTCACTTCACTAATATGGCGCAGTGCTTGGGTAATGGATTCAATTTGTAGGCTCGTTTGCTCAGCGATCTCGTTATTCTCTTTTACCTTAGTTAGGCTGTTATTAACCGCTGTAACAACCGTTGAAGATTTGCTTTGCAGTTGTTCGATAATAGTTTGGATTTGCTGAGTCGATTCTTGTGTTTTGGCTGCCAATACACGTACTTCATCGGCAACAACCGCGAAACCACGACCACTTTCCCCCGCACGAGCGGCTTCAATTGCTGCATTTAGTGCTAGCAGGTTCGTTTGTTCAGAAATGCTGTCGATGACAGTAATAACTTCACTGATTTTGATGCTCTGTTCATTAAGATCAAGCACCTGCTCTGATGTTTCGTTCAATTGCAGGGTTAATTCTTGTGATAGTTCACGTGACTGCTGGGCAATCGCGGTACCTTCAGCACCCATTTCCAATGCTTGTTGGGCGCTATCATCAGCGGTTCTGGCGTAACCATCGACCTGTGAAGCGGCGGCTGAAAGCTCTGTTACTGCATGGGTAATTTGTTCTACTTGCTGCTGCTGTTCACGACCGTTGACTTCACTTTGCGTCATTACTGCTGCTAGCTCGGTTGAAGAGGTAGCGACTTCATCACCAACACCACGAAGGGCACGAATAGTTTGATTAAGCTGTGAAATAGCATCATCAAGGCTAGCACCAAGCATACCTAACTCGTTTTTACCTGCGATGTCAGTACGGGTAGTCAGTTTGCCTTCTGCCAGTGATTTTACTGCTAAGTAAAGGTTTTGCATTAGGTTACTGATCGCATTGGCTAGTAGCAAACTCATTGCCATAGATAGAATGATAGCAATGGTAGAGGCGATGATCTGACTTGAAGCCACAGAGCCGAGCAGCTCATGTGAGCGTCCAGATAGTTCCTCTGTGTGTATGATTGCATCTTGAGTGAGGCTGGTGATGATATCTGTATTGACGTTACCCAAGTCAATCATAGCTGTCACGGCTTTTGCTTTTTGTGCATCAAGCGCGATGATTTGAGTAACTTGTTTTTCCCACTCATCAGCGTGGTTGATCAGGGTCTGTGCTTCTGGCCACTGACGGAAAGATTTTAGTTCTTTGATCAGCAAACGCGTTTGTTCAAGTGCTTTACTTGTCGCGTCACTATTTTGACCTTTTACACCTTCTGCAATTTCAAACAACATTAAACCACCAATACTTGAAATATCGGATAGTTTATTGGTCCAGAGGGAAATATCTTCGCTATTACGGTGACTTGCAACCGCACTATCAGCATCATTAATATCGTTTGTGATCCAACTTGTTGCATCATATATTGCGTTAATATTTTGACGATGTTGGCGGACGTACTGTGAATTAATCGTATATTGATTAAAGTTGCGAATAAATTTATTAAGTTCAGATTTAACGTCAGGTGTTAGCGCAATATTATCTGCTTTTATTAAATCACTATAACTTTGCTGAACTTTGGCGTAATTGTCATTGTTCGTAGCTACCATTTTATCTAAGCGATCATAGAAACCTAGACCATATATAGATGCCATGCGGCTAACATCTTGTAAATCTTGAAATTCTTTCAGTGTTGCATTAAAAGAAATGTAGTTGTTTACCGTGTTTGTATTTTCTTCTACGTCAGACAGTAAGCTTTGGCTTATTAATATGGTAATAATAAAACAGATAATTGCAAAGGCGGAAGAAAGGGATAGTAATATTCTTAATGGAATGTTTTTTATAGTATTTGTCATGTCTCATCTACGTCTGAAGTATGTATTAATAGAGTGTGTTACTTTTATTGTTATTCTTTTATTTAGTAAATATTAGAAGACTAATATTTTGTTAGGCATTATATACGCAGATAAGATGTTTTAAAGGGGGAACATGAAATTTAGGAATAAATTCCTAGTAAGTAATAAAATAAGATATGTGTTATTTATATTAGTTCTTTACATTCATTCATAAAGTTATATTTAATATATAAAGTGCAATTATGATTTCATTTAATCAAACAGTTAAAAAGAGGCAATGTGTTAGTTTTGCCTCTTTTTTAATGCGTTGATCTATGAGTTATCTAACACTAATCACATTGCAGGAAACAATATTTGGTAAAGGTAACCTGCGCTGATTGCCATTCCAAGAATGACAACAAGGAACGCGATAATCATTTTATTTTTGAAGATCGATTTTAATAGAATAACTTCCGTTAGACTTGCACCCGCACTACCGATAATTAATGCCATTACTGCACCTAATCCCATGCCTTTTGCGGCTAATGCTGCACTAAGCGGGATAACTGCTTCTGCACGAATATAGAGTGGAATACCAATCACGGCTGCGACAGGAATGGCAAAGATATTATCGTCGTTCGCTACACTTGCAACCCATTCTGTTGGCATAAAGCCATAAATCATCGAGCCAACTGCAATACCACCAATCAGGTAAGGAAGTACCTTTTTGAAGTCTACCCATGTAGATCGCCATACTCTAACCCATTTACTAACAGGCTTAGCCTTGCTGCCACAACTTGAGCCACAGCCTTTAGATGCTGGTGCTTCATAAGCTTCTGGTTTGATATAACGCTCAAAGCCTAGCTTTTCGAGTGTGTAACCGGCAATAACGGAAACACCCATCGCAACCATAAAGTAGAACACTGTCACTTGTAGGCCAAAGGTAACCGCAAACAAGCCAATAATAATTGGATTTAGCAGTGGGCTAGCAAACAAAAATACCATCATGGTGCCAAACCCTGCTTTAGCGCGAAGTAATCCTTTTAGAAACGGAATCGTTGAGCATGAGCAGAAGGGGGTAATTGCGCCAAGGAACGCTGCGATGATATACCCTTTTCCTCTCTTTGCACTTAAGATCTGCTGGATCTTTGCTGGGGAAATATACTCTTGCAAGATCCCAACAGCGTAGCTGATAAGTAAAAATAGGACGGTTAGCTCAGCAGCAAGAAAAACAAACATATCTAAGGTGTCTTTTGCCATAGTGAGCATGCTTGGAGTGATCATAGTAAGCCTTAAATTTTATAGTTAAATCTACATTTCTGGAATAGTCGAAATATAGGCGCAATTAATTTCATCGTCAATATATTTCTGCTATTATCGAAATATAAATTACCGAGATGAAGTAAGGCCAGAAGTTATGGATATCGAATTTTTTGCTAAGGCCCTGAAAGAACTAGGTCATCCGACACGTCTTCAGATTTTTAAGCATTTGGTAAAGTCGGGTCATCAAGGCTTAGCCGTTGGTGATATACAAGAAGAGTTGGGTATTCCTGGTTCAACCTTGTCACACCATATTTCAAGTTTGGTGGCGGCAGGTCTAGTTAAGCAGCATCGGGAAGGGCGAACGCTTTATTGTGTGCCACAGTATGATGCCTTACAGCAAGTAATTGATTTTTTGCAGGATGAATGTTGTAGCCGAGAGGCATAAGGTAATGTGAAGAGAGTTTATGCTTTAATATTGGTACCTAACGTACGAATATTTTGTGCAGCTCCTTCGCTGTTGTAGGTCATTTGATGCTTGCCGCGGCTTTGCTGGAATAAGTTATTTAATTTATGAAAGCTTAGCTGTGCACGTTGAAGTGCTTCACCATTAATTTCATTGAGTTCTTTACAGCGAGCGGCGCAGGCTTTGATGGTATTAACAGACTCGATGTGAGTTGGGGACTCTGTTAATAGTTGACGTTGAGTATGGCTAGCAATGAGGTGGTCTTGTTGTTGGACCTTATGGATAAGATTGAGTTTTTCTTTAGCAATACGCTCAATTTCAGTAGATTGACGCGAGACGATAGCCCCTTTTTCCTGCTCAAGAAGGCGAGACAACGACATTAATGTTGCGTGTTGTAATTCAAGCAACTGATCTATGGTCTGAGACATCTAAGGTTACCGATGGTTAGCAGGAAATTATGAATTGTTATGGTTAAAGGGAAGGGTTACTTCCCCTTAAATACCACGTAACTCATCTTCAAATTTTGTCATATTTGATGCAAGTTTGTCAGCATCAACTTTGTACGAGCCATCTGCGATAGCTTGTTTAATTTCGGCAACTTTTGCGCTGTCAAAACTGGGTTCAGCTGCAAGTTGTTGGTGGATTTGTCCCACTGCTTTTCCTTGTGCGCTAAGGGATACAGCATCATTTTTCACACGCGGGCTCGACGCAGCAGCAGCAGCAGCTGTCGATGGCGCATCAGATGATGTACTACCTACTTTGGTTTGATTACTACGCGTAGTCGGAATTGGTTGTCCGGTACGGAGCTGATCGATATTTGCCATAAGATTAACCCTTTGAACAAAATACTGATTGAATATTCAAGTACCTAATAGAGGTAGCTTGGGTATCTACTATCGGCCGTGAATATTATAACTTTAGCACCTAAATTAAAAATTTACGGTCACTTCACCAACACCCGTAACGATACCATCGACCACACGTTTGGATTTGTTATTTTGGATGCGGACTTGTTCGCCAAGTGCACCATCACCTAGCGCAGTACCATTGGTGACAATATTCAGTCCACTACCACCTGCACGGATTAACACTGAATCATTACGGCACACCAAGCAAATATCATTGCCTTCAATCGTATCGCCCATATTAACGCCACGTTTTACTTTAGAACCAATAACTTGGTTTGGATCTTCAAAGCTAACACTGCGTTGGAAGCGGTTTTCAACCAGCTTTATGGTGAGGTCTGATGCTGATAGCACAGTGCCTCTTGGCAAAGGTTTAGTTGCAACAACACGTGGTAATAGTAGCTTTACTCGCACAGGCACATATACTTGCCAGCCTTCTGATGGACAATTGATAAGTACAGTGACATTGCCGGTCATTGATTGTTTGCCGGGAACAGAAATATTGAGAGGAACGGTACATTCAGCGAGGCGTAATCGTGAATCAAGCTGGGTTGCCGTTACTTGTAGCTCGCCGTTTTGTGGTGCTGATAGGCTGTCAGTGACAAAATCCTCTGCCGTTTGCTGTACGGTATGTAGATAATTTGTACTTGTTCCATGTACAATAGTGCTAAAGATAATCGCGAAGATGCCGACTATCAGTAATAAGGGTGAAAAATGTGCTTTATTTGTCACTGTTTTACTCATATTAACAATATTGCAGGGGCTGAAATCGCAAGTGATGAAGTCCATAATATGTGATTCGCAAATAGATTGCTTGCGATCACCCGCTTAAATATAAAAATCTTTAGATGGAGTCACCTGTATGACGGGAATACTTGATTCAGTGAATCAGCGCACCCAGCTTGTCGGCCAAAACCGTCTGGAACTACTTACGTTCCGCTTAAACCGACGTCAGCGTTACGGCATTAACGTTTTTAAGGTGAAAGAAGTTTTACAGTGCCCTAAATTGACCACCATGCCTAACCTGCACCCATTGGTGAAAGGTATTGCACATATCCGTGGTCAGACTATCTCTGTTATCGATATGAGCCTAGCTACTGGCGGTCGCCCAATCGATGATCTGAATAATTGTTTTGTTATCATTTCTGAATTTAACCGTTCAATTCAAGGTTTCTTGGTTTCATCTGTTGAGCGTATAATCAACATGAACTGGGAATCGATTTTGCCGCCGCCAAAAGGTGCTGGTAAAGCGAACTACCTAACGGCCGTGACAGAAATTGATGGCGAGCTAGTGGAAATCTTGGATGTTGAAAAAATCCTTGATGAAATTTCACCAGTGAACACCGACATTACAGATACAGTGCTAGAAGAGTTGATTGAAGACTTTACGGCAGTACGCCGTGTACTTGTTGCCGATGATTCAAGTGTGGCACGTAAACAAGTTCAGCGTGCTATTGAAGCGATTGGCTGTGAATGTGTGTTGGTTAAAGATGGCCGTGAAGCCATTGTAAAACTGCGTGAAATGGCGAAAGAAAGCAGTATCTATGAACAGTTGGCGCTCGTTATTTCTGATATCGAAATGCCGGAAATGGATGGATACACGCTGACAGCCGAAATTCGTAACGATCCTAATTTAAAAGATCTTCACGTTATTCTTCATACTTCGTTGAGTGGTGTTTTCAACCAAGCTATGGTTGAGCGTGTGGGGGCTAATGCCTTCATTCCTAAGTTTAACCCAGATGAACTCGGTGCAGCGGTTAAAGCCGCCATGCCAGTTGAAGCATAATTAAAGATTACAATTGGCTTATTAAGCAGTGATTTTATTAGCTGAGTAGGCCATGAGTAACAAAAAAACGCTGAAATGCAACCGTGTATTAAAGAGTAGTAGATGACAGCTATAACAATAAAAGACCAAGAATATAAAGACTTTTGCCGATTTCTAGAAGCTCAGTGTGGCATTGTCCTTGGCGACAGCAAACAGTACTTAGTGCGTAGTCGCCTAAGTCCATTAGTCAGCCGATTTTCGCTATCATCTCTGTCTGAATTATTGCAGCAAGTGATCACTGGCCGTAATCGCGAACTTCGCGTTGCAGCTGTTGATGCGATGACGACAAACGAAACTTTATGGTTCCGTGACAGCTACCCGTTCACCGTGATGTCAGATAAAATTCTGCCAGAACTTGCAGCGAACAAACGACCACTTAAAATTTGGTCTGCAGCGAGTTCATCAGGTCAAGAACCGTATTCACTGGCGATGACAATCTTGGAAACTCAAGCTCGTCGTCCAGGTTTGCTGCCAACTGTTAGTCTAACGGCTACAGATATTTCGCAAACAATGCTAGATACTTGCCGTGCAGGTGTGTATGACAACCTAGCATTAAGCCGTGGTTTATCACCAGAACGTCGCCGTATGTTCTTTGAAGACAATGGTGACGGCCGCATGAAAGTGAACGACAAAGTGAAGCGTATGGTTAACTTCCGTCCGCAGAACTTAAAAGACAGTTACGCGCTATTAGGTAAATTCGACATTATCTTTTGTCGTAACGTATTGATTTATTTCTCGCCAGAGATGAAATCAAAAGTACTTAACCAAATGGCGGCATCACTTAACCCGGGTGGTTATTTGTTCCTTGGTGCATCTGAGTCGTTAACTGGTTTGACTGATAAGTTTGAAATGATCCGCTGTAACCCAGGTATCATCTACAAGCTAAAATAATCAGGTTGCAGCCAGCGCTCACGCTGGCAATCAGTATGGGCGTGGTCTAAATATTGGGTTGTAGCGATACAATCGAGCAGACCTAACGTTTCGTACTGGTTTTAATATGGCATTGCTTCATTTAATTGTTCTACCAATGTATGCGGGCAATGCCACCTTTATCCTCTTTATTTACGCGCTGCTTATTTGATTCACCCGATAAGCGAACGACGCCGTTTTTCATTCTTCATTTTTATATATTCCTCAAACCTAAAACTTGGCATTGTCTTTGCATTTAACTACTCAGGTTAATTGGAGGCAGCTATGTCCATTTCTTTTGATAAAGCATTAGGTATTCACCAACATACGGTTGGGATCCGCGCTCAGCGTGCAGAAACTCTAGCGAGTAACCTCGCTAATGCCAATACCCCTGGGTATAAAGCAAAGGACATGGATTTCGATCGCGCACTGAAAGCGGCAAAGTCTGGGGCAAGCATTGGCCTTAGCCGTACCAGCGAGCGGCATATCTCTGCCTCAACTAAATTAATGGGCGAGCAAATGTACCGTGTGCCAACGCAACCCGACACTGGCGACGGCAATACAGTCGACTCTCAATTAGAAAAAAGTTTGTTCATGCAGAACTCACTGGAATACCAAGCATCACTAGATTTTCTTGGTTCTAAATTTCAGAACATGTCCAAGGCATTGAAAGGGGAATAATAAATGAGCCTATTTAACGTATTTAATGTGGCAGGATCTGCCATGAGTGCAGAATCGGTTCGTTTGAATACCACTTCAAGTAACCTTGCGAATGCGAACAGTGTGAGTAGTTCTGCAGAAGAAACGTACAAAGCACGTCACCCTATTTTTGCGGCGGAATTGCAAAGTGCCAGTTACCGCCGTGAAGACAGCGTGCCTGTCCAAGTGAAAGGCATTGTTGAAAGCCAAAAGCCGTTGCGTGCTGAATACAACCCAGCTCACCCAATGGCGAATGCTGAAGGTTACATCTACAAGCCAAACGTTAATGTGATGGAAGAAATGGCCAATATGATTTCTGCATCGCGTTCCTATCAAAGTAATGTGCAAGTAGCTGATGCAAGTAAGCAAATGCTGATGAGCACATTACAGATGGGCAAATAGGTAAGGAGTTTCAGTAATGACCGGTATTAATGGTGCAGGTGGCGCTTCCAACCTAACGTATCTTGATCAGCTTAAGGCGATGCAAGATAAAAAGGTCCAAGAAGAACAGAAAACCACAGGTCAGAATGAGCTAAAGCAAGAAGACTTTTTGTCGTTGCTTACCAAGCAACTTGCACAACAAGACCCATTTAAACCTGTGGGTAATGACCAAATGATTGCTCAAATGGCATCATTTGCGACGGTTGATGGTATCAGCCAAATGAATGACCAATTTGGTAGCTTGAATTCAGCAATGACCTCAAGCCAAGCACTACAAGCTTCTTCGCTCGTTGGCCGTGATGTACTGATCCCAAGTTCAACCGCCGTGAAGAGCATCGAAGGTGGTGTTGCGGGCATGGTGAAATTACCACAAGCCCTCGATAACTTGATGGTGCGGATTGAAAACGAACAAGGTCAATTAATTAAGACAATGGATCTTGGTGCGAAACCACCAGGTGAACATCGCCTTGATTGGGATGGTATGGATGAAAACGGCAACCCATTGCCTGAAGGTCGATACCAAGTTAAGGCGGCAGGTCTGGTTGGCGGTGAAAGCCGTGAATTCGACGTATCAACCTATGCAAACGTAAATAGCGTCTTGCTAGGAAATGGTGATGGCAATGTCATGCTAAACCTTGCTGGTTTGGATTCACCATTCAAATTGGCTGAAGTTTTAGAAGTCGGTAAGGTTTAATAAGGTTTAGGGATTCGGAGAATAGATCATGGGTTTTAACATTTCACTTAGTGGTATCGGGGCATCGCAGAAAGACCTTAATACTACCAGTAACAACATTGCGAACTCGAATACATACGGTTTTAAAGAGTCGCGTGCTGAGTTTGGTGATGTGTACTCATCGTCGATTTTTTCGAATGCAAAAACGACCACCGGTGGCGGTGTACAAACTTCAGTGGTTGCTCAGCAATTCCACGAAGGTTCAAGCATCTACACTAATAACCCGCTTGATATGCGTATTTCAGGCAGTGGTTTCTTTGCGGTTGCTGACGATAGCCTACAACCACAAAATAATAGTTTAAGCCGTAACGGTGCATTCCACTTAAACAAAGACAACTACATGGTTAACTCCGAGAACCAGTACTTGCTTGGCTATAAAGTGGACTCAGAAACTGATCAAGTAACATCGTACGAACCACAGGCGTTGAAAGTGCCAGATCAATTTGGTCAGCCTCGTGCATCAACCAATGTGCAAGTGGGTGTGAACTTACCTGCCAATGCAGATGCAAAAGATGCGTCATTGTTTAACCACAATGATCCTGCAACGTACGACAAATCAACCTCAGTAACGATTTACGATTCGCTGGGTCAGCCATATAAGATGAGCACGTATTACACCAAAGATAATACAGCGCCAAATCGCTGGGTATCTCACTATACGGTTACGGATAGTGACGGTGAAAAGCCGTTGAATGTAACTAATGGCGGTTCAACCAGTGCAACGGGTCACAAAGGTACAGTGTTAGACTTTAACTCTGACGGTTCTGTAAAAACCATCAATGGTGGTAATCCTATCGTTACTGATAGCTTTGCAGCGGCAGGTATTCAGATGAACGGTGGTGATGATCAACAAACTCTGACCTTTAATTATGACGAACCAACCCAGTACGCAGCCCCATTTGAGGTGCGCCGCTTTAATGAAGATGGTGCAACAACGGGCTACCTTGCAAAAGTAGACATCGATCCGAAAGGTTCTATCGTTGCGACTTACAGTAATGGTGAAAACGTTACCTTAGGTCGTGTTGGTATGGTACGTGTACCTAATGAACAAGGCCTAGTTTCTAAGGGCGGTACTCAGTGGGTAGCGAGCCAGGACTCAGGTGCGGCAATTTGGGGTGAAGCAACCCAAGGTGCATTTGGTGCGATTAAGAGTGGTACGCTTGAGCAATCAAACATCGATATGACCCAAGAGTTGGTTGATTTGATCACCGCGCAGCGTAACTTCCAGGCTAACTCACGTGCGCTAGAAGTCGATAACCAGCTACAACAAACTATTCTTCAAATCCGTTAATTAGTATGAGTGCTCAGCATTCATCTTTATAAATAGTTCGGATCCTGCTTTATTGATTTTGCCGCCTCTATGTAAGGCGGCAAAATTTGTCATATCTGCCGCCATGAAATTGGCACCCTTCCGTTATATCTTGCCTCCAGTTATCTAACATTTTGATAAGTAACACTATTAAATAGTGGCATATTTATTGCTTAATTCTCGTCATATGATGATGGGAGAGTAATATGGATCGCGCGCTATTTCTTGCCATGAGTGGGGCAAAGCAAGACATGCATGGTATGCAGCTGCATGCCAACAACCTTGCTAACGTAAAAACGACGGGTTTTCGTGCCGATCTTGAACAAGCTCGCAGCATGCAAGCATACGGCGAAGGCTTACCAAGTCGTGTTTTTGCGATGACTGAACGCCCAGGCCAAGATTTCTCGCAAGGCTCAGTAATGACGACGGGTCGTGATTTAGATGTCGCGGTTCAAGACCAAGGTTGGTTAGCCGTGATGGACCCATCAGGCCAAGAAGCCTATACCCGCGCGGGTCACTTAAAAATCGACCAAACGGGTATGTTGCAAAACTCGAATGGTAACTTGATGATGGGTGAAAATGGCGGCCCAATTTTTGTTCCTCTCCCTATCAGTAAAATTCAAATTGGCACTGATGGTACTATCTCGGTATTACCACAAGGTGCGCCACCCGAAGCAATGGAAGTAATTGATCGCTTGAAGCTGGTTCGTCCGGCTAACAATGAACTTTACAAAGATGCGAACGGCTTATTTAAGTCGAAAACACCAGGTAAAACCTACGAAGCGGATGCCAATGTCAAAGTCCTAAAAGGGGCACTGGAAGGCAGTAACGTGAATGCAGTGGGCGAAATGACCAGCATGATCGATCTACAACGCCACTTTGAAATGCAAGTGAAATTGATGAAAACCGCGGAGCAGATGGACGAGGCCTCAAGCTCGTTACTGCGCATGGGTTAATAGGGTAGAAGGAAACTAAGATGCATCCAGCACTATGGGTAAGTAAGACTGGCCTTGACGCTCAGCAAACCAATATTTCAACCATCTCGAATAACTTGGCGAATGCCTCGACCGTGGGTTTTAAAAAGAGCCGTGCGGTATTTGAAGATTTGTTCTACCAAAACATTAATCAGCCGGGCGGCCAGTCGTCGCAAGACACACAATTGCCATCAGGCTTGATGTTGGGTGCCGGTTCAAAAGTGGTGGCTACTCAAAAAGTATTTACCCAAGGTAATACCCAAACAACCAATAATGCGATGGATATGATGATCGAAGGCGATGGCTTCTTTCAAATCATGCTGCCAGACGGCAATATCGGTTATACCCGAAACGGTCAGTTCACGATTAACAATGAAGGCCAATTAGTTACGACAGGTTCTGGTTACGTGCTACAGCCTGAAGTGGCAGTACCGGAAGATGCGGTCGGTATTACGGTTGGTACGGACGGTGAAGTCTCGGCACGTATTCGTGGTCAGCAAGAAAATCAGGTGCTTGGCCAAATCACCACAGTTAACTTTATCAATCCAGGCGGTTTAGAGCCGATTGGTCAAAACCTCTTCCTACCGACAGGTGCTAGTGGTGATCCTCAAGAAGGTGTACCGGGTTTGAATGGCTTAGGTTCTGTTCGTCAGTCGATGTTAGAAACATCGAACGTTAACGTGACGGAAGAACTGGTCAATATGATTGAAGCTCAGCGTGTGTACGAGATGAACTCGAAAGTGATTTCAACCGTCGACCAAATGCTGAGTTACGTAAATCAGCAACTCTAATCCGCCACTGAAAAGAAGGTAGTTGTACGATGATGAAAAAACTGTTGTGTGGTGTGTTTATCATGACCCTTACGGGCTGTGAAATGCTGACGCCACCACCGGATACTGGCAGTGATGTTGAAAAAGCGACCACCAATGTGGATGCGGTTGAAGGCTCAACCGAAAAAGACACAGACTTGGTGGACATGCTGCGTCGTCGTACCGATCCACAGGCGGGAGATCCTGCTTGGGCGAGTCTTCGCCCTCAGCCAAAGCCAGAGCATTACGCAACATCTACAGGATCTTTGTTTAGTCAAACGCAAGTACAAGACTTATACGATGACACCAAACCGCGTGGTATCGGTGACATAGTGACTGTACTGCTTGAAGAAAAGACCCAAGCGAAAAAAAGTGCGAGCTCAGATTTAGACAAGAAAACCGATATGAGCATGGATCCTATGGCGATCGGTGGTCAAAATTTACAAATTGCTGGGCGAGAACTGTCGTACGAAGTGAAAAATCAGAACAAATTTGCAGGGACGACATCAGCTGATCAGAGCAACAGCATTAAAGGTGAAATTTCGGTTGAAGTTATTGATGTGCTAGCGAATGGCAACTTAATGGTACGCGGTGAAAAGTGGTTAACACTTAATACTGGCGATGAATATATCCGAGTTAGCGGTACCATTCGTCCTGACGATATTTCACAAGACAATACGGTTACCTCTACACGAATTACCAATGCGCGTATTCAGTATTCTGGTACGGGTGATCGCCAAGATATTCAAGAACAAGGTTGGTTAGGCCGATTCTTTAACGTCACCTTATAACTGTGGCATTTATTAGGAGCATGAACGTGAACATCCGTCTATTGATAGCCAGCTTGTTGATTCTACTAACGTTACCAGTACACGCAGCGCGCATTAAAGATGTGTCTGAGGTTGCTGGGGTTCGTAGTAACCAATTAGTCGGTTATGGTCTTGTTGTTGGTTTGCCGGGAACCGGTGAAACCACACCGTTCACCGATCAAAGCTTTCGTGCCATGCTACAAAACTTTGGTATTCAATTGCCAGCAGGGCAAAAACCAAAAACTAAAAACGTAGCGGCTGTTGCCGTTAATGCCACATTACCTGCTTTTACCAAGCAAGGTCAGAGTATTGATATTACGGTTTCTTCAATCGGTTCTGCTAAGAGTTTACGCGGCGGTACCTTGTTGCAAACTTTCCTAAAAGGTCTTGATGGCAAGGTATACGCGGTTGCTCAAGGTAGTTTAGTGGTTAGTGGATTCAGTGCTAACGGTGCCGATGGATCTAAAATTGTCGGTAATAACCCAACCGTTGGACGGATTAGTAATGGCGCCATGGTTGAACAAGAAGTGCCAAACCCATTTGGTCGTGGTGATTTCCTGACTTTTAACTTATTTGAATCTGACTTTACGACAGCCCAGCGAATGTCTGACACCGTCAATCAATTTTTAGGCCCTGATATGGCGGCAGCGATTGATGCGACCTCTATTCGAGTGCGTGCGCCTCGAGATGTCAGCCAGCGTGTTGCTTTTTTATCGACGATTGAAAACCTCGAATTTGACCCAGCCGAAGGCGCTGCCAAGATTATTGTTAACTCCCGTACAGGTACCATAGTGGTCGGCCAGCACGTTAAGCTAAAACCTGCGGCGATTACTCATGGTGGCATGACGGTAACGATCCGAGAGAACCCACAAGTCAGTCAACCAAATGCATTTTCGGGAGGGAATACGGTAGTAGTACCCAATTCTGACATTGAAGTGACAGAAGCCGATTCGCGAATGTTTAAATTCGACCCAGGTGTTAGCTTAGATGACTTAGTACGCGCGGTGAACCAGGTCGGTGCTGCACCATCAGATTTAATGGCTATTTTGCAAGCGCTGAAACAAGCGGGTGCTATTGAAGGTCAGCTGATTATTATCTAGTGGTATTTCTGAGTAAGTTGAGAAATACCAAGTAGAAAAAGACCCAATTGAGAAAAGATAATGATTAAAAATGTAGATGCGGGATTTGTTCATGATTTATCAAGCCTTGATCGCTTGCGTGCCGGGATCAAAGATGATGAACAAGGATCGTTACGCGCTGCTGCAGTGCAATTTGAATCAATCTTTACTCAAATGCTGTTTAAATCGATGCGCCAAGCGAATGAAGCGTTTGAATCGGATTTAATGAGCAGCAGTAATACCAAGTTCTTTGAGCAAATGCACGATGAACAAATGGCCAGTGAGCTTAGTAGTACTGGTTCATTAGGCTTAGCTGATTTGATCGTAAATCAACTCGGTGGCGATCAAGAGAAGCCACCTGAAGATGTTATCCGTAATGCGATTCATGATTCTCCGTTGCGTTTACCTGTTGATAAAAATGGTAATAAGCCCGATCAGGCGATGGTAGATAAAGCTGCCAATGACGCGATCTTAGCCATGCAATCGTCGCAAGCTCAGCAATCGGCAGTGATGGCCCCACCGATGGCAAAGGCTAAGCCCGAAACCTTTGATAGCCCAGAACAGTTTGTGAGTAAGCTGCAACCGTACGCTGAAAAAGCAGCCAAGGCATTAGGCACAGATCCGGCGGTATTGATTGCTCAGGCTGCGTTAGAAACCGGCTGGGGTAAAAAAGTCATTAAGAATGCAGCGGGTTCTAGTAATAACTTATTCAACATTAAGGCTGATCCACGCTGGCAAGGTGGCAAAGTGGCAACTAATACCTTGGAGTTTCATAACGGTATCGCGGTGCAAGAGAAAGCCGCTTTTCGTTCGTATAACGACTATCAAGACAGCTTTAACGATTATGTGCGCTTTTTGAATCAAAACCCACGTTATGAAAACGCCCTGAATTCCCCGCAAGATCCACGTCAGTTTATTCGTAACTTGCATCAAGCCGGTTATGCTACCGATCCGAATTACTCACAAAAAGTTATTAGTGTGATGGATAAAGTCACCAGTATGATGAAGTGATAATCAGCGAAGCCACTGGTTTATTGTCAGCAAAAAGCACCTAAAGTAAGGTGCTTTTTTTGTTTCTGTAAGGTACTGATTTTAGTTTTGTTTAGTTGGCTCGAATATTGCATTTAAGTCTGCATTAATCGTATTTTCATGAACAATTTACTGGAGGCGAGATGGGGTTTGACCTACTCAATATGGGGTCGCAGGGCGTTTTAACCGCTCAGCGTCAGCTCAACACCACTAGCCACAATATTAATAACGTTAATACTGAAGGTTATAGCCGTCAGTCAGTTGTTCAGAGCACCAATGATCCAATTTGGTGGGGCGGCAATCAGTACGGTACGGGTGTGCATGCGGCAGAAGTTCGCCGTGGTTATGATCAATTTGCCACCAATGAATTAAACCTCACGACGACGAACCTGAATTACGCCAGCGAACGCGAAGGGCAGTTGGGGCGTTTGGATAATATGTTGGCAAACAGTGCCAAAAAAATTCCAGAAGACATGAACCAATGGTACGACGCCATCAAAGGTATGGCGGATAGCCCGAGTGACATTGGTAGCCGTAAAGTTGTATTAGAAAAAGCCAAACTGGTTGCGGCTGGCCTTAATGACAATCATAAGGTTTTAGCGCAGCAGCAAACTGAAACTAATGAAGTGCTAGGGCGTACGCTGAATCGAGTCAATGATATCGGTCGTGAGCTGGTGGATATTCATAAAGCGATTATCAAAACCCCGACATCGGGCGCTGACAATGATTTATTAGATCGCCATCAAGCACTGATCAATGAATTGTCGCAATACACCAAAGTGACGGTGACTCGCAAGAATGAAGAAACCTTCAACATCATGATTGGCAGTGGCCATACGCTAGTATCAGGTACTGAGTCGAGCCAATTACAGATGGTGGATGGTAATCCCGATCCGCGTCAAACCCAGCTTGCTATGGTTGAAGGCCAATCACTTAAAACGATTCGTAATGATGATATTGGTGGCAAACTGGCTGCATTATTTCAGTTTAGAGATGAAACGTTAGCACAAGCAATGGACGAAATGGGCCGTATTGCGGTGGGTTTCTCCGACTCGATGAATGAACTGCAATCGCAAGGTTTAGACTTGAAAGGCCAAGTGGGAGAAAATATTTTCCATGATATAAATAGCCCCGAAAGTGCGGGGTCACGCGCCTTGATCCCGAAAGGTTCTACGGCGGCAGTCAACGTTTATATTGATGATATTAAAGCGTTAAAGTCGGGCGAATATCAACTAAGTTTTGATGGTAGCCAACACAAGTTAGTTTCACCTGATGGCCAGAGTCAAACCGTGATGCCAAGTGGCACTCCCCCTAAATTTAGCGTCGATGGGTTAGAAATTGAAATTGCAGCACCGATTGGGATTGGTGAACCGATTTTAATTCGCCCAACACGTACTTCTGCCAGCGAAATCCGTGTAACCATGGATGACCCAGCTAAACTGGCAGCGCAAAGTTACATGAGTTCAGCAACAAAAGCGCATGGTACTGCTGATTTACAGGTATCAACCCCAGGTGCATTACGTGAATTCCAAGTAGCTATTTCACCTGATGCCAGCCAGTTCGCTGTACTTGATATGAAAGGGCAAATTTTGCAGGCACCACAGACGTACCCGCCAGCAGGAGATGTAACAGTAAACGGTACCAGTTTTAGCTTAAGTAATGGCGCACTGGGTAACGATGTCTTTGCGGTTAACTTAAATGCTGCGGTGGGTGATAACGGTAACCTAATAAAAATGCAGGATGTGCAAACGGCAAAGGTAATGAACGATGGCCGCTCTACGGTATTGGATGTCTACGAAGGGCTCAATACGGATATGGGAGTGCAAAAAGCATCGGCAAGCCGTTTACGTGAAGTGGGCTTAGTGGAAAAAGATGCCGCTGAAAGCCGAGTGGCTGAAATATCAGGGGTCAACCTTGATGAGGAGGCTGCCAATATGATGCGCTTCCAACAGTCTTATGCCGCCTCGTCCCGTATTATGACGGTGGCGAATGAAACCTTTGAAACCTTGCTGAATGCATCTCGCTAGGGAGTAACTTGATATGATCACTCGTATGGCTACCTTCCATAACTATCGTTCAGTTGCGAATGATATGAATCGCCAACAAGTCAAAGTTGCTGAAAATCAGCAGCAGTTAGCATCCGGCAAACGGTTATTAACGGCTGGTGATGACCCTGTTTCATCGATTTATATTCAGAATTTCGATCAACAAAATACTCAAATAGATCAATCGCTGAAAAGCATCACGATGGCACGAAACCGTCTTAATAATGAAGAAACAGCGGTTGCTGAAGTTGAAAATTTGCTTGATGAAGCAAAGCGAAAATCCATGCTGATGGTCAACGGTTCACTATCAGCCGATGACCGTATTGCGCATAAGCAAGATATGCAGGGTTTATACGACTCGTTCATGAACGTAGTGAACAGCCAAGATGAATCTGGCAACTTTGTGTTTGCTGGTACGCGTTACAATAAACAACCTTTCTTTCGCGATAACAATGGTGTTGTGGCTTATGCGGGTGACAGTTATCAACGTATGGCTAAAGTCTCAGCATCGGTTGATGTACCCATTAACGATGCTGGCGATAAACTCTTTTTAGAGGTTGCTAACCCCTATGGTGATTATCAGCCTGACTATGATTTAAAAAGTGGCTCTCTGCTGCTGTTATCTAACGCGACCAATACTAACAACGCTGATAAAGCCGCGTATGACGTGACCTTTACCAATACTGCAGCTGGAACCAACTATGAGTTATTCCAAAACGGAGTATCGGTGCAGCAAGGTAAATACGAGGCGGATACTGGGATTCAGTGGGGAACGTTACAAGTTGATTTAGAAGGCGAAATTAAAGATGGCGATAAAATTAGCCTAAATCGCCAAGAGCATGTCAATGTTTTTGAAGCGTTTCGCCGTGGTATCGAATTATCTGATAGCAGTGTATCAGATGCATCGGCCAGTGCAGAATTACACCAGGTCGCCGCTGAACTGTCTGAAGGGTTTAAACATATTAACCGGGTGCGCTCAGAGGTAGGTACACGCTTACAAACATTGGACCGCCAAGAAGATATGCATCAAGACTTTAAGATTGTCATGAGTGAAGCTCGTGGCACATTAGAGGATTTGGACTATCCAAGTGCGGTAATTGAATTGAACGAAAACATGATGTCTCTGCAAGCATCGCAACAAGCGTTTGCGAAGACAAAAGATTTGAATTTGTTTAATTATATTTAAAGCACCTAGATGAAAAGGACGATATACGCAGTCCTGTCCTAAAAGCCTTTGCGAGTAAGCAAAGGCTTTTTTGATCGTGCTAGGTTTACCGTGTTTACTTATTGATCTGCAAAGTCGTTTTTAATACGCTGGCTGATGGCTTCAATCATAGGGTATTTATTCCCCATCATTGGTGGGAAGCGGAAGAAAAACTCCTGTTTCTCATTCATATCGCCAAAGTACTCCGTTGGCTCTGCAAAGTTCGATTCATTTGAGCCGGCACCATAAACATAACAAGGAGTGGTTGTCGTCACGGTTAACATATGTACAGCGGTTGGTGCCGTAAAGACAATATCAAGTGAATTCATAACGGCAGCAGTGGCGAGGAAATCATCACGCAGATCTAATCCTTCAAGCTGAATCACTTTCACGCCGCTTAGCTTCTCTATTTTTTTCAATTCTTTGCTGCACTCACCGTACTGCAAGTTGTAGAAGCTAGCATCAGGAAATTGCTTAATAAAGTGCGCAACTTCATGGGTTTTCAAGAAGTTAATATTACGGGATGCAGACCCTAGACCGCTTCGCCAGCTGATGCCGATTCTGAGCCCTTTACCTGAATGTTGGGTATCAACCTTGTCTTGCCATTGCTGCTTTAGGTCGGCAGGAAATACACCATAATGAGGTTTAGCCCAGTGTTTGCCCTTTTCTCCATAGATTTCACCACCAAGACTGCCCGCAGGGATCCAGCTCGTACATTGCTGAACAACCTCGGTTGGAATATCAAGTAAGTGCTTTTCTTGAGAGCGTTTTAGCGGAATGTAGCTAACCGTAGGATAGGCGAGTGATAAATAAGGGACAAGTCGCTGATCACAAGCGACAAATACCTTTTTCACACGCTCTATAATAAAGTTGAGGTTATGATAAAAACGGATTTCATCACCAACGCCTTGTTCAGGTAGAACAATAACCGTTTCTTCTTTTGTTGATAGGCTTGCGTGCCAGCGAGGCATGTCACTCGTATGATTAACACGCTCATCAAGCTCAATACCCAGTTCATAAGCTGGGTAGTATTCTTGCCAGTTGTTGCGGTGTAAAAACAAGATATGCTGAAGCCAGCGCATTTGTAAATTGTCAGGAGTCATGCGAAAAACATCAGTAAAATAGCTCTCTGCTTGTTGAATATCGCCTAAGTACCAAGTGACTTCGGCTTTGTAGCTGAGTAATTCATTGAGTCGTTTTTGAGATGCTCCCACCATGGCTTGATCAATACAATCTATGGTGGCTTGCATTGCTTCTGGTGTGTAGTTATGACGATTTCGTAATAAATGAAAGCTACATAAGGTGTACAAATAGCAAATATCGTTATCTTCTGGATAGCGTTGCTTTAACGCTTTGCCCAGAGTTTCACCTTGGATCCACTGTTTGTCTTTGACGCACATGACGAGCCATTGTTTTTCAATTTGCGCATGTTGGCCAGCTTCTCGGACGAAGTTTTGGCAAACGAGTCGGCCTTCTGAATATTGATTTAGTCGGGCATACACTTTGGATAATAAAAGTGCAGCAAGTTCATCGGCAGGATTGATCGATAGTAATCGCTTGAGCTGGTGGGCAGCTTCAATATTTTTCTCTTGTACCATCAACAACTGTGACCATTTATGAATCGCATCACGGTTATTTTCATCTAACGATAGAATCGCAACAATGAGTTGTTCGGCTTGCTCATTTTGACCTTGAGTCATCAAGGTCTCGGCAACTGCAAGTGTTTCGGCAATCTCAGTATCGAGTTGTTGTGCTTTATGTTGCTTTATTTGATCGAGCTGTTTTTGATCGCGTTTGCTGGCACCACGTTGCCCCATTAGCGCGGTAAGCTCTTGCCGCAGTTGCAATGCAGTGGCATTCGTTGGATCGAGGGATAAAACATCTTCTGTAAAATTCAATGCGTCTTTGTTGCGGCCTTGGGCTTTAATGGCAATAGCAAGATCGAGAATAAGAGAAAGATCTTGAGGCGCTAGGCTCTGAGCATGACGAAGTTTTGTTTCAGCGGCAGTAAAATCGTGATCTTCCATATCCAAGACAGAGAGTACTTGTAAAACAGGTAAAGAGTCAGGGGAGGCAGCGAGGATTTGCTCGAAGATATTTCTCGCCGTCTCTTTTTCACCCTTTTGGTAATGTTCCACCGCTAAGTTAAACGCCTCTTCTAGCGTTAAGGACGTATTACTTGTCTCGCTCGTCATTGTTTATTCTCAGCTACAGCTATAGTTATGGCTGATTATAAAGCAAGAAGTGTACCTACAGGGAATTCTTGAGCGGGAATAGGCACCCCTTTGCCACTACGGTTATTCTTTTCTTTGTGATTTATTTTAAGTTATTGAAAATAAATATTTAAGTTTTTTGGCACACTTATTGCTAAATGCATGGGGTGGCAATAAGCATTGCCGATAATTTAATGATATTAGATAGCTAGTCCCGCTTCATTGTCTTTTGGATTGACTGTTGCGGGTAGGCTGTTTCGCTGAAGACAGCGAAAGTCAAAGGAGAGCAAAATGGGTGTAACCGTAAACACCAACGTGTCTGCCATGACTGCGCAGCGTTACCTGAACAAGGCATCAGAAGATCTTGGTCGTTCAATGGAACGCTTATCGACAGGTGAGAAGATCAATAGTGCAAAAGATGATGCTGCTGGTTTGCAGATTTCTAATCGCTTAGTGGCGCAAACACGCGGCCTAAACGTTGCAATGCGTAATGCTAACGACGGTATTTCGATTGCTCAAACTGCTGAAGGCGCGATGCAAGAGTCAACCAGCATCCTGCAACGTATGCGTGACTTATCCCTTCAATCATCGAACGGCGCAAACTCGGACGATGATCGTGTTGCAATGCAAGAAGAAGTTTCTGCACTGCAAGATGAACTTAACCGTATTGCTGAAACGACTGCCTTTGGTGGCCGTAAGCTATTGAACGGTACATTTGGTGAAGCTGCATTCCAAATTGGTTCTGATTCTGGTGAAGCTATTATTATGGGTATCACTAGTGTGCGTGCCGACCATACTGATATGGGTGGCCAGAAGGTAGTGGCAACCGGTATGGCAGAGCCTACTTGGACTGCGGGTTCAAGTAACGTCATGAAAATTAAGATTGATGGTGAGGCTTCGCCGTCTATTTCGATCGACCTTATCGAAGGCGATGATATTGAAGAAGTGGCAACACGCATCAATGGTCAGTCTAACGGTCGCGTTAATGCATCGGTAACGGAAGAAGGTAAGCTACAAATCTTCTCTGACGAAGGCAGTATTGAAATTGATGGTACAACGAAACTAGCGCAAGGTGTTGATGCCGCGGGTGCTGCTGCTGATATCTTTGCTGCAGGTGCCACAAGTACTTTAACCACAGTGCAAGAAGTGGATGTTAAGTCCGTAGGGGGCGCGCAATCTGCGGTCAGTGTTATCGATGCTGCGCTTAAATATATTGATAGCCAACGAGCTGATTTAGGTGCGAAACAGAACCGCCTTGGCCACACTATTAATAACTTGGCTAACGTATCTGAAAACGTATCTCAGTCGAATAGTCGAATTCGTGATACTGATTTTGCCAAAGAAACAACAGAGATGACGAAGAGTCAGATCTTGCAACAAGCAAGTACGTCTATTCTTGCGCAAGCAAAACAAGTACCTCAAGCGGCAATGACGTTACTTCAATAAACCAAATCACATTTTACTAAACGGCAAGAGGTTTCCTCTTGCCGTTTTTTTTGCTGTAGTTACGTGCTTTTTTCTGCATTTATCCTATTTCCATAATTCATTGCCTTTGGTGGTTGGCCTTTTTTCTTATTTTTCAAAAAAAAACTTAAAGGTTTTCGAAACCATGCCGTTACAACTCTTGAATAAAGATTATAAAGGTTTTGCCGGCTGGGCTGGTCAAGCCATTCTGAATAAGTAAGGAGATACATTATGGCAGTTACAGTAAATACTAACGTTTCTGCAATGACCGCTCAGCGTTATTTAAACCAAGCGTCTGAAGCGTCTGGCAAATCAATGGAACGTCTTGCGACTGGTAGTAAGATCAACAGTGCGAAAGATGATGCTGCTGGTCTTCAAATCTCCAACCGTTTGATGACTCAAAGCCGCGGCCTAGATGTTGCAGTACGAAATGCTAACGATGGTATTTCAATGGCGCAAACCGCTGAAGGTTCAATGCAAGAAACAACTAGCATCCTACAGCGTATGCGTGACTTGTCTCTACAGTCTTCAAACGGCTCAAACTCTGCAGAAGACCGTGAGTCAATGCAAGGTGAGGTCACAGCACTTCAAGACGAACTTAACCGTATCGCAGAAACCACGTCTTTCGGTGGTACTAAACTGCTTAATGGTACGTTTAACACGCGTTCTTTCCAAGTGGGTGCGGATTCAGGTGAAGCCGTACAAATGGAAATTAAAAACGTTCGTGCTGATGAATCAAAAATGGGTGGCCAAGTTCATACTGCTACCAATGGCGCTTCTGCTGGCTGGGAAGTGAAAACAGGTTCATCATTAACAATTAAAGTTAATGGTGGCGCAACTATCGATGTTAACGTTAAAGCTGGCGACGATATCGAAGAGCTTGCAACCAAAATTAACGGTGCAGTTGATGGTATCAACGCATCAGTAGGTGACGACGGTAAACTACAAGTTGTTTCTGCTGCTGGTGAGTCAGTCACATTTGCTGGTGGTGTTGGTACATCCCTAGGCCTAACAAGTGGCGCTGGTACGAAAGAAACAATCCAAGATGTTGATATTCAAAATGTTGCAGGCGCACAAAAAGCGGTAGCACTTATTGATAACGCCCTAAAATACGTTGATTCAAACCGTGCAGAGCTTGGTGCTTCGCAAAACCGTTTGAACCACACCATTAACAACTTGAATAACGTTAATGAGAACGTATCGGCATCTAACAGCCGTATCCGTGATACAGACTTCGCGAAAGAAACGACTGAAATGACGAAGAACCAGATTCTTTCTCAAGCTTCTACGTCTATCTTGGCGCAAGCGAAACAAACGCCACAAGCGGCACTTAGCCTATTAGGTTAATCGCTGATAAGACGGCAAGGTGAAGACCTTGCCGTTTTTCTGTTTACTGGAAGGTAATAGATAATGGAAATAAAACCCGTTGCTATATCTCAGCTGCCTTCATCCACTTCTTCGCAACACTCCTCATCTGGCACGAATGTTGCAGATAAATCTGGCAGCACAACACCACTTTCTCAATCAAGACACCAAGAGCAAGCTGTAAAAAGTAGCGATCAAGGCAAAACTGATGTTCGCCGTGTGGAACAAACCGTTTCGCTTGAAGAAAAACAACAAATTCAACAGCAAGAATTGGCAAAAATGGTTGAGAGCATCGAAGAGTTTGTTGGTACTTTAAATAAAGGGCTAGCATTTCGCTTAGACGAAGACTCTGGTCGGCAAATTATTACCGTTTACGATAAAAAAAGCGGTGAAATTGTCAGGCAGATCCCTGATGAAGATTTATTGTCACTATCTCGTCAGTTAGCAACACACTCTGGGGGATTGTTTACCACCCAAGTTTAAATTTGATTCGTTCGAGGATGTAAATGAATATTGGTTCCGCAACGGCGTCTGGCCTTGATATCAACACGATGGTGAATAAAATTGTTGATTCTGAGCGTGCCCCGAAAGAAGCGCGGATCAATGAACAACGCGGACAAATCAGCACCACTATCAGTGCCTACGGGCAACTCAAAAGCTCCCTTGATGGCATGAAAAACATGATGGCAGACTTTCGCCGTAATGATGCCTTCTCTGCGCGTATGGTCACCGTTGATAACGATGAAGTACTTAACCCATCGGTTGATGCGGACGCTATTCCTGGTAAATACACCATTGATGTGCAGCAACTCGCACAGTCCCATAAAATTGTCTCAGGCTCATTTGATGAAAAAGACAAATTAGGTGCGGGTAAACTATCCATCGCCCTTGGCGGTAAGCATTTCAATGTAGAGATACCAGAAGACGAAAGTAAAGCCTTAGATGTGGTTCGCCATATTAATCGCCACCCCGCCAATACTGGGGTGATGGCGTCGTTAATTAAAGATGATGTAGGTACTCGCTTAGTCTTATCATCGGATAAACCCGGTGAAGATAACACTATTAAGGTCAGGGTTGATGCTCCCATTACGAGCACGCTGCAGAAGTTTGGGTTTAATCCTAATAATGAATTGAACTCGATGAGTGAAATGCAGGTAGCAAAAGACTCTAGAGTGTTGATTGATGGCTTAGCGGTTGTCACTAGCCAAAACAATGTGATTGAAGATGCGATTAAAGGGGTCGATCTCAATTTAGAAAAAGTGACGGATGGTATCGATGTTAAACCCGTAGTGGTTGAAGTCGCTTACGATCGTGACTCCGTTAGAGGCGCAATCGAGCAGTTTGTTCAAGCTTATAACCAATTTGAGAATACGTCTGAACGGCTCGCGAAATTTGATCCGCAAAGCCAAGAAAAAGGCCCATTAGTGGGTGACAGCATCGTTCGTATTTCAAATAATCAATTGCGTGCTGCATTTTCAACGCCGCTAGAAAAGGCACCTGAATCACTGTCAACGTTGAGTGAGCTTGGGATCAAGACCACCCTTGAAGGTAGCTTAGAAATTGATTACAAAGTGCTTGATAAGCACTTAGATAAGAACTTCAGTGATGTGGGTGAGTTTCTTGGTGGGCGAAACGGTTTTGCTCGTAAAATAGAAGAGTTGATCCACGCTCATACAGGGATCACTGGCAGTATTCGTAGCCGTGAAAATAGCTTAAATGACCAAGTGTTAGATCTTAATAACGATCAAGACAAGTTAGATCGACGCATGGACAGTGTGCAAAAGCGAACCTTTGATCAGTTTGCGGCAATGGATAATGCGATGGGTAAAATGCAGAGTCAATTTGGTTCAATGATGAGTATGATGCCACAGTAAAGTGACTTTGGTGTCGTGATAAAGAGATTTCAGTATGCAGCAATTAGATCAGCTAGATGAAAAGTTAGCCGCCTTATTGGCAACAAACACCGAGTTGGCAACAGAAACAGAGGTTGATTCTGAGCAGCTGCAGCAGTTATTACAGCAACGTGAAGTGTTGCTACAAGAATTAATGGCGCACCCAGAACGGTTGAATAAACCACAATGGCAAGCTGCCGTAGAAAGAACATCGTTGTTGCTTGAGCAGATCCGTTACCACAGGGACAGATCCGCCGGCCAACTTAAACGACTCCAGCACGGGCAACGCTCGATGCAGATTTATAATAAATTTCGGTAAGGTAAGTAATCATGGCAATGAGAGGCTCTCTTCAGGCTTATAAACGTGTATCCGTTGATAGCCAGCTAACATCAGCGACCCCACACCGTGTGGTACAAATGCTTATGGCTGGTGCTATCGAGCGTTTAATTCAAGGTAAAGCAGCCATGCAGCAAGGCTCTATTGCTGTGAAAGGTGAGCGTTTAGGTAAGGCATTGGACATCGTCATAAGCCTACGAGGCTGTTTATCAATGGAAGATGGTGGTGAAATTGCGACCAACCTTGATTCACTATATGACTTTATGATTCATCAGATCTCTACCGCCAATCAAAACAACGAACCTGAAAAACTGGACGACGTTGTTGATATTCTTCGAGAGATAAAATCTGCTTGGGATCAGATCCCAACTGAATTTCATTCAATGACACAGCTTGATAATTAAGCAACCACCTCGCAAAATTACTTCTGGTTTGTACTGGGGTCACAGGTTTTTGTCGTCCCCAGTTGCCATCTGCTGTGCATTTATTACAATAGGCAGTTATGAATTTTGGTAGCTGTTCCTTTTTAGAATACGCCACAAAATAAAATCCCCCATAAAGGCAGGCAGTTAGACCTATGCAAGGCTTAGCTAAAACTCTCGTTATTGATGACGATTTGCAGCACCGACATGACTTAAGTGTCATTTTAAATTTTGTGGGTGAACAGCATGAAGCCGTCTCAACAGGTGAAGTGCACAGTTCACTTTTAGATCAAGCCTGGGGAGCGTGTTTACTTGGTAAAATTAGCTCGCCAATTGCGCTGACCAAGATTTTGGATTTTCTTCAAATTCACCATCACATTCCAGTGATCGCATTATCAACACATAATAGTGAAGTCGCAGGCCTCTCAAACTATGTGGGTGAACTTGAATTACCGCTTCATTATCCTCAGCTGACAGATGCGTTACGCCATTGCCAAGAGTTTCTTGGTAAGCGTAGCTTCCATGTCCCTCAGCTTGGTAGGAAAAACACCTTATTCCGTAGCATGGTTGGTCGCAGTGAAAGCATCAGCCAAGTGCGTCATCTGACTGAACAAGTTTCAGCAACAGATGCGAGTGTCTTGATTTTAGGTGAGTCTGGTACGGGTAAAGAAGTTGTTGCTCGTAACATCCATTACCATTCATCTCGCGGTAAAGGCCCATTCGTCCCTGTAAACTGTGGCGCAATTCCACCTGATTTACTTGAAAGCGAACTGTTTGGCCATGAAAAAGGGGCGTTTACTGGAGCGATAGCTTCACGTAAGGGCCGTTTTGAATTAGCGGATGGCGGTACATTATTCCTTGATGAGATTGGTGATATGCCAATGTCGATGCAAGTGAAGTTACTGCGCGTACTGCAAGAGCGTAGCTTTGAACGCGTTGGTGGTAACCAAACGATTAAAGTTAACGTGCGCATTGTAGCGGCGACTCACCGTAACTTAGACGAGATGATAACTGCGAATCAGTTCCGTGAAGATTTGTATTATCGTCTCAATGTCTTCCCAATCGAAATGCCAGCGTTACGTGAACGTATCGAAGATACGCCATTATTATTACAAGAGTTACTGGCGCGTATGGAAGCTGAAGGGGCTAAGCCTATTCACTTTACACCCCGTGCCATTAATTCCTTAATGGAACATGATTGGCCGGGCAATGTGCGTGAACTAGCCAACTTAGTTGAACGCTTAATTATTTTGTACCCAGGTGAAATGGTGGATGTGAATCATCTACCGATGAAATATCGTTACAGCGAGTTACCTGACTTCCAACCAGAAGATAATAACTTCTTGTCGGTAGAAGATCAGGAGCGTGCAGCCTTAGCCGATATGTTTGCCTCTTCATTTGAAGATGAGTCTCACGATGACAATGCCGCGTTTAGTGATCTACCTCCTGAAGGACTTAACCTTAAAGAGATGCTTGCTGAACTTGAAATTGACATGATACGTCAAGCGCTTGACGCTCAAGGTGCGGTTGTTGCACGTGCTGCCGACATGTTAGGTATGCGTCGTACAACACTTGTTGAAAAAATGCGCAAATATGGCTTAAACAAAGCCAGCTAATCGAGTTAAAAATCGCGTGTCATTTTTATGACGCGCGTTATTACCTTCCTATAAAGCTCAATTCATTGAAAATCAACGTTTTTTATTGGCACGAAATATGCTTAATAGGGTTAAGTGTTAAATTATTTCGAGCTGAATCAAATTACGTATGGATCAACAAGAATCACCACTAGGCTCTTTGAGTCAACAGGTCAGTCGTTATAAGCAAGTATTGGATGTCTTGCCTGCAGGTGTGATCTTGTTAGACCCTATGGGATGTGTTTGCGAAGCGAATCCTGAAGCACAGCGCTTATTAGACACCCCGTTAGCGGGTGAACGTTGGTTTGATGTGATACAACGTGCCTTTTCACCGAAAGAAGATGATGGACATGAAGTTTCTTTACGTAATGGTCGTAAAGTAAAGCTTGCGATTTCAGCGTCCGATGCCGGGCAACTTATTCTGATCACCGATATGACAGAAACACGGTTACTGCAATCTCGTATCGGTGATATGCAGCGCATGTCGTCATTAGGGCGTATGGTTGCATCGCTTGCTCACCAAGTACGTACACCGTTATCGAGTGCCATGCTTTACGCATCTAACTTGTCATCACCGAATTTGAATGAACAAACTCGTGATCGCTTTCAAACCAAGTTGGTGGATCGTTTACACGATCTTGAAAAGCAAGTGAATGACATGCTGTTATTTGCCAAAGGTGGTGATAACAAAGTCGTCGCGCAGTTTACATTAGAAGCTTTACTCAATGAGCTTGAACCTATGGTTGAAGCGCAGGTTCTTGCCCAGAAAATTGATTTTAGTATTGATTGTGATGACGAAAGTTTACTGATCTTAGGCAACGCTAACGCCCTTGCGAGTGCGTTAAGTAACTTGATCACCAACGCGATCCAAATTGCGGGCAAAGAAAGCCAAGTTTCCTTAGTATGTCAATCGAGCCAAGATCAGATCCACCTAAGTGTGATTGATAATGGACCTGGCATTGCACCTGACATGCAAGCCAAAATATTAGAGCCCTTTTTTACCACTCGCCAACAAGGTACAGGCCTTGGTCTTGCCGTGGTTCAAATGGTGACTAAAGCACATAAAGGTCGCCTTTCGTTAGTGTCGGAAGAGGGACAAGGGGCATGTTTCACTGTTTCATTGCCAATGGCAGACACCGTTGCCACAGAGAGTGACCATGTTGCTCAGTACGCTGAAAATACCCCAATGGGAGAATTATAAATGAACACAAGCCGAGTCTTAGTTGTAGAAGATGATGAAGGTCTGCGTGAAGCACTCGTCGATACATTGGCCCTTGCAGGGTATCAATGGATAGAGGCAGATAGTGCAGAACAAGCGCTTTTGTTATTGAAATCTGAGTCGGTAGATATTGTGGTTTCAGACGTACAAATGGCAGGCATGGATGGCTTAGGTTTACTGCGTAATATCAAACAACATTGGCCTAAAATCCCAGTGTTGCTAATGACAGCGTACGCCAATATTGAAGATGCTGTTGCGGCGATGAAAGAAGGTGCTATCGATTACATGGCAAAGCCATTTGCGCCTGAAGTTTTGCTTAATATGGTGAGCCGTTACGCGCCCGTCAAAATGGAAAGCAGCCAAGCGATTGTGGCTGATGAAAAAAGTTTAAAGTTGTTAGCGTTAGCCGATAAAGTCGCTAAAACTGATGCCAGCGTAATGGTACTTGGCCCAAGTGGCTCAGGTAAGGAAGTGATGTCTCGCTATATTCATCAGCAATCTCATCGAAACACCAAACCATTTGTCGCCATTAACTGTGCTGCGATTCCGGACAATATGCTGGAAGCGACTTTATTTGGCTATGAAAAAGGGGCGTTCACGGGGGCAATTCAAGCTTGCCCTGGTAAATTTGAACAAGCACAAGGTGGAACTATTTTGCTGGATGAAATCAGCGAAATGGACCTGAACCTGCAAGTTAAATTATTACGTGTATTGCAAGAACGAGAGGTTGAGCGTTTAGGTAGCCGTAAGAGCATTAAGCTGGATGTACGCGTATTGGCAACCAGTAACCGTGATTTAAAACAGTATGTGTCTGAAGGTAACTTCCGTGAAGACTTATACTATCGCTTGAATGTATTCCCATTAGTTTGGCCTTCGCTGGCTGAACGTACTGGGGATATTTTGCCATTAGCGAAACATTTACTAGAGCGTCATTGCGTTAAACAAGGTAATGCTGTACCAACATTTACTGTTCAAGCTCAGCAGAAGTTATTGGAGTATCAATGGCCTGGTAATGTGCGAGAGCTTGATAATGTTATCCAGCGAGCAATGATTTTAGCGAATGGTCCACAGATTGATGCTGATGCCATTTTGCTAGAAAGTTTAGACTGGCTTGATGCATGTAGTATCCAACCCGCGTACGATAACGCGTTAGCCCCAACAGTCAGCCCTGTTGCACAGCCTGCTCCTATGAATAATGTGGCAAGTTCAGGTAATAATGGCCGTGAAGGCTTGGGCAATGAGTTGCGGGAACAAGAGTTTGCCATCATTCTTGATACGATTCATGCGTGCGAAGGTCGCCGAAAAGAGGTTGCCGAGCAATTGGGGATCAGCCCACGAACGCTTCGCTATAAATTGGCGAAAATGCGTGATGCAGGTATCGAAATCCCATTGTAAGAGCGACCTAGTTAGCAAAGCAGGTGCAATGGCATGACGTTTGATGTTTTATTGTCTGAAATGCGTGCTAATAAATCGCTCTGTCAATATAATGGCAAACACAATCAATATAATTACTACTCTCTCATTATCCTTAGATGTGATTATGTCATCTTAGTGGGAGAGAGCCATGAGGTAGCGAATGAAAATCAGTGGTCTTCAATCTGAAATGCAAACCATGGCATTAGAAGCGCAGAACACAACACGTCCTGCGACAGCTCAGCAAGTGAATGCTGATTTTGGTGATTTACTTGGCGATGCCATTAAATCGGTAAACCAACTGCAAGGTGAGTCGAGTGCGTTACAGACTCGTTTTGATCAAGGCGACCGTAGTGTTAGCCTTTCCGACGTAATGATAGCCCGGAATAAATCCAGCGTTGCTTTTGAAGCAACCGTACAAGTGCGTAATAAGCTGGTGGAAACGTATAAAGAAATGATGAATATGCCAGTTTAATTCGGGAATTAATTCGTGTCTGAACAATCACAAAATCACGATCTGGCACTCGCTGGCAATAGTAGCTCAGCGGTTGTTTCAGCAGAGGGTGATCTTGAACTACAAAATCCAGATTTAGAGGCGAAAAGCGCTTCCAAGGTTGACGGTCTACTCGGCAACCTCGATTTGCTGCGTCAGGTGATCCTTGTCTTATCAGTTGCGATTTGCGTTTCGTTGATCGTGATGGTCGTGATGTGGATTAAAGAGCCTGAAATGCGTCCACTCGGCACCTATCAGACTGAAGAATTGATCCCAATTCTTGACCATTTTGATCAGCAAAAAATTCCTTATGTACTGGATGGCAATACGATCCGAGTGCAAAGTGATAACTATGCCTCCGTTAAGCTTGAGCTTTCTCGTGCCGGGCTTAATAACGCAGTGGCCGAAGGTGACGATATTCTGCTGCAAGATATGGGATTTGGTGTATCGCAACGGTTAGAACAAGAACGATTGAAATTAAGTCGTGAGCGTCAACTTGCGCGAGCCATTGAACAAATTCGCCATGTCCGTAAAGCTCAAATCTTATTAGCGATGCCAAAACAAAGTGTATTTGTGCGTCATAATCAAGAAGCAACGGCGACGGTATTTTTGACCTTGTCATCGAATACGTCTCTGGGCCAGCAAGAAGTCGATTCGATCGTTGACATGGTAGCGACGGCTGTACCAAGCCTTAAGCCAACACGTGTTACGGTGACCGATCAACATGGTCGTTTACTGAGTTCAGGTACCGAAGACCCATCGGCAACGGCTAAACGTAAAGAATACGAGCACGAACAAAAGCAAGAAAGAGCGCTACGTGACAAGATCGACTCTATCTTAATTCCTGTTTTAGGTCTGGGTAACTACACCTCACAGGTGGATGTATCTCTCGATTTTAGTGCGATAGAAGAAACACGGAAAAAATTCGACCCCTCAACGCCATCAACGCGTAGCGAATACACATTAGAAGATTACAATAACGGTAATATTGTTGCTGGTATTCCAGGTGCTCTGAGTAACCAACCGCCTGCTGATGCGTCTATCCCTCAGGATGTACGTGATTTACAGAGTGGCAAGGGATCGAACAATGGCAAAGTACACCGTGAAGCCACGCGTAACTTTGAGCTTGATACCACCATCAGCCATAAACGTGCTCAAACGGGGGTTATTAGCCGACAAACCGTTTCTGTGGCAGTTGATTACAAAAATGTCACCAATCCAGAAACGGGTGAGGTGACACGAGTCCCCGTTAGTGAAGCTGAATTACAAAAAATTCGTCGTTTGCTAATGGGTGGCGTTGGTTTCGCTGAGTACCGTGGTGACATGCTAGAAGTCATTTCAGTACCGTTTGCGCTCCCTGAACAACCTGTATTGGCCGATCTTCCTATCTGGGAACACGAAAACTTTAATACATGGGTACGCTGGCTAGCTGCGGCACTGGTGATCATCGTGGTATTGATGACGCTGGTTCGTCCTGCTATGCGTAAGCTGCTGTACCCGAACCAATCTGAAGATGGCACGCCATTGGATGAACATGGTTTACCTATCATTAATCGGGATAGCGATGGCCTAGGCCTTATTGGTTCTGATTTAGATGGTAGTGATGGTTTTGATCTCAGCAGTAGTGGATTAGATTTACCGAACTTGCACAAAGATGAAGACTTACTGAAAGCCGTTCGTGCCTTAGTGGCGAATGAACCAGATCTTGCGGCGCAGGTCGTGAAAACGTGGGTAAATGAAGATGGCTGATGAAGCTGACAAAATAGATGAAAAAAAGTTTGATGTAACCAGCTTATCAGGTACTGAAAAAGCCGCGATTTTATTGCTTAGTTTAAGTGAGCAAGATGCAGCAAGCATCATCCGTCATTTTGAACCCAAACAGGTTCAGCGTGTTGGTGGCATCATGGCGAGCATGAACGATTTAAGCCAAGAAAAACTGTCTGCCGTTCATCGTAATTTTCTAGAAGATATCCAAAAATACACCAGTATTGGTATGGGTAGCGAAGACTTCGTACGAAATGCCTTGGTAGCAGCACTGGGTGAAGATAAAGCCAATAACTTGGTCGATCAGATCCTTATGGGCAGTGGTTCTCGAGGTTTGGACTCTTTGAAATGGATGGACCCTCGTCAGGTGGCAAGTATCATCTTAAACGAGCACCCACAGATCCAAACGATTGTACTGTCGTATTTAGAGCCTGAACAGTCAGCCGAAATATTAGCCCAGTTCCCTGAACGTGTTCGCCTTGATCTTATGATGCGTATTGCCAACCTTGAAGAAGTTCAGCCAGCAGCATTGCACGAGCTAAACGACATCATGGAGAAACAATTTGCGGGTCAAGCGGGTGCGCAAGCAGCGAAAATTGGCGGCTTGAAAGCAGCGGCAGAAATCATGAACTACCTCGACAACAATGTTGAAGGTTTGTTGATGGATCAAATTCGCGATAATGATGAAGACATGGCAACCCAAATCCAAGACTTGATGTTTGTGTTTGATAACCTTGCAGAAGTTGACGATCGTGGTATTCAAGCCTTGCTACGCGATGTTCCACAAGAGCTACTGCAAAAAGCCCTTAAAGGGGCTGATGATCTGCTGCGTGATAAAATCTTACGTAACATGTCGAAGCGTGCAGCTGAAATGCTGCAAGACGACCTTGAAGCCATGGGACCAATTCGTGTGGCAGATGTAGAATCGGCACAAAAAGAAATTCTATCTATCGCTCGTCGCCTCGCTGATGCTGGAGAGCTGATGCTGTCGGGTGGTGGTGGTGATGAGTTCTTATAAGTGATGAACCGTAGCTATCTAATCAATAATCTAGCTGGAATCCAACAAGGCGGAGTATTTAATGAGCACTGATCGCCGTCGTGGATTTATGCGTGTTTCAGAGCATCAAGCACAAGAACTCGAGCGCTGGGCGTTTCCCGATTATGCCGAGGAACAGTTAGAGCCGCGTGATAACGCGATGAACTATGATCCGCAGTGGGAACCTGAACCATTAGAGCCAGAAGAAGAGCCTGGTCCTCCGCCATTAACCGCGGCAGATTTAGACGACATTCGCCAATCGGCTTATGAAGAAGGATTAACCGAAGGGCGCACCTCAGGTCATGCTGAAGGTTTTGACATCGGCAAGCAAGAAGGGCTTGAATCAGGTTTACTTGAAGGCCGAGAGCAAGGCCACGCCGAAGGTCTCCAACAAGGCCAAACTGAAATATCAGCCCATGTTGCAGCCTTGGTGAAACTGGCTGAACAGCTAGCGACGCCGTTACAACAACTTGACGGTGAAGTTGAAAATCAAATGGTTGCCATGGTCACCAGTTTGGCGAAAGAGCTGATCCGAGTTGAAGTGCAAACTAACCCACAAGTGATCTTACAAACCGTACGTGAAGTGATTGCCGAATTACCAATGGCAGGGCGTACGATTACCTTACAACTACACCCTGATGATCTCGCAATTGTACGTGATGCCTATAACGAAGATGATCTTGCCGATCGCCAATGGAAGCTACAAGCTGAGCCAGCCATGAACCGTGGTGATCTTCATGTTCAGTCTGGTGACTCTAATGTCGATTTCTTTATGGACGATCGCATTCGCCAGCTATTAGAGCAATTTCAAGGTGTAAATAAACAACATGGTGGTGAGTAATGTCATCACCTTACTCTGAGCATCCGCTAACGGATGATCCGCAACAGCCTTTACCACATCAAGCTGGCGTTACTGGTCAAGTGGAAGAAAACCAGCAAGGCTTTGATCAACAAAGCTCGGATCTACAAAGTACCAATCCACAAAGCAGCGATCTACAAAGTGCTGAGCCGCAAACTGACGCAGCACTTGTTTCAACACCTGTCACGCCCGCTCATATTTCCCCTAATTTATCGGAAAAGCTAGCTAAGTATAAAACAAAAGGCTTAGCCACTCGGCCTGTTGCCTCAGGACGATTAGTTCGTGTGGTTGGTTTAACACTAGAGGCTATTGGCTGTCGTGCGCCTGTTGGAAGCTTATGCAAAGTGGAAACGCTTAAAGGGGAAATGGAAGCCGAAGTGGTTGGTTTCTCTGGTGATACCTTGTTTTTGATGCCAAGCGAGCAACTTGCTGGGATCATGCCGGGCGCAAAAGTGACGCCAATTACAGAAGCCGCAGGCATTCCTGTTGGAATGGAACTGCTTGGCCGCGTGATTGATGGCGTGGGTAATCCTCTTGATGGGTTAGGTGATATTTTCACCGCGAAACGTGCCGCTTTTAATGCAGAACCGATCAACCCCTTATCACGCAAGCCAATCAAAGAACCGCTTGATGTTGGCCTTAAAGCGATCAATGGATTATTAACCGTTGGTAAAGGGCAACGCATTGGTTTATTTGCAGGTTCTGGTGTGGGTAAATCTGTGACTTTAGGCATGATGACCCGAGGTACAACTGCACAGGTTGTGGTGGTTGGCTTGATCGGCGAACGTGGTCGTGAGGTAAAAGAATTTATTGATGAAATTCTTGGTCTGGAAGGACGAGCGCGTGCGGTTGTGGTTGCGGCTCCTGCCGATGCTTCGCCACTAATGCGCTTAAAAGGTTGCCAGACAGCCCTGACGATTGCGGAATACTTCCGTGACCAAGGGTTAGATGTTTTGTTATTAATGGATTCGCTGACGCGTTTTGCCCAAGCGCAGCGTGAAATAGCCTTATCTGTGGGTGAGCCTCCAGCAACCAAAGGTTATCCACCATCGGTCTTTGCTAAATTGCCTGCTTTGGTAGAACGTGCTGGTAACGGCAATGAAAACCAAGGGTCTATTACGGCTTTTTTCACCGTATTAACGGAAGGTGATGACTTACAAGATCCGATCGCCGATGCCTCGCGAGCGATTTTGGATGGTCACATAGTACTGTCCCGTGAAATGGCCGATGCAGGGCATTACCCTGCGATTGACGTTGAGCGTTCGGTGAGCCGTGTTATGCCAGCCATTGTCGATGACGAGCACATGTTGATGTCAAAAGCTGTTCGCCAAGTGTTATCGATTTGCCGTAAAAACCAGGATTTAGTGTCGATAGGGGCTTACAAACCGGGTACTGATCCCGCCATTGACCAAGCTTTCTTGTTGAAGCCCAAACTCGATATGTACTTGCAGCAGCAGATGAAAGAATCTGTACCGTACCAAATGTGTGTCAATATGCTCAGAAGTACTCTCAGCGGATAATTTTAAAATTGATCGTTTATGCCTAACAGTGCCTTACAACTTATCCTAGAACGCGCCAAAGAAGATGAGCACCAAGCTTCTTTAGCGCTAAATAACGCCCGTAATGAGCGTGATAACTATTTAGTTCAACTTCAGCAAATTGAACAATATCGCTTAGATTATTGTAAGCAACTCTCCAGCCGAGGCCAGGCTGGCCTAACCGCTAGTAATTATAATCACTTACAAAAATTCCTTACTCAGCTTGATGAAACGTTGGCGAAGCAGAGAATGGCAGGGGCGCAATTTGACGAACAAGTGAATGCTTGTAGTGAATACTGGCAAGAGGTCAGAAAAAAGCGCCGCTCCATTGAGTGGCTACTAGAAAAAAAGCAAACCGAACGCCAACAGATGTTGGATAAACAAGAGCAAAAAATGATGGATGAATTTTCAACCTTACAATTTGCTCGTCGCCATTTACGCTGATCATCACGAGTTGAGTGTATAGCTTGAATAGACGATTAAGAGCACTATTCATAGTGGCTTGATTATTGCATGGTATTTGCATTCATTGTACCGTGCTTTTTTTCTTGTTGATGAGTGTTTATGAGCCTGTCTAGCTTAATGCCTTTTAATTTTTCTTCTGTTTCTAAAGCTGCGCCTAATGAGGCGAATCCAGCATCTTCAGATACTGAAGGTGGAAGTGATTTTTCCGAAGAATTACAACAAGCTAGTGCGTCTTCATCACCATCCTCATCGGTATTAAAAAAACAACTAAGTAGCGGCGAAACTGTTTCTGATACGCCTGAACAGGCAGTAAAGAGCAGTGGCGAGAAACTGACGTCTGATGATTCAGTCGAGTCCGCTGAAACCGTAGCTAAGAGTGCTGACCTTGAATTAGGGCAAATTGATGGCGAACTTGCTGCCAAAGATGAGGCTAAAGCCATCACATCTGATCAGCAAGTTATTGATACAGATAGTAATGACGCTATTTCTGATGACGTGCTACAAGTTGAAGCCGTTACTTCTGGTCAGGCTGACAATACCAAGGTTAGTGCGGTAGAGAATATACCACCAAGTCAAGCAAAGCAGCAGACAATGACAGAAGGGGAAGCCTTTTTAAATCAGATGGATGCAGCGAATAAGCAGTTGTCAGCAAAAGAGTTAAATACCCCAAATCAGCCTTCAGCAAATGATGTTGATGGCAACACCTTGCCAGTTGGTACGGCATTAGTTGCTGGCCAATCGCTAGGCGAAGCTCCTGCTAATGCTTCTATTGATGCTTCTATTGATGCTTCTGTTGGTACTTCAGTTGATAGCGCTGAATCGCAAGGCCAAGCGGAAGCTGCAAATACAGAATCACTTGCGCATGTCTTTAACTCCTCAGCAGTGAATAGTAACGTAACAGCCGCAAATGTGGGTGATGCCTCCGTAACCAGCAGTGAAGCGGAAGCAGTTGTGAATGGAACGGCTTCAGGGGCGACAGAGGCAAGCCAAGCTGTCGCGGCATCTGGTGCCATTGGTGTTGCTGCGACCAATAATGTAAATATGGCAACTAATGGAAACAGTGAGCCTGTTATTACCGACGCGAGTGATACCACAACAGAACAGGTATCAGGAAAAGCGAGCGGTGCTAATGTGTTAGCGAATGGTACAACAGCGAGTACTCCATCGGCGGGTACGGCACATATTCCATGGTCTTCCAGTGCAGTTATGGCCCCAAGCACGATGGACGCTGGTGGCGTATCAAGCGCGAACTTAGCGGGTGGTCTTGCTGTCGGAGTCAGTGCAGGAGTCAGTACAGGAGTCAGTACAGGTATAGGTATCGGCGCTGAAGCTGTAACGCCAACGGATGGTTCAAATCTAGAAATGGATCACGCTGCGACAATGTTGGCTGGGGGGGCGATTGTTGCCAATACAGCTGATGGGCAACAAGACCCAGCTGCAAATATACAAGCAAATGAGTCAGCTGTGGCAACAACGAATAACGTGACCGCGGGAAGCCTGACCATGCAGCAAGCAGCAAAAGCGGATGCATTGGCACAAGCCCAAACACCCATTCAGTTAACCAAAGATCACGGTGGTGATGAGTTGGCCGAAAAAGTGAATATTATGCTGTCGAAAAATTTAAAGCATGTTGATATTCGGTTAGACCCGCCAGAGTTGGGTAAAGTACAAATCAAATTATCTATGAATCAAGATCAGGCATCGGTTCAATTTACAGCGGCGAATGCACAAACCCGTGAGTTATTGGAGCATTCTATGCCGCGTTTGCGTGAGTTACTTCACCAGCAAGGTATGCAGCTAGCACAAACCTCGGTGCAACAAGACACCAGCCGTCAGCAGTCAGGCGGACAAGCTTTCGCTGGTCAGCAAGGCCAACACACCAATGGGCAAGATGGCTCAAATGGTGGACAGCAGCGTGGCGGCACATCAGGCCAAGGACATGGTCAAGGTGATGGGCATTGGGGAGCGGGTGACGGACAATCGCTAGAAATGTATGCCACACCATCAAACGATCGTGTCGATTACTATGCTTAAGCTGAAAAATACACGACAATAGGCGTAATGGATTGGCTTAGGTTTAATAAAGAATAAAAGAGGAAGCATGGCGGACGAGTTACAAGAAACGGGCAAAAAGAAGAAGCTCATTATCATTATAGTGGCTGTAGTTGTTCTTCTTATCGGTGGTGGTGCAGCTGCATGGTTCATGATGGACGATGATACGCCTGCTGCCGTTGAGTCAGTTAATACTCCAGCACAAGCGACAAAAACTGAGCCTGCGTATTACGTGACTTTGCCACAGCCTTTTATCTTTAATGTGACAGGTGATAAGCGTGATCGCCTTGTTCAAGTTAAAGTGCAATTAATGGTGCGAGGTGACGATAATGAATCAACCGCTAAACAACATGTTCCTTTGATTGAAAGTACCCTGTTGCAGACATTCGGTGCTGCGACAGTAGAAGAATTACGCACGCCAAATGGTCGCGTTGAATTACGTGAAAAAGCGCGCGAATCTGTGCAAGGTGCGCTGCAAAAAGTCTCGGGCCGACGAGTGGTCGAGCGTGTTTTATTTACTGGCTTTGTAATGCAATAGGTTCAATGTGAGTGATCTATTAACCCAAGACGAAATTGATGCGCTCTTACATGGTGTTGATGACGTAGAAGATGATGATGATCTAGACGATGGTGGCTCCTCCAATGCCACGACGTTCGATTTTTCATCGCAAGATCGTATTGTTCGTGGGCGGATGCCTACGCTTGAGTTGATCAATGAACGCTTCGCCCGACACATGCGTATTAGCTTGTTTAATATGTTGCGTAAAACGGCTGAAGTGTCGATCAATGGCGTGCAAATGATAAAATTTGGTGAATACCAAAACACCTTATACGTTCCAACCAGTTTGAACATGGTTCGCTTTCGTCCGCTAAAAGGGACTGGGCTTATTACCATGGAAGCGCGTTTAGTTTTCATCTTGGTAGAAAACTTCTTTGGTGGGGATGGACGTTTCCACGCAAAAATTGAAGGGCGTGAATTTACCCCTACCGAGCGCCGTATTGTTCAAATGCTATTGAAACTCGTATTTGAAGATTACCGCGAGGCATGGTCGCCAGTAATGGGGGTTGAGTTTGAGTATCTCGATTCTGAAGTTAACCCAACCATGGCGAACATTGTCAGCCCAACTGAAGTGATCGTAGTGAGTTCGTTCCATATTGAAGTGGATGGCGGTGGCGGTGATTTTCACGTGGTCATGCCATACTCCATGGTTGAGCCTATTCGTGAATTGTTGGATGCGGGTGTGCAATCCGACAAAATGGATACTGATGTTCGCTGGAGTAAAGCATTGCGTGATGAAATCATGGATGTACCAGTGAATATGCGTGCCAAATTATTGGATGTGAATTTGTCACTACGTGATTTGATGGAACTGCAAACGGGTGATGTGATCCCAATTGATATGCCAGAAGCGGCAACTGTGTTTGTTGAAGATCTACCAACATATCGCGCAAAAATGGGTAAATCAGGCGATAACGTCGCGTTAAAAATTACCGAAAAACTAAAACGACCAGATATGGTGAAAACTGATCTGGCTTTCCTTGATCGTGATGCACTTGGTACCGCGTTGATGGAAATTAATAATGAAGACTAACGATAGGTGTAATCATGTCTCAAAATGATCAACAAATCGCAGATGACTGGGCTGCAGCGCTTGCGGAGCAAGCTGACGACGAAACAGTACAGGCTGCGCCACTTGAAGAGTTAACTGACGAGAGTACACCAATTACGGAAGATGAACGCCGTAAGCTTGATAGCATCATGGATATTCCGGTGACTATCTCAATGGAAGTCGGTCGCACCCAGATTAGTATTCGTAACTTACTGCAATTAAACCAAGGTTCAGTGGTGGAATTGGATCGTATCGCTGGTGAGTCTTTGGATGTGATGGTAAACGGCACATTGATTGCACACGGTGAAGTGGTCGTGGTGAATGATAAATTTGGTATTCGTCTTACTGATGTCATCAGTCAAACTGAACGTATTAAGAAACTACGTTAATGCTGTGGCGTAAATTGAGTAAAATGGTTGACCTACGAATGACGAAAATACTGCTTTCAGTGCTACTTGCTAGCTTATCTTTACCAGCAATGGCAGCCCCACCAGAAGTGAATCTTGCGACGACATTAGCATCATTGCTGTTAGTCATTATGTTGATTTTAGTGCTAGGTTGGCTACTAAAACGCTTACGTTTGCCTTCGATCCAAGGCGATAACAATATGAAAATTGTTAAGCAGCTAACAGTGGGACAAAAAGAACGTATTTTGTTGCTACAGGTCGGTGATGAGCAGCTATTAGTTGGGGTGACTCAGCATAATATTTCGTTACTGAATAAGTTGGAACAACCACTTCCAGAGCCTGTGGTTACTCGTCCCGAGTTTGCTAGTCAACTGGGCAAAATATTAAAAAACGACGCTAAAACGAAATGATAAAAAATAGCCTAGTGGCTGCATTGTTGGCAGCGTGTACTTTCTTTTTCAGTGTTTCAGCATGGGCATCCGTAGAAAATGGTACGGTAAGTGTCACTGAGCAAGCTATGCAAAGCGAGCAAGGTGCATCGCATATGGTGGCTAAGCGAAATGGCACGGGGATTCCTGCTTTTTCCGTTAGCGTGAACCCTGACGGTACGGAAGATTACTCGGTCACTTTACAAATACTGGGCTTGATGACAGCACTGGGTTTTTTACCCGCTATCATTATTTTGATGACCTCGTTTACCCGTATCGTGGTAGTCATGTCTATCTTGCGTCAAGCCATGGGTTTGCAACAGACGCCATCGAATCAGGTGATTATTGGCATCGCTTTGTTCATGACATTTTATGTTATGTCACCAGTAATCGATAAAATAAATACTCAAGCTGTTCAGCCGTACATCAATGAAGAAATAAATGCAGAACAAGCATTTACTGCTGCACAAGATCCACTGCGTCAGTTTATGTTGAAGCAAACTCGGGTGAAAGATCTCGAGAGCTTCGTCAATATGTCTGGCTCATCGGCGACAGATCCACAAGAAGTGCCGATGACAGTCTTGATCCCTGCGTTCATTACTTCAGAACTAAAAACCGCATTCCAAATTGGTTTCATGTTGTTTTTACCATTTTTGATTATTGACCTTGTTGTTGCTTCCGTCTTGATGGCCATGGGTATGATGATGCTATCACCTATGATTGTCTCTTTGCCGTTTAAACTCATGCTGTTTGTATTGGTCGACGGTTGGAACTTGATCCTGTCAACGCTCGCGGGCAGTTTTGGCACTTAGCCAGTAGAGAGTACGCATGACACCTGAAGCTTTTGTCGAAATATTCCAAGATGCACTCTACATGGTTTTAATCATGGTATGCATGATTGTAATACCGGGCCTATTGGTGGGCTTGGTTGTTGCTGTTTTTCAAGCCGCAACCTCAATCAACGAACAAACCTTGAGCTTCTTGCCTCGTTTGATTGCCACTTTGTTAGCATTAATGCTCTTTGGGCATGCGATGACAACCATGCTCATGGACTATTTTTTCCGCGTGATTGAGCGGATCCCGCAGTTACTCTATTAGTGACTCAAATTATGACAATGGAACACGCGTAAACGATGCACTATCCAGCGGCAATGATCCTCGATTGGATGGCGAATTATTTTTGGCCATTTATCCGCATCTCATCGATGTTAATGTCGATGACGTTTTTTGGCGCGCGCTTTGTTTCACCTAAGATTCGTTTATATCTTGCGGTGACTATTACGATAGCGGTGATGCCTGCATTACCTGCTGTTCCGCAAGATATTGAAGTCATGTCTTTTCAAGGTTTTCTGATCATTGCCCAGCAAGTAATTATTGGTGTTTCAATGGGGTTTGTGACTCAGTTTGTAAGCCAAACCTTTGTCTTACTTGGCCAGATTCTAGGTATGCAATCGAGCTTGGGTTTTGCTTCTATGGTCGATCCGGCTAACGGTCAAAATACGCCTGTACTTGGTCAGTTATTCATGATGTTTGCACTCATGCTGTTCTTGTCGACTGACGGCCATTTAGTGATGCTACAAATGGTGATAATGAGCTTCACGACCTTGCCTATCGGGAAAGGGATGTTGGAAGCGGGGGATTATTATCAGCTCGCTGGTTGGTTTGGTTTAATGTTTAAAGCGGCACTGAACATGGCATTAGCTGGGATTATCGCCCTAATGACAGTGAATTTAGCCTTTGGTGTTATGACACGTGCTGCACCACAGTTAAACATTTTTGCATTAGGTTTTTCTTTTGCGTTATTGCTGGGCTTAACCATTGCTTGGTTCTTAGTCTTAGGGATGTTGCCACACTATGAGTATCAGTGGCAGCTTGGTGTTGACCAGGTTTGTAGCCTGATCCGTTTAGATTGTTAATCCAGTAGGTTAGAAGCAGAGATGTCAGATTCTGACGGTCAGGAACGTACCGAAGAGGCCACGCCCCGAAGGCTTGAGCAGGCGCGAGAAAAAGGTCAAGTACCGCGCTCAAGAGAATTAGCTTCCGTTGCCGTGTTAGTGGCTGGTGCTGTATCACTGATGTGGTTTGGCGAGTCGCTAGCACATGGCTTGATTGCCATTATGACAAAAATGTTCACCCTTTCTCGTGAAGAAATCTTCGATGTCAGTAAATTGTTTGCGATGATCTTCGTATCACTCAAGCACATTGCTATGCCGTTGTTTATTGTCTTGGCTTTTTTGTTTGTCTGCGCCTTAATTGGGGCATCCGCATTAGGTGGTGTGAGCTTTTCTGCCGAAGCGGCGCGTCCCAAGCTATCAAAAATGAGCCCACTGAGCGGTTTCAAGCGAATGTTTGGCCTTCAGAGTTGGGTTGAGCTGATCAAATCGATCCTTAAAGTACTGCTGGTGGCAGGGGTTGCGCTGTATTTGATGTACAGCAGTATTAATGATTTATTTTTGATCAGTACCGAGTTATTCCCTAATAATTTCTATCATGCTTTGCAGCTCTTAATGGACTTCGTGCTATTGATTTGTTGTTCTTTGCTGGTGGTCGTCGCCATTGATGTGCCTTATCAAATTTGGCAACACAACGAACAGCTAAAAATGACGAAACAAGAAATAAAGGATGAATATAAAGACAGTGAAGGTAAACCTGAAGTTAAAGGGCGTATTCGTATGCTTCAGCGGGAAATGGCTCAGCGTCGAATGATGGCTGACGTGCCTGAAGCTGATGTGGTGATAACAAACCCGGAACACTTCTCGGTGGCATTACGATATAACACTGAGTTAGATGGTGCGCCTGTGGTCATAGCGAAGGGAACCGATCATTTAGCACTTAAAATTAGAGAAGTCGCCAATAAGCATAAAATTGATATTGTTCCATCGCCACCCTTAGCACGTGCGATTTATCACACGACGGAACTAGAACAACAAATACCGGATGGATTATTTATCGCGGTTGCTCAGGTGCTTGCTTATGTTTATCAGTTGAAACAGTATCGAAAAGGGCAAGGTAAAAAGCCCGTACTTTCAAAAGAGGCAAATAATATTCCGACTGAACTTCGTCACTAAAGCCTCTCTTAACTTGGCGGTATCAATAGCATCAAACAAATTGAGTTGTTTAATATTAAATCGTACATATTTTCATCACCAATTGTTATACTGTGAGCCGCTTCAAATTATGCTTTTTCGTCAAAAAAATGACGATCGATTGGGCATGATTGTTGCTTTGTTGTTTCGTTTTTAAGACGAAAGCCTTAAAATAGCCTGACAATTATTATTCCAATTTCCTATGCGACATTATTAATAGCGATTTAATGAAACTTCTAACGTCTTTAGCGGCGAAATTACCGCTGTCTCGTTTAAAAGCAATGCCTGCCATTGGCGCACCCGTTATGGTGCTAGCAACGCTCGCGATGATCATCTTGCCAATGCCTCCGATTCTGTTGGATATGGCGTTTTCTTTTAATATCGCATTATCGATGGTGGTATTGCTTGTCACCATCTATACCCGCCGCCCATTAGATTTTGCGGCATTTCCTACGGTTCTACTGATTGCCACTTTATTACGATTAGCATTGAACGTAGCTTCTACGCGTGTGGTATTGCTTTATGGCCATGAGGGCTCTGCTGCCGCAGGCCAGGTCATTGATGCTTTTGGTTCTGTTGTTATTGGCGGTAACTATGCGGTTGGTTTAGTGGTCTTCCTGATTTTGATGATCATCAACTTCATGGTTGTAACCAAAGGTGCTGGCCGTATTTCGGAAGTAAGTGCCCGTTTTACCCTCGATGCATTACCCGGTAAACAAATGGCAATTGATGCCGATTTGAACGCAGGTTTGATCGATCAGGACCAAGCGCGAACTCGCCGTAGTGAAGTGACTAAAGAAGCTGACTTCTATGGCTCGATGGATGGTGCCTCGAAGTTCGTAAAAGGTGATGCCATCGCTGGTATCTTGATTTTGTGTATCAATATTATCGGCGGCTTGGTGATCGGCATGGGTCAGCATGGCCTAGCGTTTGGCGAAGCGCTCGAAATTTATAGCTTACTGACCATAGGTGATGGTCTGGTTGCTCAAATTCCGTCACTGTTATTGTCGATTGGCGCAGCCATGATGGTGACCCGTCAAAATACTGACGAAGATATGGGGCAGCAGCTTTACTTTCAGTTATTCAATAACCCGCAAGCTTTAATTATCACTGGTGGCATTTTGTTTGTGATGGGTATTGTGCCGGGGATGCCACATGTTCCTTTTCTGCTACTAGCTGCCTTGATTGGATTGATGGCTTATTGGCGAGTGAAAAAAGAACAAGCGGCGGCGTTGGTCGAAAAAGATGAAGCATCTACCGAACTTGCTGCGGCACCAAAACAGAAAGAGTTGTCGTGGGATGATGTTCAACCTGTTGATATTATTGGCCTTGAAGTGGGTTACCGCTTGATACCTATGGTTGATAAAGAGCAGGGCGGTGAGCTACTTGACCGTGTTAAAGGGGTACGTAAGAAGCTTTCTCAAGATTTTGGCTTCTTAGTTCCACCTGTTCATATTCGCGATAATTTAGAACTGCCGCCTAACAGTTACCGCATCAGTTTGATGGGGGTTGCTTGTGGTGAGGCCAATATTCACCACAACATGGAATTAGCCATTAACCCTGGCCAAGTCTTTGGTTCTATTGATGGTGAAGTCACCACTGACCCTGCTTTTGGTCTAGAAGCCGTGTGGATTATGGAGTCTCAGCGGGAACATGCCCAAGCGTTAGGTTATACCGTGGTGGACTCTGCGACAGTACTTGCAACGCACCTTAGCCAGATCCTGACAAACAGTGCCGCACAACTGCTCGGCCATGAAGAAGTTCAGAACTTACTTGAGATGCTAGGGCAGTCCACACCTAAATTGGTGGAAGGCTTTGTGCCGGATCAAATATCGCTTGGTGTGGTTGTTAAAGTGATGCAGAACTTGCTCAATGAAAGCATTCCAATCCGTGATATTCGAACGATTGTTCAGACTTTGTCCGAGTACGCACCCAAGAGTCAAGATCCTGACATATTAACGGCAGCTGTTCGCATTTCATTAAAACGACTAATTGTTCAAGAAATCAACGGTATAGAGCCAGAGTTGCCTGTTATCACCTTGGTTCCAGAGTTGGAACAAATATTGCATCAAACAATGCAATCTGCGGGTGGTGAGTCTACAGGTATTGAACCTGGTTTAGCCGAGCGACTACAGCGCTCGTTAGCAGAAGCTACCCAACAGCAAGAGCTGAAAGGGGAACCCGCAGTACTGCTGACATCAGGTGTACTACGTTCAACTCTCGCGAAGTTCGTAAAGAATACCATCCCAAGTTTACGGGTGCTTTCCTACCAAGAAGTGCCAGATGAGAAGCAAATTCGAATCGTAAACGCCGTGGGAAATTAACCCTGTAATACATTGTAGTTCAGTGTTTTACCTATTGGGGTCTAGTAACAATTTTATCAAGCCAGCCTTAGGCTGGCTTAATGAGTCTGACAATGTGCTAAAGCGCCATTTGACGGGAATATTAGATTGAAGATTAAACGATTTTTTGCAAAAGATATGCGAACAGCATTGAGCCAAGTGAAGGAAGAACTTGGTTCAGATGCGGTGATCATGTCGAATAAAAAAGTCACTGGCGGAGTGGAGATTGTTGCCGCAGTTGACACTGACTCTGGCAATCAGCCGCCGCCACCGTCTCCTGCCCGTGATGAGTTAGCGAATCGCTTAGGTCAAGCGAAGCGTAAATTGGCTGATGATAAAGTACAGCTTAAACAATCGGCAGGTAGCCGATTCGCCAGCATGCTACAGAATTATCAAGGCCATAATGAATCTTCAGCGGAAAACCGCAGTGAAGAAGATTCATTATCTGCGTTATTAAAGCGCCAATCTAAGCATAGCAACGGTGGACGTGATTACGGTTATGACCGTGAAGAACAACCGTCACGCCAACGACATGAGCAGCAACAACATGCCCGTCAACCGATGCAAAGTCGTAATAATATAGGCATGCAATCACGTGAGCAGTCAGGCTCTACAAATTACGGTTCTCAAGCGAATAACGGGCATGCTAATGGTGGCTTAGGTAAACGCCAACCAGCCAAGCATGCATTAGATATTGGTAATTACCAGCGACCAAACTCTCAAAATTATGATGATAAGCCTGATTGGGGTCACAACCAGCGCAGTGGTTACCAAGGTGGTCAAAATAATACGGCATCGCGTTCACCGATGGGGGAGCGTAACAACCGTTTAGACCCATCACGTTATGATTCTAAATCGCCATCACGCCCTGAAGATATTGATGCGATGCGCAGTGAAATGGCTTCGATTCGCCGTTTGTTAGAGCACCAATTATCAGGCTTGATGTGGCAAGAGGTTGAACGTCGTGAGCCAATGCGCGCCATGATGATTAAACGCCTAGAGAAAATGGGCCTATCACCTGAATTGAGTGATCAGCTTGCTTGTTATATCCCAGAAGACGTGCCAGCTCATGAAGCTTGGCCTGCATTACTCGGTTTATTAGCCGATCAAATTATTACCACCGACGACTGTATTTTAGAAACGGGTGGAGTGGTCGCTTTATTAGGCCCTACAGGCGTAGGAAAAACCACGACTATTGCGAAGTTAGCTGCGCGTGCTGCGATGGACTACGGTCCAGAAGAGATCGCTCTGGTGACAACCGATACTTATCGTATTGGTGCGCACGAGCAATTATCTACTTATGGTCGAATTTTAGGCTGTCCGGTAAGAGTTGCTAAAGATGCGGAAGAACTGGCCGATATACTTCATCAGTTACGACATCGACGATTAGTTTTATTAGATACAGCAGGGATGGGGCAGCGTGATATTCGCCTGTCAGAACAACTTGATACGCTCATGCAAAACAGTGGCGCTCAAATCCGCAGTTTGTTGGTATTACCTTCAACTGCACAGCGTCGAGTCTTACATGAAACGATTGAACATTTCCGTCGTATACCGTTATCTGGTTGTGTGTTAACCAAGCTTGATGAAGCATTAAGTTTGGGTGAGGTGATGTGTGTAACCATAGAGAATGCACTCCCTATTGCGTATTTGGCCGATGGTCAGCGTGTGCCAGAAGACATAAAAGTTGCCACAGGCAAGTTTTTGGTCGCACGAGCCAACGAACTATTAGAACAAGAAATTAGTCAGCAACCTCACTTCTGGAGTAGCGACAATTCAGAAAACCAGGCGGCGGATTTTTATGATTGAGAACATGATGCACGATCAAGCGAGCGGCTTACGCCGTATGACTAAACTGTCTTCTACCAAAGTTATCACTGTTACCGGCGGTAAAGGTGGAGTAGGTAAAACTAACGTCACGCTCAACATGGCAATCTCAATGGCCCGCCAAGGTACAAGAGTCATGGTATTGGATGCCGACTTGGGGCTGGCTAACGTTGATATCATGCTAGGTTTACGTGCAGGCAGAAACTTGTCTCACGTGCTAGCTGGCCTGTGTGATCTACAAGATATTATTGTAGAAGGCCCATACGGTGTGAAAATTATTCCCGCATCGTCAGGTACCCAAAACATGGCAGAATTAAGCCCTGCACAGCATGCTGGATTAATTCGTGCATTCGGTAGCTTGAATGATGACGTCGATGTGTTGTTGGTAGATACCGCGGCGGGTATTTCAGACATGGTACTGAGCTTCTCGCGAGCAGCACAAGAAGTGCTAGTTGTTGTTTGTGATGAGCCAACGTCTATTACCGATGCTTATGCGCTGATTAAAATTCTTAGCCGAGAATACGATGTGCAGCGCTTCAAAATTGTTGCCAACATGGTACGCAGTTACCGTGAAGGGCGCGAATTATATGCCAAGCTAACTCGTGTTACTGAACGCTTTTTAAGTGCAAACCTAGAGTTGGTAGCTTGCGTGCCACTGGACGATAAAGTTCGTCAAGCCGTAAAGCGTCAAAAAATTGTGGTTGAAGCTTACCCTAAAAGTCCTGCAGCATTAGCGTTAAATTCACTGGCGAACAAAGCGCTTACTTGGCCAGTACCAACCAGTGCTGGTGGCCACCTTGAGTTCTTTGTTGAGCGGTTATTAGTGAAACCAACGCCAACAGAGGTACCTATCGGTGAATAAAGCGTTAACCTATGGCCGTTACCAAGAGAGCCCGCAAGCGTTCGTAATGCGCTATTCGGCCTTGGTTAAGCGGATTGCACATCACTTAATGGGACGGCTTCCTCCCAGTGTGCAAGTTGAAGATTTAATTCAAGCAGGCATGATTGGCCTGCTTGAGGCACAACAAAACTACGACCCGACAAAAGGGGCGAGTTTTGAAACATTTGCTGGAATTCGTATTCGGGGCGCAATGCTTGATGACATTCGCCGTGGAGATTGGGTGCCACGTTCGGTTTATAAAAATAGCCGACGTATTACCGAAGCAATCTCGGTGCTTGAAGGTGAGCTAGGTCGCGACCCGAACGATCAGGAAATTGCTACACATCTCGAAATGACACTGGATCAATACTATCAGGCTTTAAATGATGTAAATTGTGGTCGCTTGGTAGGTATGGATGATCTTGGTGTGACAGAAGATGCGATTGCCAACGAGGAATCGCTAGAGGAAAATCTTCCCTTTCAAGGTGTTGTGGATGATAATTTCCGCCATTCATTGGCTGAAGCCATTAAAACCTTGCCTGAACGTGAAGCACTAGTACTGTCGCTCTATTATGATGAAGAACTCAACTTAAAAGAGATCGGTGCTGTTATTGGGGTTAGTGAATCCCGAGTGTGTCAGATTCATAGTCAGGCTATGCAACGCTTGCGCGCTAAGCTCACTGCTTGGACTGCGTAAAAATTAGAATATTATAAAAACACTGTGACCTCAGTGGAGGCAACTTTGAACAAAAATATGAAAATCCTCATTGTTGATGACTTCTCAACAATGCGCCGCATCGTTAAAAACCTTTTACGTGACTTGGGCTTTAATAACACCCAAGAGGCGGATGATGGATTGACCGCATTACCTATGCTCAAAAAAGGTGGTTTTGATTTCGTAGTGACTGACTGGAACATGCCTGGCATGCAAGGGATTGATCTACTTAAACACATCCGTGTTGATGATGAATTGAAGCATCTGCCTGTCTTAATGATTACTGCGGAAGCAAAGCGCGAGCAGATCATTGAAGCCGCTCAAGCCGGTGTTAATGGTTACATTGTTAAGCCATTTACTGCAGCAACGCTTAAAGAAAAGTTGGATAAAATTTTCGAACGTATGCAGTAATGCTGTCTGTCAGACGCTAACAGGTAACCATAATAATGATAACACTTGCTCAAGCGAAACAGCTTGTCAGCCTGCTTGAAGACGGACAACAAGATGAAGCGAATCAACTCGTTTTATCCGCCGTAAATGAAAGCCGCGATCCAATGTATGACGAAGTTGGGAAACTGACCCGTCAATTGCATGATTCGTTGCAGAATTTCCGTCTTGACCCGCGTATTTGTGATCTTGCTAAAACTGAAATTCCAGATGCGAGAGGGCGTTTGTCGTATGTTATTGACCGCACTGAAGAGGCGGCGAATAAAACGATGGATGCAGTAGAAAATACTTTACCTATTGCGGATAAGTTGCACGATAACTTGCTATTAGTTCAGCCTCAGTGGAAGCGACTAATGGTAGGTAAAATCGAGCTGCACGAGTTTAAAACGCTTTGCCACAACATTGATGGATTGCTAACGCAAGTTGAAGGCGATAGCGGTGAACTTCGTAGTCAACTGACAGAAATCTTAATGGCGCAAGACTTTCAGGATCTCACCGGGCAGATTATTCGCCGTGTGATTGAGCTCGTCCATGAAGTGGAAGATCAGTTAGTTGATATCCTGAAAGCCTTTGACATGGAACAAGATGACAAAGCTGAAGCCCTAACGGAAGCACAAACTATTGCCCCAGAAGGGCCAATTATCAACAGCGAAGAACGTGTAGATGTAATGTCTTCACAAGATGATGTTGATGATTTGCTGTCGAGCCTTGGATTTTAGGGGAATTATATGAGCTTTGATTTAGATGAAGATATCCTGCAGGATTTCCTTATTGAAGCAGGAGAAATCCTAGAGTTGCTTTCGGAGCAGCTTGTGGAGCTAGAACGTAGTCCAGATGACGGTGAACTTCTAAACGCGATTTTTCGCGGTTTTCACACCGTAAAAGGTGGTGCCGGTTTCTTATCATTGGCTGAGCTTGTTGATGCTTGTCATGGTGCTGAGAATATCTTTGATTTACTTCGTACCGGTAAGCGTCAAGTTACATCTGAACTGATGGACGTGATTTTAGAAGCGTTAGATACCATTAATGCCATGTTTGTCCAAGTTCAAGCGCGCGAGCCATTGGACCCAGCAAATCAAGCATTGTTGGAAGCGCTTCACCGTTATAGCCAGCCGCCAACGGAAGCTGAACTGAATCCACCTGTTGTGGAAGACGTTGTTGTACCTGTGGCAACTCCAGAGCCTGTTGCTCCTGTAGTCGAAGCGCCTATTGAAGTACCTGCATCAACCATTCCAAGCGATAGTATTATTGCTGGTAACTCAGTTGATGACATTACTCAAGATGAGTTTGATCGTCTATTAGATGAACTTCATGGTGTGGGTAATAGCCCGTCAGACGCTGCTATTTCAGCGCCAGCACCTGTAGCCGAAAATATTGTTAATCAAATTCAGGCAGAAAGCGGTGATATTACCGATGATGAATTTGAACGCTTACTGGATGAACTTCACGGTTCAGGAAAAGCACCTGGTTCGAATACACCAGTAGCAGCTCCTGTGGCTAAAGCGCCAGTTGTTGCGCCTAAGCCTGCAGTGTCAATTACTGCAACGTCAGGCGATGACGACTTAATGTCAGACGATGAATTTGAGCGTTTACTAGATGAACTGCATGGTTCAGGTAAAGGTCCATCACCTGATGAGCTTGATTTTGCCACTAAGCCTATCGCTGACATGATTGCAGATGATGCGCCTGTTGCATCTGCTCCTGTTGCATCAGCCCCAGTTGCTGCGGCTCCAGCTCCAGCGGCTAAGCCAGTTGTTGCTGCACCTGTTGCACCTACGCCAGCGCCAGTTGCGGTCTCAGCACCTGCAGCTAATCCAGTGGCTGAACGTAAAGCGCCACCAGCAAAACCTGCGCAGGCTAAAGCACAAGCAGAAGCAACGGTACGTGTCGATACATCAACGCTAGATACCATCATGAATATGGTGGGTGAGCTGGTATTAGTGCGTAACCGCCTGGTTAGCTTAGGTCTGAATAATAACGACGAAGACATGTCTAAAGCGGTTGCTAACTTAGATGTAGTCACAGCTGATCTGCAAGGCGCGGTAATGAAAACGCGTATGCAACCGATTAAGAAAGTCTTTGGTCGTTTCCCGCGCGTTGTACGCGATTTAGCTCGTGCACTGAAAAAAGATATCGTGCTTGAAACGCGTGGTGAAGAAACCGACCTTGATAAAAACTTGGTTGAAGCACTTGCCGATCCATTGGTCCACTTAGTAAGAAACTCGGTAGACCACGGTATTGAAATGCCAGATGTACGTGAAAAAGCGGGTAAACCTCGTACCGGTACGGTTCTGCTTTCAGCATCACAAGAAGGTGATCATATCCTCTTAACCATCGAAGATGATGGTGGCGGTATGGATCCTGATAAGCTACGTGCGATTGCGGTTGAACGTGGTGTGATGGACGCAGATGCGGCTTCTCGTATATCGGACAACGAAGCGTACAACTTAATTTTTGCACCGGGTTTCTCGACCAAAAAAGAAATTTCTGACATTTCTGGTCGTGGTGTAGGGATGGATGTTGTTAAGACGGGTATCAACCAGCTAAATGGCTCAATTTTTATCGATTCAGCGCTAGGTAAAGGCACTCGTATCGACATTAAAGTTCCGTTGACGTTAGCGATTCTACCGACCTTGATGGTGGGTGTTGCTGAGCAGCCATTTGCACTGCCATTAGCCAGTGTGAACGAGATTTTCCACCTTGATCTGCGTAAGACCAATGTGGTTGATGGTCAGTTAACGACGATTGTGCGTGATAAAGCTATCCCACTGTTCTACCTCCAAGATTGGTTGAGTGGTGTTGGCTTACCTAAACGCGAACGTAAACACGGCCATGTAGTTATTGTTCAGCTTGGTCATCAGCGTATTGGTTTTGTGGTCGATACTTTGATTGGTCAAGAAGAAGTGGTTATTAAGCCGCTTGATGAGTTGCTTCAAGGTACGCCAGGTATGGCGGGTGCAACGATTACCAGTGATGGTCATATTGCCCTGATTCTTGATGTACCAAATTTGCTGAAGCATTACGCTGGTCGTTAAGATAAAACAATAATAAATCAAAAGAATTAGGAGCATTTGTTCCTAATTCTTTTTCCGGGTATCCGGAGCAACAGGACAATAAGTAGATGGCAATTAAAGTATTGGTAGTGGACGACTCAAGTTTTTTTCGTCGTCGTGTGAGTGAAATTATAAACTCAGATCCACAACTGGAAGTAATTGGTAACGCTGTAAATGGTAAAGAAGCAGTCGATCTTGCAAAGCAACTTCGTCCTGATGTTATTACCATGGATATCGAAATGCCGGTGATGGACGGTATTACGGCTGTGCGTGAAATTATGAAAAGCACACCGACACCAATCTTAATGTTTTCATCACTAACACATGATGGTGCTAAAGCGACCTTGGATGCTTTAGATGCCGGTGCGTTAGATTTCCTGCCTAAAAAGTTTGAAGATATTGCGCGTAATCGTGATGAAGCCGTGAGCTTATTACAAAAACGCGTAATAGAAATTGCACGTAAGCGTGTGATGATGCGCCGTACGGCAGTGCGCCCAGCAACAGCGGCGACAATCACACCGCGCGAACCTGTTTCACGTGATGCTGCACGCCCTTTAGCTGCTCGTCCAGCGACAACAACGACAGCAACTCGTGTGCCAGTTGCACCTCGTTCAGCGATCAAACCTGTTGCTGCGCGCTTTAAAGCAACAGGTAAAAAATATCAGTTAATGGCGATTGGTACGTCAACAGGTGGCCCAGTAGCACTTCAGAAAGTGTTAACTAAACTTCCTGCCAATTTCCCATTACCGATCGTGCTAGTACAACATATGCCAGCTACATTTACGGCGGCTTTTGCAGCGCGTTTGAATAACTTGTGTAAAATCTCAGTTAAAGAAGCCGCAGATGGCGACGTACTAAAACCGGGTGTTGCTTACCTTGCCCCTGGCGGCATGCAAATGATGCTTGAAGGTCGTCCTGGTTCAACCCGCGTTCGCATTATTGATGGCGGCGAGCGAATGAACTACAAACCTTGTGTTGATGTTACTTTTGGCTCTGCAGCGAAGATTTATCAAGATAAAGTGTTATCGATGATCCTTACGGGGATGGGTGCTGATGGCCGTGAAGGTTGTCGTATGCTGAAAAGCGGTGGCTCAACTATTTGGGCACAAGACGAAGAAAGCTGTGTGGTTTACGGCATGCCACAAGCGGTTGCTAAAGCTAACATCTCAACGGAAGACTTACCGCTTGAGCGTATATCTGAACGTATTTTAGTCGAGTTAGGACTAGGGTGAGGAGCACCGCGTGTTAGTCTGGAGCATTGCTAACCAAAAAGGTGGTGTTGGTAAAACAACGACAACAGTTGCGCTTGCTGGGTTACTCAGCGAGCGAAATAAACGTGTGTTGTTGGTTGATACCGATCCCCATGCGTCGTTGAGCACGTATTTGAACATCGATTCAGATCATGTGCCTGCAAGCTTATTTGATTTGTTTCAGTTAACGGAGATTACCCGCAACACCGTGATGCCACTGGTGATGCAGACTAATTATCCGGGCATTGATATTATCCCTGCCCATATGTCGCTAGCGACATTAGATCGCGTCATGGGTAGCCGCGGTGGTATGGGGTTGGTGCTGAAAAAAGCATTGCGCAGTTTGGTTGATGATTACGACTATGTGCTGATCGATTGTCCACCGATCCTTGGTGTAATGATGGTCAATGCGTTAGCAGCCAGTGATCGTATTTTGATCCCGGTACAAACCGAATTTCTGGCGATGAAAGGGCTTGAACGCATGATGCGTACATTGCATATTATGCAAAAGTCACAGCCTAACGGATTCAGGGTCACAATTGTGCCAACCATGTACGACAAGCGAACGCGTGCTTCTTTGCAAACCTTGCAAGAATTAAAGGTGCGTTTCCCTGATCAAGTGTGGGCATCCGCTGTACCAATTGACACTAAGTTTCGTGATGCCAGCATCAAGCATATGCCACCATCCTACTTTGCTCGTAGTTGCCGTGGTGTCTTTGCCTATAAAACATTATTAAATTATCTCCTGCGGTTAGAACAAGATGAGCGATAAAAAACGATTATCCAGTGAACAAGCACTGGACGATTACTTTTTCGATCTGTTGATTGAGCCAGAAGAAGAGCTTGAAGCAGAAAGCACGATTGAAAGTGAGGCAGATACAAGTGGGGAGATCGAATCTCAACTAACTGAACTGCCAGCAGATATTGATGTTACGGCAACCGATAGTGATGAATCAGATAATATTGGTGTAAGTGACGATGTTGTAGATCAACAGCCTGAGTTAGGTGACGGGGAGGTCAAACCGACGGATGATTTATCTGTGTTACCCGCTCAAGTTGATGGTTTACTCACTAATTACGATCAAAAAAGTGAAGATAATTCGCAAGTGGTCGATAGCTTAGATGACTTTGTCGATGATCTTGCCTTGGAAATGTCGGCAAGTCGAAATACGGATTATGATTTTTCAACGATTGAACTGACGCACAGTACGCATGGTAAGATCGCTGAAGATGCACAAGCTAGCAATACACACCACGATGATGGTGAAGTATTGACGAGTCAATCGCTTGCCGATGACTCGACGTCAGTAAATTCAGAAGTGAATGTCGATGGTTTAACACCATCACTTGTTTCATCATTTTCGCTGACACAACACAGCCAGTCACAAGCATCTAACTGGGTGCCATCAGTTCAGCGTGTAGAAGCCCGTAACCTGGCGTCATTTACGCCAGTCGTCATGGAGCATACTCAACCTGATATGCAAGGCGTACAACGTCTGCTTGATCAAATGGTGAGCATGCAAACTGCGATTCAACAAGACAGCGATGCCTTGATTGATAATGTGACCGAAGCAGAGTTCCTTGCAGCAGCGCAAGATGACGTTATGCTTGCAGAGCCAGAGCCAGAGCCAGAGCCAGAGCCAGAGCCAGAGCCAGAGCCAGAGCCAGAGCCAGAGCCAGAGCCAGAGCCAGAGCCAGAGCCAGAGCCAGAGCCAGAGCCAGAAATTATCGAGCAAGTGGAGGAAACCCCTTCAGTTGCGACTGACATTGTTGCGAACTTAAGTGTTAATAACAATGTAGAATCTCAGCTAGCGACACAAGTTGGCAGTGACATACCACCCGAGAAAACTGCAGAATCGCAGTTAGGTAGTGAGTTTCAAGCGCTCTTTTTTGAAGCTTGTGGGGTGACATTTGCTGTGTCGTTAACAGAACTGGGCGGTATCCATCAAATGGGTGAGTTAAACCATTTGTTAGGCCGACCAGAGTGGTATCTTGGCTTATTAACGAGCCGTGAGTTACAGCATGATGTTGTTGATACTGCACGGTGGGTAATGCCAGAAAAGTTAAGCTCTGACGAACATAAAGAGAACTATCGCTATATCGTCATGTTGGGTGAAAGTAAGTGGGGGTTAGCATGTGATAAGCTCCACGGTACTGAAACCTTAACAAAACAGAGTATTCGTTGGCGAGAAAAGGTTGGAAAACGACCTTGGCTTGCTGGAATGGTTAAAGAAAAAATGTGTGCTTTAATTCACGTCGAAGAACTTATCAAAATGCTCAATGCAGGGCTTGATGTTAAGGGTATTCAGTGAGTAGGCCCCAAGAGGAAACAGCATGTCGCAGGTGAGTGTAGCCGAAATTCAAAAAGAAGACGGCGATCAAGTATTACAGTGGGTTACTTTCCAACTGGAAGATGAAACTTACGGTATTAACGTAATGCAGGTACGCGAAGTACTGCGTTACTCTGAAATTGCACCTGTACCAGGTGCGCCAGACTACGTGATTGGTATTATCAACCTACGTGGTAATGTTGTAACTGTGATCGATACTCGTTCTCGCTTTGGCTTGATGCCGGGTGAGATTTCAGACAATACCCGTATCGTTATTATTGAAGCCGAAAAACAAGTAATTGGTATTTTGGTTGATAGCGTTGCAGAAGTTGTTTATTTGCGTAGCTCAGAAATCGACACGACTCCAAGTGTGGGTACTGAAGAAAGCGCTAAGTTCATTCAAGGCGTAAGTAACCGCGATGGTGAGCTGCTGATCCTAGTGGATTTAAATAAGCTGCTTAACGATGATGAATGGGACGAGATGGCGTACCTATAATGCTTGATTTGGTCATACAATGGTTACCTCTTGGTATCTCGTTGGTTGCGCTTGTCTTACTGTTTGTGTTACTTGGCCGTGAGCGAAAAGCCCGTTTAGCCTTAGAAGCTAAATTTTCGGCGATGGAGCTTGTGGCAAAAAATGCACGTCAGCAACATGAAAGCCTCACTAAACAGTTCAATGAACTGCGTGTAGGTACCATGGGTATGAGCCAAAAAATGGCCGAAATAGCAGATCATCAAGAAATGTTAGCGGATCGTCAAAGTGAAATATCAATGCAAGATCCTGATGGACGCTTGTATAGCCGAGCCAACAAAATGGTTGAGCTTGGTGCGGATATTAATGAGTTGATGGAAGAGTGTGATTTGCCAAAAGCAGAAGCTGAATTGCTGATGCGATTACAGCAAATATCACAAACTCGCCGCCGCTAAGTATTCTACCTGTTGTTTACACGACAGTATCGATGTTTTCAGACCCTTCCCATCCGGGCGGGGTTTTTCCGTTTATGAACCATGAAAATGCAATAAGCTCTGCAATGATGACGTAGAGTTGCTCTGGAATGGTATCACCGACCTCAAGCTTGTTTAAATACTCCAGCAATACGGGATCTTCGTGAATTAACCCGCCTTGTTGTTTAACTTGCTCAATAATATGCTCGGCAAGCTGCTCTGTCCCTTTGCTGGTGACTTGTGGTGCTGTTCGGCCATCATAGTGTAATGCAACAGCATGTTTTGAGTAGCTCATATTTTGGCGATCAGTCCTGTATACGTTGTATTGTGCTCGCTATCAAACGTTTTGCTTTCTTGTTTGAAACTCATATTTGAAGTGGCTATACCCAGTGATTGCATTCGATGAGTGAGGTGAGGGGCTAGCAGCTCTGTACGTTGTAGTAGTTGTGCTGACGTACTACTGAAAAGGAGATGTAGTTGCTGATTTTTCCACACGGCTTTGGTGATTAATGTTTCACTGTCGCCAATGGGAAGCGTGAGGTCAATATGCCAACTTTCTTGTTTCTCATTTTTTTGTGAGCCACTCTTCGCTTTGTCTCTCCAGACATGTAGTTTAATTTCTTTTCCTTGTGCCTGCGCGAGGTGTAGCTGCAATACTGTCGGGATATCACTATCTTGCTGTGCATTAAGCGCGATACGTTGTTCTGCGGCTAAGCGAAGTAAAGCTTTAAAGTCATTTTGATCGCTGGGTGAGAGATCGGATAGCCACTGGTAAACCGTACTATTGGGTGTAGCTAATTGTTGAAGTAGCATTTGAACGGCTGATTGCCCAGCCCCTTGGCGTAACCAAGAAATAAGAGTTGCCTGATTATTCGGCAAAAGAAGCTGAGAGAGTATTTGCTGAGTAAAGTTTTGTGGTGTAGTCGACGTCGTATTTAACGATGACAAAAGTGCAACAAAACGTTGCAGTGCAGGCAGGTTTGTTAATAAAGTTTGCAGCCTTTGATGTGGGGTTTCCCCTACCACTTTGGTGGTAACTGGTTGACTTGTATCAACAACTTGGCCATTTAATCGCACTTTATCTGTATTGACTTGTCTATCGCTAGTTACTATAGCCATTAACGTTTTGTTGATGTGTACGGGGTTCACAAATACTTACCTTCACCCTTAATCTAGATAATCGGGTCGCTAACAATATGTCCGTCCGATGTGGTAATATGCGTGCTTAATTGTGTCACCTAGGATACATCATTTCGTATGTTGTCAGTAGAAAAGTTAAGCTGTATTCGTGATGAACGTGTACTGTTCGATGACTTAAGTTTTACCGTTGAAAGCGGTGAGTTAGTGCAAATTGAAGGCCATAACGGTGCGGGTAAAACTACGTTGCTCCGTATCATCGCAGGGCTAGGTAATACCGATGAAGGTCGAGTATGCTGGAATCAGGAAGATATACTGAGTGCCCGTGAAGAATATCATCAAGAGTTGCTTTTTTTAGGGCATCAAACCGGTGTAAAGCGCGAACTGACAGCATTTGAAAATTTAGCTTTTTTCCAAGCAATGCATACTGAGGTTGGTGAGTCACCGTTAGGCGGCAGTGCGCAAGTATTTGGTGATGATGCCTTGTGGCAAGCATTAGCCCATGTGGGCTTAGCCGGGCGTGAAGATGTTCCGGCGGGTCAATTATCTGCAGGTCAGCAACGACGTGTTGCTCTTGCAAGGTTATGGATAAGTAATCATCGATTGTGGGTGCTTGATGAGCCACTCACCGCGATAGATAAACAAGGTGTTCGTGTATTAGAGCGTTTGTTTTTAGCGCATGCACAACGTGGTGGCATCGTATTGTTGACCACGCACCAAGATATGTTTACAGACAGTGATCAACTAAGAAAAATAAAATTGGGGCAGTAAGCCGAATGTTGAATGCTATTTCTCAGGTTATTCGTCGTGAGCTATTAATTGCCTTTCGTCGTCAGGCCGATGTGTTTAACCCATTGTGGTTTTTCATTATCGTTATTACCTTATTTCCATTAGGGATCGGACCTGAGCCTAATTTACTTGCTCGTATCGCACCGGGCATTGTGTGGGTTGCGGCACTATTAGCAGCACTGTTATCACTTGAGCGTTTGTTTCGTGATGATTATGCCGACGGTTCATTAGAGCAAATGATGTTGATGCCAACGCCATTACCTGTGTTGGCATTAGCGAAAATGTTAGCGCATTGGTTACTGACGGGTGTGCCACTATTAATTATAAGTCCTCTGCTTGCGATTTTATTGTCGCTGGATTGGGCAACATGGAAAGCCGTTGTGCTTACCCTGTTAATTGGTACACCAACGTTGAGTTTTCTAGGCGCGATTGGGGTGGCATTAACGGTGGGATTACGTAAAGGTGGTGTTTTATTGAGTTTGCTCATATTGCCTCTTTATATTCCTGTGCTTATATTTGCAACCTCGGCGATTGATGCAGCGAGCCTAGGCATGCCATACAATGGGCAATTAGCCTTAATGGGCGCCATGCTGGTGGCATCAGCAACGTTATCACCGTTTGCGGTTGCTGCCTCGCTTCGAATTAGCGTGAACTGATTGCAACTTTTGTGGTTGCAGTGAGTAATATAATTATATTTATAACTGTTACATTTAGACTGAGTAGAGTTGATTTATGTGGAAGTGGCTACATCCCTACGCAAAAGCTGAAAACTGCTACCGCTTATGCGGCAAGTTGTTACCTTGGTTTTCCGCTATCGCACTGATATCTATTATCGCAGGTTCCGTTTGGGGGCTGGCTTACGCGCCAAGTGATTATCAGCAAGGCGATAGTTTCCGTATTATTTACCTGCACGTACCGGCTGCTATATGGTCGATGGGCGCATATATGTCGATGGCGATTGCCGCTTTTATTGGCTTAGTGTGGCAAATTCGTCTATCAGATATGGCTGCAGCGGCAATGGCGCCTATTGGTGCTGTGTTTACGTTTATTGCACTACTTACAGGTGCAATTTGGGGTAAGCCTATGTGGGGTGCTTGGTGGGTATGGGATGCTCGCCTGACTTCTGAATTGATTCTTTTATTCTTATACCTTGGTGTTATCGCGCTATACAGTGCATTTGATGATCAAAAAACAGCGGCGAAAGCTGCGGGTATTCTTGCTATTGTCGGTGTGATTAACCTGCCTATTATTCACTTCTCAGTCGAGTGGTGGAATACCTTGCACCAAGGTGCGACCATTACCAAATTTGATAAACCATCGATGGACAGTTCAATGCTGTGGCCTTTATTGCTAAACATTATTGGCTTTGCTTGTTTCTTCGGTGCGGTAACTTTGGTGCGTTTGCGCAGTGAAATTATTGCACGTGAAAGTCATCGCCCTTGGGTCCGTCAGTTAGTAAAGTGAGGAAAGTATGCATTTTGAATCATTTAGCGACTTTTTAGCGATGGGGGGTTATGCCTCTTACGTGTGGAGCGCTTACGGTATCTCTTTCCTTGCGATGCTTTGGATTTTATTGTCTAGCTTACAAAAAAAGCGCCGTTTAATGGCGGAGCTTAAAAATAAAATTGCGCGTGAGCAGCGTATTGAAGATGCGAAAAAACTGGAGAACACACTATGAACCCGAGACGTAAAAAGCGCTTAACCTTGGTGTTAGCGTTAGTCGTTGGCCTCGGTGCAACTATTGGCTTAATGCTGTATGCATTAAATCAAAATATGGACTTGTTCTATACCCCGACCGAACTTGTGAATGGTAAACCTGATGGTACAAAACCAGAGGTTGGTCAGCGTTTACGTATTGGCGGTATGGTGGTTGCAGGTTCAGTCAGTCGTGACCCTCAGTCGTTACAAGTAAGTTTTGATGTGGCCGATATTGGCCCGTCAGTAACCGTTACGTATGACGGCATCTTACCGGACTTGTTCCGTGAAGGTCAGGGTATTGTTGCGCAAGGTGTGTTAGTTAACGCAACAACCGTTGAAGCGCATGAAGTGTTAGCGAAGCATGATGAAGAATATATGCCGCCAGAAGTTGCAGCTGCAATGGAAAAAACACACGCGCCGCTTGAATATTCAAAAGAACAAACGCAAGGTAGTACACAATGATTGCTGAAATAGGGCACTTTGCTCTGATCATTGCGCTAGGGTTGTCGGTGCTTGCGAGCATTTACCCACTCTATGGTGCAACGACCGGAAATCAGGCAATGATGCGGACAGCACGACCACTCACACATGGTGTGTTTGGTATGCTGATGATCTCGTTTGTTATCCTGTGTTGGGGATTTTATAGCAACGATTTTACGATCACGTATGTTGCAAGTAACTCAAACTCTTTACTGCCTTGGTACTACCGTATAACTGCAGTTTGGGGTGCACACGAAGGTTCGTTACTGCTTTGGGTATTAATCCAAGCGGGTTGGGCTGCTGCTGTCGCTCGTTTTAGCCGTGGTATGCCGCTAGAATCTGTAGCACGCGTATTGGCAGTCATGGGAATGATTTCAGTGGGCTTCCTACTGTTTATTATTGTTACCTCAAACCCATTCCTGCGTACGCTTCCTTATTTCCCTGTTGATGGCCGTGATCTTAACCCGCTTCTACAAGATCCTGGTTTGATCATTCACCCACCAATGCTTTACATGGGCTATGTTGGTTTCTCGGTTGCGTTTGCATTTGCGATTGCATCGCTAATGACGGGTCGTCTTGATACGGCTTGGGCGCGCTGGTCTCGCCCTTGGACAATCGCAGCATGGTCTTTCCTAACGCTGGGTATCGCACTAGGTTCATGGTGGGCTTACTATGAATTAGGCTGGGGCGGTTGGTGGTTCTGGGATCCAGTAGAAAATGCTTCATTTATGCCATGGCTTGCGGGTACGGCATTAATGCACTCGTTATCTGTGACAGAAAAGCGCGGTACATTTAAAGCTTGGACAGTATTGTTAGCCATCTCTGCATTTTCACTGAGCTTACTGGGTACTTTCCTTGTGCGTTCTGGTGTATTGGTCTCGGTTCACGCCTTTGCTTCTGACCCTGCACGTGGCATGTTCATTTTAGGTTTCTTGGTTGTTGTTATTGGCGGTTCATTATTGCTTTACGCTCTGCGTGGCGGTCAAATTCGCTCTCGTGGTAACTACAGCTTGCTGTCGCGTGAAAACCTACTGTTAGCGAATAACTTATTGTTAATTGCTGGCCTGTTAGTGGTATTAATCGGTACTTTGTTACCGCTTGTACATAAACAAATTGGTTTGGGCTCGGTATCTATCGGTGCGCCATTCTTTAATACCTTGTTTACTTGGCTAATGATCCCATTTGCTTTCATTTTGGGTATCGGCCCACTGGTTCGCTGGAAACGCGATCAGATGTCGAGTATTAAAAAACCAATGATCATTTCAGCTTTGATCACTGTACCGTTTGCAATTGGCTCTATCTACTTGTTGACCGATAAATTCCAAGTGATGGCGGCACTGGGTGTTGCGATGGCGGTTTGGATTATTACACTGCAATGTTATGAAGTTTATGAGCGAGCAACGCATCGCCATAGTCTAATGACGGGGTTAGGTAAGCTAGGCCGAAGCCATTGGGCTATGGTATTAGGTCACTTAGGTATGGCTGTTACCGTTATTGGTATCGCGCTTGTGTCTAACTATGATCTAGAACGTGATGTTCGTATGGCGCCGGGTGAAACCATCAATGTTGAAGGTTACGACTTCCACTTCGCCGGTGTGCGTGATGCTGACGGTCCAAACTACGACGGTTATATTGCTGACTTTAACATTACTAAATCGGGCAAACGTGTAACGACACTTCATGCCGAAAAACGTTTCTACAGCGTAGCGCGTTCTATGATGACCGAGGCTGCTATTGACAGTGGTATTACCCGCGACCTTTATGTTGCTATGGGTGAGAAACTGGGTAACGACGGCGCTTGGGCGGTACGTATTTACTACAAACCATTTGTGAACTGGATTTGGTTCGGTGCAACCTTAATGGCATTGGGCGGCGCAATTGCAATTAGTGATAAGCGCTACCGTTTCCGTAAAAAAGCGAAGCAACCAGAATCAAGTGATGCTCAAGAAGCTGAGGTGAACTGATGAATAAAAAAGTCTTATTTATCCCACTAGCTCTGTTTATTGGGTTAGTTGTGATGTTCCTTGTTCAATTAACGCGCAATGCTGGCGGTGATGATCCCACTAAATTGGAATCAGTCTTAGTAGGCAAACCTGTTCCTCAATTTAAGTTGGAAGATTTAGTTGAAGCAGGCAAGTTGTACGAGCAAGGGATTTTCAAAGGTGAGCCATTATTGCTAAACGTATGGGCAACTTGGTGTCCAACGTGTTATGCCGAGCACTCTTACCTAAATGAGTTGTCAGCTGATGGTGTGAAGATCGTAGGCCTGAACTACAAAGATGATCGCTTAAAAGCGGTGCAATGGTTGAATGAACTGGGTAACCCTTATGTTCATAGCCTGTTTGATGGTAACGGCATGCTTGGGATGGATCTGGGCGTATATGGTGCGCCAGAAACCTTCTTGATCGATGCGAATGGCATTATTCGTTACCGACACGTCGGGGATGTTAACCCGCGTAACTGGTCAGAAAAATTGCAACCTATGTATCAAGCGTTACTTGAGGAGGCAAAAGGATGATGAAGCGACTTTCCATTATGCTCGCGAGTTTACTTTTGGTATTAACGGCTTCACTGCCTGCCTATGCTGCGATTGAAGTACATACTTTCGATAATGTCACTCAGGAAGAAGCTTTCCAAGAGCTAACAGCGACCCTGCGTTGTCCTAAGTGTCAGAATAACACCATTGGTGATTCTGATGCCCCGCTGGCACAAGATATGCGCCAGAAAGTGTATGACATGCTGCAGCAAGGCAAAGAAAAGCAAGATGTCGTTGATTACATGGTTGCCCGTTACGGTAATTTTGTAACTTATGAACCACCAGTAATGTTATCGACAATTATTCTTTGGCTTGGTCCTTTTTTGTTTATCGCAATTGGTTTCACTGTACTGGTGATGCGTTCTCGCCGCACTACTGCAACTGATAACACAGCGAAAGCGGATGATTTCGATGAGCAAGAAGCAAAGCGCCTTAAAACCTTGCTTGCTGAAATGGAAAACACAGAGAATAAAAACGATAAGGTGAAAAAATAATGATGTTGTTTTGGATTGCCACGGTCGTTTTGATTCTGATCGCGGTTGCTGTCTTTGTTGTGCCAATTTACTCAGGTAAAGAGGAAGATGAAGTTGCAAGCCGTGACGAGCTTAATAAAGCATTTTATAAAGATCGCGTGCGTGAAATCGAACTAGAAACAAGCGAAGGCATTGTCGAAAAACAAGGCGATCTTGTGACTGAACTGCAGCAGTCGCTACTTGATGATGTTACCGAACAGAAAGAATTGCATGAAAACAATGTATCAGCAGGATTAGTTATCCCCGGCGTATTGGTGATGATTATGATCAGCTATGGTATGTACTTTAATGTTGGTAACCTCAATAAGGTTGAAGAATGGCAAGAGGTCGCATCACGTTTACCTGAGCTATCACAACGCTTGATGGGTGAAGCTCAAGACCCGCTTAGCGATGAGGAAATGAATGATCTGACGCTTGCCTTGCGTACGCGTTTGCATTCAACACCGGATGATGCAACAGGCTGGCTGCTACTTGGTCGTGTCGGAATGGCAAACCGTGATGCCGAAACATCACAAAGTGCGATGAAGCGTGCTTATGATCTAAATCCTGACGATACAGAAACCCAGCTTGGTTATGCACAAACATTGATGATGATTGGTGATCCTGCACAGGTTGATTTTGTGCGCTTCCTACTTAAATCAGTGATTAAGCGTGACCATGCTAACGTGCGTGCGATGTCTCTTCTGGCCTTTGATGCATTTGAAGATGGGAAGTTTGAGCAAGCAATTTCATACTGGACCATGATGAAAAATCTAATCTCACCAGATGACCCTCGTGCCCCAATGTTGAACCGCAGTATTGAACGTGCGCAAGCTCAGTTATCACCGACAGGTGTGACAGCTAAATCAGTGTCTATTACAGTAGACCTTGCTCCTAGTGTTCAATTGCCGCAACAAGGTGTACTGATCATTTCTGCCCATGATGAGAATGGTTCACCAATGCCTATCGCCGCGCGTCGTGTACCATTATCAGGGAGCTTTCCAGTAACGATAACGCTCGATGATAATGACAGCATGATCCCTGAGCGTTTGTTATCTTCACAATCTAAATTGATGGTGAAGGCACGTATTGATACTGATGGTAACGTAATGACGAAACAAGGTGATTGGTTTGGTGAAAGCCAACCGGTTGATCTTGGAAGTAGCGTAGAAGTAAAAATTAATCAGCAATACGAATAACAAAACTGGCATATATTGAGCAGGCTCGATACTATTATTGAGTCTGCTTTTTTTATGGATGAAATAGAAAGCTTGTTAAAAGAAACAGTTACTACATCACTATTGGCACTTTTTTTATCATTGTCTCTCGTGGGCTGCGCTGACACACCTGAGCAATTAGAGAATGATGTTACTGAAACCAACAAAGTTACTGTCGCAGATCATATTGATTATGAAGCAGAGGTCGCGTTAGATAATCAAGTGTATGACCCGTTAGAAGGTATAAACCGAACGATGTGGGATCTAAACTATAACTATCTTGATCCTTATATTGCTCGTCCAGCCGCGATTGCTTATGTCGATTATGTCCCTGTGCCCGTACGCTCTGGTCTAGCCAATTTTTTCGCCAACCTTGAAGAACCAGCAAGTATGGTGAATAGCTTAATTATGCTAAACCCTGAAAATGCGGCGACGCATTTTAATCGTTTTTGGTTCAATACGGTATTTGGTTTGGGTGGGTTAATTGATATTGCGACTGCGGCAAATATTCCATCACCAGGTCAACGTGAATTTGGTGACTCATTGGGTTACTACGGGCTAGGTAATGGCCCTTACTTTATGGTGCCACTTTACGGCCCTATTACCTTACGGGAAGGTACAGGTGATATTGTAGATGGGCTTTATTTCCCGCTGAGCTTACTGACGTTCTGGCAAAGTGCAGGTAAGTGGGCACTAGAGGGGCTAGAGAAACGTGCTGCTCTTGTCTCGCAGGAATCGATTCTTGATGACTCTCCTGATCCTTATATATTTACCCGTGATGCGTATATTCAATATAAGAACTTTAGAGCAACAGGTGGTGCTACTGTTGATGAAGAGCCGCAAGAAGAAGCTTTCTCTGATGAGTTCTTAGACGAGATCGACGATTACTAATATCGAGAGTAACCTTGACCAACCAAACGAAAAGAGAGTGCCTAGGCACTCTCTTTTTTATTTCTGTTTTCTGTATTAGAAGCGGTAACTAGCCTGTACACCCACTAGCCAAACATTACCAGTGGTTTCACCTGTAAATTGACCTAACTCAGGGTGACCGGTCTCTTTTTCAGTCATAGACGCATCTTTAGCAAAGATGTAAGTGAAGCCTGCATCTAGGGTGAAGGCTTTAGTCACTTGGTAGCCTGCACCCACACTTAGCCATAGGCGATCTGTTTCTGGAATCGTTTGTGTACGGTTGTCATCGTTAACCGCTGAGGTGTCGTAAGCCACACCAGTGCGAAGCACGACTGCTTGGTTTAGCTGGTAAGTTGAACCAACCGCTAAACGGTAGTTGTCTTTCCAGTTTTCTTGTTTGATTAGCTTTTTATCACTCCCAAGAGCTGGGATGTTTGCTTCTAGTTTTTCAAAGCTGCTCCAATCGGTCCAGTTAAAGCTTGCGTGAATAGCGAGTTGTTCAGTTAACTGGTGGAAGCTCGCTAGTTCAGCTGTCGCAGGAAGAGATAGCTCCATTGAACCGTCGAACTTTTGTTCTGGGTTCATAGGGTTGAAAGAGAAGCCTTCAGCGTGACCTTCAAGGTTTAGATCTACTGCTGAACGGTAGTTGAAACCAATGCGGTTGTCGTCATTGATCTGCCAAGCGGTACCTAGTTGCCAGCCCCACGCGTTGTCTTCACCTTCCATGTATTTTAGGTTGGTTCCTTTAGGTAAGGTACCCACAGGTGTTGACATGTCTGCTGGGTTTGTTGCGCCAAAGTGACCTTCGCCCATTACGTAACGAATACCAGCACCGACACTGAATTGCTCGTTAATTTTGTAAGCAATGTTAGGGTTGATTTCTACCGAGTGCACTTTTGCTTGGTTACCAAACTGGGTCGCTTTAAAGTCGCCACCCAGTTCAGTTTCCATACCGTAGTTAGTTGAAAACGCTAAACCTAAGAATACTTGGTCATTTAGTTGGTGAGACAAATAGAAGTTAGGGATAACCGCTGAGCCTGCAATGTCTTTTGCTTCTGTAGGGATCGCCATACCAACATTTAGATCACCTTTAACATCGATGTTTGGATCAACGTAAATCGCACCAGTCGATACTTGAGTACCTTTAAGGTACGTTAGCATTGCTGGGTTGCGAAATTGTGCGCCTGCATTGTCAGCCATTGCAGCTTCACCGGCAAATGCACGGCCAAGGCCTGTTGCTGAGTATTCTGCAAGTTGGAAGCCTGCTGCTGTTGCACTTGTGCTTACACCAAAAGTTAACGCTGCTGCTAAAGCAATAGTAATATTATTCTTTTTCATGATTTATTGTTCGCTGAAATTAATACAACGAATGATACGCTTTAGAGTAAAAGCTTTAAGTTATAAATGCATATTTTTGTGTTATTGGATGAATTAGCGGCAATTTAGTGAGGATGGTAGAAATAGTTGATGCTTTTTTCAGTCGTTTACATTGTTATTGATTTTTTTCAGCGTACAGGCGTGTTGTTATTTGAGGGGTTGAGCGTACAGAGCGTCGCTGAAAGTGAGCGATGATAAAATGGTTAATTCAGTAAGTGTAGCAAAAAGTGCATATTTATTAATGGTTAATATAACTAAAATGAATAAAAATAAAAAGGGAGCCAAAAGGCTCCCTTAAATATTATGGCTTAACTGTTCGCTGAAATTAGAATGAACGGCTGTATTGAACACCATATAGCCAAGCATTAGCACGTGTAGTTGCTGATACACTTGTGATGTTAGGTAACATAGATGCCGTGCTTGGGTCTGGATTTGGAGTGCTTTCATTTACACTAATGTCTTTACCCATTAGGTAAGTAACACCGAAATCGATATTTGATTTGTTATCGATGTGGTAAGTGAAACCAGCAGATAGCCACTGACGGTCAGAGTCAGGTACTGAGATTGATGTGGTCTGATCTTGGGCACTGGTGTCGTACATGTAGCCCGCACGAAGATCCCAATCGTTGTTTAGGTAGTAAGTTCCACCTAATGCGTAGTGCCAACCGTCTTTCCAGTTGTAGTCATTTAGATGAGTGCCACCGTCAGTCTCTAGTTTGTCGAATTCACTCCACTTAATCCATTGCACGCTATAGTGAACTGCGAACTGATCGTTGAGTTTATGAAAGCCAGAGAACTCAGCCATATCAGGTAGAGGCATGATTAGTTTTTCGTCAACCTTATTGCCACCAAGTGATATATCACCTTCAGCCTTTAGATCTGGGCTAAAGCGGTACGATAAACCAAAACGATTATCTTCATTCAGTTCATAAACAGAACCGATATTCCAGCCAAGCGCATAACCGTCGGCATCAACATCGACTAGTTTCCCTTTTGCGCCAAGACCCGCTTCTAGCATTGCGTTCGTGCGTTCTAGTTTACCGCTACCGTAGATCACATCTAAACCACCACCAACACTGAATTGGTCGTTGATGCGGTAGGCGACACTTAGCGCGAAGTTGATGCTTTTAACGTCAGTTAAACCGCCATATTCGTTACCAGCAAAACTGTCATCGAACTCAGTTTTAGTACCAAAGTTAGAGTAGATGCCACCACCGACAGTAAATTTGTCGTTGATAGGGTGAATGTAGTAAATATTTGGTACGTATGCAGTACCGCCAACACTTTGATTACTTTGGCCAGGAACCGATTGACCTGCAAATTTATAATCGATGTCTTTAACTTGGATGTCAGTATCAATAACGTTAAGGCCAAGAGAGATTGCAGGTGCATCGAATAAAGCCATTGCTGCTGCGTTACGAGATAGTACAGATGCATTATCTGCGATTACCGCATCACCAGCGAAAGCACGGCCAAGTCCAGTTGCCGATTGACCATTAAGTTGGAAACCAGCAGCTGCCGCTTGCTGAGATGCCATTGCCACTGTCAATGCTACGATTGACTTAGTAAACAGACGCTTCTTGTTCATATTTATTATTATTCCTAATTATTTTGTGCAGATATATCTTCTACTTTGGAAGATTGCGCAAGATTGTAGGTGTGTAGCCTGGTCTATCAAAGCTGACCAGTTGCTATTTTATTGATACGTTTAACTAAAGTTAACGTTTCGTTACGGATTGTATAGCAATTGAGCGACTGTAGGGGAGGAGTAATAATGTATTATGCAACAGGGGTAACACTTTTACGTGGTCTATGTGAAAAAAGAATAAAGGCTACGCGATCTCGTAGCCTTTAATGCGTAACCTATTGAACAATAAGTAACCAATCATCATAGGGGGATGATTATTGGTATTGCTTTATATTTGCCATTGAAGCTCAGACTTTATTGTTTTAGCAACCGGATCCATATCAACCCCTTTCTCACCAACCACAATTAAACTGGCATTTCGGAGTGGCAGTAATACGCCTCCCATCGTTTTATCGTTAAAGTTAGTAACAGTTGGGCTTTGTTCTGGAACAATAAAGACGGTGACTTTACCTTCAGGTGTATCGACTACCATGTGAAGCGCATTTTGCTCCCCAAAAGAGCAGTGATTTACGTAGTACACATGGCCAGGTAATGATGATAATTCTGTTCCAAAAGGCTTTAGTTTGGCATTAACTTGGCTGAGTTGTACTGATTCATCTATGGTATCAATGAATGGTGCTTCAGCATGTACATGACTAAGTGCAATTTGCCCTAATGACGATGCTTCAGCAGAGCGTATTACTTCTGCATTTGATAGGATTTGGTCAAATTGCCCCGTAAATACCCCAAAAGCAAAGGCGACTGATGCTGCAATAGCTAAATGCACTCGGGTTGTTTTGGGTTTCGCCGGCGTTTGTCCTGATTGATGGAACAAAATACGATCAACCAGATCGTCTGGCACATCGACCTTTAGTGCTTTTTCAAGTTTAGTATCGAGTAGCTGTAATTCATCGGATAGCTTTCTATTCACCAAGGATGAATTCTTCGCTTCGATCATTTCAGCGCTATTATCGTTAGGATCCGCGAGAATACGCCTACGGAATTCAAGATCGTCCATTGTGATGACCCCTCTGTTCGGATTGTTTCTCTAATTGTTCTTTTAATTGATTTCGTGCTCTGAACAAGCGAGTCATAACGGTATTACGGTTTAGATCTAGAATTTCAGCAATTTCATCACCACTAAAGCCTGCCATAACCTGTAATACCAATGGTTCTCTGTATTCTGGGGTTAGCTTCATTATTTGACGGTGTAGCTGCTGTTGCTCTAATTCCATCTCATTATCTTGCTGGTGCGTATCAGCAATGGCGTAATCATCAATATCAACTAGATCGAATTGTTTACGTTCAAAACGACGGGCATTTTCACGCCTAAGAATGGTAATTAACCATGCTTTAGCTGCTTTGTCATCTTGTAAACTGTCGAGAGAGCGCCATGCCCGCAAGCAAGTTTCTTGGACTAAATCTTCTGCAATATGCTGATCGTGGCAAAGCCAGTATGCATATCGGTAAAGATCTCGGTGCCATGCCCTAACGAGGGCTTCGTATCGTCTTTGCTTATTCATATCAACAGAGACCGAGGCATCCGGCTTTTTCTTACGAAAAAATTGTTTAATCATACTTTTGCCTAAACCAGTGATGGTTATCCTTGCAATCTGAGTGAATTGTCGCCGTTGGTTAATCAAAAAATTGTGTTTTCAGCCTTAAAATTGATCTGCTTCAAATTCTGACTGCTCAGGCAAGTTATAGTAGTCCTCGTCATCTGGTAGAGATGGTTGAGCGCAAGTTCTGAGGATTCAGGGTTGCGAGCAGCAGGATCTATCTGTTGAGCAAGATGACAACTTCCTTTTGAAGGCTGACTTTACTTTCTCCTATCAGGTATTGCCTGATTTGCAATTGGCTTTATGTTAATTGACTTTATATTCATTACGTAGATTGCTTTCCGCGTAAATTATAACCATACCATATAGGTGTGGTTTTTTTTTGCCTATAGAAAAGTATATACCTAAGTAAAGGTAAGATACCTAATGAAGTTTCATACTTTAAATATCGATGTTTCTCTTCTCTTCTCTTCTCTTCTCTATGGGCTGTGCTTTCTACTTTACTGTGGTTGTGATTACCTTCTAACTCCTCAAATATCTGGCTGATGAATAGCGAAATTATCGCTTAAAAGTATCGATGTTCATCATGTTTCTTAAAACATTCGTTTGAATTAAATAACAAATTGATTACAATTGGTGTGGTCTGACCTCTATTTTGGTGATCCTTGTTAGCTGTCGACGACGGTAAGGATCGCAATTAGCTGCAATTTAATCATTAATAAGGAGTAGCGATGACACGTCTCCAGAACCTCACCACCTCACAAGGTGAGCGCATCGCCGTTGTAAGTGGATTACGTACCCCTTTTGCTCGCCAAGCGACCGCCTTTGATGGTGTGTCTGCGCTTGATATGGGCAAGATGGTAGTGAATGAAATGCTTAATCAAGTCGATATTGATCCTAAGCTGATCGAGCAAGTTGTCTTTGGTCAGGTTGTGCAAATGCCTGCAGCCCCGAACATTGCGCGTGAGATTGTTCTGGGTACTGGCATGCACATTGGTACAGATGCTTATAGTGTGACGCGTGCTTGTGCTACCAGCTTTCAAGCAGCAGCCAATGTAAGCGAAAGTATCTTGTCGGGCACGATTGATATTGGTATCGCGGGTGGTGCTGACTCATCATCGGTATTACCGATAGGCGTGTCGAAAAAAATGGCCGCGACCTTATTGCAGCTAAGCAAAGCAAAAACCATGAGTAAGCGTTTAAAGCTGCTCAGTAAATTAAGCTTAAAAGATTTAATGCCAGTACCGCCTGCGGTTGCTGAATATTCAACAGGACTAAGCATGGGACAAACGGCGGAGCAGATGGCTAAAAGCCATGGCATTACCCGTTTGGAACAAGATGCATTAGCGCACCGATCTCATACATTGGCGGCGCAAGCATGGCGTGATGGTTTGATCCAAGGTGAAGTGATTACGGCTTTTCCTGAACCTTATCGCCAGTGGATTGATAAAGATAATAATATTCGTGAAGATTCTAGTATGGAATCTTATGCCAAACTTCGCCCGGCGTTTGACCGTAAGTTTGGTACCGTGACGGCGGCAAACAGTACGCCATTAACCGATGGTGCTGCTGCTGTGCTCCTGATGCGAGAAGGCCGCGCTAAAGAGCTGGGTTTTACCCCGCTTGGTTACATTCGATCTTATGCATTTTCTGCCATTGGCGTAGAGCAAGATATGTTAATGGGGCCGTCTTACGCGACACCGATGGCGTTGGATCGCGCAGGGTTGTCGTTATCTGATTTAACCCTGATCGATATGCATGAAGCATTTGCTGCTCAAGCATTATCGAATGTGAAGATGTTTGGCTCGAAGAAATTTGCCCAAGAAAAGCTCGGTCGTAGCGAAGCGATTGGTGAAATCGACATGGATAAATTCAATGTCCTTGGCGGTTCTATCGCTTACGGTCACCCTTTTGCGGCAACGGGCGCACGAATGATGACGCAAACACTGCGTGAGTTAAAACGTCGCGGTGGTGGATTTGCATTGAATACCGCATGTGCCGCTGGTGGCTTAGGTGCAGCAATGATTTTGGAGGCAGAGTAATGACACAATCAGCATTTACATTAACGTATGGCGATAACGGTGTTGCTTGGCTCAAGATCGATGTGCCTGATGAAAAAATGAATACGCTGCAATCAGCATTTGTCGATCAAGTGACAACTGTACTCGAAGAGCTGAAAACAAAGTCAGATCTTAAAGGTATGGTGGTGCATTCAGGTAAGCCTGATAATTTTATTGCTGGCGCAGACATTAAAATGTTGGCGGCATGTACAACAGCAGAAGAAGCACAGCAACTGGCCGCGCAAGGTCAGGTGTTGTTCTCGCAATTAGAGGCATTACCGTTTCATGTGGTGGCGGCAATTCACGGCCCATGTTTAGGTGGTGGGTTAGAGCTGGCTTTAGCGTGCCATAGCCGCGTCTGTTCTGATGATGATAAGACACGGTTAGGATTGCCTGAAGTACAGCTTGGCTTATTGCCTGGTTCGGGGGGAACCCAGCGTTTACCACGTTTGGTCGGTGTTGCTAATTCGCTTGATATGATTTTAACCGGTAAGCAATTACGTGCTAAAAAAGCGAAAAAGATTGGTTTAGTTGAAGAGTCGGTCCCCTTGAGTATTTTGCTTGATGTTGCAGAGAAGCAAGCACTAAAACCCAAGCCTAATCGTAAAAGTTCACTACAAGAATGGGCGCTGGGTGGTAATGCGCTGGGCCGTTCATTGGTGTTTGATCAAGCGGCCAAGAAAACCCATGAGAAAACCCGCGGTAATTACCCTGCGGCTGATGCCATTCTTGAAGTGATTAAAGTCGGCTTGCAAGATGGCTTGAAAAAAGGCTTTGATCTTGAAGCGAAACGCTTTGGTGAACTGGTCATGAGCCCAGAATCTGCTGCACTGCGCAGCATCTTCTTTGCTACGACAGCCATGAAGAAAGAGCATGGAGCTGATGCTGAACCTAAAACGGTTAAGCGGATTGGCGTATTAGGTGGTGGTTTAATGGGAGGCGGGATCAGCCATGTCTCGGCCGTTAAAGCTAAGCTACCGACTCGCATTAAAGATATTGCTAATGATGGCATTAAAAATGCCATGAACTACAACTTTAAACTGTTAGAGAAGCAGCGTAAGCGCCGCATTATTAGTAAAGCAGAGCAGCAATCTAAGATGCTCTCTATTTCAGGTGGTACCGACTACACTGGCTTTAATCATGTTGATGTGGTTATCGAAGCGGTATTTGAAGATTTGAATCTTAAGCATCAAATGGTGAAAGAAATCGAGGAAAACGGCAACGCGCAGACGATCTTCGCAACCAATACTTCATCGCTACCTATTCATCAAATCGCTCAAGCAGCTGAACGTCCTGAAAATGTGGTTGGCTTACATTACTTTAGCCCAGTAGAAAAGATGCCCTTAGTTGAAGTTATTCCACACGAAGGGACATCAGAGCAAACTATCGCCACCGTAGTCGCACTCGCGAAGAAGCAGGGTAAAACCCCGATTGTTGTTGGCGATAAAGCAGGTTTTTACGTAAACCGCATACTAGCACCATACATGAATGAAGCCGCGTCGGTGTTAATGGCTGGCGAACCGATTGAGCATATTGATAATGCCTTGCTTGATTTTGGTTTCCCTGTTGGTCCTATTACGTTACTTGATGAAGTTGGTGTTGATATTGGCGCGAAAATCATGCCGATCCTTGTCGCTGAATTGGGTGAGCGTTTCCAAGGTCCAGACGTTTTCGATGTGTTGCTTGCGGATAACCGTAAGGGGAGAAAAACGGGTAAAGGCTTCTATAAGTACGACAGTAAGAAAAAAGAAGTCGATAAAACCGTGTATAAACTGCTGAATATTGAGCCACAGCAGCATGCTGCCGCAATTGATATCGCTCAGCGTTGTAGCTTAATGATGCTTAACGAAGCTGCCCGCTGTCTAGATGAAGGTGTGATTAAATCGGCGCGTGATGGTGATATTGGGGCAATTTTTGGTATCGGTTTTCCACCATTCTTAGGTGGCCCATTCCGCTATATGGATCAAGTGGGTATCGAGCGCATTGTCGAGCTGTTAACTGACTGCACTGATAAATACGGTGAACGCTTCCAGCCATGCGATAAGTTGGTGGCGATGGCGAATGAAGGCCAAACCTTTTATTCGTAGCTGATTTGTACTAATACCTGCACGTTTTATCAGTGACGCGCTTTATTGAAGGTCTGCCTTGTGCAGACCTTTTTTATGGGGGCGTCTTTCATCGTCACTATCACTCATTGTTTTAATATCAACTTGTTGGTGGTTTAGGATAAGAGCGTAAACGAAAATGGCTTTCGATAAAGCGAGGCCGAATAAAATGATAAAGCAGTAAGGCCAGACTAAGTGCAATGAAAACGTGTAAGTGCAAAACGACAACGGCAATGGTCGAAAACAAAATAATAGTAACAAAAGCATAGATAAGAATATCGAGCTCATCGTGCATTAGCTCTTGTTGGCAATGTGGGCAGCGAAACGATTCTTCGTATTGGCTTAAAAGAGGCGCATGGATATTGCGCTTACAGTGAGGGCAGACATGTTTCATCATTAACCTTTAGTAGATGAATGACGTCCTTATCAGTAACAAAGATCTGTGATTGTAGGTCTTCAATACAAGCTGGCAATTCACTGTGTTAATTGTGTCGATAAGAAATGCTTCTCGTATAGGGCTTTTTTAGCTTATTTATTGTTCTAAAAAGAAATATAGCAAAGGCGCTGAAATTCTCTGTTGCGGAATAGAATAAAAAAACGACCAGAGAGTAACTGGCCGTTAGGTAAATGTTGTCGAAATGAGGTTAACGCGCTTGTTTTTTGAACTCATCAATAGAGTCGATAGGTTGGCCTATATTTAATGGCTCAAGATTCGCATGTGCACCACCTTGGCAATGCATGACCACACGGTTTGCCGTTCGGGGTTTGACGATATCAACAATGAAACGCACCATGTCGGCACGGCTCAATGATGTCAGTGCTTTAATGACTTTTTGGCGTTGATTAAAGCTCTCGTCTTTGTTGCCGATACTCACCCAGAATCGTTGGGCGCGGGTGCGTAAGTTAGTATCAGGGTCTGATATTTGGGCAATTAACCCTTGTTTACTGGCTTGCCATTGTTCTTCATTTAATTCGAGTAACACTAATGCGAATTCATTGGTGAAATCATCAATCGCTTCAGACAAGTAACTTGGCCCAGCAACAGGGGATTGAATGTATAAGATCAGCCCTGGGTGGCGGTTAAGCGGTAAATTGGCAGTCCCCACCATATAGCCTAATTGCTGCTTGGTACGTAATTCATGGAAGAAGGTGGTCGACATCAAGTGATTTGCCAGCGTATAGATGGCGATTTTACGCGGTGTCGTCTCTCGCGATTGGTAATACATCAAAATGGCTGAGTCAGCATGGTTACAACTGATCTCATGCGTTTGTGTGCCGCCTTCGCCTAAACGCACTAATGGGCGTTGTGCTTCGCCATATAGCTGGTCGGTAACTCGGAAAGCATCTTTGAGTATTTCTGCCAGTGCGAGAGCATCGTCTTTTAGCCAGTTACCGTAGACGAAAGTATCGATATGAAGCTCGGCAAACATGGCTTCAACAAATTCAGGGAGCTCATCCAGCTCTATGGATTCTAAGGCTTCGATTAATGCTGGGTAAGGCGGATTATTGGGTTGTAATAACCCCGTAAGTTCATTGAAGAGTTGGGATATGGGTTTGTCTTCCGCAGCATTACGCCAATTGCGAAGCATCTGTGCTTTGATGTTACGAAAACGTTCTGGGTCAAAGTTACGATTGCCAAACTTATCCAGAATCAGTTTCATCAATAAGGTTTGTTTTTCACTAAAGCCTGACAGTTGTAATGTTACACCGCCTTGGTGCGCATATAAGTTATAAGACATGCCTGCGATTTCAGCAGGGTAGGTACTCTCATTAATTGCTTCTAATAACATCTCTACACATAAACGTGTTTTGACAATATTTCGGGGTGAACTAACAGCGTGTGGACTATCAATCGCCACATAGACCACCCCTTTAGGTACGCGGAATTCATGCTCTTGTTTGTGCCATAAACGAAACCCTGGTAAATCTTGAATAAGTTCGGGGGGCTGTTCGGCATTGTCTGCAAGTGGGTGCGGATCTAGGCTTTCACAAATAAATGGGTTCGGTTCGGGCAGCGTTAACTCAGACGATACGGTAACATTTTGCCAGCGACTCAGTTGAGCGTCAGTAAAGGGTACTACCGAGTAAGGTGTGTGATACCACTGGGCAATTTGGTCATAGTGCTGGCCTTGTGCCACGAGCACTAAACGCATGTTGTCAGGTTTAAGGTACCCTAATAAACCTTGAATAAGCTCTTCATCATATTCCGCCATCATGTAATCGCCATAGACGATATCTTCAGGCGTGTAGTGTAGTAGGTTCATCACTAAATAACTGACGGTATCAAGTGGGCGGCTTTTTTCTTGATAACGGAATGCAAACTCTAACACTGAACGTTTTTCGTTATAGCGCCACTCGTTTAAGCCCTGCGTTTTAATTAATTCAATGTATTGGAAAACCGATTCAACGATTTCATCGATGTTTTCAAGCCCTTTGGGTGTCAGGTTTAATCCCACTGTAAATTCACGGAAGTTATCGCCACTCACACCGCCACCTGCTGCAAGGGTGTTGATTAACCCTCGTTTTTTCAAATATGACATCAGGCTACCTTGCCCTTCATTACCCAGTAAATGGGCAATGTAAGACAAGGGTTTCTTATGATAAAAAGCATCGACTGATGGCATAGTGAAAGACAGTGTTAACTTACGAACTTCTTTAATGGGTTCGATTTGTATGAAACGAGCTGTTTCTTTTTCGGTGACTAACGGTATGTCAATTTTAGGGCGTGGCAAACCGTTTGAAGGAATGAGGCTGAAAAAGTCAGTGGTATATTGCTCCAGCTCGTCTAATGACTGTGGGCCAAGTAAGACTAAGCCCATCACACTGGCTGAATAATGGGTTTGATAAAAGTTGATGAGCTCATCGCGTACCGAGGACTGATCGCGATCATCGAGTGTTGTTAGATCCCCGACAGAAAATTTTGAAAATGGGTGAGCGGGGTTGGTGGTTTCTTTATGTACTTGATATAAGCGACGTACATCGTCTTTTATTTTTAATTTGTACTCGGAGTCAACGGCTTGTCTTTCTTTGTCGACAGCATCTTCATTAAATAAGGGCGCCGTAAAAAACTGACCGAAGCGATCTAGCCCTTCTTCAAAAGTGTGAGGACTGACTTCAAAAAAGAAGGTGGTATTTTCTGTGCCTGTCCACGCATTGTTACTACCGCCACTGCGATTAATGAAGGTTTGGAAGTCGCCGATGACTGGGTATTTTTCCGTTCCAAGAAACAGCATGTGTTCAAGAAAATGAGCCATCCCTTGACGGTCGATAGGGTCATCAAAATGGCCGACATTGACCGTTAATGCGGCTGCAGATCGGGGAGCATCTTCATCATGTACTAATAAGACCTTGAGCGCATTAGGCAAGGTCAGACAGCGATACTGTTTGGGATCATTCGGACTAATGTGCACAGGAGAGCCTATATTATTATGATAATTAGGCTAATTATGACGCTCAACCTTCATGCTGGCAAACTTAACACGCTAACTATGTTGACTTTATTATCATTTTTATCACTTTTTAATTGAGCAATTAACATGGGTTATTACGTATAAATGATAATCAAAGGATTATTGCGAGTCTATTAACGGACATTTGAAGAAACGCTAGTTGAAAATAGCGTTTCTGAGGTCACGGAATAGGAATAGAATTGCCGCAATAGCTATTCAGCATCGGCAAGGCTTGTTAGCATTGTGACGAAATAGAGTATCGGATTAGATCATGCGAATTTTTATTATGCGTCATGGTGAAGCTCAAAACTTTGCCCCAAGTGATGCCGAGCGCCCCCTCACACCACGAGGTGAGTCGCAGTCACGTCAAATGGCGGAACATTTAGCAGACCAGCTAGATGGCCAACTCGATATGGTATGGGTAAGCCCATACTTACGTGCGCAACAAACGTGGCAAACCATGGTCGATTGCTTACCATCTGCGGCGAAAGTAATGACAGTGGATGACATTACACCCTATGGTGAAGCCGAACAGGTTGCTGCGTACATTAAAGCCGTTATTGGTGTCGAACGCCCCGACACTTTATTGGTTGTATCACACTTGCCATTAGTGGGTTACTTAACGGCAGAGTTAGTTGTCGGTATACAGCCTCCAATGTTCCAAACATCAGCGATTGCGTCTGTAGAATATAATCCAGACACTGACGTTGCTACCTTCCTTGAACAAGCGATTCCGCACGGTTAATTCACCGTGCTATCTCATTATTTGCGATCTTTTCTTGTTGGTGCAGTTTTTGCTTAAGAAACGGAAAGGATTGCCGATAAGGTAACCACAAGGGATGGTTTGGCGTAGACCAAGATCGTCATTAGCACCTTCAACAAAAGAATAGCGGTAATGAAAACAAAACTTCTGGCAGTAATTTGCACTCTGTTTCTTTTTGGTTGTGTTCAACCACATCAAGGGCCAAGCATCAATGCAAATGGTGCAATTAAATGGGCTAATGGCTTCAGTGAAGAAATGCACATATCGGCATCTGGCAGCACGTTAACGTTCGCTGCGCCAGACTCTTTCGGTCGCAATGGTGGCGGCATCGCGATTTTTTCACGTATCGACAGTGCACGTAATGGTGACTGTGAACACTACTACAGCGAAGGTGCATTAAAAACACGTATGCAAATCTGCAAAAGTGGTGAAGTTACGTTAATTAAAGAAGGGAAAGTGATTAACGTTGGCGCACTGGCTAAATTCGTTTATTAGGCCAATACACATATTTAGTTATCAATGGGGTAGTTTTAGTGTGAGCCATTAAAGCTATCGTTGATAAGAAGAAGCGAGGGGACCACCAATGGTCTCCTCGTTTTTTTGTTTTTCCTGCGCACGTTAATTTACCAAATAAGTATTAACGTTCAGGGATATCTAATAAGACCAATAAGGCACCATTGCCGCCAAACTCCAGTGGTGCTTGGTGGAAAGCCATAACGTCTGGGTGTTGTGCTAGCCATAGCGGTGCTTTGGCTTTCAGAATGTGCTTGCCAATACCATGCATAACACAGGCACAAGACACTTTTTCTTTGATGCAGGCGGCAATCATTGCGGCCAGCTCTCGCTTCGCTTCTTGCTGTGTCATACCATGCATATCTAGATACATGTCAGGCACATATACCCCACGGCGAAGCTTTTTCACTTCATATTTAGACACGCCAGTGCGGGCATATTGCATTGGCCCGTTCTCATTTAAATGAGGCTCAAACTCGTCAGAGAAATAAAACTCATGGTTTTGAGTTTCTTTTATCGAGACTTTGGGCTTATTGACGTTTGTGCTCTGTCGGCGTGATGTGATTATGGTATCATGCGTCAACTTTTTTACGCCCTTTACCGCATCTTGGAAGAGAGAGAAGTCATCTTCCAACGCAGGATCTTTTTTAGTCATAATGAATTTCCAACAACTCGATAGCGGTATTGTAGCGTCATTCGGAGGCTATTTTGGATAAGATTTTTGTCGACGAAGCCGTCAACGAACTTCACACATTGCAAGACATGCTACGTTGGACGGTAAGTCGTTTCAATGCTGCGGGACTTTTTTATGGTCATGGTACTGATAATGCGTGGGATGAAGCTGTTCAGCTTGTGCTTCCAACATTGTATTTGCCGCTAGATATTCCATCAGATGTGCGTGAGTCACGTTTAACAAGCAGCGAGCGTTTACGCATTGTTGAGCGTGTTATTCGTCGTATTAACGAACGTACTCCTGTGTCGTACCTAACGAATAAAGCCTATTTCTGTGGATTAGAGTTCTTTGTTGATGAGCGTGTACTTGTTCCACGTTCACCTATTGGTGAGCTGATTGAAAACAGCTTTGAACCATTTTTAAAAGAACGTCCAACACGTATCATGGATTTGTGTACGGGCAGCGGTTGTATTGGTATCGCAACAGCGCATATGTTCCCAGAAGCAGAGGTAGATATTGTTGATATCTCTACCGACGCACTGGCAGTAGCAGAACAAAACATCACGGATCATGGTTTAGAGCAGCAAGTGATTCCACTGCGTTCGGATCTATTACGTGATGTACCAAAAGACCTTTACGACCTTATCGTGACAAATCCACCTTACGTGGATCAAGAAGATATGGATAGCCTGCCTGACGAATTCCGTCATGAACCTGAGCTTGGCTTAGCGGCGGGTAGTGATGGTCTGAAATTGGTTCGCCGTATTTTGTCAAATGCACCTGATTACTTGAAAGAGAATGGTGTTTTGATCTGTGAAGTGGGTAACTCCATGATCCACATGGAAGAACAATACCCGAACATTCCATTCACTTGGATCGAATTTGAAAACGGTGGTCATGGTGTATTCATGATGACACGTGAGCAATTGATCGATTGCCAAGACGAGTTCGCTCTTTACCGCGACTAACTCAAGAAGTTAGCGCTTAAAGTGTCGACTTGAATAAAAACGGAGCCTCGCGCTCCGTTTTTTGTATCTACAATTTGCCTTCAGTCTGGTTGGTTAGAAACGACGCCCTAACGAGAAGGTAAACTGGTTCCAGTTCAAGAAGCCATACTCTGCAAACAAGGTCCATTCTTTGTTGTCACCAAAGTCATACACGGCACTGACTGCCATGTTAGAGCTTTCTTTACTCTTCAAATCGACATTTGATGAAAGAAGTGTATTTGAGGCTAAGGCTATGTTCTTATCCGAGCTTGCTAGAAAGTCTTGATTGGATTGAGGGTGGAAGAAATAAGGGAGGCCAATGATGACTGTGGGCAAAGGAAAATTGTCGGAATAATAGCGAAACAAAAAAGGTGAAGCGTTACTTCACCTTAAAGTTTACGTTGCCAGCTTGGATCTAGATGATCTCTTAGGCTTCTTGTTGTTTAGTGACTAATGACGCCATCACTTCCGCGCGATTATCTAAATAGTCTGTTAGACCAGCACGGCGAAGATCACAAGATGGACAATCACCACAGCCATCGCCAATAATGCCGTTGTAACAAGTCAGTGTTTTCTCACGAACAAAATCTAACTGATGTTTTTGATCTGCTAAAGCCCACGTTTCGGCTTTATTAAGCCACATCAAAGGCGTTTCGATAGTGAAAGTTCTATCCATTCCCAGTACCAATGACTGATTAAGTGATTTCACAAATTCGTCACGACAGTCAGGGTAACCCGAAAAGTCTGTTTCACACACACCAGTAATGACAGATTCAGCACCAATTTGGTAAGCGTAAATCCCCGCCAGTGTTAGAAATAGGATATTACGGCCCGGCACAAAAGAGTTCGGTAAGCCGTTGGCTTGCAGCTCGTGTGAAACCTCAATGCTATCGCGAGTTAATGAGCTAATTGCCAATTCATTCAACAAGCCAACATCCATCACTTTATGTGCGGTGATGTTGAGTTCTTTACAGATAGATTCGGCTACTTCAATTTCAAGCTTATGACGTTGACCATAATCGAATGTAATACAGTGTACTTCATCGTATTGGGCAATGGCTTGGATAAGGCAAGTAGTGGAGTCTTGACCACCACTAAAAACAACTACGGCTTTGCGCATGAATCTTTGTCCTTCAAAGTGTTCGTACCGAAAAACAGTCGGTAGGGATCTATCTTTGTTCTGGCACTCTTAATCATGGTGAGAAAAGGGCCTTTCAAAGAGAGGCCAACAGCAGATTTTCTATTGGCGAGGCAATGCTACCTTACCCTGAGTGTAGAAGGAAGTAAGCAGGAATAAGCATGGATAAAGAAACGATAAAGGGGCCAATATACGGCGTTAAAAAAAGCCGTAAACATGTATTACGGCTTCTGTATCTTCCTATTTACGAGGCGTTAATGACTAGTTGAATTCACCTGTTTGCTCAAACTGCTCAAGTTGTTGTAAGTAGCCTGAGATATCACCAATGTTTTCGCGTACCCACTCTAGATTGAAATAGGTATCTAAGTAGCGCTCACCACTGTCACATAGCAAGGTCACGATTGAACCTGTCTCGCCGCGTTGTTTCATTTCAATGGCCAATTGCAATACACCATAAAGGTTCGTACCAGTAGAAGCGCCAGCTTTACGGCCTAATAGTTTTTCTAACCAGTGTACTGTTGCCACACTGGCAGCATCAGGGATAGTGCGCATTTCATCGACTACTCCTGCAATAAAGCTGGGCTCTACACGCGGGCGGCCTATGCCTTCAATACGGCTGCCTTTATCACCAACGAGTGCTGCATTTTGTGTTTTATAAAATTCGTGAAAAACAGAGTTTTCAGGGTCAACCACACACAGTTGTGTCGTGTGCATTTGATAGCGAATGTAACGGCCGATGGTCGCAGATGTACCGCCAGTGCCAGGGCTCATCACAATCCAGCGTGGAATAGGGTGCTCTTCTAATGCCATCTGGCTGAATATGCTGTTGGCAATATTATTATTTCCCCGCCAGTCAGTGGCCCGCTCAGCAAAGGTGAACTGATCCATGTAATGTCCATTCATCTCTTTTGCTAAGCGGCGAGATTCGTCATAAATTTCGCTAGGGCTATCCACAAAATGGGCTTGGCCACCATAAAATTTTATTTGTTCTATTTTTTTACAGGCTGTTTTGCGCGGTACAACGGCAATAAAAGGAAGACCAAGCAAACGTGCAAAGTAGGCTTCAGACACGGCAGTGCTACCTGATGATGATTCAATGATTGGAGTGTCTTTATTGATCCAGCCATTACAAAGTGCATAAAGAAAGAGTGAGCGTGCTAAGCGATGTTTCAAGCTACCTGTTGGGTGCGTACTCTCATCTTTTAAATAAATATCAATACCGTCGAGGATTGGAATGTCTAATTTGATAAGGTGCGTGTCTGCTGAGCGTTGGTAATCCGCTTCAATTTTACGAATAGCAGTGTTAATCCATTGTGAGTTATTTGTCATTTTTTAAACCTCAGCAGTCTGTTTTTTTTCTTGATACGGATTATCTTAGTTATTAAATGGGATAAAAACTTTGCTATATTTGCTTGAATAACGCTAAATGTAGAAAAAAATTCTCTGAATGTGAGGTTAGTTGTTAATGAAAGCTCCAATCGATCAAGTTGATAGGACATTACTTAGGTTGCTACAACAAGATGGTACCTTATCGCTTGCGGAATTAGCGGATAAGGTAAATTTAACAACAACCCCTTGTTGGAAACGTTTAAAGCGTTTGGAAGAGAATGGAATTTTACGCCAGCGTGTAGCCTTACTTGACCCTATTCTTCTGGGGTTATCATTCACTGCTTTTGTTCAAATCAAAACCAGCAACCACTCGAAAGAATGGTACAACACCCTAGTCGAAGCTGTGGATGATTTTCCTGAAGTGATGGAGTTTTATCGTATGGCGGGTGAATACGACTATATGATGAAAGTGCAAGTTGCCGATATGGCTGCCTTCGATCAGTTTTATAAGAAAATGGTGAATAGCATTGAAGGGCTCACGAATGTGACGTCGACCTTTGCAATGGAGCCACTGAAATACACTACGGCTTTACCTTTATAGTTTCTTCTCTACATATTTTTTAAAGCCCGCTTTATGATAATTTCGCATAAAGTGGGCTTTTTTTATGTGATTTTTAGAATAAATCACGTTTCATATCTATTATGCCACCTGTCTTATATTAGCATATTTCAAATGGTGTATTTTTGATGCAATAAAGGTGATGCGAGTCAATTATTGGCAATAAAAATTATTATCATTACTGTTATTTACATTTTGAAACATATATAGTGCGAACAATTCTCGTTTAGCATCTGTTCGGTGACACTCATTTGTTGTGCAAATAACCGTGATGGAATAATAAAAAAGGAAAAACCGTGAAGAAGTCAACGTTAACGCTTGCCATTGCCGCAGCCGTTTTTGCATCGACTGCGAGTGCTGCAGCTCAAGTTAAAGTGCTTGATAAGACTCATCAGCCAGCAGGTAACTTTCTAGCATATACCGAATTTGAATTATCAGGAGAGCCTTTAGCAGAATCGCTAGGCCTAGATCTTGATGTGTTAGACCCGAATATTGCAGATGATCCAACACCATTTGATTTTGCTGCAGGTATTGAAAGTTACGAGTACTCAGAAGAAGCGATGTACGCGTTGAACTACCAATCGCAAATGGGTCCACACCTTGTTAACGGTCCTGTTAACCAAGCGCGTGGCGGTAAACTTGCTGATTTAGGTAAACGTGTTATCGAAATGGCGGGTGCGGTGGGTTTCCCAGCGAGCGAAATTCCGCAAAACATGTACCCAATTTCGATTCCATATGTTTCGGGTAACCCTGAGTTTGCACAAAAGCCTGACACCACCACAGTTAACGGCGATGAAGTCGAGATTACGACGGCGAAAGGTAATAGCAAAACAGTTCAAACGGTTGTTCCCGCTTATTTCCGTGACTACAAAACATTGGCTTGGGATGAAGCGAGCTTTGATAAAGCATTCAACCCTGCTGCAACTGGCGGTATTTTGCTGAAAGAAGTGATGTGGTCACAAGATTTCTTAGGTGGCATGCACGTCACTGCGACAGATGAAGAAGTAGAAGCTGAATCTGCTGTTATGGATCAAGACGGCAAGCACAGCCTGGGTGTTTCTGCCGCTGATGGCTTTAACGGCATGATGCTGACTGAAATGTCGATTGATAAGATGCTTATCATGCAACAGCAATTAGGCTTTGATGGTAAGAAGCTGGGTGTGAAATTCGGCCCTGATTACGATCCAGCGAAAGGCCCAATTTGGTTCGCGCACAAAGTGGCCGTGACTGAAGGTGAACAAAACGGCGTTAAATCCATTGCGGGTCTAAAAGTAACTGATGGCACATCAACACTACGTGATACTTGGTCAACACTATGGCCTGTAGCGGAATTCTTTGCATTCAGTGATCAACGTGAAGCAAACAGCGCGCAAAATCCTGCTTTCTTAGCGGTATTTGATGGTGCTCCATTTGCGGCGGCACCTGCGGCTAACACTGATGCGAATGAAGGAAATGATGTCGTTGCTGACGATGCTTTCTCGTTAGCGAACAATATTTCAAACCTTTTATTTAAAAACATTGCAGCGCTGCACTACAACCAAGCGAAAGGTACGTTTGTTACCGAATTCAAAGATGGTAAGCAAGGCAACCAAGTTGATACTTACGATGCTGCGTACTCGATTGTTGCACTATCGATTTACCAACGTGCGAAAGATGCATTGCCTGTTGGTTATGCTTCTGCAGAGTCTGGTGATGTAGACCTGAAAACCGCAGCGGGTAAAGACGCATTAGCGATGATCAAAGGTCAGGCTGACTTCATCATTGATCACCTTGTTAGCAGCAACGGCCTTGTGTTTGATGGCCTAACGTTAAATAAAGTGAATACCCTCAACAAAGACAAATCACTGGATGCACAGTTTGCTGCTATTCGTGGTTTGGTCGCCGCTTACCTTGCAACGGATGATGTGAAGTACAAGCAAGCTGCCCGTTCTATTTACCTAGCGGTAGAGAAAAACATGTTTGATAAAAACATCAACACATGGGCAACCGTACCGGGTAAAGCAACTATCCACACTCCGTATACTGAAGCGGCAATTTCAGGTGGTCTGCGCGAAGCGATTCTCCACCTGAAAAACGAAGAAGGCGAGAACGAGCCAGCACTAGAATTAACTACCCTAACGGATCGTTATGTCAGCTGGTTCCGCACTGTGATTAATGGCGGTATGCAGTTAGCAGAGTGGATGGGTGATTCAGGTGAAAACCAAATTAAAGGTAGCAGCTCAACGGATACAGATGAAGATGGTGTTCATCAAATCATCGCTGCTGGTGGCAAGTTTGGTACTGCAATGACAATGGCAAATAAGGCCAGTGTTAAATAACCAGTCACCATAATTTGTTACGGATTAGGCAGCGATTTTGTATCGCTGCCTTTGTCGTTTTTATCATTTTGATTATTTATTGTGTTTTTTATCGGTAAGTAATGACGGGTAGTGAGTAAGAATTGTTATGGCTGCGCATAGTGTGTCGGAACAGCTTCCGAAGTCCGGGTGGTTTAACCAATGGTGGCTGAGTTTGGCTTATCACCATAAATGGGCTGAATCTTTACTCTATATGATGTTTTTCAGCGGGATCTTGCTTTGGGATCGCGTTGGGGTGACGTGGCAGGTTGAGCGTTGGTTACTGTTGGCACACATGCTGGTAGGCGCAACCTTGTTCAGTCTTATTGTTGGCGCATTTTGGGGCGCTCACCGTCGTCTGATCGTTAAAAGTAATAAGCCATTTCTACGCCAAACCGGCACTTTGATTGAGTGGCTCTTGATAGCGTGCAGCCTCAGCGGCTTCTATCTGATTTTTTACGGTAACACGGGCAACCCCCTTGGTGTCGTAATGCAAAATATTCACTTCTATTCATCTTGGTTACTGGCTCCATTGGTGTTTCGCCATGCAATGCGCTGGAGCGTGTTAAACCTATCGAAATTTTTTAAGTGATGAATAGCAAAAACAGTAAAAATTGTTTGGGGAAAACATGTTAGCCAGTTTTTTAATTACTCTACGAGAAGGGCTGGAAGCCTTCTTGCTTGTGGGCATCGCCTTATCCTATTTAGCTAAACTTAATGCCCGCCAATACAATAAATATATCTATTTAGGGGTGTTTGTCGGTTTGTTGCTTTCATTGGTTGTGGCTGTTGTGTTCCAAGTGGTCGTCGATCAGTTTAGCAACGAGCTATACCGTAACTATTTGATGGCAGGGATCCTCACTTTTGCGACTGTCGTGCTGACTTACATGGCGATCTGGATGCAGAATCAGGCCAAAAACCAAGTCGCGCAGATGCAGCAAGATGTATCTGATATGGTCAGTTCGGGCAACTTATTTGGCTTGGTCTTTTTGTCTTTGTTGGCGGTATTGCGTGAAGGTTTTGAGACGATTTTATTTTTCTCTGCCTTGATGTATTCAAACTTTGGTGAATTCAGTACCCAAGATGCCTTAATTGGCGCTGTCGCTGGCCTGTTACTTTCACTGGCAATCGTGTGGTTGATGTTACGTACAACGCGTAATGTGCCGTTGCGATCTTTTTTCCGCTGGACCAGCCTATTGATCATTGTGATTGCAGCAGGACTGTTATCGTCGGCAGTGAACATGTTGCAAGCGGCACACGTATTGCCTGTTCTTCATGCGCAGCTTTTTGATATTTCGCACATCCTCGATGATCGTGGAGTGTTTGGCACTTTCTTACGTGCTTTGTTTGGCTACAACTCTTCGCCGGGGTTATTACAACTCGCGGTTTGGGGCGGCTACATGGTGACATTTATCTTTTTCTGGAATCGAGGTTATAAGCAAGCATGAGTACGGCAGCTGAAAATAAACACATTGCGGTATTAGGTGCCGGTCCTGCGGGTTTGATGGCGGCGTGGGAGTTAATGGAAGCGGGTTACCAAGTGACCATTCTAGATCGTGATGATCATGTTGGTGGTATGTGTGCCACTCAGACTTTTACGGGGCAACATGGTGATTACCGATTTGATTTTGGTGGCCACCGTTTTATTACCAAGAACCCCAAACTGCTGGCTTTCGTGGATTCACTGATGGGTGAAGAATTATTGTTCGCCCAACGTAAAAGTGTCATTCGCTACCGTGGCCGTATTTATCAGTATCCCTTGGCGCTGGTGGATTTGATCAAGAATGCACCTTTACCGTTGTTGGTGGGGGGCGCAGTCGATTTAGCGAAGCAAATCTTTAAGCCAAAACCACAAGATCAATCTTCGGTGAGTTTTGCTGAGTGGATTGAAAGCCGCTTTGGTACCACCTTGTATAAGCACTTTTTTGAAGGTTATACCGGCAAATTATGGGGCATTGATCCTAAGTTTTTATCTGGTGACTGGGCGTCACAGCGTATTAGCCTGATGGATTTGAAAGACGTCGCACGTCGTTTATTACCTGGACGCCGCTCGTCGGTGCGTACTTATGCTCGCCAATACCGTTACCCTAAACTGGGCTTTGGTCAGCTGTATACTCGCCTTGCTGAAGAGCTTGAAAAGAAAGGTGTTACCATCGTTTTAAATAGCGATGTCTGCGGTTTGACGGTCAATGCTAACCAGCAGATTGAGCAAGTTGAGTACCGTCATCAGGGGGTAACGAAAACCCTTAGCTGCGATAATGTGATTTCGACCTTACCACTATCCTTGATGTGTCAACTGACAGGATTCGACAGTGGATTAGAGTTTCGTTCATTGCGCTTTATGAATATGCCAATGGAAACTCAAGATATCTCTGACAACACTTGGCAATACCTTTCGGATCCTGAATTGCTAGGCACGCGTCTGCAAGAGCCCAAACGCCGTTCTTCATTTATGGCACCTGAAGGGCGATCTTCTGTGATGATCGAAATTCCATGTAACAAAAATGATGATGTGTGGAACATGGACGGTGATCGTCTGCAACAGCGCGTTCTTGCGGATCTGGCGTCATTAGGCGTTGATCCTCAGCTTGCGACGGGTGAGTACTTCACGTCTTACACCGAGCATGCTTATCCGTTGATGGACATGACCTATCAAGCGAAGCGCGAAAAAGCGATCACCCACCTTTCGCAATACAGCAATTTAATCATGACAGGACGTCAAGGTACATTCCGCTATATTTTCACCGATACCGCAATGGAAATGGGCATGATGGCTGCGCAATCTGTGATTGATGGTAAAGATCGTCGTCGGGAGATTTTTGATTTTCGTAACGAAAAGACCGTGATTGAAGTCCAGAGTGTCGCATAGCTAGCCAAGAGGAATAACAGATGAAACGACAAGGTTATGTTCAATTATTCGCACGGCTGTTAGTGCTTGGTTTAGCTTTATTCGCGAGCACATCAAGCTATGCCTACTCCTATGCAGCGGCAGGTAAAGAACCTGTTATTGATGGTCGTGAAGCTATTTTGACTGCTTTGAACCAGCAAGACTTTGTGGCAGTACAACGTGCCGTAGATGGGTTGACGGATGAGTTTACCTATCTACAAAAAGAGCATCAGGTTGATCTGTTTACGCCCATGCAAGCGGCAGTGGCAGCCAAGGATGCAGCAAAAGTTGAAGCGGTGATGGATCGCGCTGTGGTTGAAGAAATCATTCGTCGCTTAGACGGTGCAGGTAAAAACTTGGCCGATTATCAAGTCGCAAAAGTCTTAGTTGTAAAAAGTAAGCTGTTTCTGGATTTGATCACGCCTAAGTTGGATGACGTCCACCGCCAACAAGCAGATCTGGCTATCCAAGGCACACTAGAGTCCATTGGTAACCCTGGGGTATTTGGTGTGGGACAAGCGCCAGCGGATCCTCAAGCATTTAAGCAGCAAAGCCAATTGTTGATTGATGTGATCAGCACTTTGCACCAGTAGTAAGGCGGTGAATTAAACGTGGGCCAGCTAAAGCTTGATGCTGTAGCAAGACAGGGTAAACAAACGAGTCTTTGCCTGCTTGCTATGCCCTATAAAGTAGTTTGGCCTGGGTGCGCCCTGTTTACCCTGCTGGCTTACCTGCTTTGGTGGCATTGGATTGGGCAATTTCCACTGCAACTCACCAGTGATGATGCGCTGAATTTTGCTCGCGGTGTTGAGCGCTTTTCGGTGCTGGAGTTTCGACCTCACTTTCCGGGGTATCCTGCATTCATTGGTTTTGCGCGATTAGCTGCGCTATGGGTTGCGCCTAATACTGCTGCGATCTGGGTGTCATTAATGAGCGCCATGCTGATCCCTTTGGCTGTCGCTCGCTTGATTTATTTGTGTTCGCTTTCATTGGTTGCTGCAACGTTCGGCGGTGTCTTGGCTTTAACGCAACCTTTGCTGGCTTCAATGGCCTTAAGTGGCTTATCCGATGCACCCGCAATTTTGTTGTTGCTGGTGGCTTTGGTCGCTGCGGTGCAAAAACAGTACTGGCAGGTGGGCTTGTGGCTGGGGTTGATGCTTGCTACTCGTCCATCCTATGTCGTACTTGCTTTGGGTGTGGCAGCGGTACCATGGTGGCAAGGTCTGCATCGCCAACAGGGCTTCGTCGGGCAAACAAAGGCCTTTTTGAAAGCCAGCTGTTCATTGGCTTTGGTCGGGAGTGTGAGCCTAATTTTTATTTGGGCGCATGATGGTGCAGCTTATATCACCGAAGGGATCCGTTTTACTCAAGGACACTTTGCCATTTGGGGCAATACCGTTGAGGGGAATGATGCAACCTTGTGGCAATGGGTTAGCGCATTGCGTGAGGGCTTTGGTGGATTATTGCTATGGGCAAGTTTGCTGTCACTCAGTGCTGCTATAGCGATGGGCCACATTAAGTCGACCTGTCTAATGGGCTTATCGCGTGCGGTTGCTTCACCAGCGTTGGCAGCTTTAGCCACGGTCGCAGCTTTGTACTGGGTATGGATCAGTGTTGGGCAAAACCCTGACAATTTACGCCATTGGGCACCGGTATTGTTTTTAGCGCTAGTGGTGATGTCAGCACAAATGGCCCGTTTGGTACAAGGTCGCCCAGTGCTGATTGTGGTGGTGGTTGGTCTTATTAGTTATCACGGTGGACGCAACATCGACACCATGATGCCATCGCTTGAGCTGGAGCAAACTCAGCTTCAAGCGCCGATACAGCAGGCGATCCAATGGATCCGTACCCAACCACAAATCAAGGTGGTTGGTACAAATTACAGCGTGAATTTATTACGTGCCCAGCTTCAAGATCGCGCGGTATATGACATGTTTTACCCCAGTAGCGAGCGAGCGCTACGAGAGCAAGCGCACCAAGTTCCAAATAGTGCGTGGCGTATTTCTGGTACTCAGCTATCAGGATTGAAACTTGAAGCACAGTTTGCACCAAGGTTTATTGGTGAACGGCGCCTCTTTTTATATCAGATAAGTCAGTAATGAGACTGGCTGATTGGAAGTTATGTGAGTGTAAAGGCAAATGAATTTAAATAGTAAATATAAGCCTATTAAGCAGTTGTTTTTATTGATTGTTGTGCTGATGAGTCAATCAGTCTTCGCGATCGAAAAAAGCAGCTCGATGCTTTTTAATAGCGATAAAACACAGATCATCAGTGCGAATTTTGATGCCGGCAGTGTCAGTCTGCTCAATCGAGAAAATGGTGACATTGAAAAAGAGGTCACCATAGGTCGTGATATCCGCCGTATTGCGCTTACCCAAGATGAGACACTATTACTGGCAACGGATTACTTAAGTGATCAGGTTGTACTCTTAGATGCCAAAACACTCGCGACCAAGCAAGTGACGCAAGTGCCATCGCGTCCATTTGGTGTGGTGTTTGATGCCAATAATCAGCAATTTTATGTCACCAGCTTTGAACGGGATAAGTTATTGGTGATTGATCGCAAAGGGGAGGTTACTCAAACCTTAGCAACGGCTTCCACGCCACGTGGCTTGGCTCTGACCGATGATGGTCGTTTGTTGATTACCCATGCGTTATCGGGCGAAGTTTCAATTTATAACGTGACAACCCCAACGCCGCAGCTTATCAAAGTGGTGCAACTTGCAGAGACCCCCGCCCATCAAGAGAAAACCACGCCACAAGGTAAGCCACGTTTATTAGATAACATTGTGATTTCGCCTGATGGTCAGCAGGCATGGTTACCCCATGTATTGTGGTCGTTTGGCCATGATTTCCACTTTCAGTCGACTGTCTTCCCTACGGTGTCGATTTTGGATTTGGAGCAGGGCAATGAACATGAAATTATTGATGAACGTAAGCAGCTATTTAAACAAATCAACATAATTGAAAGTGGTAACCGTATCCGCATCGTTTCAAATCCCCATGATGGTGTGTTTACCGCAGATGGAAAGAAAGTCATTTTCACCTTAGCGGGTTCTGAAGATTTGATGGTGTTTGATTTATCTCGCCAAGGTAAGAAAAACAAAAAACGTCACCGCCGTAAGAAGTTTCAAGGCGGGGTTAAAGCTACCCAGATTTTCCGTAATGTGCCGGGTGATAATCCGCGCGGCATTTTGGTGGCTGGGCGAGAGTTGTATGTACAAAATGCGATGTCATTGGATATTGCTAAATTTGATACTGGTGCTGTAGGGCCATTTGCCAAAGTTAAGCTGACGAAAGCAAACTTTGCCAACCTGGTGAGTGCCGATCCACTACCGACACAATTGCGCCGAGGCAAAACCTTATTTAACCGTGCCAACATGGCCGATAATCCTAAATTCCCTATGGCGGGGGATTTCTGGATGAGCTGTAATTCTTGTCACCTTGATGGCTTTAACTTTACTAACCGTCAACTGATGGAAGACGGCAAGAAGGACCGCTTTGAAAATGCAACTACTGGTCATGTTGATGTACGTAAGATGATCGCTGGCGACCCGATTGGCGCTTATATCGATATTATTCAAAAGACGCAAGGTGGTATGGGCGGCGATCCGCGTGAAGACGATATGCCACCAGTGAATGTCGAGCAACCGCCATTGGAAGCGGCAAAAATGATGATGGCTTTGAATGAATATGTTCGTTCACCAGAAAATTTGCCGTATCTCTCAACTTGGCTGCGTCTTGATGACAATAAGCGTTACACCCATCCCGATGAGTGGGTCAATTCCGCAGAGTGTTCAGATTGCCACACCACGATTTACGACCAATGGGCGGATTCTAACCATGGTATGAATATGGATCACCCTTATTACCGTTTTCAAGAAGATGTCGCGGCACAAAGCGAAGGGGAAGAGTTCCGTGTGCTCTGCCGTGGCTGCCATGCGCCTCAAATGGTGATCAATGGTGAGAATAAGCCATTTTCCGACTTTGGTGATATGCGAGAAAAAGGTGGCAAGTCACTCAAACTGGCATTGGCTCATGGTCAGTCAGTGAATGAACGAGGTACTGGGTGTGTGTTCTGTCACCGTGTGACCAAAGCGGAAAATGCAGGTGGTAACACCGACATGACGGTTAACCTTAAAGATCGCGACAGCTATGTGTTTGAAGATGCGAAAAACAGCATGCTGAAATGGCTATCAGAAAAACAAATTAATGCGATGCCAGAACCACATAAAGCCTCTTATTCTAACCCTGAGCTTTATCAGAGTTCATTGTATTGTGCGACATGCCACAATGAATTTACTACGGGGCAAGGGGCGAATGTGAATGACAACTTCGGTGAGTGGTTAGCATCCCCATTTAATGCACCTGGAAATCCAGCCCAGAATAAGACGTGTATTGATTGTCATATGACGCAAGATGTCACTAATTTTGATAATAAAGTCGGTGGTCAATCAACCAATGACGGCCCTATGAAGTCGAACTTACGTTCGCACCACTTGGTGGGCGGAAACTACTTCTTTACTGGGATGCGTAATCCTGAGCATAAGAAGATGAGTATCGACATTCTAAAGACGGCACTGAGCTTAGACGTTGAAAAACAAGGTAACCAACTTACGGCTAAAGTGACCAATGTGAACTCAGGCCATGATATGCCTGGTGGTGCTCGCCGCCAGGTGTGGTTGGAAGTGATTGCCACTGATGCCAACGGTAAGCAGGTGTTTACCAGTGGTGTGATGCAAAATGGCGTGATCCCGAAAGATGCCCATAAATTTATTAAAGTGGGGGTTGATAAAGACGGCAAGCCTGTCGGATTGCGTTTCTGGCGCTATGTCAAAATTGGCAAAGACACCCGCATTAAATCTGGTGAAACCCGCAATGAGGTGTTTGAATTACCTGCTGGTGTGCAATATCCGTTAACGGTTTCAACTCGAGTGCTATATCAAGTGTTTGCCAAAGGCTTAACGGATAAAGTACGCGCCGCATACCCTGATGAGCATATCCCTGATCCTGACGTGATTGAATTGCAGGCTGTGACGAAGACGTATGCTACTAACAATGGGTGACTCAGAGCGTCAATAGCAAAGTATTAAGCTTGCAGTAATCGACTAAAATACCGCAACAAACTGAAAGAGGCTTATCCAGAATAAGCCTCTTTTTTTTTCGTTAATATAATCACCATTAAATGCTAACTGTACAAAGTGATATATGCCTAATCACAGACTAGAGGTGCTCTTAACTTAGATGGATGTCTGCTTTTTTATTAAGGATTAAATAAGTTGTTGAATAAAAATACCATAGTTAGATAATTATCAGTGTTAATGGGATGTTTCAGATTCATTCCTACCTAAGATCTTCTTCGAGATCGACTAAAAAAGACGATAAAGCATTAGCTCTCACCTATTTGATGCTTACATTTTGGCTGTACCTGATGTCTGTGGAGGGATGATGCAGATTTTCTGGCAACTTCGTTGGTTCTTTATACAAGAGTGGCGCCGATACGGTGGCGCAATCATGATTTTGGGTGTGGTAGCGTTATTTGAGCTAGTCCCCCCCAAGGCTATTGGCTGGGTAGTGGACAGTGTTGTGGCTGGCGACATGTCGACATCAACCTTATTACTGAGTTTAGCTGGACTTATTGCTTTGTGGGGCGTGGTGTATGTGCTGCGCATTATTTGGCGAGTCTGGTTATTTAGTGCGGCAGCGAAATTAGGGACAGTGATCCGTAACCGCTTATATCGCCATTTTTCATCACATCCTCCCGTCTTTTTTGAGCGCTTTAAAACCGGTGATTTGATGGCCCGTTCTACCAACGATGTTAACTCGGTGGTGCTAACCGCAGGTGAAGGGGTATTAACGGCTGCAGATTCATTACTCACTGGTATTGTTGTGCTGTTGGTCATGACAACCCAATACAGCTGGGAGTTGACGGTACTGGCATTGCTGCCAATGCCGATAATGGCCATTGCGGTATTTTTTCTGGGGCGTCAATTACACACACGCTTTGGTGTTTCACAAGCTGCGTTTTCTAACCTTACTGATAAAACCCAAGAAACGCTTAATGGCGTGCGGATGATCCGTGCTTTTGGGCTTGAGCAGCGTCAACAGCAAGAGTTTGATGCGGTTGTTGATGATACTGGCCGAAAGAACCTCGCAGTCGAAAAAGTCGATGCACTGTTTAATCCAGTGATCCAAATTACCATCGGCATGTCCTTCTTTTTGAGTGTCGCTGGTGGTGCATATTTTGTTTCGACGGGGCGTTTATCGCTTGGTGATCTGACGGCCTTTACCTTGTATCAAGGCTTGATGATTTGGCCAATGCTTGCCATGGCGTGGTTGTTTAATATTCTGGAACGAGGTTCCGCGGCGTGGAAGCGGTTGCAGCATATTTTTGATGAAGCCCCTGAGATTGTCAGCGGTGAAACCGCTTTAGATAAACATCAGCAAACCTTGTCTGTCGGTATTGAACAATTTACTTGGAAAAGTCAGCAGTTTAGCGTGCTCAATGATGTGAAATTTGATTTACCCGCAGGGCATATGTTGGGGATAGCTGGGCCTGTCGGTAGCGGTAAATCGACCTTGCTAGGGTTATTATTGCGTCAGCAAACCTTGATTGATGGCTCAATTAAATACGGTGATATTAGTATTGAATCAGCCAACTTAGATCATTGGCGCAGCCGCTTTGCCGTGGTGAGTCAAACGCCGTTTCTGTTTTCTCGCTCGATTGCCGATAACATTGCGTTAGGGCAACCTGATGCAACAGAAGAGTCTATTCGTGAAGCGGCGAGATTGGCCTGTATTGATGATGACATTATGCAGTTTCCCGAAGGCTACGCCACCTTAGTGGGCGAAAAGGGTATTACACTTTCTGGCGGGCAAAAGCAGCGCATAGCAATAGCGCGAGCTTTACTGCTTCAGGCCGAAATTTTGGTGTTAGATGATGCACTATCTGCGGTAGATGGTAAAACCGAGCATCAAATCTTAAGTAATTTACGTCGTGAACAGACACGGCAGACGGTGATTGTGATTGCACATCGCCTAACGGCTTTAGAGCAAGCAGAAGAAATTCTCGTATTACAGCATGGTTGTATTGCTGAACGTGGTACGCATAAAGCCTTAATTAAGGCCGAGAGTTGGTATGCAGAAATGTACCGTTACCAGAAATTAGAACAAGCAATCGAGGGGGCGTAATGAAAGGGGCTGTTAATCCGAAAATACTAAAACGCCTGCTGAGTTATGGCTTAACAGATAAGCGAAAGTTAGCGATTGCCATTGTTTTTTTGTTTATTGCATCAATGGCGGATGTGGCTGGACCTTGGCTGATGCAGCATTTTATCGATAACCATATAGCCAAAGATGATTACCCTTTAAAGGTGATGGTTGGGCTGGGCGCGAGCTATGTTGGCTTAATGATTATTGCCGCTCTATTTCAATATTGGCAGGCCATTCGTTTTAATGATATTGCGATAGGGGTGGTGCAAACGGTTCGGAAAGAGCTGTTTGGCAAGATTTTGAATCAGCCATTATCGGCATTTGATTATATGCCGACGGGGCGGTTGATCTCTCGGATCACTAATGACACGGAATCAATTAAAGACTTTTATATCTTCGTGATTTCAACTGTCGTAAAAAACATCGCGCTAATTAGCGTTATGTTGGTTGTGATGAGTATGCTGAGCTGGCGTTTAACGCTAGTGGTCATGGTACTACTACCGATAGTCGTCGGCGTTATGATCATTTATCAGCGCAAGAGTGCAGACACTTACCGCCGTATGCGTGATTTACTGTCAGACATTAATGCCTCGATGAGTGAATCAATTCAAGGTATGAGCTTAATCCAATTAATGCGCCAGGAGCGTGCGTTTAGCCAACAGTTTGCCGAAATCAATAAGGATCACCTAGCTGCTCAAGTGAAAGTAACCAAGCTAAATGGCCTATTGTTACGGCCATTAATTGATTTACTTTCCGGTATTGCACTGATCTCTTTGGTTGCTGTATTTGGCGTCAGCGGCGTGGAGCTTGTTGGAGTCGGGGTCTTATATGCCTTTATTAGTTATCTTGGTCGTGTGACCGAGCCATTGATAGAGCTGACCCAGCAACTTTCATTATTACAGCAAGCCTTGGTGGCGAGTGAGCGTATTTTTGGATTTATTGATGCCAAGCAACAAGCTTATGGTGAAGATAAGCAATCGTTAGCCACCGGTGCAATACAGTGCGATAAGATCACTTTCAGTTATGATGGTAAACAAACCATATTGAAAGATATCTCCATTGATTTACCGCACCGTGGTTTCCTCGCATTAGTGGGACACACTGGCAGTGGAAAGAGCACATTAGCCTCGCTTTTAATGGGCTTTTACCCGGTAAAAGACGGGGAAGTTCGTATCGATGGGCGACCATTGGCAAGCCTTGAGCAAGCCGTATTACGGCAAGATGTCGCTATGGTGCAGCAAGATCCGCATGTCCTCAGTGATACTGTGCGCGAAAATATTTGTTTAGGCCGTACCGTCAGCGATGATGCGGTTTGGCAGGCGTTAGAAGATGTTGGTTTAGCAGCGCAAATTCGTCAATATAGCGATCTACTGGAGACCCGATTAGGTGGTGGTGAAGTCAATTTATCGGCAGGGCAAAAGCAACTATTAGCATTGGCACGGGTATTGGTAGCGAAGCCTAAGCTTCTGATTTTAGATGAAGCAACCGCCAATATTGATTCAGGGACCGAGCAAAATATTCAGCGCGGTCTGGCGTTGCTACGTCAAGATATGAGTATTGTGGTGATAGCCCACCGTTTATCAACCATCATGGATGCTGATGAAATTGTGGTACTCAGCCGTGGTGAAATCATCGAACGAGGCACACACCAACAGCTATTGACCGAGCAGGGTCACTACTTGCAGATGTACCAGCTGCAGCAGGCAAGCGAACACCTTCAACAGCTAGAAAATGATGGTATGGAAGCAGCCTCGGCATAATGCTGATGGAATTGAAATATTGATTGGTCATTATTAGCATAATTGTGCTTAATAGTATGATTAATATGAATGATTTTACTTAACCCTGACAAAGCCTAACTAAGGGGCAGTATGCTTATTCATGGGCTCAATGCTTTGTGAACTAGCATAAAGTCAAACGCCACAGAAACCGGCGTCGTTTCTGTGGCGTTTTATCATTTGCTATACAGTAGTATCTTGATGCCGTTCGCACTATTTATGGTGACGCATCAGCCCTTCTTGGACGGCAGAGGCAACAAGTTCGCCTTGTTGATTGTATATTTCACCGCGAACAAGCCCACGAGAACCACTGGCTGATGGGCTGTCGATAACGTAAAGCAGCCATTCATCTAAGCGGAATGGGCGATGGAACCACATTGAGTGATCTATGGTAGCGACTTGAAGCTTCGGTGTTAGCAGCGTGACTCCATGTGGTTGCAGGGCGGTGACTAAAAAGCCCCAGTCTGAAGCATACGCCAATACATACTGGTGAATACGTAAGTCATCTGGCATTTCGCCATTGGCTTTTATCCATAAGTATTGTTTTGCCTCTGTTTTGGTTGGGCTTAATGGGTTGATAACATTAACCGGACGTACTTCAATAGGACGATCTCGGCTAAATGTTTCTACCGCTTGCTTTGGTAAGTAATCAGCAAGAGATTTCACTAACTCCGTTTCAGATTTAAGTGTCTCAGGAGCTGGAACATCAGGCATCGTAGATTGATGGCTATAGCCTTCTTCTTCTCCCTGATAAGAGGCCGTTAAATAGAAAATAGGACGGCCATTTTGAATTGCTTTTACACGACGAGTACTAAAGCTTTTACCGTCGCGTAAATTTTCGACATCATAAATAATGGGTTTTTGCGGGTCGCCTGGACGAAGAAAGTAGCTATGGAATGAATGAACATGACGGTCAGCTTCCACGGTTTTCTTCGCAGCAGAGAGCGATTGACCAATAACTTGGCCACCATAAACTTGGGGTAACCCGAGATGTTCACTTTGCCCACGGAACAAACCTTGTTCAAGAGGTTCTAAGTGCAACAGCGTGAGAAGTTCAGTCAGTTCTTTGCTCATCTGGTATCCATTATTAATGATATTGAATGTTAAAAGATAAGCACTATCTTGCTGATAGTCTAGGTAATTGCTTATCTTTGATTAAGAGTTTTACGAGGACTTCGCTATAATATCAAGTTAAATCGCATCATGATGTCCAACCTTAACGATATATATGGGGTTTATATCAAACGATTTAAAGGCGAAAGTAGTGAAAGTCATAATGAATGAATCGTAGGGTATTATGAGGTTAACAATGAAAAAGGTTATTACAGTCTTATTGGGCTTAGCCGCAGCATTAGCAGTAACGGCATGCTCAACAATTATTCAGCAAGACAAAGGCATAGATACAGTGGAAGGAACAGTAAGCTACCGTGAGCGTATAGCAATACCCGCGGAAGCCAAAGTGACAGTGACCTTGTCTGATGTGTCTTTAATGGATGTTGCAGCCGAAGTGATCAGCCAGCAGTCTTTCCTCGCTGATGGTAAGCAAGTCCCGTTTAGCTTCCAGCTTGATTATGAAACTGATGAAATTATCGCCAATCATACCTATGCTGTGAGTGCGCGCATTGAAGTCGATGGTAAGTTGATGTTCATTACAGACACTTCAAACCGCGTGATTACCGATCCAAATAAGACTGAAAAGATTGATTTGATGTTAGTAAAAACGCATTAAAAATCCGCGTATTACTAGGTACTCAGTTTGAGAGCAAAGCATTGGTTTCCCCCCCAATGCTTTGAATCTCCTTTAACGGCAGACTTCCCACCGATAAATACGTAACGATAGCTTTCCGCCATCACTTACGGTAACCCCTTCACTACGTAATTTTTCACGCTGACGCGCAAGATCATCCCCCGTTAATGAAATCATCCCTTTAGCGTTAATCACTCTGTGCCAAGGAAGTTTCGAGCCTTCAGGTAAGCGAGACATCAGCTTTCCGACTTGCCGAGCATAACCGGGAAAGCCTGCTAATCGTGCGATATCACCGTAGGTTGCTACCGTTCCTGTCGGAATTTGATAGACCACGCTATAGATTTGCCCAGTAAAATCGTCCATATTAAGAGTTAGACCGTAAGAAATAGACTGCTATTTTTCTATGTCCTACCGAACAACGCAAGGAGGTGCTGCCATGTTGTATGCCGCGTTATTAGTTCTGGTCAGTGTTGCATTAACCGTATTAGGTGTCACTGCACTCGGATACAGTGATGGGCAGCTACCTGCTCTCGCTTTAGCTATTCCTGCTCTCTGGCTTCTTCCGCAAGGAGGAATCGCAGCATGGCTGCTGCTTGTTGGCCTTGGCGCGTACGGCATGGTCTTGCCTGAGCAGCCTCTAGCGCTTTCCATCAGCATTTTCATGATGCTGCCTGTCTTTAATATTTGTATGTCTCAAAAGAGTAGTTGGCAGTTGGGTGCATTGTTAGTCTCCATTATTCTCGCCATGGATGTCGGGCTGATGGCACTACAAAGTGAAGGCAAGTTGCCGGGAAGCAGTTTATATACTGTGGTGCAAATACTCGCTGTGGGTGTTATTTGGTTTGCTTGTCGCTGTTGGAGGCCGATAGAAGGTAATACATGGTGGCCACTGTTTCTTGTGGTGCCATTATGGGTTGGTGGCATGCAACATGCTGCGTTAGTCGCATTATGTATTACTGGCTTAATCGCAGCGATGCAGGGGATGGAGAAGGTTAAATTTGGTGATTGGGTGCCTCGTCTGTCTTGGGTACTCCCAGCTGTGGGGTTTGCTACCTTGGTCGTCGTACCACACTTTGATGTACCCAACCCAATATTGGTAGCTTGGTTACTGATACTCGGTGGCGCATTGCTAGGTGAATACTTGCTGGAAGATCCTGAAGAGGTATAACTCGGCTTAGTACAAGAAATAGCTCAGAAATGAGTTAATTCAAACGGATAAAGTAGTAATGCTCGAGTTTTGTGTAATAAAACACCACTTAAACGAGAGTTTACCGAGAACGCCTTGCAAAGCGACAAGCCTTAGTAGATAATCCATCCCGTTCTCGTCGAGAGACAAAGAATCTATGGAGGCCCCCTTTGGTCCTCCCGCAACACTAACTTGTGAACCTGGTCAGGCCCGGAAGGGAGCAGCCACAATGAGCGACGTGTGTGCCGGGATGTGGCTGGAGGGGGCTTCCACCCATCTGCCGTTTGGCAATACTCCCCATAGAACTATCAATTCAAATCATTCTTCGCGTTTTCATGTATCCCTAACTTTCTTGATATAACCTCCATCTTTTACAGAACCTGCTCCAATCATAAAAACATATCACTAGTCATTTCTATTACACACCCTTGCTGGATCTACATTTGGCCCTAGATGCTCAGATCTGATTATATTTGCCCATGATTTACCTATTTTCCCCTCACTATATTTATATAGAGTATTGATAGTTAAATTAATAATATTTTCATTTTTTATTTCCCAAGATGACTTGATGTTAATCAAGTGTGATCCTTTTATTCGTAACTACGCTTTATGGTAACAGTGCCTTTCACTTGTATTGTTTAGTGGTGTAAGAGCATAGGAATGAATGTAAGGAGAATAGCAATGAAGCTTTCTACCATAGCTGTTTTTATTGTGACTGTATTTACGACCTTTAGTGTGGCCCATGCGAAAGAGACTACCTTAGAGAGCAGTAAACTGTCTGCGAGCTTAATCCTTGATGGTAAAATCGATGCGGCGTGGAATGACGCTAAATCGATATCTCAGAAGCTAACTAAACTTCCTTACAAACCGAATAATGGCTATACCGGAATAAAAAGAACAACTGTTGAAATGAAATCGTTATATGACGATGAATACGTTTATTTTCTTGTTACTTATGCCGATCCGACAATGAGCATTGATAGGTTCCCTTGGGTGAAACAAGACGATGATAGTTGGCAACAGCTATCAAATAAAGACAGCACAGGGCATGACAATACTTATTATGAAGATAAGTTTGCGGTTTATTGGGATATAAATACGCAAGATTTCGCCCAAAAAGGTTGTAATGCCGCCTGTCACAGAGCTGAGGGCGGTATGAATGCTGGGCGTAAAGATAATAACCCTGCACGTAAATACACCAAAGAGGGTGAGTTCATTGATATGTGGCATTGGAAAGGGGTGAGAACTGCCGCGCATAATCAGTTGGATGATCAATACGTTGATAGTAATACCGACCCTAAAGAGAATAAAGGGTGGGGGCGTAAAGGGGACAGTAAAATCAGTGGTGGCTATGTTAATAACATTAAAGATGGTCAGCCCGCATTTGTCTCAGATAACTTAACCAATGAAACGTTGCTAATTCTAGATTCCGAGAAGAAGCCATTTACGGTTGAATACAATAAGACCGATCGCATTCCAGGGCTAACAGGCAAGCCATTTGTTGGTTCTCGTGGTGATGTTGAAGTCGCTGCTCGCTGGAATGAAGGTGTATGGGTACTTGAAATGAAGCGGAAGCTAGTGACCACAGGAGAAAATTCAGAGACTCAAGATGTCCAATTTAATGATCTAACCAAGGTTTATCCATTTGGTATTGCTGTCTTTGATAACTCACAAATCAATCATATATATCACCGTGGGGTACTGAATTTTAAGTTTAAATAAAGTATCAGGTAGATTAGACAGGGCCAATTTATATTGGCCTACCCTCATTTTTATATGAATGAGTCTCGCTATGGTTGTCATTTTTGGTCGTTTTTTATTCCAGCTCTTATTATGCCTGTCACTGTTATCACTTTTATTGGGGTCATACCCAGCTGGATCGATTGATTTAAAAACTAAAGCTTTTTCATCTCAAGCCAGCGATGATGCTCAAATGGCGGTGTTGATAAAAGAGAATAAGCGGTGTATTCGCTGTCATCACAAGCCGCGTTTAATTAAAAGGATAGAAGCGATTACGTCTGTTGGTGTCCATGCGAGTTCTAATTTTTATAACAATTGTACCGCCTGTCATGGCCCTAAGGGCGATCACCCTAAAAGATCTGATGCGATAATTTCATATAAGATTCAGGGCGATATGTCCGTTTTCACTCAAAACAAGCAATGTATAGCCTGCCATTCACCTGATCATTTGCGAAGTAGTGAGTGGACGCATGATGTACATGCCACCAAGTTGCTCTGCTCAACCTGCCATAGTTTGCATCGTGAATTTGATCCAATCATAGGGATAGATAAAAAAATCCGAATAGGCTTGTGTCGAACTTGCCATGAAGCGATTCAGCGCGCGTTGAAGCTTAGGTTAAATAATTAGGTGACTGATATGATCAAGCGTATCGCTTTACTATTCGCAGTTGTGTTGCTTAACGTTGCCTTTGCTGGAGAGCTACCGAACCCAGATGAGGATAATCTTGCGAATTTTCACCTGTTAGATGAGACCTGTAGCGGCCAATGCCACCAAGAAGAAAAGCCATCAGAGGATCTTGAATTCGAGTTCAATAGTTGTGTCGAGTGCCATGATAGTTTATCAAATTTGGATGGGCCTCAGCACAATATTAAACATCAAGAGAGTGAAGGGATGGAGTGCGTAGAATGTCACTTTCCACATGAGGAGTTCGACCCCAAAGAGATCTGTACTGATTGCCATGATGAAGGGTGGAAGGCATTAGGCGTCATGCACCGTGAGTATAGAGGCGGCATGAGCAATAACAATTTACCGTATTTAGTTGTCCTGACGTTTTCTACGTTTTAAATGTCGCATTGATTCTCTTGCACCAGACGACTACCTGCCAGCTCAATGACTGTATGAAATCGCTATTAAGACGGAGATACAATCATTACTGATGAAGGAATATAGTGGGGCCTCTTAAAATTGAGAGGCCTAATTCAGTGTGTCTGGCGACAGCGATTAGTTTTGATTACGATCGTTTTTCTTACTCTGCAGAGAAAGATCAGTGAATGCCGTAATGTTTTGTTTTGATTCTAGCCAAGCACGGTTGGCATCGCCTTCGATGATCGCTTCAACAATACCAGTATGGCTGATACCACTTTGCGAAAGGTCGTAATCATTATGGGTGAGTTTGATGTAACTTTTTAGTTGATTAGAAATCTGTTCATATATTTTTATGAATTTATTGCTCTTACTGATTTCGACAACTTTTCTATGCAATTCAAAGTCTTTTTCACAAACGTCGAAGATATCCAAGGTTTCTGTGCCACATAATTCACAGAATTCATTGTAAATACGACTTAACTCATCTTTATCATCTTGGGTCGCTTTTTCTGCTGCCATTACCGCTGCTTGTGACTCAATGGCAACACGTAAATTGTACAGTTCCCACAAATCGTCGTCCGACAAAGTGAATACATGCCAGCCAACATAAGGCTTTTGTATCACTAAGCCTTCATGTGAAAGTGAGTTCAGTGCCATGCGAACAGTACTGCGCGAAAGCTCTAGTTCTTTCGATAGCGTACTCTCAACAATTTTATCGCCCATCACTAGCTGACCCGAAACTATCATATCTCTAATAAATTCAGTGGCTTGCTCTTCTAGGCTCTGTTTGTTGATCTTCATTTTCATGATTTGTTCTTAGTGCATGCTTTAAGTTATTGAAAAATATAACACGAACTTGTGATGTTTGTCATATTTTGTCATCTGTAGATCTGTATACTGCCGATTGTCGGACAATAGACGATTAACTGTTAACGATAGACAGAGAATATAATAATGAAAGCAATAAAACTTTCTTCTACAGACAACGTAGCCACGCTATTGGGTAGTGTAGAAAAGCATGAATTAGTTGAAATTATTTCCGCTAACAATGAAGTGATTGCACAAGTTAATGCCCTACAAAAAATCACATTCGGTAATAAGATTGCGCTTGGCGATATCCCGCTGGGTGAGCACATTTTGAAATGTGGCCATTCAATTGGTAAATCGATTGTTGAAATCCCGCTAGGTCAACTTGTTCATGTTCAAAACGTTCGTAGCGAACGTTTAGACATTCCAGACGCAATAATCGAAGAAATCATCAAGCAAATGGGGATCGAGCAATAATGAGCGCGACATTTAAAGGCTACCCACGTCCAAACGGTACATTTGGTATTCGCAATAATGTAATGATCGTTGCGATTGATGAATGTTGTGAAGGTATTGCACGCAATATCAGCAAAGAAATTGATGATTCAGTTGTTGTTACTAACCATTACACCTGTATGTATGGTGGCAACGAAGAAATGATCGATACCATCATTCACACGGCAACTAACCCAAACATTGCTGGTGTGCTGGTTATCGCGATGGGTTGTGGCTCTATCGATCCTGAAATGGTGGCAGGGCCTGTTCGTCAACAAGGCTTCCCCGTTCATACCCTGACGGTTATTAAGAACAAGGGCACTGTCGAAACAATTAAAGACGGTATCGAACTTGCGAAAGAACTAAAAGCATACGCAGACAGTGTCGAGCGTGTAGATACACCTGTTTCCGCGCTACGTATCGGTATTAAGTGTGGTGGTTCTGACACCTCTAGCGGCCTAGCTTCTAATCCTTCAGTAGGCGCGGCATCAGACAAGCTTGTAGATATGGGCGCGATCACCATGGCGGGTGAGTTACTTGAACTGCTGGGTTGTGAAGAGATCCTAAAAGCGCGTTCAGTTACCCCTGAAGTGGGCGAGAAGATTGAGCGCTTGATCGCTGAAGACCTAAAACGCTGGCATGTTATCGAAGGCACTGAAACAATGTCTATCGGCAACAGTGTGGGTGGCCTTACAACCATCGATGAAAAATCACAGGGTGCAATGCACAAAACAGGTACTCGTCCTATTCAAGACTGCCTGCGCATTAACCATATTCACCGTGAAAAACCAACCGTTCCAGGTTTCTACCTAACAGAAACAACCATGTTGTGTGGTGGTGCTGCAATGCACTTCGCATCACTTGGCTGTCAGTTAATTCTGTGGACAGCAGGCGCTGCGGGTTTCAATAACTCGATTGTTCCGGTTATTCGTGTGTCAGGTAATACGTCTCTTATCACTGCAGATATGGACATTAATGCTTGTGGAATCATGGATGCAACAGACACGATTGATAACGTATCAAACCAGATCATCGACAAAGTGTTCGCGGTAGCAAGCGGTGCACCAACCAACTTGGAAGGTGTTGGTTTTGCTTATGCTTCGCTATATCAAAAAGACCAGCGATTAGAGCATGTCATCGGTATTTGCCCTCAATAATCATTGTTGCCTTTAAAAAGGGTCTTCTGAGCCCCTTTAATTGAGAATAAAAAAAATGAGTAAACCTATTCCTAATAAATCACTTGGGTTAAGCCTTGCGCTTGTGTGTGCTGCTTTATGGGGTGCTTCGTTCCCGCTAGGTGGTGTTCTTGCAGGTAAACTTGATCCTGTTGTTTTAGCTATCGCACGTTACGCGATTGCAACATTAGGTTTTGTTGTTCTGTTTGCTTTTTCTAAAAAGCACACGCTGAAGAAAATCCAAAACAAGAAAGATGCAATCTTGCTAATGAGTGCGGGTATTTCAGCACAAGCGATATTCTTTTACTTTACGATTCTTGCTTACGAATTCACCTCATCAGGTGAAATCGGCGTTATCAATGGTATGGCCCCGTTCCTAACCATGCTAGCGGTATTTGTTATCGATAAAATTAAGCCGTCGGCGCCAAAAGTCTTTGCCGTTGTTTTGTCTCTAGTGGGGGCGGCAGTTATTGCTTATGACCCATCGAATAAGATCCAAGGTATTAACCTAGGTCACTTATTCGCACTGTGTGGTGTACTGGGTTTTGTTACTTACAACTACATCTTAGGCAAATTCGGTTCAGACCTAAACTCTCGTTACGACACCTTCTCTAGCTGCTTCTACCAATTCGCAGCTGCAACAGGTGCGCTACTTATCGTTGGTTTAGTAACGGGTGCTGATTTTAGCTCGGCAGTGGTACTGGTGGAGAATGGTAAATACATCGCAACTATCTTGTCGCTAGGTCTTCTATGTTCTGGTATTGCATACGCGGTATGGGAAGTGGCAACACTGAAAACGCAAGATGCAGTTATCACCACAATGGCACTGAACGTCCTACCATTATTTGCGATGATCGTTGCTTACTTCCTACTAGGTGAAGTGATGACAATGCAAAAACTGGCTGGTGTGGTAACAGTAGTTGTCGCGCTTTGTATCTACACAGTTGGTGACAAATTCAAGAAAACCCCTGTTGTTCAAGAAGCTGCAGCTTAATTAGAACACGCTACTAACTCGCTGTTAGTCCCTATGCTGGCAGCGAATTTCAAGCTGAGTCTAATTGCTCCACGATTGGACTAAGTACTGAATATATTTAATATCAGAGAAACAAAATGCAATTTAACGAATTGAAAATCACTGAAGTAGAAGTTATTCACCTGCGTGTTCCTGCTCTTGATGAAGCTTGTGAATGGGGTGAGGATGGTGTTCTTATCCGCGTACACACAAACGCAGGTATCACAGGGGTGGGCGAGTCTGATAGCTCACCTATGATGATTCAAGCTTGCATTAAAGCTACTCAAAGCCACGGTTCTTCTCAAGGTATTGAACGTCTTCTTGTTGGTGAAAACCCGCTAGAAATCGAACGCCTATACACTAAGATGTACAACGGCACTCATTATGCTGGCCGTCGCTCAACCATGATCCACGCTATCTCTGCTATTGATATGGCGCTATGGGACATCGCGGGTAAATTCTACAAAGTGCCTGTATGGCAGCTTCTAGGTGGTAAATTCCGTGAAAAGATCCGTGCATACGGCACGTTTATTCCTTCGGCAATTAAAGAAGAAAACATTGCTCGCACAGCTGAATTGCTAGCTCAAGGCTTTACTTCACTGAAGTTTGGTGGCGGTCCGTTAGGTAAAAATGCAGAGACTGATTACGAGATCATCAAGACCGTTTGTGAAACCGCTCGCGGCATCAACAAAGACGTCGAAATTGCAATCGACCTAGCAAGTGCATGGCGTACAGCTGGCCACACTATTGAAATGGCTAAGAAGCTTGAAGAATTTAACCTGCTATGGATTGAAGAGCCGATTACTGATGATGTTCTTGCGGGTTACCGTAAGATTTCTCAATCGACGTCACAAAAGCTGGCTGGTGGTGAAACCTTGACTACTCGTTACGAGTTTGCGAACTTCATTGAAAAGTCGGGCGCTGATTTCGTACAACCTGACGTGACGCGTTGTGGTGGTATTAGTGAGATGGTTAAGATCTACGACATGGCGCACATGGCAGGGATGAAGCTAGTTCCTCACGGTTTCTCAACCGGTATCTTAATTGCAGCCACTGTGCACTTCCTCGCTTCTCGTGAGCATGGTGACTTGATTGAATACTCGCAGAGTACAAGTCCACTGTTTACGTCACTGGTTAAAAACCAAATTGCTTTTAAAGATGGTTATGTTGCAGTGCCAAACACCATAGGCTTGGGTGTTGAACTTGATGAAGAAATTATTGCTAAATACCGTGTAGAATAACTCAAACGGTAGAAATTAAGTGAGGTGGGCTGCTACTCACCTAATTAACGCTTTACCACGTCCTCACTAGGAAATGACCAATAAGTCATTAATTGAATATTAATGACAGCTAAATGTCTGGTTATTTTTGTCTAGTCTAAAATTGAAGAGCTTAGATGCGAAAGTATTTAGGCTCTTTTTTTTGTGTGATAATTCACATCGTTATTTTGTTTTATTTGCATATATCCCCACTTGATCATCCTTTTGTTCGTAGTGTTATCCAATCGTGTTTTTCGTGTCACAATTATCATTTGAATGCTGTTTTTTTGTCGGCTTATATATTATGGTGGCGAAAATTCGCTAGTGAAAAATGCACTAGTCAGTGATATTTACTGCTCAGTGTTGTCCGCATAATAGGTCTGTAATAAATGTTGTCTGAAGCTAAAACAAGAAAAAAAATACTTTCAAATGCAACAGATCTCTTTGCTCATAATCCATATGGAAAAGTGACAATTAGAAAAATTGCACAAAGTGCTAATGTTAGCCCTAGTTTGATTATTTATTATTTCATATCGAAAGAAAATTTATACTGTCAGATTTTCGAAGAGTTTTTTCCTGAGCTTGAAAATATGATTAAAAAACTAAAAAAAGAACCAAAACTAACATTGTCACTGATTGTGAATAGTTATATTGAAGTTTGGCGGATTAATTCACTTATTCCTATCATTATTCATCGTGAACTACTGTCATTAGATAATACGGAAGCGAAGAATCGGCTTGCCAATAAACTATTGATACCTCATAAGAAAAAGCTAATGTCCTTGTTGAGCAGTATTACGGAATGTAGCCCATATAATGAAGGGTATTATTATATGCTTGTGATATCTCTATCTACATATCCATTTATTTCAGATCATATAAGTAATGAGCAAAACACCGATATGTCTTTTTTGCAAAATGTCTATGAAAGTGTATTGCCTCAAGCTGTTTGCTAATTTTTATTGCCATAGGTTTATATTAATTTATCTTTTTTGATGAAGTGGCACTTTCGGGCTCTGCTAGTAAATCCTTGATCTTGAACACTTTATTTTCGTAGCTAATGCACTTGATTAAAGTGCTCATCCTTATATACACGCGCGATGGTGAGGTAAAGCGTATTCCTGTACAAATGGGCTGGTTTGTTTAATGGTTTGAGTTAATAAAACTATACTATTTAAATATAATCATACTTTATGACACTGGTGAGTATCATCACGTGACTATCCGTACTCGTCCTTAGTTACGGCGTATTTAGTTAGAAGCTATAACATTTTAACGACACTGCTTTGACTTTTTTATTTCTTTCATGGCGCTTATCAAGCGAACCATTAAGCACAAGAATATATTATGAATTTATCTCGTTACCTAACGATTCGTCATCAATTTTGGTTGTTAATGGCTTTTGTTTCTACTGGTATTGCCGTCATTATTTTGATGAACGCAAATGTTCATCGTACAAATAATCTTCATTTAGTGTCATTGGATCAGCAATATTACCCAGCGATGGAAGTTGTCGTTCGCTTAGACGGTACGCTTCCACGGCTAACACAACAATTTGAAACCGCTGTCGTAACGGGAGAAGAAGATGCACTTAGCGAAGCAGCGTTACTTTACCAGCTGTTAAATAAAGATTTAGCTGAAATAAAAAAACTGTTACCACAAAAGAGTAATGAATTAGCACATGTCGAAACATTGATGGCGAGTTATTTCGGGGCAGGTAATCAGCTAGCTCTTGATTTTATTAATATGAATGAATCTGTTGCTGTTATCTCTCGCAAAGCAGAACAAAATCGTCAGACTCAAGAAAGCTTAGAAAAAGAATTAAAAACGCTACAAGATTATGTGCGGGAACAAGTCGTTAGCTTGATCGGTAATGCACGTGAAAGCGCTGATCAAGCAGGTGTGAATTCTATGATTTCTGGCTTGATTGTCGTGGCATTTTTGCTGAGCTTCGGTTTTGCTATTCTACGCTCAATTAGTCAATCTATTGCGATTGTTACGGCAAGAATGAATGAGATCGCTAATGGTGAAGGTGATCTTACTGTTCGTATTCATTATGACGGCAAAGATGAAGTGGCCGAGCTTGTTAATAACGTGAACCAGTTTATTAGTAAATTACATGCCACTATTTCAGATACCATTTCAAGTATTCATCAGCTAGAGGCGATAACGGGTCAGTTATCTGAAAGCCGTCAAGATACATCTCGTTTTACTGCTGAGCAGCAGTCAAATATTCAGCAAGTGACGCTATCTGTTGGTGAAATGCTACAAACTGTAAGCCATGTGGCGGACTATGCAAGTCAGGCGTCGGAACAAGCTAACGATGCAAATACCAAAGCTGAAGATGGTTTTACTGTTGTGCAACAGACGGTCAATGTTATTAATGTTCTTTCGGACGATGTTCGTAAAATAGCCACAGTTATCGATAAACTTGAGCAAGACACGACTAATGTCGATGCTATTTTATCTACGATTAAAGGCATTGCTGATCAAACCAACTTATTAGCACTGAATGCCGCAATTGAGGCCGCACGCGCTGGTGAACAAGGTCGCGGTTTTGCGGTTGTTGCCGATGAAGTGCGAACACTCGCGGCTCGTACTCAGCAATCGACAGAAGAAATTCAAGTGGTGCTGGGAGAGCTGCAAGTTGCTTCTAAATCAGCAGTTGAAGCCATGCACCAAGGTTTGCGTCAGACAGAAGATGGTGTGAGTAGCGCAGCGACTGCGGGTGAAAGTTTGCGGTCCATTACGGAGAAAGTTGCCGGTATCACGGTTGTAAACGATCAAATTGCTTCCGCAACGGAAGAGCAGCACCAAACCTCTCTTATCATTCAAGAACAGCTACAAGAGTTTAACCGTAGCGCAGAACAAGTTTCTTCCTCTTCAGACCGACTCGGCATTGCCAGTGATCAACTGGTGGGTGTGGTCGAGCAACTAAGCCATTCGACGGCGCAGTTTAAAGTTTAGCAACATGCAATAAACGATAAATAACACGCTTTTTTACAGAGCCCTTTCGATGGGGCTTTGTGATTAAGGGCGTGACAAAAAACAGTTACACAAGCAGTGACATACTATAAAAATAAACCGGAGTTTCATGATGACAATAAAGGCTTTTCGCCTGTTGCCACTAGCAGCCTTATGCGCGCTTTCTGGCCAAGCTAATGCAACGAGTACTACAGATGCGCGTATTAGTGAACTAGAAAACCAAGTTTCAGTATTAACCGAGCAACAACAATCAAGCGTCGCTGATCGTTTTCAATTTGATGGCTTTGCATCATTAAAACTTCAAGTTGCGAATAATAAGGCGGGTTATGTTGGTGCAACGGATAAGCTGAACCTAGATGAAGGTTCCCTGTTTGGTTTGCAAACCGTATTTACGGTAAACGATTCAACCCAAGCAACAGTTCAGTTGGTTAGCCGTGGTACAGAGCTTGAAAACTGGAAACCACAAATCGAGTGGGCATTTATTAGCCATGAATTTACGCCAAACCTAAAAGGTCGTGCGGGTAAATTACGTTTACCTTTGTTCATGTTGTCTGACTACCTTGAAGTGGGTTATGCACAACTTGGTGTACGTGTGCCAAATGAAGTCTACGGTAATGTTGTCGCAACATCGTTCACCGGTGCCGACATGCTTTACGATATTGAATTAGACGATAGCAGCATTCAACTTCAAGGTTTTGCAGGTTCTCATAACTTGAGTTCTGATAAAACTAAATTCCGTGCGCAAACTACATTCGACCAAATTTACGGTGGTGTGGTGTCGTGGACTAACGATACAGTGACATTGCGTTCAAGCTATGCTCAGGCGAAAGTGACGTCGCAAGACGAGTGGACGCTGAGCGGCGCTTCATTAGCTGGAACGAAGTTCGAAAATGATGAAGCGAAGTTTTACGGTATTGGCGCTCGCTTTGATGGTGAAAACCTATTTGTAATGTCAGAAGTAACACGCACTGAAACGCAAGGTTTTTACCCTGATGCTGATGCTGCATACGTGACAGCGGGCTACCGTATTGAATCTGTAACACCGTACTTCACTGTTTCACATCTGAAAACCAAAGATAATGATGATCGTAAGAAAGCTTCAGCGCAAGCCGTTGCTAACTCGATGAAAAATCCGAAAGATCCAGCAGCCGCTTATTTAGCGGGTTCAACGCAACTACAGCAAGCCGTGCTTGATATGCAGCGTACCAGCTACAGTGTAGGTGCGCGTTGGGATGTTTACACCAATATGGCACTAAAAGCAGATATGACTTATGTGACTAATTTTGGTGATACCAACGGCGGTTTAGCGGGTGCAGCGAAAGATCAGTCCATTGATGACACTATGGTATATACCGTAAAACTTGATGTAGTTTTCTAAGGAGAAAGTCATGTTGAAAAAAACAGTTTTAGCACTTTGCCTTGCTGCTTCAAGCTTTGCACAGGCTGCGGTTGTGGTTATTGCAAATCCTGCAGCAGCAGATCTTGATGCATCGACAATCAAGAAAGTGTACTTAGGTAAAGCGAAATCACTGAACATTGATGCGATTGATCTTGACGATGGTCAGCCACTGAAGAGTGAATTCCACGCTAAAGTTACCGGTAAAACGGAAGCTCAGCTTCAAGCTTACTGGGCTAAAAAAGTGTTCACGGGCAAAGGTCAGCCACCAAAAGCGGTGAGTTCTAGTGCGATTGTGAAAAATACAGTTGCTAATACCGCTAATGCGATTGGTTATATCGACGAAAGTGAAGTTGATGGTAGCGTGAAAGTAATTTTACGCCCGTAGGTTAACCCGTAAGAGTAAACATACAAAAGCCATCATTTTGATGGCTTTTTTGGTGCGCTAAAAATATTAGCATTCGCGCCACATTGGCTTCTCGGGTAAACTGCAGCGTATTAAGCCTAGTGTCGATATAGCGAGACGATTTATCGCGGACTATTGTTAAAACACTAGCATCAGAATAATAACCCAGAGCCAAATTTATGTTTGAACATGAAGAATATGAAGTAGAAGCGCTAGAAGTTGAAGTTTCTGCTCAGCCGATTGAGTTGTATAAAGTGCTTAAAATTGCCAACGTTGTGAGCGGTGGTGGTGAAGCGAAGTTTGCCATATCTGAAGGTTATGTTGGTGTTAATGGTGAATTGGAGCAACGTAAGCGCCGTAAACTTTACGATGGTGACGTCATTGAGTTTAACCAAGAGTACTACGTTGTGGTCTGTAACCAACCAGTGACAGAACCAACAGAAAAAGTGGTGAAAGACGTTAAAGCTGCGGCACCTGTGGGTAAGAAAAAAGCAACAGCTAAAAAGCCGTCGGCTGAAAGTGGCAAAGCGGATAAAAAACTCAGCGCTAAAGCTAAGCCTGTAAAAAGCGCAGCTAAAAAAGCACCTAAAAAATCAGTGAAAAAAGAAGCAGAAAAGCCTTCTTTTGATCAAACGACGGGTCGTAAATCCCTTAGTTTCTAAATGAAAATAATGTGTAACGCTAATCATCTATTTGATTAGCGTAAATATAAAAGACTCTGCGGAGTCTTTTTTTATGCCTGTTAATACCACCCTTAGATAAACGTGCATATAGCGTTTATCTAAGGGCGTTAAGTCTGCGTTGTAAAAGCGATATTTGACTACGATATCGCAAATTAATGCTTCTATATGATCTATTTATCTCAATTATATGAGTAGTGTTGTATTGTCGAGGAAATAGATAAGGGGCATATATGAAACAATGGTTTAGAGCATATAGTTTTCTGCTGATAGGCACGATTTTCCTCGTCGGATGCCAGCAAGATAACCAGTGGCATGCAACAAAAATAACCCCAGATCCCGATTGGCAACATGGGACGTTAGAGAATGGTATGAAGTATCACCTTTATCAGAAGGATGATGAACCCGTCGAGTTACGATTTATTGTTCGTGCAGGTAGCGCTCAAGAAACGGCGCAACAACAGGGATATGCCCATTTTCTTGAACATATGGCGTTCAAAGGTTCTAAAAACTTTGCTCAACAAGATGTGTGGCAATTCTTCGAACGTTTAGGGCTAAGTGCTGGCGCTGATTTGAATGCTTACACTTCTTATAATAAGACTTGGTATCAATTAAAGCTGCCTGATTCAACTGAAGTGACCACCGCGTTTACTTGGTTTAGGGATGTGGCTGATGGCATGCTACTAAAACCTGAAAAGGTTGAGGCTGAAAGAGGTGCGGTAATGGGGGAGTATCGTCTTCGTCTACCGCAAGAGCGCAATATTTATAGCCAGATGGATGAGCGTTTGCGTGCAGATTCTCCTGCTTATCATGAAATACTCGGTACCAAGGAAAGTATTCAATCGGTAACGCCAACTGGCTTGCGTGAGTATTATCAGCGTTGGTATTTCCCAGAAAATACAGAGTTGGTGGTGGTAGGCGATTTCGATAAAACGGTAATTGAGACTCAAATAGCTCAACACTTTGCTTCATGGCAGGCTAAGTCGCAACCGCTCGCTAATATTGAGCCGTTAGTGTTACCAACGCAAAAGCAGCAAGCATTAGTTGCGCCGCAAGGTGGTGACTCTGCACTGATTTTATTGCAGCCATTGGGGGAATCTAAGCGGTTAACTTATGGTGACCAATATCGTTATTTAGAGGTTGGCCTGTTAAATAGTCTTATCCAAGCACGGCTAATGGATCGCAGTATCGCGTTGGCAGCTAATACAAGCTACATCGAAGCTTATGATAGTACTTTCGAAGGGCAGCAATTGGCTACGTTAGCGGTGGGTTTTAAAGAAGGGCATCGTGCTGAGGTTCAAGCATTTTTTGCCAAAGAGTTGGCGAGTTTACGTGATTACGGTGTCGGTGAGGTCGAACTCGCAGCTGCGCTAGCCAGTTATAAATCTAATTTGAAAAATCATGCAATGAATTGGCAGGCAACGGATTCTTGGGTGATCACTGAGGCCATGTTTGCGAGCTTATTCGAACCTCGTGTTTTGATGTCTGAAGCTGAACATAAAGCGGTACTCGAGCGCTTCGTGGCAGAGATGGATCAGAGCCGAGTTAATCAGAGCTTAAAACAGCAACTAGAACAACTGGTACCGTATTACTTCATTGCTTATGCCAATACAGACCAAACTCAGCAGTTAGCGCAAGATGTTCAGGATGTGACGCAGTTACTTGCTAAACCGGGTCAAGCCTTGATGATGGCGAAAACCGTAGCTGTATTTTCGTCGCCAGCGCAAAAAGGAGAGATCGTTTCACAGCAGCAAGTAGATGACACCACTTGGCAATGGCAATTGGGTAACGGTGTTGAAGTTTGGCTTAAGCAAATGCCTGACATTAAAAAAAATGCGTACATGAACTGGGCAGCAAAAGGAGGCAGAGCACAATTGGATCCTGCATTGTATCCAGCCAGTGAGTTAGCGTTTGACACATTATATCGGAGTGGTTTTGCTGGCTTGGATGTGGCAGCCATTGAAAAAGTGTTCGCTGCAAATAATACCTTGCTGACCCCTTATCTTAGCGATTTTGATAATGGGTTATCCATTGCGACTCAGTACGATGATCTGCCGTTTGCGATGTCGGCACTTCATCATGTATTAACGGAAGGTAAAGTTGACCCTGTGCAGTTAAAGCAGGTTAAAAAGCAATATGTTGAAGGTAGAGCTGAATTTGAAACCTCGCCATTTGGGCAGGTACTGACAAAGGTGAATGATAGCCAAGTTGTACGTGGTACTTTTTATAAAATCTGGCCAAGTAGCACTTTCACTGAAATAACAAGCGATGATGTTCAACAGGTTTATCAACGTTTGTTTCAACAGCAACACCACAATCGCTTGGTGATAGCTGGGGATTTTCAACCAGAAGATATCACCCCACTGCTACGTCAGTATGTTGCGAATATTCCCCTTGCGGAAAATAAGCAAGAATTGTTGCCACAAGTTGAGTTAAATAAAACGTCACAAGTGCTGGAGTTACCGGTATCGAATGAAAAGTCTGTGAGTTATTTGATGATAATGACTAACCCGATCCAGACGCAATCACCGGTGACGGCGGTAGATGTGATGGCACAAGATATGTTGTCTCGTATTGTTAATCAGCGTGCTCATCAACTGCTTAGAGGTAAATACAGTTTAAGCTATGCACCTGAAGTAATCACTGAGATCCCAGATAGTGGTTTACACAGTACTGTTATTGTCAGTATGAACTTAGATCAAAAGGATTTAGCTAAATCGAAGCAAGCGGTGGCTGAGCTGTTAAAAGGTATTCAGCAAGATGGCATTACATTACAAGAGCGAGACACTGCAGCGAAACAGTTGGCGGTAGCGTTAAAACCGATGGCTAAAAATGGGGCTGAGACGGTACGCTTTATGGGGCGTTATTTACTGCATGGTTATAGTGTGGACGCAGTGAAAGATCCGCAACCCTACATAGATCAAGTCACGACAGAGTTGTTAAATCAGCAGGTTAAGCAATTCATGGGTAAGCAAAGTTACACCATTGAAGCCACGATACTGCCGAAAGCATCGTAAGCTGTTTGCTTGATTCAAGAAACGAAAAGTCGCCAGATTGGCGACTTTTTTATGTCATTGGGTTATGACGACGTAATGAATGGACGGCATCAGCTTAAGACTAACTCGACATCAATATGTGGGTATTTCGCGGTCAGCTGTGTCGACAGTGATTGTTTAATATGAGCAAATATCGTAATGCCTTTTCTGTCTATCTCTTCGGTCGTAAAGCTTAAAACGACTAAATAACTGCTCCCTGTTTTACTGATGAAAACATTACGTGCCATAGTTTCTTGTTGCGTTAACTGTTGGGTAATAATGCTTTCGATGTCCTCGTAGGCATCAACATTTTGTAGGCGTCCGCCTGCAAGCTCGATAAAGGCTTCTTTAACAATAGTGATGGGTTGTTTTACCATGATAGTCGCCAAAATAAGGACCATGATGGCATCACCTATATACAGTAAGAAATTAAAGCTACTTGCAGGAGTGATGTAACCAATAAGTACTAAAGCAGCACCTGTTCCTGCGGACATACAGCCATCAACCAGAGAAGATGCTTTGTCCGTGGTAAGCATGCTGCTGTTATTACCTGTACGTTTATTTTGGTAGTGATAAAACAACGAAAGACCAAAGCATGTAACAACCATCGCGATAGAGTAAATTAAGATTGGCCCTGTTTTTAACATGGTGAGTTCTTCACCTTGAATAAATTTGCCGATTTTGGTGATGTTTCCCGTTATTGCGGTAAGTAACACTCCACCAATTAGTAGTCCTTTAAGTAAAGAGTAGAGAGCTTCTGATACAAATAAACCAAAAGGAAAAGTGTTAGAGCGGTTAGCTTTAATAGCGGAAATTTTTAATGCTGCGATTGAAGATAAAAACAGGATAAACGAAAAGTTACCATCCAATAATAAAGCTTCTGATCCCGAAAGGTAAAAGGTTGCCCAACCTGAAAAAGCCATGAATAAGTTTGCGCATATTCCTACAGTTAAAGATTGGCGTTCGATCTGTATAATTTTGTCTTTCATCTTTGACTCGTATTGGATGGTTGGTGATTGTTTATTAAAGTCGAAAGGTCGCTATGGTTCAATCTATTCACTTACGGCTATCATTGGTTGGAAATGATATAGTGATATTGGATAGATTTATTATGCTTAGGTATGAAACAACGCCCATTTGGAGGGCGTTGTTTATCAATATTTGTAGTCGCAAATCTAACTTAGAAGCGATTAGCAAAAGTTAGCACAATAGATTGACTATCGTAGTTTGCTTTAAATGTTGAATTGTCGAGTTCGGTATTAGTATAGGAATATTTGAGGCCCGCATCCCACGCAGGGTTGATCTGATACTGAAGACCAGCTTCAGCAACCGCGTAAGCATCACCTTCCCAGAACTGATATTGTGCCTTGGCTAAGACTGAAATTTCATCTGTGAACTTATACTGGGTTTTTACTGCTAAATTTGGGAGAACACGCCATGAGTCGGCGGTTGAATATTTTCCACCTTCATTTTTATCCACATCAACGGAGATCCAGTGTACGTATAGACCTAGACCAAAGTTGACGTCGAATTTTTCATTAATTTTGTAGCCTTTGTACGCGGAAGAGCCCAAAGTCCAATGGCGAAAAGCAGTAAATAGCTGACCATCTCCTGGTTCATAGGTAACACCATCCACCGTAAAAGGTTGGCTTGCGTTACCACGCCTGCGAGTTTCACTTGGAATAAATTCAAACTCAAAGCTGTTGTTATTGGCAAGCTTGCGTTGGTAATTGATGTATGAAAACGGTTGGTATTCATCAATTAGCTCGGAATTCGAGAGAAATTCGGTAGCCCCAAACTGTCCAGAGCTATCTGCGAGATTAACGCCAATACCTAACTCTATGCGATTTTTATAATCAATCGATGATAATTGATAGCTTGCGCGATCTCGACTTTTATCTTCGAATGCTGCGTCAGTTAGGGTTACGCCAACAGCAATACCATCTTGTGTTGGTTGAGCACTAAAATAAACACCCTCCGTGCGGTACGGTGAGACAAAATATTGGTTTACTAAAAATGCGATACCAGCACCAGCGACGACATCACCAGCGTAGTGTCGGTTACCGTGGATTCGACTTAAGCCCACGAAGGTGGCTCCAGCGTAGGCAGGGATACCCCAAGCTGCACCGTAGCGCGATTGCAAAAAAGCAGCACCAGAAAAGGCTGCAGATGTGTGACCCGATGGAAAAGAGTGCCAGTTACTGTCATTTGGGCGTTTTCGACCAACAGTATATTTCATTCCTTGGACTATCGCCTGGGTGGAAGCCGTTGCATAGACCAGTTGTTTCGCCCCTTCTGCATCATCGTACATCCAAGCAGCAAATAACCCTGCTGCAGGAAGTAGTATTTGTAACATGTCACCAGCTTCAACGATATCGCTGTTGACCGTTCGTGTTATCTCATTAGGCTCACTTGGCGGACTATTTGCGTAGGTGAGTGGTGCGATTACAAGTAAAGCGGGTAATGAACATCTTAAGCATTGAAGCATTATTTATCCTTAATTTGATATCTCCTTCAACAAAATTATAGAACGAGAATGCATGCTGAAGAGTAATATTTCAAATGTAGTTCAATGTCAAGCCAGTGTAAATGGTTAATTTGCACTTAAAAATACGTAAAGGCGGTTCAAATCTTTTCAAATAGTGTGAGTAATTATCTTTTATTACTTTTAGTTATTCTAACGGCAGCCATTTACTGGCTATTAACTTTTGATTCTAAATCATTTTTTACAATAGCAAGTGCAGATAATGCTATTTTAGGATCTATGTCATTACTCTCTAGCAAGTAAATAAGATCGACAGCAAGCTTTATATCTTCTGGTGCATTATCTAGCGGTGATTTTTTTTCGGTCATGATTATCTCAATAAGAATATTTAAATAAGCGTCAGAGCGGCTTTTATTAGTTGGCTATGTAATACAACTAATTGTTGGTGATCGGCACGGTAGCCACCACCGACTACAGCCGCAACGGGGATCGCGTGTTGCTTACAATGTGATAATACTAAGAGATCACGTTGATAAATACCGTCTTTGCATACATCAAAGTAACCAAGTTCATCATCAGTGTGGATGTCGACACCAGCATCATAAATAACTAAGTCGGGTTGATGCTGTGCGAGTGCTAACTGCAATATTGGCTGGAAGACCCTCAGGTATTCTTGGGTGGTAGTGTGGCGTGGCAATGCAAGATCTATGGTTGAGTCTGGTTTTCTTGCGGGGAAATTTGTATCACAATGCACTGAAAAAGTAACAACATTATCCTTATCCGCGCAAAGTGTGGCTGTCCCATCACCATGATGTACATCGCAATCAATGATCATCACTTTATCTACATTATCTAAACGCAGCGCTTGGTGTGCCGCTAATGCGAGATCGTTAATCAGACAAAAACCACTACCGAACTCATGGTGAGCATGATGGTAGCCGCCACTTAAATGAATGGCCAAGCCGTGCTGGTGGGCAAGTTCTACTGTTCGACAAGTTCCTCCTGCCGATGTCAGTGTTCGCTGTATTAACTGCTCACTCCACGGAAAACCGATTCGGCGCATTTTTGCTACAGGCAAGGTGTTATTGATTAACGCGTCAACATAATCCGAGTGGTGAACAGATTTTACCGTATCGATTGAAAGTGGCTGTGGCTGGAAAAAAGCTAATCGTTGTAAATCACTGACATTAAAGGTTTTAAGTATATGGCCATATAAACGGCGGTATTTACTGATCGGGTAGCGGTGCTCTGGTGGTATATCCAGTTGAGAGTAGATGGTGTGATAAACAAGAGGTAGCATGTTTAGCCCTGACGCTCTCTGAACGTTATCTGCTTTTCAATTTGAGCAACTGCAGATTGGCAGCGCTGTACTCGCCCTTCAAGAGCTAATATTTCTTTTTGTAATATCTGTTGTTCTGCAAGGCTTTGACATCGATTGAGCATCATGGCTTTATCACGGCTCATACCGACTAAACGGCGTTCCCATTCTTGGTGTTTAGCCAAATCTTGGTACAATTCATGGATTGGACGCTGTTTGGTGTTGTTTTGCTTAGGTTCGTTTTTTCTGATGGTTTGTGTGGCGAGTTCACGTTGAATCGCTTGTATCTGCGCGACGATTTTATCGCAGATATGTGCAGTACGAGAGGCTAATAATCGGCCTGATTGCTGTTCTCGTTGCAGTGATTTTATTTTCTGACTAATTTCTTCAACGCATGGTGTCAGTAATTTACTGCGACTTTGAAAGAGTTGTTCATCAAACAAAGGGCGAAATGCTTCACCACGCTGGCGATCAACCGCAGCAGCGTCTTTTAATAATTGATCAACGTGTGCTTTTAATCTGGTTACATCAAACATACTGACTGCTCTAAACCTTCGTTGTGATCTGATTTATATATTAGAACCAAGCCTGCCAAGCCAGCTTACCGGCAAGAATAACAACCACCGTCACAAAGACAGGACGGATAAACTTTGCCCCAAAACGTATTGCTGAATGTGCACCTATATAGGCGCCCATCATTAAACATACGCCCATTGTTAATCCTAGCGCGACATTAATATGTCCTAAAATGGCAAAGGTAATCAGAGAGGTAATATTACTGGTGAAATTCATGGCTTTGGCTAAGCCAGAAGCAAGCAGAATATCTAACCGGTATAATGCCATACTGGAAACGGTCCAAAATGCACCAGTACCGGGGCCAGCGACGCCATCATAAAACCCTAAGATCCCACCTTGTAACCATTGCTTTTTCTTTAGTTTCTGATCGTCAGTGGGCAGTTGACGCTGCTCTCCTTTAGGCTGAGGGTGCCAAATGGTATAACCGGCGGCAGCTAAAATGATTAACGGAAGGGCTTTTTCTAGCCATTCAGTACTAATTATGTCGACGATTAGAGTACCGCCGATAGCACCTACCAAGGTGGCTATAAACGATAACTGCCAGAAGTGCGGTGAAAAGAGCTGTTTACGATAATAAGTCCATGCCGCAGTTGAAGAGGCAAATGTCGCTGCTAATTTGTTGGTGCCAAGGGCAATATGGGGCGGAAGCCCTAAAGACAAAAGTGCTGGAACGGTAAGCATACCGCCGCCACCTGCAACGGCATCGATAAATCCAGCTAAAAATGCCACAAGCCCAAGTATTATGAGCGTGGTCGGTTCAATCATTTCTATCATTATGGCAATTCTATTTATTTATGTTCGATAATCCGCTTAAACGGTGGTAATGAGTCTAATAATGCTTTGCCATAACGGCGTGAAATTACGCGTCGGTCGAGCAAAACTACTCTACCAGAATCTTCTTCTTTTCGCAGTAAACGCCCAGCAGATTGAATCAGTTTTTTACTCGCTTCTGGTACAGAAATCTGTAAGAACGGGTTCCCACCTCGGCTTTCGATGTATTCCGCGTGTGCTTCTTCAACTGGTGAAGTCGGCACGGCAAATGGAATTTTAGTGATGATCAAGTTTTTAAGTAAATCACCAGGTAAATCAAGCCCTTCAGAGAAGCTGCCAGTACCAAATAAAATGCTCGGAACCTGATTTTTACAGTTTTCTTTATGTTTTTTTAGAATGGCGTGTCGCGCTTCATCACCTTGAACGAGTAATTGCCATTTATTTTTCTTGGCGATAGGCTGCAAGCTTTCCGCGACTTTATTCATCTGCCAATAAGAAGAAAACAACACCAAGCTCGCGGTTTCGCCTTCCAAATATTCAGGTAAGGTTTCAATCAATAGCTCGGTGAATTTATCAGCTTGTGGTTCTAAAGGTAATGCAGGGATCACTAAACGCGCGTTGTTTTGGTAATCAAACGGAGATGCAAGGGCTAGGAATTTCACACCATCTGATTCAGAAATACCGGCTTGGCGACAAAAATAGGTAAACTGGTTAAGTGCGCGCAAGGTTGCTGAAACTAAAATAGACCCCGCGGCACGACTCCATAATAGTTGGTCTAAGCGGTAACCCACTTCGAGTGGTGAAACCTCGATAATATAATCATCTTCACGATCACCGCTTTTTTCAATCCACCGTGCAAGAGGGGCACCTTTCTTATTACAAGGCTGCGCCATTAGCGCCCATACCTTTTCAAGATTTTCTAGACGTTGCAGGTAAAAGCCAGACTCAGCTAAAGCGGGTTCACCTTGACGTGCTGCAATTTCATTATCTTTTAATCGCTCAGAAATTAAGTCATGTAATTTGCCTAACGCTTGTAGTGCCTTCTTACTGGCATCTTTACAGCCTTTTGCTTCTTCTTGTAACCAAGCAGGAAGCTCACCGTGTTCAAAGCGATAGATTCCATCTTTGCTAAAATGGCTCGGATCGATATTTGCTGCTATTTGGCGCAAGGTTGGAATTAGATGCTGAATATTTTCTTGTAAGGGTGACTGGAAGCGACCTGCTTTACTGTAGTCAGCTAGCTCAGCGAGTTTCCCGACAGATTGATTGAGCTTTTCTAACCAATTAGTCGCGCCTTTTAAGCTTGCAGCGGCAGATGAAAAGTCACGTGCCACTTGTGGTAAGTGATGGGCTTCATCTATTACATAAATGGTTTGCTCCGGTTCAGGCAGAATAATGCCACCACCTAACTCAATGTCAGCCATTAAGAGCGCATGGTTTGCAATAATGACATCGGCTTTATCTAAATGTTCGCGTGCCTTAGCAAAAGGGCATTGGCGATGTTTAGGTAAACCTGCGTGACAGCTGTGCTTATCTGCCACAATTTGTTGCCATACACGGTCAGGTATCTGTTTTGGCCAGCCGTCACGGTCACCATCCCACTTCCCTGATTCATAGGCTTTTTTCATGCGAGTCAAAAGTTCTAAATCAGACTTTTTAGGTTTTTCTTGCCAAAAACTCATCTGATCATCGCTCGTTCCATCGCATGACGCCGCTAATTTATGGCCACAACAATAGCGTTGACGCCCTTTGGCAAGAATAAAGCTGAATTCTTTAGGGTAGATGCGGTTAAACAAGGGTAGGTCTTTATCAATAAGTTGCTCTTGCAATGCGACTGTTGCGGTTGAAATGAGCAGTTTTTTATTGTTAAACAGCGCAAAAGGGATACCTGCAATCAGATAAGCCAGTGATTTACCGATACCTGTCCCAGCTTCAGCGACCAACATTCTGTTCTTTTTATGGTATTCACCCGCTAGTGTTTTGGCTATTTCTGCAACTAGGTAGTTTTGAGCACGCCTTGGTCGGAAGTTATCAAGCTGGTTTCCAAGGTTCTCATAGCATTGCTTGATATCGCTTTTTATTTGGCTGTGTAACATAACTGCAACGTGTTAAATGACAAGGGCATTGATTATAACACGAACATCTGAATGTGAGCGGGGGCAAATAAATTGAACAACTTTGAATCTAAATGAGATTTTGGTCACGAAAATAAACTGAACTCAACATGAATGGGTAGTGAGGTTGTCGACAAAACACTAACTTAACTAAAAAAGCAGTGTTTTATAATATAAGTAACTGGATGTTAGTTGGTTTTTCATTTTTTGCAGTTTTTTGTGTTGTTATTTTGTCTTTGTAAAAAACTATATACCAGCTGTTTTGTGACTTTTTTGCTATTTGTCTTTTTTGCTTTCTATGTTAACTCATTGAAAAGTAGGGGATAAATATTTTTTGATTAATTTTTTGAACTATTTGACACTTAGGCGAAAACTCTGTCAGGATAGCCACGCAATCAGATTGCTTTAGATGATTATTCTTTTGGTATTAACCGGGTAGTCCTCTAAAAAAACATAATAGAAAAGGAATTCTGGAAATAGGAATTCCATTCCAAATAAGAAAAGGCAGTGGATCTCATGAAAAAGACTCTTTTAGCACTTACAGTTCCAGCACTTCTAGTAGCAGGTTCTGCTTCTGCAGCAGTATCTCTATACGACCAAGATGGTACACAAGTTACTATGTCTGGTGCTGCTGAAGTTCAGTACATCCTTCGTGCAGAAGATAACATCGCAAAAAAAGACGCATCAATCCGCATTGATGATGGTGACCTAGCACTACGCGTTCAACACGAAGTTAACGCTAACCTATACGCTCTAGGTGCTATCGAACTAGCTATCGGCGAAAGCAAAGATAACCAAAAAGACGGCGCAAGCATTGGTGACGTTAAAAATGACGGCCTGTACGTTGGTCTAGGTGGTGCATTTGGTGAGCTTACTTTCGGTCGCCAACTAGCTATCATCGATGATGCTGGTGTTGGTGTTGACATCGAGCTGAAAGACACAGCTGGTGTTAACTACGAAGATACTGACATGGATCAGTACATCAAATACCGTTTCTCTGGCGAGAAATTCTGGGCAGGTGCTGGTTACAACATCGCTCAAGAAACAAACGGTAAAAAAGGCGAAGAGCTACTAGAAGTTGCTGCTGGTGTTCCATTTGGTGATTTCGAAGCACGCGCTTACTACGCTGACTACAAAAACGAACAAACTGTTGCAGAACAAACTGCATGGGATCTAGAGTTCGTTTACGCTGCTGGTCCTATCTACGTTGGTGCACTATACGGCCAATCTGATAACGGTGCTGACAAAAACAGCGATATCCAAACTTGGGAACTTGCTGGTTCTTACACTATGGGTAAGAACACATTCGGTCTAGGCTACGCACAGAACTCTGGCGATGCTAAATCTCAAGACGCAACTAACTTCTACGGTAACGTTGCTCACCAACTAACTGCTAACACTCGTGCATACGTTGAAGTTAGTTACGAAGACCTAGAAGCAGATAGCGACTTCGGTTACGTAGTTGGTATGGAAGTTAAATTCTAATAACGCTTTTAGCGAATTAGGAACTAATATTTCCCCCTATATGTAAAAGCTGCCTTCGGGCGGCTTTTTTCGTTTATAGTCGAGGGTAACGGTTAGTTAGTTTGGTATTTTGACGCTTTGAAGGAGTAAAGGTAATGAAAAAAACGATTGTTAGCTTAGCCTTAGGTATGCTGCTTGCCGCGACGGCACAAGCAAACACCTTAGAAACGGAATATGGTCTGTCTGTTATGGCAATCAACGGTGTTGCAGTAAACAGTGATAATGCCATTGCCGACAATACTTACAACATAGCCGAAGGCAAAAATCAGGTGGTTATTCGTGGTGAGAAAATGCTACGTCGCGGCACCCAAACGGAACTTTTCAGTACTAAACCTTTTATTATGAGTTTTGACAGTACTGATGATGTGGTTATTCGCTTCCCTGAAGCAGCCAATAATTACCGCGCTGCTGAAACTGAATTTCGTGGTGATGCGCCCAAGTGGAATGTAACTGTCGGTAGTACAGCTTTGCCGTATCAAGCGGAAGTACTACCTGGTAGTGGCGGTTTTATTCCTTACTCGGACATCGAGGAATTAGTGGCTAGCTATAACCAAGAAAAAGGTATTGCTTTAGAGCAAGGTAAGCTAACAGATATGACGAAAGCAGCAGTTGTGGTTAACGATGCAGGTGAAGTCACGATTACAGGTGACTCATTAGCCCAGCTTAAATTGTGGTATACCAAAGCATCAACAAAAGAGAAGAAGGCCTTCAAGATTTGGATGGCAGAGCAAGAGTTTAAGTAAGCGTCATAATCTGTGGTATATGCCACAGCTATCGAGTGTTTAAAGCATGCGTATAAGCTGCATTTATGAGTAAAGTGCAGCTTGACGATACCTTTTGTGAACGTTCACTTTTAGCGTACTTAGAATAGCATCATCAGATCCGATGCATTCATCATGCTTACAAGTCCGCACTAGCGGCGTTTTTCAAGCTAGTCATCATGGTGGTATCTGCTATGCTCGCGACATGCACGGCAACGTGGCTGAGCGGGATCTTTCAAAAGATCGTCGGCTTCAATTTCTTCCTCGCAATCGGCACATAGGCCATACATACCTAAAGTTAAGGTGCATACCGCGGCATCCACTTTTTCTATTTTAGCCGCAAGATCTAATAACGTTGGGATGTAAGATGACTTCGCCATTTTTATTAGTTCATTCAACTCTAACTTTTTCATTGCGGTTAGGTTTGAAATCAGTGCATTTGATATGACTTCATGTCTGAGTGATGCAGCCAAGGTTTCGTATTGAGCTTCTAAATTATGTTGAAGCACATCATCTATTCTCTCTGGGGTAGCCATAATCTTTTATTCTTTTTGTTTTATCGTCTTTTTAGTCTAAATCTCTCTAGATTCATTATCCTGATTTGAATCAAACCATTATAAATCTTTATAGTGAAGATCATATATATCCCTACTTTCAGTTGGTTTTTGTCGGTGATGTCCTCTTATATAGTGTTACCGCGATAAACATCCATAGAGATGCGCCAGCCTCATCACATTGTGCGAGGTTGGATTTGGTAAATTCAGCTCATATGAAGCGAATATATGTGCGTCATTATCTATGATGCTGTGTTTTCGCCGTTTTCTATCATAGAAAGGAATATATAAAGGAAATTAAGATGGAATATGGATATAAAGAACCCTACAACGCGTTGTATTTTATTGGCTTAATTGTTGCTCTATTATTGCCAACATTACCCGCTAGTTTGACACTGCTCGATATTATTGCCCGCTAGTAGAATAACGGTTTTGTCGTCAGGCATTGAAGCGTTATATCCATCATGGTATTGACTATGATGGATATTCTTTTTTGGTTTTTTTAGATTGGATTTAGAGTTAACTATTTCATACTTAACTGTTTATAGCGACGAATGGTGTTACTGATGAATAGCTTTTATAAACGCGCTTTCTAGTCGCATTTTGATACAGATTATTCGAGAGAACAGCTTAATTCTTGCTCTTGTTATACTAAGAATACGATAGAATCATATCGCTCAAATTTCAGGTGCTTATTGGCATTGCATTGACTAGGTTTGTGAAGGCGACGAGTGGAATGATAAAGCGATTTATATTAATAGCATTTGGTTGGGTTTGTGTCGTCTTAGGTGTTCTGGGCGTCTTCTTACCTTTGTTGCCAACAACCCCATTTTTATTATTGGCTAGCGCCTGTTTTATGCGTGGTTCACCACGACTGAACTTGTGGTTAACTACCCATCCAACTTTTGGTCCTATTTTGCATAATTGGCATCAACACGGTGCTATTTCACGTAAAGTAAAACGACGGGCAAGTATCATGATCGTGGCGAGTTTTGCTTTTTCTATCGCTGTAGTACCACTTGTGTGGCATAAAATGATGCTGATTGTGATCGGGGTAACTTTGTTAGTCTGGTTTAATCGTTTGCCCGTTGTCGAGTCGGTTGCTCCTCGCCGCGAAAATTACTAATATTGCGGGCTGATTGCGTCCGCTGCTTGTTTTTGCAGTCGACGTATTGTTTGCGTAAAACCCTAAACTCATTATTAGGGTAGGGTATGGAATACAATTATGACTCAAGACAAGCTAGCTCTAATCAAAAATAGCATCAAATCAATCCAAGATTACCCTAAGCCAGGTATTCTTTTTCGTGATGTTACTAGCTTAATGGAAGATCCTGCGGCTTACCGTGCAACCATTGCCGTGCTGATTGAAAAGTATCAAGATCAAGGTATCACTAAGGTGATTGGTACCGAAGCGCGCGGTTTCTTATTTGGTGCGCCTTTGGCATTAGAGCTTGGCGTAGGTTTTGTTCCTGTTCGTAAGCCTGGCAAATTACCTCGTGAAGTGATTGGCGAGAGCTATGAGCTAGAATATGGTCAAGACACGCTAGAAATTCATGTTGATGCGATCAATGAAAACGACAAAGTATTGTTGGTTGATGATTTACTAGCAACGGGCGGAACAATTGAAGCAACGACCAAACTTGTTCGTCGTTTAGGCGGTAAAGTAGAAGATGCGGCTTTCGTTATTAATCTACCTGACATCGGTGGTGAGGCACGTTTGAAGACTTTAGGCCTTAATGTGTTCAGCATTTGTGACTTTAGTGGTCACTAATCGTTAAGCTTGATGCTCAATGTCTTCACCACTGCTGTGTAATACGCACCAGTGGTGAAGTATTGGACGCTCAAGCTAGAGTCCTCTCGCGCCAAAATCCTCCCTGTGCTAGCATTGAAATCTTGATTCAGTAAGGTTAAATAATTCATGAGTTATCAGGTTTTGGCTCGCAAATGGCGACCACATCAATTCGACGATGTGGTAGGTCAATCCCATGTCTTAACGGCTCTGGCCAATGCACTTGCCCATGACCGACTTCACCACGCATATCTTTTTAGCGGCACTCGTGGTGTCGGTAAAACAACCATCGCACGTATTTTCGCCAAAGGGCTAAATTGTGAACAAGGGATCACGGCATCACCTTGTGGACAGTGTTCGACGTGCCGTGAAATTGATGAAGGTCGCTTTGTTGATTTATTAGAAATCGATGCGGCATCGCGAACCAAAGTAGAAGATACTCGTGAGTTGCTCGATAACGTGCAATACAAACCTGCTCGTGGCCGCTTTAAAGTGTACCTGATTGATGAGGTGCACATGCTATCTCGTCACAGCTTCAATGCGTTATTGAAAACACTGGAAGAGCCACCGGAATACGTTAAGTTTATCTTAGCGACCACCGATCCTCAGAAACTGCCAGTCACGATCTTATCGCGCTGTTTACAGTTTCACTTGAAGCATTTAGATGTCACCCAAATACATGATCAACTTGCCCATGTCTTAACGCAAGAGCAGGTTGATTTCGAACCGCGAGCGCTTAATTTATTAGCCCGCGCCGCTGATGGTTCAATGCGTGATGCGCTTAGTTTAAGCGACCAAGCGATTGCGCTTGGTAATGGCAGTGTAGGAACAGAATCTGTTGCTATGATGCTAGGAACGCTAGATACCGATCAAGCATTACAGTTACTTGAATCTGTTGCTCAAGGCGAGGCACAAGCTGCGATGGCGAGTGTGGCATCGTTAGCGGCCATTGGTGTTGAGTGGGATAGCTTATTACGTGAATTAGCAGCACAGTTGCACCGTGTAGCCCTTCACCAAGCTTTGCCTGCATCGTTAGATGAATCTGCCCCTGATGCTGAACGTATTGCTGCATTAAGTGGTGCTATGTCGCCGCAAGATGTACAACTGAGCTACCAAATTGCCTTACAAGGCCGTCAAGATTTAGCTTATGCACCAGAAGGGCGAACTGGCTTAGAGATGGTCTTGCTGCGTATGCTTGCGTTTAGACCTATGTCAGGACAGGGGATCACTCCGCAGTCTATTAATGTCCCTGTGACCGAGCCTGTTGCGGCTACGCCACCAACGCAAAGTATGCAACAACAGCCAAATGTTCAAGCAGCCCCTCATTCATCACCTGCACCAATGTCGGGTGGAATGGAGCGCATGCAAGCATTAAAAGCGAAGATGCAACCGTCTAGCTCGGTAAGCTCAATGTTGCCTTCTGCGGAAAAGGTAACAACACGACCAGATGCGATGCCTTTAAATTCGCAGCCTGCGTCATATAATGAGCTGCCTCAAACACAGCAGTCTCAAACACAGCAGCCATTGCAACCTATCGCGCCGACAGCGCAGAGTAATACGATGGTAGAGCCCCAACCTATAGCGCCGCCTGCACCGCCGCAATCAGGTGTCTCAGGTCTATTAGCGGCACGTAATGGTTTACGTAGTCAGAAAAACCGAGGTGAACAGCCAGCAGGAAAAAAGCCTGAATCGGCACCCGCCAAGAAAGTCGCAACTAATGTTTTAGATCGTATAGCGACTAAAGCAAGAAATGGCCATGGCCAAACTGCGATGTCGGTGTCGAATTCATCCATGCCGCCACATTTAGCTGCGCAGCATGCGCCACTTGAGCCTGAAGAATACCAGTGGAAGTCGACGCAAGTCGTCACCGAACCGGAATCTAAGGTTAAGGTTGCCCCACGCCAGATAAAGCAAGCGTTAGAGCATGAAAAGACGCCCGAAATGACAAAACAACTTGTCAATGAAGCGGCAAATCAGGATAGTTGGTCAGATTTAGTGACTAAGCTTAATGTGGGACGTTTAGTTCAACAATTAGCACTAAACTCTGCGTATCAGCAAAGTGAACACAAGGTCACTCTGCAATTACGTCAAGCGCAAGCGCATCTCGATAGCCCGAAGGCGCGAGAACAGTTACAAGAAGCAATTGGTCACTTGCTAGAGCAGCCGATTGAATTAGCGATTGAATTAAGTGATGAAGGGCAAACTCCGCTGGAATGGCGAGAGGCGATTTATCAAAATAAATTGGGTCAAGCGAAGCAAAGTTTGCAGCAAGACCCCCATGTGAACTTTATCTGCCAACGCTTTGCGGCTGTAGTAGATGAAGAGAGCATTCGACCGATTTAACTGCAGTCATTATCAGTACTGTGGTATAGCGTGAATATTAACCAGACCAATAGAGAGAGATAATATGTTTGGTAAAGGCGGTATGGGTAACATGATGAAGCAGGCGCAGCAAATGCAAGAGCGCATGCAAAAGATGCAAGAAGAGATCGCTAACATGGAAGTAACGGGTGAGTCCGGTGCTGGCCTTGTTAAAGTTACGATCACTGGTAGCCATAGTGTACGTCGTGTTGAGCTAGATGATAGCCTAATGGAAGACGACAAAGACATGCTTGAAGATCTTATTGCAGCGGCATTTAACGATGCTGCACGCCGTATTGAAGAAACGCAAAAAGAGAAAATGGCTGGTGTTACAGGTGGTATGAACTTACCAGCTGGCTTGAAGTTGCCTTTCTAATCAATGCGTACCAGTCAATTACTGGAACAATTAATGGAGGCCCTTCGTTGCCTGCCTGGGGTTGGTCCCAAGTCAGCACAGCGAATGGCCTTCAGTTTGTTACAGCGCAATCGGCAAGGTGGTCTTCAACTTGCTGATGCTCTAAGCCAAGCCATGACAGAAATTGGACACTGCCAACAGTGTCGAACATTCACTGAAGAAGAGGTATGTGCGATTTGTGCTAACCCTCGTCGTCAGGAATCGGGGCAGATTTGTGTTGTAGAAAGTCCCGCAGATATTGTGGCTGTTGAATCAACAGGACAATTTTCTGGACGATATTTCGTGCTCATGGGGCATCTATCGCCGTTAGACGGTATTGGTCCATCAGACATTGGTTTGGATCTTTTGGAATTTAGACTCCAAAAAGAGACCATCAGTGAGCTGATTTTAGCGACTAACCCAACGGTGGAAGGTGAAGCGACAGCGCATTATATTGCAGAGCTTTGTAGTGAGTATGATGTACCTGCGAGTCGAATCGCGCACGGTGTCCCTGTTGGAGGGGAGCTGGAATTGGTGGATGGCACAACGCTATCACATTCAATTGCTGGCCGTCAGAAGCTGTATTAGGCAAAACATGCTAACAATAAAAAACCGCACTCACGTGCGGTTTTTTTATGTCTTGTTTTGCTGCTTCAACAGACAAGTGACTTACAACGAGTAATACACGGTTGAGCCGTATGTCAGACTGGTTAGCAGTAAGCTCTTTTCATTCAGAACATCAATACGTCGACTTTGGCGTGCATCCATACGGAATATTTTTCTGATCGCTGTTAGCTGCTTTTTCTGGAAGTCTTTATTTGTACCCGAAGTAATGTCTTTAAACTCTGATGGTTCCGTCAGTAAATAACCACCACTGATATTCCAAACACCTGATTCAGAGATATGTAAAGTCAGTGGTTCTTCATTATCACTGTACAGCTTCATGAGTGTGATTCGAGAATAATTCTTGTTAGGCAGATAAACCATGTGGCTTGTTTGCTCAACACGACGAAGCACGACTAGTTCATTATCGAGCAACTTTTCTTCAATACGGCTTACGGTATTTGATTGCCATTCACGCGACATAATCAGCTGTTCTTGCTTATAGTCACTTGAATAATATAGCCAGCTACTGAACACCGTTGATATAGCCAAGATCAGGTATGGCCAAAAGCGTTTAAAAATGGTTGAGGCAGAACTTTTTTTTATTTGCATAACTGGTCGTTATCCTCTTGGCTTGATAACAAACGTAACGTCACATTTTCAGTAGGCGTATCAATACTATGGATATAGTTAATCCAAACTTGGTTTTGTTGGCCACCCGTCGCAATCACTTCGATAGGGCGTTTGTTTTCTGGGTGATACTCAAGGTAATGTGCGACACAGCTACGAATCATTGGCTCCCAGTTACTTAAACCAGGGTGGTTATTAGGTGCAAGAACAGGAATCCCATCTACTTCTGTTATTTGGTTAAAAGCAGCAGATTTAGGTGGGTAACTATTATTGATAATTAAAGGTAGCAACAGTGCTAATGCCAGAGCCAACCAACCGAATAAGTTCACACGTTTATTTATGCTTTCTGATGATGTAACTGCGTGGTGAACCGTATTGTCAACTGGCGTCGTTTCGCTTTCAGTCGCTTTATTTGACGTCGTCGGGATTTGGCTTACGAGGTCTTCTGCAAATGTTTTTTCAGGTTTTTCGGGTTTTTCAATGTGCGCTAAATGCTCAGAAACGGGCGCTATCATTTGATAACCGCGTTTAGGTACTGTTTTTATAAAATCGGGTGATTTGGTTGAATCTTTAAGCGCTTTGCGTAGCGTTGAAATAGCCTGGGTTAGGCTAGAGTCATCTACCTCAAAACCTTGCTCTCGCCAAACAAAATCATGGAGTTGGGTGCGTGTGATGATTGCGCCAGGCTTTTCTATCAAAAGGCTGAGGGCGCGGCTTTCATTACTGCCTAGGCGAGTAAGTTCATCATTTTCAAGTTGATCAATTAAGCTGTTGTCGTAAGGGTCAAAAAGGAAACGCTTACCAATTAAGAACTTAGTGGAGGTGTTATGCATTTTTAGCCCCAGTGAAACAGTTTAGGCACTTATATATCATAATTCCCTGAATATAATCTGAATGTAAAAAAAAGAAAATTACAAATTAGAAATTCTAAAATGAATAAAAAAGACTATTTTAGGTTGAAAATGCACTATTTGACCACATCTAATTAGTATCTAATTTGGAATTTTTGCCATAGATGGACAAGCAGTGGTTTAACTGTATGAATATCGTGGTAATTTTACGTAGAACTACTTGTATTTGGAGTGTCGATGAGCGAACAACATACTGCCACTAATAAGGAAACCCGTGGTTTTCAGTCAGAAGTGAAACAACTTCTTCATTTGATGATTCACTCTTTGTATTCAAATAAAGAGATTTTTTTACGTGAGCTAATTTCTAATGCGTCTGATGCATCAGATAAATTACGTTTTCGTGCACTGTCAGAGCCAGACTTATATGAAGGTGACTCAGACCTTGGTGTTAAATTATCCTTTAATGCTGAAGCTGGTACGTTAACCGTCAGTGATAACGGCATTGGTATGAGCCGTGAAGATGCGATTGAACATTTAGGTACAATTGCAAAGTCAGGCACAAAAGACTTCTTTAGTAATTTAAGTAACGAAGAAAGCAAAGACTCGCAGCTGATTGGTCAATTTGGTGTTGGTTTCTATTCTGCATTCATCGTGGCAGATTCTGTGACTGTGCGTACGCGTGCTGCAGGTGCACCAGCAGAGCAGGGTGTTAGCTGGCAATCGAGCGGTGAAGGTGACTACAGCATTGAAGACATCACTAAGCCGACACGCGGTACCGATATCATTCTTCACCTGCGTGAAGAAGAAAAAGAATTTTTAAGTGAATACCGTCTACGTGATGTGATTGGTAAATACTCAGATCACATCGGTATTCCCGTTCACCTTCAGGCGGCAGAAATGGACGAAGAAGGTAAAGAAACGGGCAACAAAAAATGGGAACAAATCAATAAAGCACAAGCTTTGTGGACGCGTAACAAATCAGATATTTCTGAAGAAGAATATAAAGAGTTCTATAAACACGTATCTCATGACTTTGCAGAACCACTGCACTGGAGTCACAACCGTGTTGAAGGTAAGCAGGATTACACTAGCTTATTATATGTCCCATCGAAAGCACCATTTGACTTATATAACCGCGATAGTAAGCACGGCTTAAAGCTCTACGTTCAACGCGTATTTATCATGGATGACGCAGAGCAGTTTATGCCAAGCTACTTACGTTTCATGCGTGGTTTGATTGATTCTAACGATCTGCCACTGAACGTATCGCGTGAAATCTTGCAAGATAACAAAGTGACTCAAGCACTGCGTAAAGCGTGCACTAAGCGTTCACTGACCATGCTTGAACGTATGGCGAATAACGATGCTGAAAAATACCAAACGTTCTGGAATGAATTTGGCCAAGTGCTTAAAGAAGGCCCAGCTGAAGACTTTGCTAACCGCGATAAGATTGCAAACTTGCTACGTTTTAGCTCAACAAACAATGATGGCGCTGAGCAGGTTGTGTCATTGGCTGATTACGTATCGCGTATGAAAGAAGATCAAGAGAAGATCTACTTCATCACAGCAGACAGTTTTAAAGCGGCGCAAAATAGCCCTCACCTTGAGCAATTCCGTGCAAAAGGTATTGAAGTTATCTTAATGCATGATCGTATTGATGAGTGGTTCATGAGCTACTTACCTGAGTTTGACGGTAAGCAATTCCAATCGATCACTAAAGCCGATCTTGATTTGTCGAAGTTCGAGAATGAAGAAGACAAAGAAAAGCAAAAAGAAACACAAGAAGCATTTAAGTCAGTCGTTGAGCGTACTCAAGCTTACCTAGGTGATCGTGTGAAGGAAGTGCGTACTACCTTCAAGCTGCACGATACTCCAGCGGTTGTTGTGACAGATGAAAACGAAATGGGTACGCAAATGGCGAAGCTAATGGCTGCTGTTGGTCAAGAAGCGCCTGAAGTGAATTACATTTTCGAAATTAATCCAGAGCATGCGCTGGTTAAACAAATGGCAGACGAAGCGGATGAAGTCGTATTTGGCCGTTGGGTTGAAATGCTAATGGGTCAGGCGATGCTTGCTGAGCGCGGCGCGATGGAAGATCCGTCTCAGTTCTTAAATGCAGTAAACCAACTGCTAGCTAAATAGTGAACCATTGGTGAGATACCCAGTACTGGCGTACGCATGAGTGATTAATTCTGACTAAGGTCTAATCGACGCTCTTGCTACTATCGCATAGTATGTTGATAAAGAATGTAAACCGAGCCCAGACTGAGTGCTGGGCTTGCGACTGACGTCTAATCAGTGTATTTTCACTTTTTTTGAGAAACACCAAGCTTATTTATATTAAAGGGGATTACGATGCGCATCATTCTTCTGGGCGCTCCAGGTGCAGGTAAAGGTACTCAGGCACAATTCATCATGGAGAAATTTGGCATTCCTCAAATCTCTACTGGTGACATGCTACGTGCAGCAATCAAAGCGGGTACAGAGCTAGGCAAGCAAGCTAAATCTGTAATCGATGCAGGTCAACTTGTGTCTGATGACATCATTCTTGGTCTGGTTAAAGAGCGTATTGCCCAAGACGATTGTGCTAAAGGCTTCCTACTAGATGGTTTCCCACGTACGATTCCTCAAGCTGATGGCTTGAAAGAAAACGGCGTTGATATCGACTACGTTATCGAATTCGATGTTGCTGACGAAGTTATTGTTGAGCGTATGGCGGGCCGTCGTGCTCACCTTGCTTCTGGTCGTACTTACCACGTTGTTTACAATCCACCAAAAGTGGAAGGTAAAGATGACGAAACTGGTGAAGATCTTGTTATCCGTGAAGATGACAAAGAAGAAACAGTACTAGCGCGTCTAGGTGTTTACCACAACCAAACTGCACCTCTTATCGAATACTACGGTAAAGAAGCAGCAGCGGGTAAAACGCAGTACCTTAAATTTGATGGTACACAAGATGTTGCAGCTGTAAGCGCTGAGCTAGAAAAAGCATTATCTTAATCACGTATTCATTGTGATTAATAAAAAAGGGCATACTTAGGTATGCCCTTTTTTTTGCTTAAATTTACAGAGTAGGCAAGGGGCTCTGTGTGGGTATGCGAAGCGGGCATACACCCTAATTTCAGTCGATAGTGTATCGAACCTCCCAGTCTTTCTTTTTAACTCTGCGAGAGACTACCCATTCTTCTGCTATGCCTTTAGAGTCATACCTTTGTAACAATAACTATCGTTTGTTGAACATGACTAAATACAAAGGAAAAGGAATAAAGGTATGAATGGCGCTGGCGGTACATCGGGCGGTATTGGTCAATTTTTTATTGGCTTGATTATGATGTGTGGAGGATTTTATTTACTCTTTAACGCCATATCGGTGTCATCGAGTTTTGGTTTTGGTTCTAGATTGTATGGCTTTTCTGCGTTAGGTTCAGGCTTTGGTGTGACTGGGGGCATGATTATGATCCCATTTATGTTTGGTGTTGGCCTCATCTTTTTTAATAGTAAAAACATCATCGGTTGGTTATTAACAATAGGCTCACTCGTTGCACTCATTTTTGGCGTTATTTCATCGATTCGCTTTAGTTTCAACGCAATGACAGCCTTTGAATTGATGACGATACTGGTGTTAGCAATTGGTGGACTTGGGTTATTCCTTAGGTCATTAAAAGCCATAGATAAAAAGTATCCTGACTCGAAATAGGTAATTTTGTAAGCTGCGTGATCTTTTACGATATTGAGCCGTACAAGTTAGTGATAGTATTAGCTATTATATGGTTTAACTAAGATAGAGCGGCGGATAGAAAATGAGTCAAAAGTACGGCGTATTGTTGGTGAACTTAGGGACGCCAGACGAGCCAACATCGGCCGGAGTAAAGCGTTTTTTGGGTGAATTCTTGCACGATAAACGTGTGGTTGATATGACACGCTGGCTTTGGTGCCCAATTTTACATGGTGTTATTTTACCTATCCGTGCACCCAAAGTGGCGAAATTGTACCAATCTGTTTGGATGGATGATGGATCACCATTAATGGTGTACTCCAAACGTCAGCAGCAGCTATTACAAACGCAGCTTGATGTTCCCGTCGAGCTCGGTATGACCTATGGCTCACCGAGTATTCAAGATGGTTTAGCTGAGCTTAAAGGGCAGGGCTGTGACAAGGTGTTGGTGCTACCGCTTTATCCGCAATATTCGCAAACAACCACCGCAGCAGTATTTGATAAGCTGGCTAAGTCGATTAAAGCATGGCCAGAAATTCCTGAATTACGCTTTGTTAACCATTATTTTGATCACCCAGATTACATTTCTGCCCTTGCACAATCGGCAACTGATTTTTGGACTGAGCATGGTCAGCCGGATTATTTATTGTGTTCATACCATGGCATTCCAAAGCGCTATGTTGATAACGGCGATCCATACTCGGCACACTGCAATCAAACCACGGCATTATTGGCTGATAAGTTAGATCTACCGCGTGAAAAAATGAGCATGAGTTATCAATCTATTTTTGGGCGTGAAGAGTGGTTGCAACCTTATACAGACAAGACCATTGAAGCTTTAGCAAAAAAAGGCGTCAAACGTTTAGACGTTATGTGTCCTGCTTTTTCTGTTGATTGTTTAGAAACGTTAGAAGAAATTGCAGAAGAGTGCAAAGCGCTATTTATTGAAGCTGGTGGCGAAACGTTCAATCTTATTCCATGCTTGAATGATAACTCAGCACACATCACTATGATGACTCACCTTATTGAGCAACATACGCGAGGTTGGTACTCAGAAAACTGATACTCTAAGTTGTTGATCATCCGAATTTTCGTATTGTTTTGATTGTGATGGTTAACGACGCCTAACATATTCAGGCGTATAAAATGGCATTATTGTGTTACAGGAAAAGGATCGGCCTCTCAAAAAGAATGATCGGCTTTCTTTTATGTTCACGATAATGTGATAGAATTCGCAAAAAGTTCACTAGACAGATAGCTCATTCAGATGAAATTTCCAGGCCAACGTAAATCGAAGCATTACTTTCCAGTGCATGCTCGTGATCCACTTCTGAGTCAAACTAAGCAAGAAAAACGTCTAACTCGTACCCATGTTGTTGGTATCGATCAAACTTTGGTTGATATTGAAGCATGTGTAGATGATGCTTTTCTTGAACGTTATGAGCTAAGCAAAGGTCATTCTTTAGTGATCTCTGATGAAAAAGCAGAAGCTTTATATCAAGAACTAAAAGAACAGAACTTAATTAGCCATGAGTTTGCCGGCGGTACCATTGGTAACACGCTACACAACTATTCAGTATTGGCTGATGATAAATCGGTACTGCTAGGTGTAATGAGTAAAGATATTGAAGTAGGTAGCTACGCATATCGTTACTTGTGTAATACATCAAGCCGTATGGATATGAATTACTTACAGCCTGTACATGGCCCTATTGGTCGTTGCTTTGCGTTAATTTCGGCAGAAGGTGAGCGTACCTTTGCGATTAATGAAGGCCACATGAACCAACTAAGCCCTGATAGCATTCCTGAATCTGTATTCAAAAATGCATCTGCACTTGTATTAACAGCATATCTTGTTCGTTGTAAAGATGGCGACCCAATGCCAGCGGCAACAATGCGAGCAATTGATTATGCGAAAAAATACGATGTGCCAGTGGTATTAACGCTGGGTACTAAGTTCGTTATTCAAGATGATCCACAATGGTGGCGTGATTTCCTACGTGATCACGTGACGGTTGTAGCAATGAATGAAGATGAAGCAGAAGCACTAACTGGTGAATCTGATCCATTGGTTGCAGCAGACCAAACGCTAGAGTGGGTAGATCTGGTTTTATGTACTGCTGGCCCTATTGGTTTATACACAGCAGGTTACACGGAAGACAGTGCTAAGCGCACAACAAGCTTGCCATTGTTACCTGGTGAAATCGCAGAGTTTAACCGCTACGAATTTAGTCGTCCTATGTTGAAAGATGCTTGTGAAGAGCCGATCAAGGCGTACTCTCACATCTCACCATACATGGGTGGCCCTGAGCGCATTAAGAATACCAATGGTGCGGGTGATGGCGCCTTGTCTGCATTACTGCATGATATGTCAGCAAACCGTTACCATAAAGAGAACGTCCCGAATTCAAGTAAGCACCAGCATAGCTTCTTGACTTATTCATCGTTCTCTCAAGTTTGTCTGTACTCTAACCGTGTTAGTTATGAAGTACTTGCGCAGCACTCACCACGTTTATCTCGTGGTTTGCCAGAGCGTGAAGACAGCCTAGAAGAAGCATACTGGGAACGTTAATCACTCGCTGATAACGATGACCAATAAAAAAACCAGCATTTATGCTGGTTTTTTTGATCGTGGCGATAACTCAGCAGCCAATCTTTTTAAGGCACATTATGGCCATTTGATGCAACCCAAATACGGAACCATTGTTGGCGAGTCAATGTAATATCAGCACTGCGTAGTGCTTGGCGAACACGTTCAATTTTACCACTACCAATGATAGGTAACGGATTTGATGGTAATGCTAGTATCCATGCATACACAATTTGGTCGATACCGTCAGCCCCTACTTGAGCGGCAATGCTTTCAAGTTCTGCCCGTAAGCGCTTAGATTTTTCATCTTGCCCACTGAACAAACTACCGCCACCAAGGCATGACCATGCCATAGGGGCAATGCGGTGTTGCTGCATTTGGTCTAATGAACCATCGTGAAGGGTCGTCATGTTTACAGGGGAAATTTCTAGTTGGTTAGTTGCTAACGGGTAATCTAGACGTGACTGTAATAAATCAAATTGGCTGGTAGTGAAGTTCGATACCCCTACATGTTTTACTTTGCCATCTTGTTTTAATAGGTTAAATGCTTCAGCTATATCATCCACATTCATTAATGGATCGGGGCGGTGTACCAGCAATAAATCAAGGTGATCAGTTCGTAGGTTTTTTAGTGATTGCTCAGCCTGCGCGACAATATAGTCTGTAGTGGTGTTGTAGTGTGGAAGGGTTACATCATTTGATGGCGAACTTGGTAAGCGAATACCACATTTACTCACTAGCTCGATGCTATCGCGTAAACTTGGTTCGAGCTTTAATGCCTCCCCAAAAGCTGATTCACACTCATAGTTGCCATAGATGTCGGCATGATCGCAGGTTGTGATGCCTAACTCTAGGTGCTGCTTTAGGAAGGTTAGACGCTCTTGTGGTGTCATGTTCCAATCCATTAAACGCCAATAACCCGCAATGAATTGAGAAAATTCAGGGCCGTTTGCTTCTGTCTTGATTCGTTTCATGTCGTGTTTATCTACTAGTTGTAATTGATGAAAAATTTTAACTTTCCTAGCCAATTGAATAAGTATTAACTAGACGTGATAATTATTTAATACGTGAAATTACTTAGTATTTGGCTGAATATGTAAAGCTTATTGCAGTCAGACTAGGGGATAACATGAAAGGGTTCTGTGGGCTGGTTAGCGTTTTTATAAAAAACGAGGTAAATTTACAACATAAATTCTCAGTCTTTGTGCGTTAAGTTGCAATCAAGTGGCAGTCGTAATAACGAAAAAACGCAACCCGAGGGCTGCGCTTGATCACTAGGAATTGTGGGGGAAATAGGAATACTATTTTTTGTATGCTTCGTTGTGGATTGCTGCCACTGCACGGCCTGAAGGGTCCGCACTGTTTTTAAAACTTTCATCCCACTCAATGGCTTTAGCGCTTGAACAAGCAATTGATGGACCACCCGGTACACATTTCGCCGCGCTTTCTAACGGGAATAACTCTTCAAATATTTCACGGTATACATACGCTTCTTTAGTCATTGGTGTGTTGTACGGGAAGCGGAATTTCGCAGTTTCGAGTTGCTGATCAGATATTTTTGCTTCTGCTACATCACGCAGCGAGTCAATCCAGCTATAGCCCACGCCATCTGAGAATTGCTCTTTCTGACGCCATGCGACTGATTCTGGTAGGTAATCTTCAAAACATTCGCGAAGAATGTGTTTTTCCATCTTACCGTTACCGCACATTTTGTCTTGTGGGTTAACACGCATTGCTACTTCCAAGAATTCTTTATCAAGGAATGGTACACGCGCTTCAATCCCCCATGCCGCCATTGATTTGTTGGCGCGAGCACAGTCAAACATATTCAGAGCGAGTAGTTTACGTACTGTCTCTTCATGGAACTCTTGTGCGTTGGGTGCTTTGTGGAAGTACAGGTAGCCACCAAAGACTTCATCTGCACCTTCGCCAGAAAGTACCATTTTGATACCCATAGCGCGGATTTTACGCGACATAAGGAACATAGGGGTAGATGCACGAATGGTGGTTACATCGTAGGTTTCAATGTGGTAAATCACATCACGGATAGCGTCTAAGCCTTCCTGTACGGTGTAGGTTAACTCATGGTGTACTGTTCCGATGGCGTCAGCGACTACTTTTGCTGCTTTTAAATCAGGCGCATCTTCAAGACCAATTGCGAAGGAGTGTAAGGTTGGCCACCAAGCTTGTGATTGTTCATCATCTTCAATTCGTTTAGCCGCGAATTTTTTCGTAATTGCTGAGATAACAGATGAGTCTAGGCCACCAGAAAGTAATACGCCATAAGGTACATCTGTCATTAGTTGGCGTTTAACTGCACTTTCAAGTGCATCCTTCAGTGCGACTTTATCGGTTTTTGCATCAGCGACAGCATCAAACTCCATCCAATCACGTTTGTAATAGCGTACTGGCTCTCCTTGCTTGCTCCATAGGAAGTGACCCGGAGGGAATTCACTAATCGTTTTACAAACCGGTACTAACGCTTTCATTTCAGATGCAATGTAATAGTTACCGTGTTCATCATGGCCGTGATAAAGCGGGATAATACCAATATGATCTCGGCCGATTAGGTAAGCGTCTTCTTGCTCATCGTAAAGAATAAAACCAAAAATACCGTTTAGATAATCCAGTAGTTCTGGGCCTTTTTCTTTGTATAGCGCCAGAATGATTTCACAGTCAGATTCAGTTTGAAAAGGGTAGTCGGGTGCAAATTCAGCACGCAATTCTTTGTGGTTATAGATTTCACCGTTAACCGCTAACGCATGTGTTTTTTCTTGGTTATAAAGTGGTTGTTCGCCGCTGTTTAAGTCGACAATTGCCAAGCGCTCGTGCACTAAAATTGCTTTGTCAGATGCATAAATACCAGACCAATCTGGTCCACGATGGCGCATTTTTTTAGACATTTCTAATGCCGTTGTACGTAATGCGCTTGCATCACCTTTAATGTCTAAGATACCAAATACTGAACACATACTTCCACTCCAACCTAAACTATTGCAATTCTTGATAATTTCTTCGGGTTGCCTTATTTGGCTAATGGCTCAGTACCAAATTTAACGGATACGTCACTTTTCCCTTACTTGTTTTTTAAAATTGCGTATTCAGTAACTAAATGCAATGAAAAACTCTAGATCAATTAAAGAAAAACACCCTGACTGAATAATATTCATTTATTTTGCTTTTAAGTGAATTATATCTATATCGAGTGTTTTTTTGAGCAAAAAAAACGGTTGCCGAAGCAACCGTGTGAAAATATGCATTATTCGAACATAGAGTCTATGTGCGTTGCTTAAGATCGATATCAAGCTCTTCGTATACATGGCGAGCAAAACCGCGGCCTGCTTCGTGATAAATATTGAAGGCTGCGTCAATGCCTAAATTTTCTAATTCTTCCATCTCATCGGCATATTTTGCAATAGCAGCAACTTTTCCTTTGTAGTTCAGCGTATTGATTTGCTCCATCGCAAAACTGTTAGCGTGGCTGTTTGGCATGGCAAGTAAGACTAACGAGATCTGATGGCTGCCGATCACCCGCGCCCAAAAGTCAGGGTCAGTGGCATCGCCATGTAAAACGTTGCGACCCACAAGAAGGTGATCATCAACTGACTCCTCTCGTGTTTCAATGCCAATGACTTTATTACCATAACGTTCTACTAATTCGTCATAAGCACCACTACCGATACGGCCCATACCTAAAATGAGTACCCTTGCTTGGCCAAAATCAATCAGCTTATCGCTTGGGTTAAGTAGATCTGCATCATATTCTTTAAGCCATTTTGAAGTATCGTTATACAGTTTATGGCCAATGCTGTTGAGTGGGGCTGCTATCAAAAACGAGATAGAGACGGTCATCGCAATCGCGACCAAGAAGCTACCTGGTAGCCAGCCTAATTTATAAGCTAAACCACTCACAATTAAGCCAAATTCACTGTAGTTGAATAGGGTTAATGTACCAAGTAACGATGTGCGTACACGGTAACGGAATAGGTGGAAAATGAGGTAATACAGAATCCCTTTGATGGGTAGTAAGAGCAATAAGATGACAGCCATAATTGCGCCATCTAAAGTTGGGGCTTCCGATAAACCAATATTAAGGAAGAAGCATACGAGGAGCAGCTCTTTCAGATTGAAGAGTGATTTGGACATCTCCGAAGCTTTCGGATGCGCCGCAAGCATCATACCTAGAATCAGCGCGCCAAGGTCTGCTTTTAAGCCAACAAGTTCAAAGAGTCCAGCACCTGCTACTAACGCCAAGAAGATTGAATACAGCACCAGCATTTCACCGTGCCCTGCTTTGTCCAAAATACGAAACATAAGAGGACGCAAGAAAGGGAGTGCAAATAGCCCTAGCGCAGTGATTTCAGGGATCTTACCCGTTGATATAGTTAAGAACAGCACGGCGAAGATATCCTGCATAACCAGAATACCAATGGCTAAGGTGCCGTAGGTTGCATTCAACTCACCTTTATCTTGCAGGGCTTTAATCGCAAAAACGGTACTTGAAAAAGAAAGCGAAAAACCAAGAAGTGCTAGATGGGCAAGGCTCAAATCAGCGAGCATGCCTAAACCGAGTTGTTTTAAACCGAGCAAGGCGAGGGTAAATAACCCGGTTGATAGTAGGTTATGGAGTGTTGCGCCGCCCCAAATTTCTTTGGTAAGCAGGGTTTTAACATCTAACTTTAAGCCGATAGTAAAGAGAAGTAGGGTAACACCAAGATCAGCCAGCATGGAGAGAGTGTCAGTGCTTTGCACTCCCATGCTGCTTAGCCCAAATCCAGCGACAAGGAAGCCGACGAGAGGAGGGAGTTTGCATTGCATTGCAATAAAACCAGCAATGAAGGCGGTGATAATAAAAACGAGTTCCATGGTGGGGGTGATGCTCCTTCTCTCTTGAACGCAAAATATTGCACGAGAATATAACACAAGGGCCATACGTCTGGTGACGTATGGCCCTTAAATAACTGTTACAAATTAAGAGTCTTAGTGTAGCGATGTGGTTAAGGTTGGTTTTATAAACGTTAACCACTCTACTTGTTGCTACTCTTAATCTTCCAGTAGACGTTGCAATAACACACCATTTAACATTGCGCGTTTAATCATTGAAAAAGCGCCAATGGTAGGGTGCGAAACAAGCTCTGATGGCACTATCGGCAAGTCTTTATGGAAAGTTGATAGTGATTGCGTTTCAATGCAGCGACGGATAGCGGGTAAGACCACATCTTTAGCTTGAGTAATATTCCCGGCTAAGACAATTTTTTGTGGGTTAAATAAGTTAATGGTCATCGCGAGTGCTTTACCCAGCTGATTTCCGACCTTAATTAACGCTTGGCTAGCAAGCTCGTCGCCTTTATTGGCAGCTTCACAAATCGCGAGCATGGTGATGTCTTCAAGCTCTTGTAAGCTGCTTGAATAACCCTGGTCGAGTAGTTTTTGTACTTGGGCAATAACAGCAGGATCAGATGCGACTGTTTCAAGGCAACCAAAGTTACCACATTGGCATTTGTCACCGAGTGGGTCGATTTGAATATGACCAATCTCACCTACATTACGATTAAAACCAAGAAAGACTTGGCCATTAACAATAATACCTGCGCCAGTACCGTGATGGACACTAACTAAGATTGAGTCTTTACAGTCACGACTTGCACCAAAATAGTGTTCAGCCAGTGCGAGTCCGCGAATATCATTACCGACAAAACAAGAAACACCAAAGGTTTCAGTGATGATACCTGCGAGTGGGAATTTATCGACTTCAATGTTAGGCATATATTCAATAATGCCTTTTTCAGGGTCGATAAGGCCCGGAAGTGTGATACCAAACGCGACTAATTCCTTCATAACAGCTTCATTATCAGCAATAAACTGATGAATGTGCTTCATTAAGCCTGAAAGTAGCGCATCTTGGGTTTCGTAATGGAATTGTGTCGCCATACCTGCGATATATTTACCGCTTAAGTCGTATAGCGTTAACTCAATTAAATCACGCCCTAGTCGGATAGCAATTGAGTGAAAAGCAGCTGACTCCGTTGTCAGCGAAATAGCACGTCGACCACCTGTCGATGCTTGTTGCGCGACCTCTTTTATAAGGCCACGCTCAAGTAACTGGCGGGTAATTTTAGTAACACTTGCGGGAGCAAGTTGACTTACGTCTGCAACCTGAATCCGTGAAATAGGGCCTTGTAAGTCGATCAGTCTATATACAGCAGCGCTGTTCAGCTGCTTTACTAGATCTACATTACCAATTTGTCCGCCTGTCATAGTTTAGTTCTGCTCGTATTCACCGTTAACAACAGTCGCCCGAACATTGAATTGACGATCAAAAATAGTCAGGTTAGCAACCATGCCTTTTTTGATGGCACCCAGTTTGTTATCCACACCAATAGCGCGTGCAGGATACAGAGTAGCCATACGAATCGCTTCGTCCAGGGCGATACCTGCATGCTCGACACTATTTGCTACTGCTTCAATCATTGTCAGTGCCGAGCCGCCAAGTGTGCCATTTTCATCAACACACTTGCCATCACGATAATATACTTTCTTACCGACAAAAATAAAGTGATCCATGTCTGCTCCTGCAGGTGCAGTTGCATCGGTGACCAGTACGAGCTTCTCACCTTTCATGCGATGCGCCATACGGATGTTGGCATAATCAACATGGAAACCATCAGCAATAATACCCGTATAGACTTCAGGTGTATCGTAAATGGCACCTACCATCCCTGGTTCACGGCCAGCGATAGGGGTCATTGCATTGAATAGGTGAGTGGCAAAAGTAATGCCAGATGCAAAGCCTCGGCGTGCTTCAACATACGTAGCATTGGTGTGGCCCGCTGAAACAACAATACCAGCTTCAACTAATTGCTCGATGTGCTCGTGCGAATTTTGTTCAGGGGCAAGAGTTACTTTCGTTACGACATCTGCGTTATCACAGATAGTTTGGATCATGTCATCATCAGAACGACGAATATGATCAACACTGTGAATGCCTTTCTTCATAACGTTTAGGTATGGACCTTCAAGGTGCAAGCCTAAAGAATGGTTATTGTATTTGCTCTGGTATTCACGTTCTGCAGCAATAGCGGCTTTCATGTCTGCATCTGATGAGGTGATCAGTGTTGGCAAAAAGCTAGTACAACCTGATTTCAGGTTCGCAAGGTGCATGGTATGAATAGTATCTGCGTTGATTTCATCGTTAAGCATTACGCCACCACAACCATTCAGTTGTAGATCGATAAAACCTGGCGTGAGTTCAGCGCCATCTAAATCAAGGGTTTTGATATCTTGAGGAAGTTCGGTAACAGGGCATACGGCATGAATGTTCACGCCGTCAATGATGACGGCGTGGTTATTCAGCACATCGCTACCGGTAAAAATGCGGCAATTGGTAAGCGCGTACATGAACAGTTCCTTATTAAAGGTTTTTGATATTTTCAGCTTCAAGTTCTTGGAAGTAGTTTACTGTCTTCACTTTTAGCTCTTGTGTTGCAGCTTCATCACAAACAATCAGTGATTTAGGGTGAAGTTGCAGTGCTGATACTGTCCACAAGTGATTTACAGAGCCTTCAACAGCAGCTTGTAGTGCTTGTGCTTTGTTGTGGCCTGTAACCAGAATCATGATTTCAGCTGAATCAAGTAGTGTACCTACACCAATCGTTAGTGCGTATTTAGGCACTTGCTCGATATCGCCATCGAAGAAACGAGAGTTAGCAATACGAGTATCTTGGGTCAATGTTTTGATGCGAGTACGAGAAGAAAGTGACGATGCTGGCTCGTTAAAAGCAATGTGACCGTCGTTACCCACGCCACCCATGAATAGGTTGATGCGTCCGTAAGACTTAATTTTGTCTTCGTAACGTTGGCATTCGGCTTCGTGGTTGTCTGTATTACCGTTAAGAAGATTGATATTTTCTTCTTGAATATCAATGTGATTGAAGAAGTTACCATACATAAAGCTACGGTATGATTCAGGGTGATCCGCTGAAATGCCAATGTATTCATCCATGTTGAAGGTAACAACATGCTTGAAACTTACTTCGCCGGCTTCATAAAGTTCAATTAAACGCTTGTAAGTGGTTAATGGCGTGCCACCAGTTGGCAGACCAAGAACAAATGGACGCTCCGCAGTTGGCTGAAATTTGTTAATAGAATCAGCGATATGGCGTGCTGACCACAAACCTACATCTTTAGCGTTATTAAGCGGGATTAGTCTCACAGTGACACCTCATTCAAGATTGATAATACGGTAAAAATATTAACGGCTTCTTGCCTTTGTTTCGAATGATAAAATAAGTTTTATGATCGAGCTAGCAAAATCGCCTAGATCTTGTCTCTGCAGGTGATAAAGATCACAAATGATGACCTTTTAATTTGCGGGGCGAAATTAATTTCTTAAACTGCAAAGGACTAAATCGGATAGCAAAATAAGTTATCTAAATTACATCTAAGAAACCATAGGGGGAACTAAGGGTGAATATTCTTGGATATTTTCAAAAAGTAGGTAAAGCATTGATGGTGCCAGTCGCCACATTGCCTGCCGCAGCAATCTTAATGGGTATTGGTTACTGGATTGACCCGGTAGCCTGGGGCGGTAACAGTGCACTAGCAGCGTTTTTGATTAAAGCTGGTGCCGCTATTATCGACAATATGTCTGTACTCTTCGCAATTGGTGTTGCGTACGGCATGTCTAAAGATAAAGACGGTGCAGCTGCACTTTCTGGTTTTGTTGGCTTCTTAGTTGTTACAACGCTGCTTTCTCCGGGCGCTGTTGCACAAATTCAAGGTATTGACCCAAGTGCAGTTCCTGCCGCGTTTGGTAAAATCAATAACCAATTCGTAGGTATCCTTGTTGGTATCACTTCTGCTGAAATCTACAACCGTTTCTCTGCTGTAGAACTTCACAAGGCATTAGCATTCTTCTCTGGTAAGCGTTTGGTTCCTATCCTAACGTCTTTCGCTGGTATCTTTATTGCTTTCGTTCTGATGTATATCTGGCCTGCTGTATACGGTGGTCTAGTAAGCTTCGGTGAAACAATTCAAGGTATGGGTGAGGTAGGTGCTGGTCTTTACGCATTCTTCAACCGTCTATTGATTCCTGTTGGTCTTCACCACGCACTTAACTCAGTATTCTGGTTCGACGTAGCGGGCATTAACGATATTCCTAACTTCCTTGGTGGCGCGAAATCTATCGCTGATGGTACGGCAACTGTAGGTGTTACAGGTATGTACCAAGCTGGTTTCTTCCCAATCATGATGTTTGGTCTACCAGGTGCTGCACTTGCGATGTACCACACAGCTAAAGCGAAGAATAAAGAAAAAGTAGCATCTATCATGATCGCTGCAGGTTTCGCATCATTCTTCACGGGTGTTACAGAGCCGCTAGAATTCGCATTCATGTTCCTAGCGCCTGCACTATACGTAGTTCACGCAGCACTTGCTGGTCTATCTGTATACATCGCTGCATCTATGCAGTGGATTGCTGGCTTCGGTTTCTCTGCAGGTTTAGTAGATATGGTTCTATCTACTCGTAACCCACTAGCAGTTAACTGGTACATGCTAATCGTACAGGGCGTTGTATTCTTCGGTCTTTACTACACTATCTTCCGCACAGTTATCGTTAAGTTCAATCTTAAGACGCCTGGTCGTGAAGATGATGATGTAGAAGAGTCTGGTGTAACTGGCTCTAAAGAAACAGGTGAACTTGCTAAGCAATACCTTAAAGCGCTTGGCGGTCACGGTAACCTAGAAAACATCGATGCTTGTATCACACGTCTACGTCTTACTCTTAAAGACAGTAGCCTTGCGAACGAAAAAACATTGAAAGCACTAGGTGCAATGGGTGTGGTTAAACTAGGTTCAAACAACCTACAAGTTATCCTTGGCCCACTAGCTGAAATCGTTGCTGGCGAAATGAAAAAAATCCCAGCATCTGAAGACCTATCTGCAGTAAAACTGCCTTAGTCTCTTCAAACAGCTAAGTAAGTGTTAATTGTTATCGGCCTCTATTTGAGGCCGATATTTTAAGTAGAAGCAGAGCTTAAAGGAGATGATTTCTGTACCCCTCATTGTCATGGTGCATTTAATAATGGCAAAGATGATGGAAGGTTCAGAAGTTATTTCGGTGACTTCCCCTTGTTTTTCAGGGGCAGGTTGTTCTCAATCCCATTGTGGACTCCTGAGTGGAATGTTGTTTATTGGTGCTAAATTGGCATTGTGGTAAAATCATGTATTGTATTAGCCCCGCTATTGCGGGGTTTTTTTATCCATATCAACAAACAATGCATACTATTTGTTGAGTCGTGAGCCATATTTATGGATCATAGAAGACTCAAAAATCCTGTAAGCACACGAGGTCTAATTGATGAGTGAATCTGAAGCTCGTCCATCAAACTTTATCCGCCAAATTATTGATGCGGATTTAGCCAGTGGCAAACATTCAAACGTCCATACCCGATTCCCGCCGGAGCCGAACGGCTACCTGCATATTGGCCATGCTAAATCTATTTGTTTGAACTTCGGTATCGCTCAGGACTACCAGGGACAATGTAATCTTCGCTTTGATGATACGAACCCTGAGAAAGAAGACATCGAGTACGTTGAGTCTATTAAGAACGATGTTAACTGGTTAGGCTTCGAGTGGAGCGGTGAGATTTGTTACTCATCTAACTACTTCGATAAGCTACACGGGTTTGCAGTTGAACTAATTAATAAAGGCTTAGCGTACGTTGATGAGCTAAGTCCAGAGCAGATGCGCGAATACCGTGGCACATTAACTGAGCCAGGTAAGCATAGCCCATACCGTGATCGTAGTGTTGACGAAAACATTGCACTGTTTGATCAAATGAAAAATGGTGAGATTGAAGAAGGCAAGATGTGTCTTCGTGCCAAGATCGATATGGCATCACCATTTATGGTAATGCGCGATCCGGTTCTTTACCGTGTTCGTTTTGCTACTCACCACCAAACTGGTGATAAGTGGTGCATCTACCCAATGTATGACTTTACGCACTGTATTTCGGATGCGTTAGAAGGCATTACGCACTCAATTTGTACGTTAGAATTCCAAGATAACCGCCGTCTATATGATTGGGTTTTGGATAACATCACAATTGAGTGTCAACCGCATCAGTACGAGTTCAGCCGCCTGAATCTTGAATACACGGTAATGTCTAAGCGTAAGCTAAACCAATTGGTTACTGATAAATTAGTATCAGGTTGGGATGACCCACGTATGCCAACTATCTCTGGCCTACGTCGTCGTGGCTTTACGTCTGCATCTATCCGTGAATTCTGTAAGCGTATTGGTGTTACTAAGCAAGATAACACGATCGAAATGAGCTCGCTTGAGTCTTGTATTCGTGATGATCTAAACACCAATGCACCACGTGCAATGGCAGTGCTTGATCCGATTAAAGTGGTTATCGAAAACTTTGGTGATACTGAAGTACTAACGGTTGCTAACCACCCGAACAATCCAGAGATGGGTGAGCGTCAGGTGCCATTTAGCCGTGAAGTTTACATCGAGCGTGATGACTTCCGTGAAGAAGCGAACAAGAAGTACAAACGTCTAGTTTTAGGCAAAGAAGTACGTCTACGTGGCGCGTATGTGATCAAAGCTGAACGTATCGAAAAAGATGCTGAAGGTAACATCACAACGATCTTCTGTACTTACGATGCTGATACGTTGGGTGTGAACCCTGCTGATGGCCGTAAAGTGAAAGGTGTAATTCACTGGGTATCCGCAGAAGCGGGTCTTCCAGCTGAATTCCGTTTATACGATCGTTTATTCACAGTGCCAAACCCGGCTGCTGCTGATGATTTTGTTGCGGTTATTAACCCTGAATCGCTAGAAGTGCAAAATGGCTTTGTTGAACCATCGTTACAAACGGCAGAAGCTGAGAAAGCATTCCAGTTTGAGCGTACAGGTTACTTCTGTGCTGACATTAAAGACTCTTCTGCAGAGAAACTTGTCTTTAACCGTACTGTTGGTTTACGTGACACTTGGGCAAAAATTGGTGATTAATCACTGGTTATAATGCACAAACAAAAAAACCAGCCTTCGGGCTGGTTTTTTTTCGTTAATTTAATGCAGTGGATTAAGTGTTGAGCTCTTAATCTTATAATTTTAGTCGCTGCAGTAAATTATTTTCGGTCGTGAAGGCTTTCGTCTTCCGCGCAGTTACCTTCCATGCAATGACCGTAGAGGTATAGGCTATGGTTGGTTAACTTCACATTAAAGCTTGAAGCAATTTGCTTCTGGCGTTCTTCAATTACATCATCAGAGAACTCAATTACTTTGCCACAATCAAGACACACTAGGTGATCATGGTGATGTTGAGTCGCTAATTCAAAAACAGACTTGCCGCCTTCGAAGTGATGGCGTGTCACGATGCCAGCATCATCAAATTGGTTTAAGACGCGGTAAACAGTCGCAAGGCCAATCTCTTCACCAATATCGATTAGTTTTTTATACAAATCTTCAGCACTAATGTGCTGGCAATCTGGTTGTTGTAACACTTCTAAAATCTTTAGACGTGGAAGCGTAACCTTCAAACCTGCTTGTTTTAGTGCATGGTTATTATCTGACATCTGGGTTTCCTATTGGCTAGCCGCAAAGTTGGTCTGCGGTAGTCTTTCTCGTATTTATTTATTATAAGTGACGATAAGGTAACAATAAACCTTAAAAGCGGATGAATCTAGTCAGCCTCAAATAATTAGTCTGTTTTTTAAATCGTCATATGCGTATGTGTGAATGCTTAGTTGGTTATAGTTATTCTTACTGTAAATAAATTCGCTTTTTTTGTTGTTACTAAATTGTTAGTCTTTGTGTCTGAGCCTCATCGTACCAGTTGAAAGGAATCGGCCTGTGTATAAATACTATAAACCCAATATTGTTCGGCATGCATTAAATCTTTGGCCTCCTTTTTGGGGAGCGGGGATTAACATAACTCACATCAGCGATGATTTTCGGGCGGTAGACGTAAAGCTTAAATTACGTTGGTGGAATAAAAATGCTAATCGTACCCAGTATGGTGGAAGCATATTTTCACTGACGGATCCTATTTATGCATTAATGCTGATGGGAATCTTAGGCAATGAGTATTATGTTTGGGATAAACAAGCAGATATTAACTTTTTAAAACCAGGCAGTTCTGATCTGAGTGCACAGTTTGTTATATCAGATGATTGTGTACGTTGGATTAAGCAGCACACTGCGACAGGTGATAAATGCTTCCCTGAATTTGTTGTGAATGTGATGAATGCAGAGGGAGATATCGTGGCAACAGTGAAACGTGTGCTCTATGTACGTAAAAAACCGCACTTTCGTGAAGATTCCACAAATGCAGAGGAAGTACATCAGTAGTCGATTTTTCGTATCTGCAAATAAAGGCGGTATCGAAGCTAGTATCTAAATGTGTCATTACGTTTTAGCAGGCAATAAAAAACGCGCTTAAAAGCGCGTTTTTTTGATGCCGAAATAAATTAGTCTGCTAATTCAGCTAGGCACATTTCTTCATAGATTTGACCAACCCACTTCTGAACACGTTCTTCAGTTAGTTCAGGCTGGCGATCTTCGTCAACACATAGGCCTACAAAGTGATTATCATCAACTAAGGCTTTAGATGCTTCAAACTCGAAGCCTTCTGTAGAGAAGTGACCAACAACTGTTGCACCACGGCTTTCTACGATGTCACGTAAGCTACCCATCGCATCGCAGAAGTATTCTGCGTAATCTTCTTGGTCACCACAACCAAAGATAGCAACAAGCTTGGTTGAAAAGTCGATGCCTTCTAGTTCAGGGAAGAAATCATCCCAATCACACTGAGCTTCACCGTAGTACCAAGTAGGGATACCTAACAGAAGAAGATCAAAATTATCGATGTCTTCTTTGCTGCTTTTAGCAATGTCTTTAACTTCAACTAAGTTTTTGCCTAGTTGCTTTTGAATCATTTTCGCGACAGCTTCGGTATTACCTGTGTCGCTACCAAAGAAGAGTCCAACGCTCGCCATAGTAGAGATTACCCGTATATAAGATTATGACCGAAAAAATATTAACGGTTTTTAGTAACTAGTTCAGGAAACGCCTGAAATAATTTTAATGATAATCGTTTTGATCAACTAGTGCGATAGCTTTTGTATCGAACTATCTCCATGATTATCATATGTTCAGTGAACACGCTGCTTAGCATGTGATTTTATGCTAAGAAACAAAACATTATCCGAGGCCAGCACCTTCCCAACTTAGTTGGATTAACCCTTTGGTTATAAAGCCTGCACAGCCCAGAAATAGCACTAGCCAAACAATTTTCCGTCCAAACGGTGGCACATTGCCTTGATTGAGCACATCTTTTATCGCCATTCCGATAAAGAAAAAGATCAATGCAAACAACAAGTCCAATCCGATGGATTCAAGCAGATCCATATGCTCGTATAACACACTGTCTCCCTACAACGTTTGAGCTAGGGCGAGACTATAACATAACCCATAGCTCACTGTTAACGCTTGCAAACGGTAATCAGCAATATTGATAGCGATACCATCAAGAGAGCTCAGTGCGATAAGGCATTGGTTATAATGCGCGTTACGAATTCAAGAAGTTTAGAATAATTCGGCTAACGACGTCGGGTTTTTCAGCATGGAGCCAGTGGCCTGTATTGGCGACCATATGGGCTTTAGCGTTGGGGAACTGTTTCGCAACGTCATTTCGGTGTGCCGTTTGAATATATTCGGAATTTTGACCTTTAATAAATAAAGTTTTACCAGTGAAAGGCTCAATAGGGGACCAACCCATAATGGTTGAATAATTGGCGATGAGTGCCTCAACATTGAAGCGCCATGCATACCCGTTATCGCCTTTAGCAAAAGACTTTAGTAGGAACTGACGTACCCCAGGTTCAACCACATGCTGAGCTAAGTAGGTTTCCGCTTCGCTTCGCTTGCTTACTGTATGTTTTGCTACTTCGAGTAGGCCTGCAAACACATTTTTATGGCGGTGTTCTTGGTAAGCAACAGGGGCAATATCCATGACGATAAGTTGGGTTAAGCGATCTTGAGCGATCTCGCTTAATGCCATGGCAACTTTACCACCCATCGAGTGACCAATTACAGAGAACGTATTGAGCTGAAGATCATCTACGACGGTGAGCACGTCTTGTGCCATCTCACGGTAGGTAAAACAGTCACTTTTAGGCGACTGACCATGATTGCGTAGATCCACGCTGATCACTTGGTAGTGTTCTTTAAGTACTCGGGCTAACAAGCCGAGGTTGTCTAAACTGCCAAAAAGGCCATGGATCAAAATGATCGCTTCGCCTTCGCCTTCCACGCGATAATGAAGATTCACCGACTAATTTCTCTTGTTGTTAATGGTTTTCCGTAGAGTATAACCGTATATCACGTTATAATCGCATCGTGAATTTTTAAACGGAACGATAATGAACACTACGATGAAGACGATTGAAGTCGACGACGAGCTATACCGCTATATTGCTAGCCAAACTCAGCATATAGGTGAAAGTGCCTCTGACATTCTGCGTCGATTACTGATGATGCCTCAGGAAAACCTTCAGGTTGCAGTTGCACCTGAAACGGTAATGCCTGTTCGCCCACGCGGTATCGTTGTAAGTAAAGATGCTGGTAATACACCGCAAATCGATCGTGTAAAAGAAATGCGATCGCTATTGATCTCTGACGAGTTCGCGGCACAGGAAAAAGCCATTGGTCGCTTTATGATGATCCTATCATCTCTTTATCGCATTGATTCTAAAGGGTTCACAGAAGCTGCGGCCATTAAGGGGCGTACGCGTGTATATTTCGCAGATCAAGAAGAGACTTTACTTGCGAGTGGCAAAACGACAAAACCAAAAGCCATTCCTGAGACACCTTTCTGGGTAATTACAAATACGAATACTGACCGTAAACGCCAAATGGTAGATCAACTGATGACTAAAATGGGCTTCGGTGGTGATATTACCGAAAAAGTTTGCGGTGAAATTTAAGGGCAATAAGCCTCTCTTTTTACAAGGATAGAAAATTTTATGGCGATTCATCCTCGTGCTGGGCAGCAAGCCCAGCAAGAAGATATGCACAATATTCCAGCGTTAGTGGCTAATTACTTCCTAATTGAACCTAAGGCTAATAATCCGCAGCAAGCAGTTGCTTTCGGGACTTCTGGTCACCGTGGTACCGCCGATAAAGGCACGTTTAATCAGCATCATATTTGGGCAATTGCTCAAGCGGTAGCTGAAGTACGTGCAGAAAAAGGTGTTACAGGTCCGCTTTTCTTAGGTAAAGATACTCATGCACTGTCAGAGCCTGCATTTACTTCTACATTAGAAGTGCTGGTAGCGAATGGTGTTCAGGTTGTTATCCAAGTCGGTAAAGGCTATACCCCAACACCGGGTATCTCGCATTCCATCCTTTGCCATAATAAAGTGAATACTGACAAAGCTGACGGTATTGTTATTACGCCTTCACATAACCCACCGCAAGACGGCGGCATTAAGTACAACCCTGTACATGGTGGCCCGGCGGAAGGTGAGCTCACTACAGCAATTGAAGCGCGTGCTAACGCGATTATTGCGAATGGTTTAGTGGATGTGAAGCGTGTTGCGATTGAAGATGCATTGGCAAGTGAGCTTGTCGTAGAGCTAGATTTGGTTGCACCTTATGTTGACGATCTTGTTAATGTAATCGACATGGCTGCAATTCAAAAAGCGAAGCTAACAATCGGTGTTGACCCTCTGGGTGGCTCTGGCATTGAATACTGGCGCCAGATTGCGGCACATTACGGTTTAGACCTGACGCTGGTGAATGAGTCTATCGATCCATCGTTCCGTTTTATGTCATTAGATAAAGATGGCGTAGTACGTATGGATTGCTCGTCTCCTTACGCAATGGCAGGCTTACTTGCGCACAAAGACAAGTACGACTTAGCGTTTGGTAATGACCCTGATTATGATCGCCATGGTATTGTCACACCAGCAGGTTTAATGAACCCGAACCATTACTTGGCAGTGTGCATTGATTACTTATACCGTCACCGTCCTGAATGGTCTGAAAGTGTTGCGGTTGGTAAAACATTAGTATCAAGCGCTTTGATTGACCGTGTGGTTGCTGACCTTGGCCGTGAGCTTTGTGAAGTACCAGTTGGGTTTAAGTGGTTTGTTGATGGTTTGTATTCTGGTGAGCTAGGCTTTGGTGGTGAAGAGAGTGCAGGTGCATCTTTCTTACGTACCAATGGTACGCCTTGGTCTACCGACAAAGACGGCATCTTACTTTGTCTTTTAGCTGCTGAAATTACAGCGGTGACAGGTAAGAATCCGCATGAATATTACCTAGATCTCGTGGCTAAGCACGGTGAGTCCCAGTATAACCGCCTACAAGCTGTTGCCAATGGTGAGCAAAAAGCAGTACTAAGTAAGCTTTCACCTGAAATGGTAGCGGCAGAAACACTGGCTGGTGATCCTATCACTGCGCGGTTAACACACGCATCAGGTAATGGCGCTGCAATTGGTGGCTTGAAAGTAACAACTGATAACGGTTGGTTTGCTGCTCGTCCATCAGGCACTGAAGATATCTACAAGATCTACTGCGAAAGTTTCAAAGGCGAAGAACACCTTCGTTTAATTGAAAGCGAAGCACAAGAAATTGTGAGTAAAGTATTTGCAGACGCAGGTTTGTAATTAGCCTTACAGCTAGATTATTACATGATGAAAAGACGCCAAGCGGCGTCTTTTTTTATGTCTGAAATTCGGCTACTTCGCGATAAGGTCGTTGTTATGCAAAGGCCAATGATCGGGAACGATAAACCATACTTGGTCATTTTGGTCGATTGCCTGAGTTGGCGTCGTCAACTGATTTAGTTCAAGGTATGGTGATTTTTTTTGTGTACTGGTGCTGGGACGAGGCGGGCAGATCCACTGAGGTTTACTAAGAGTAAAGAACTGATAATGCTTTTTGGTTAATGCAATCGCTTGATGTTTGAAACACCACTTACCGTTAACGGTTGCTGGATTTATTGCAATGTTCGACCCCTGTTGTTTGTCATCTATGCAATCAAATAGCCTGCCTTGCATGATCAGGCGTTTGTGTCGAATTAAACCGTATTGCGATTGGAGCACTGTCTGATAAGCGGGGTGTTCAGTGAGGCGCAATTGATGATCAACCATTCGTGCGGTTTTTTTATCAAGGTTGTCACTGGCATTTGGACCAAGCCATTGCCCCTGATAGGCAAGATAAAACTTGATTGCAACCTCCCAATGTTCTACCTCGTTCGTGCGTAAGTTTTTGACCAGAAAATCGATAGCGCCTAGCGTTTGGTTTTGCCAATTTAGCTGCACTTCTTCCGCCACGAGTGCGTAATCTGGGTGAGCATTGATCAGCTGTAGCCAAAGCCATTGATAGTAAAACCCTAAGCGTCGGTTCCCTTCATAAGCCTCAATGTTGGGGATATGAGCCTTGCTTTTGAATGCAGTTAACCAAGCATCATCAATTTGGAATCGCTGTTGGTTGGTGAGCGAAGGGAGAGTTAATACCGCATTGAAGTCGTTTGCGATTTGTTGGACATCGTCATAACAAAGTTGTGTTTTCATTCAATACATTATCTAAATGGCTTTTCACCATTGTAAGCGGGTGATCTGGGTGATGACAATGGCTACACTATAGGTATTAACTTCACCTGTCGTCAAATGGAAGACTGAATGAATAATTTAAAATTAGAAGCTGTATTAAATAAGCTACTTAGCCCACACTTAATTAAAGACTACTGCCCAAATGGCTTACAGGTTGAAGGTAAGGCTGAAGTTAAAAAAATTGTGACTGGCGTGACAGCTTGTCAGGCTTTAATTGATCGCGCTATTGAAGAAAAAGCCGATGCGCTAGTGGTTCATCACGGTTTCTTCTGGAAAGGTGAAGCCGCTGAAATCCGAGGCATGAAGTTTCGTCGAATCAAAGCGCTGATGGATAACGGCATTAATTTATACGCTTATCATTTGCCGTTAGATGTCCATTCAGAGCTCGGTAATAATGCACAACTCGCTAAACTGTTAGGGTTTGATGTACTGGGTGGCTTGGAAGCGGATAACCCGAAATCCGTAGCAATTCACGGCCAACTTGAAGAGCCATTAACAGGTGAAGAGTTGGCGGCACGTATCGCGATGACCTTACATCGTGAGCCTTTGCATATTGGTGATAATGCGCCTGCTGAAATTAAAACCGTCGGTTGGTGTACTGGTGGTGGTCAGGACTTTATCGAATTAGCAGCACAGAAAGGCCTTGATGCTTTTATTTCTGGTGAGGTCTCTGAGCGGACAACCCATATTGCACGTGAATTAGGCATTCATTATTTCGGTGCAGGGCACCATGCGACAGAGCGCTATGGCGTGAAAGCATTGGGTGAGTGGCTGGCGCAAGAGCACCAGTTTGATGTAACTTTCATTGATATTGATAATCCAGTTTAGTGGTGTAGGCATCATTGATGCCTGCTTCATGAATACAGCCTCGTTTGGTACGTATGATTGGTATAAAAAAGGGTTGCCACTGGCAACCCTTTTTCGTTCTATTGTTTTGTAAGGCTATTCACGCTCATGAATTGGCTGGAATTCACGTTGTGTGTAACCCGTGTAAAGCTGACGAGGACGACCAATACGGTTTGTAGGATCGGCATGCATCTCGCTCCAGTGCGCAATCCAGCCGACAGTACGCGACATCGCGAAAATTACTGTAAACATAGATACTGGAATACCGATTGCTTTCAGGATGATACCTGAGTAGAAATCGACGTTCGGATATAATTTCTTATCAATAAAGTATGGGTCAGAAAGTGCAATACGCTCGAGTTCCATTGCTACATCAAGTAGTGGATCTTGAATGTTAAGCTCTTCCAATACTTCATGACATGCTTCACGCATTACAGTTGCACGTGGGTCATAGTTCTTGTAAACACGGTGACCGAAGCCCATTAGGCGGAACGGGTCATCTTTATCTTTAGCACGATCAATGTATTCAGGGATCTGATCAACACTGCCAATTTCTTCGAGCATCTTCAGACAAGCTTCATTAGCGCCACCATGCGCAGGGCCCCAAAGTGATGCAATACCTGCTGCAATACAAGCAAATGGGTTAGCACCAGAAGAACCAGCAAGACGTACGGTTGACGTTGATGCATTTTGTTCATGATCAGCGTGCAGGGTGAAAATTTTGTCCATAGCACGTGCGACAACCGGGCTCACTTCGTACTCTTCACAAGGTGTAGCGAACATCATATGCAAGAAGTTTTCTGCATAATCAAGATCATTGCGAGGGAAGATAAACGGTTGGCCAATGGAATATTTGTAACACATCGACGCTAATGTTGGCATTTTAGACAATAGACGGAAGGCCGTGATTTCACGGTGCTCGTCGTTATTAATGTCTAATGAATCATGATAGAAGGCGGCAAGTGCCCCAACCACACCACACATAACAGCCATTGGGTGCGCATCACGACGGAATCCATGGAAAAAGCTCGCAATTTGCTCGTGTACCATAGTGTGACGAGTCACAGTGGTACGGAAGTTTTCGTACTCTTCACGAGTCGGTACTTCGCCATATAATAGGACGTAACAAACTTCAAGGTAATCAGCATTGTTGGCGAGTTGATCAATAGGGTAGCCGCGGTGCAGAAGAATACCTTTATCACCATCAATGTAGGTGATTTGTGATTCACACGAAGCAGTGGCTAGAAAACCAGGGTCGAATGTGAAGTAACCGTTAGCGCCTAGTTTACGCACATCAATTACCTCTGGCCCCTGAGTGCCCCCGATAATCGGCAATTCGATAGGAGCCTTCCCTTCAATATGAAGAGTAGCGTTCTTATCTGCCATAACAATCTCCTTTGTTTTTTATAATCCTAATCCAAGGCGGATGCATATTTGTTGTACCGCCCGAAGCTCATTTTGTCAATTTTTGTGCTGTGATGTGTGCGCTTGTTAATAACTTTCGATAAAAACGTACGAATTCCCGAAACCGTGTTAGATGTCATGTTAAGAGGTTTGTAATTGGTTGTTACGGGGCATATAATCGCGGCAGGTCTCTAGCACAGCTATGCTGGTAACAAATGTTCTAGTCATCAATGTTATTAGTAACTTAAAGCTATAAATGTTCTAAATGTATAGTAGAACAACATAATAACCGTAAGTTACTAGAATGTTGCATTTGTTTGAGAGGCTAAGTGGAAAAATGAACTGGAGAGTTCATTCATAAAAATAATGCGCTCCAAAGGAGCTGAGTGGGCAATGACCGTGAAAGTAAAAAAGCCAAGACCTGTCAACCTCGACCTACAGACGATTCGCTTTCCTCTGACTGCGATTGCGTCGATCGTACACCGTGTATCCGGCGTTATTACGTTTGTTTCTATTTCTATCCTACTGTGGCTGCTCAACATGTCACTTTCTTCCCCTGAAGGCTTTGCAAGTGCTGCCGACATCGTTGATAGCTTCTTTGTGAAATTTGTTCTGTGGGGAATCCTAACTGCGCTGTTTTATCACATCGTTGTGGGTGTCCGCCATTTAATGATGGATATGGGGTATTTCGAAGAAATGGAAACTGGGATTGCAAGCGCTAAAATTAGCTTCGCAATTACAGCGGTACTTTCTGTATTTGCAGGAGGCTTAGTATGGTAGGCAATGTTTCAACTGTCGGCCGCAATGGCATACATGACTTCATTTTAATTCGTGCAACTGCACTGATCCTTACACTTTACACCTTCTATATGGTCGGATTCTTCGCATTTGGTCCGGAATTAACGTTTGAAACTTGGTCTGCATTTTTTGGCCAGTTAAGTACCCGTGTATTCACACTGCTAGCGTTACTTTCGATCTTAGTACATGCATGGATTGGCCTGTGGCAAGTACTCACTGATTATATTAAACCCGCAGCTTTACGTGCAGGGCTTCAGTTGGGAGTGGTTGTTGTTCTTCTTGTTTACCTGTTTTCAGGTTTTTTAATAGTGTGGGGTGCGTAAGTGAGCATTGCAGTTCGAGAATTTGATGCTGTTGTTATTGGTGCTGGTGGTGCAGGTATGCGCGCCGCACTTCAAATTTCTGAGCAAGGCTTAAAATGTGCCTTGTTGTCTAAAGTATTTCCTACCCGCTCACACACTGTATCTGCTCAAGGTGGTATTACCGTTGCCCTTGGTAATTCTCACCCAGATAACTGGCAGTGGCACATGTACGATACCGTAAAAGGTTCTGACTACATCGGTGACCAAAACGCCATTGAATACATGTGCCAGAATGGCCCAAAATCAGTTATTGAACTAGAAAAAATGGGACTGCCATTTTCTCGGTTTGATAACGGCACTATTTATCAACGTCCTTTTGGCGGCCAATCAAAAGAGTTTGGTGGTGAACAAGCGGCACGTACCGCTGCCGCTGCCGACCGAACAGGCCACGCCTTGCTTCATACGCTTTACCAACAAAATATTAAACACAAGACAACCATCTTTTCTGAGTGGTATGCGCTTGATTTAGTGAAAAACCAAGATGGTGCCATCTTAGGTTGTACGGCGCTTTGCATGGAAACCGGTGAGATTTGCTACTTCAAATCAAAAGCAACCATCCTAGCAACTGGTGGTGCTGGCCGAATTTACGCATCAACAACCAATGCACACATCAATACCGGTGACGGTGTAGGTATGGCGCTACGTGCTGGTGTTCCAATGCAAGACATCGAGATGTGGCAATTCCACCCAACAGGTATCGCTGGTGCTGGTGTGTTGGTTACAGAAGGCTGTCGTGGTGAAGGTGGCTATCTGCTGAATAAAGACGGCGAGCGCTTTATGGAACGTTACGCACCGAATGCAAAAGATCTTGCTGGTCGTGATGTTGTCGCGCGTTCAATGATGGTTGAAATTCGTGAAGGCCGCGGCTGCGATGGTCCATGGGGGCCACACATTAAGCTGAAGTTGGATCACTTAGGTAAAGACGTACTTGAATCTCGTCTCCCTGGTATTTGTGAACTTTCACGTACCTTTGCACATATTGACCCAGTGAAAGAGCCAATTCCTGTTATTCCAACCTGTCACTACATGATGGGCGGTGTCCCAACACAAGTTTCAGGGCAAGCTCTAAAACAAACTGCATCAGGCCAAGACGAAGAAGTTCAAGGTTTGTTTGCTTGTGGTGAGATCGCTTCGGTATCGGTACATGGCGCCAACCGTCTAGGTGGTAACTCACTGCTGGATTTGGTGGTTTTTGGCCGTGCAACAGGCTTACACCTTGGCGAAACCTTAGCGGCACAATCGGAAGCTCGTCCCGCAACAGATTCTGATATTGAAGCATCACTAAGCCGTGTTAACCGCTGGAATACGACCCAAAAAGGTGAAGACCCAGTAGAAATCCGCAAAGACCTGCAATCTTGTATGCAGAACAACTTCTCGGTATTCCGTGAAGGTGATGCGATGGCGAAAGGCCTGAGTGAACTGAAAGTTATTCGCGAGCGCTTGAAAGAAGCGCGTCTAGATGACACATCGTCTGAATTTAATACCCAGCGTATCGAGTGTCTTGAACTTGATAACTTGATGGAAACGGCATACGCAACAGCGGTTGCCGCAAATTACCGTACTGAAAGCCGTGGTGCCCATGCGCGTTTTGACTTCCCTGAACGTGATGATGCGAATTGGTTGTGCCACTCAATTTACAACCCAGAGACAGAAGAGATGTCGAAGCGTGATGTCAATATGGCACCGATTCATCGTGAAGCTTTTCCGCCTAAAGCTCGTACATACTAGGGGAGGGATAAATTATGAAACTGAATTTTTCAATTTACCGTTATAACCCTGATGTCGACAATGCACCGCATATGAAAGGTTACATTCTTGATGTGCCTGAAGGTTCAGACATGATGGTACTGGATGCGTTAATTTTGCTGAAAGAGCAAGACTCAACGTTATCATTCCGTCGTTCATGTCGCGAAGGTGTCTGTGGTTCAGACGGTATTAACATGAATGGCAAAAATGGGTTGGCTTGTATCACACCACTCTCGGCGCTAACTGGCGAGAGTACAATAGTGATCCGTCCATTGCCGGGATTGCCTGTAATTCGTGATCTAATCATTGATATGGATCAGTTCTATACAAACTACGCCAAGGTGAAGCCATTTCTTATCGATGATGGCTCATTACCACCGGCACGTGAGAACTTGCAATCACCAGAAGATCGCGCGCATTTAGATGGTTTGTACGACTGTATTATGTGTGCATGTTGCTCTACTTCTTGTCCTTCATTCTGGTGGAATCCCGACAAGTTTATTGGTCCTGCTGGCTTGCTTGCTGCCTATCGTTGGCTAATTGATAGTCGAGACACTGCAACAGATGAGCGATTATCCGATCTCGACGACGCTTTTAGTGTTTTTCGTTGCCATGGCATCATGAACTGTGTAAATGTTTGTCCTAAGGGATTAAATCCGACGAAGGCAATCGGACATATCAAAACTATGCTGCTTAAACGCGCAGTATAAAATTCATATTATCGATATGCTGGTGACCAATAAATTGGAAGCCAGCTTTTATAAGCTCGGCTTAGACCAGAGCAATTGGCGATAACTAGTGGTTAAGGGAAAACAATGCAGAATGGCGTTATGAAGACATGGCTTGAGTCTTCACACCTGGCTGGCGCCAATGCGACTTATGTAGAGGATCTCTACGAGTTGTATCTTAGCGACCCAGACTTAGTTGATGACGTATGGCGAGACGTATTTGACGGCTTACCTGTAGCGGAAGAGACCGTTGTTGAACAACCTCATTCGCGTGTACGTGATTACTTCCGACGTTTAGCTAAAGAGACAACTTTTTTAAGCGCAAGCGTCAGTGATCCAGATGTGGATGCCAAGCAGGTTAAAGTTCTACAGCTCATTAATGCGTACCGCTTCCGCGGACACCAACACGCAAATCTTGATCCGCTTGGCATATGGCAACGGGAAAAAGTCGAAGACTTAGATCCAGCTTTCCATACACTAACAGCGGAAGACTTCGATCAAAGCTTCAACGTGGGTTCGTTTGCTATCGGCAAAGAAACCATGAAATTGTCTGAAATTTATGACGCATTGAAAAAAACCTACTGTGGTTCAATCGGTGCGGAATATATGCACATGACAAACACAGATGAAAAACGTTGGATTCAACAACGTTTAGAATCCGTGGTGGGTCAAGGTACTTTCAGTCAAGAAGAAAAAATCACTTTCCTAGAAGAACTCACTGCAGCTGAAGGGTTAGAACGTTACCTAGGGGCTAAATTCCCTGGTGCTAAACGTTTCTCGCTTGAAGGCGGTGATGCAATGATCCCTATGATGAAAGAATTAATTCGTCATGCGGGTGCACAAGGTGTTCGTGAGGTTGTTGTGGGCATGGCTCACCGAGGCCGCTTGAACATGTTGGTAAACGTTCTAGGCAAAAAACCACAAGACTTATTCGATGAATTCGCGGGTAAACATGGCGAATCATGGGGTACGGGTGATGTGAAATATCACCAAGGTTTCTCAGCAGACTTTGCAACACCGGGTGGTGATGTGCATTTAGCATTGGCATTCAACCCATCTCACCTTGAAATTGTAAATCCTGTGGTTGTTGGCTCTGTGCGTGCTCGTCAAGATCGTTTAGGCGATTGTGATGGCTCTAAAGTACTGCCGATTACTATTCATGGTGACTCTGCAATAGCAGGGCAGGGCGTAGTGGCTGAAACATTCAATATGTCTCAGTCCCGTGGTTACCGCGTGGGTGGAACAGTACGTATTGTTGTTAATAACCAAATCGGTTTCACGACATCAAATCCTCAAGATATGCGCTCAACGCAATACTGTACCGATATTGCAAAAATGGTTCAGGCTCCGATTTTCCATGTAAATGCGGATGATCCTGAAGCCGTTGCATTTGTAACGCGCATTGCATTTGATTACCGAAATGAATTCAAACGTGATGTTGTGATTGATTTGGTATGTTACCGCCGTCATGGCCACAATGAAGCTGATGAGCCGAACGCGACTCAGCCTCTGATGTACCAAAAAATCAAGAAACATCCCACTCCACGTAAAATCTATGCGGATGCTTTAACGGATGTTTCAACCGTTGAGCTAGAAACAGCAACGGCACTGATTAATGAATACCGTGATGCATTAGACCGCGGTGAGTGTGTGGTGAAAGAGTGGCGCCCAATGAAACTGCATTCAGTGGATTGGGAACCTTACTTAGGCCATGACTGGACAGTCGATTGGACAAGCAAAGTTGACAAGCAGCGTTTAGTTGAACTTGGTCAGCGAGTGTGCCAGTTCCCTGATAGCCACACGCTACAAAGTCGTGTTCAAAAACTCTACAACGATCGTTTGTTGATGATTGCTGAAGAGAAAGCGGTTGATTGGGGTATGGCTGAAACACTCGCCTATGCGACTTTGGTTGATGACGGTAATCGTATTCGTATTACTGGTCAGGATTCGGGGCGCGGTACCTTCTTCCACCGTCATGCGGTTCTACATAATCAAGGCGATGCAAGTACCTATATTCCGCTGGCTAATATTCATGATAAGCAAGGCACTTTCCAAGTGTTTGACTCTGTTTTATCGGAAGAGGCAGTGCTGGCATTTGAATATGGTTATGCAACAGCAGAGCCAAGCGTTTTAACCGTTTGGGAAGCACAGTTTGGCGATTTTGCAAATGGTGCTCAGGTTGTTATCGATCAGTTCATCAGTTCTGGTGAACAAAAGTGGGGCCGTATGTGTGGTTTAACCATGCTGCTACCACACGGCTACGAAGGGCAAGGTCCAGAGCATTCATCTGCTCGTCTAGAACGTTACTTGCAGTTATGTGCAGAACAAAATATGCAAGTAATCGTACCGTCTACGCCAGCACAGGTTTACCACATGCTGCGTCGTCAGGTGGTTCGCCCTATGCGTCGACCTATGATTGTAATGTCACCTAAATCATTACTTCGCCATCCTCTTTGTACTTCAACGATGGATGAGCTGGCGAATGGCAGTTTCCAACCTGCGATTGGCGAAGTTGATGACCTTGATTCAACACAAGTAAAACGTGTTGTGTTCTGTTCAGGTAAAGTCTATTTCGACCTGCTTGATCAGCGTCGTAAGAATGAACAGACTGATGTGGCGATTGTTCGTATTGAGCAGCTTTACCCATTCCCTAAAGAAGATGTTGAAGCAGCATTAGCTGATTACCAACATGTATCGGATTTTGTATGGTGTCAGGAAGAGCCACAAAATCAAGGGGCATGGTATTCAAGCCAGCATAATTTCCGTTCAGCATTGCCAAAAGGCGCTGATCTTAATTATGCCGGACGTCCAGCTTCTGCTTCTCCGGCTGTAGGTTACATGTCGGTACACTTGAAACAACAAAAAGCGTTAATTGAAGACGCATTGACTATTGCTTAATTGAGCCCTAGTGACCTCGATTAGGCACTGGAACAAAAAGGAAAAAACCGATATGACAATCGAAATCTTCGTTCCCGATTTACCTGAATCTGTTGCAGATGCGACAGTAGCAACATGGCATAAAAAACCTGGTGATGCGGTAGCACGCGATGAAGTGTTAGTCGACATTGAAACGGATAAAGTTGTACTAGAAGTTCCCGCGCCTGAAGACGGAATTCTAGAAGCAATTTTTGAAGGTGAAGGTACGACCGTTCTTACCAAGCAACTGATTGGTAAACTAAAAGTTGGTGCTGTTGCCGGTGAGCCAACAAAAGATGTACCAGCTGAAGCTGAAGCGTCACCAAACAAACGTAATACAGCGGCTCTTTCTGAAGAAAATAATGAAGCGCTGAGCCCGACGGTACGTCGCCTACTTGGCGAGCACAGCATCAAAGCATCTGATGTAAAAGGCACGGGAGTTGGTGGTCGTATTACTCGTGAAGATGTTGAAGCTTACGTAAAAGAAGCTAAAACTGCGCCTGCTACAGCTCCGGTTGTTGAAGCTAAAGTAGAAGCGCCACTTGCTCATCGTAGTGAGAAGCGAGTACCAATGACACGCCTACGTAAGCGTGTTGCTGAACGTTTGCTTGAAGCGAAAAACAGTACAGCGATGCTAACGACATTCAATGAAGTAAACATGAAGCCAATCATGGATCTTCGTAAGCAATACAAAGACATCTTTGAAGAGCGTCATGGTATTCGTCTTGGTTTTATGTCTTTTTACGTGAAAGCGGTTGTAGAAGCACTAAAACGTTACCCTGAAGTCAATGCATCTTTAGATGGCGAAGACATTGTTTACCATAACTACTTTGATGTCAGCATTGCGGTGTCAACACCTCGTGGTTTGGTAACGCCAGTGCTACGTGATTGCGACAAGCTAAGCCTTGCTGAGATTGAAAAAGGTATTCGCGAACTCGCATTGAAAGGCCGCGATGGCAAACTGACAGTTGATGATCTAACGGGTGGTAACTTTACCATTACCAATGGCGGCGTATTTGGGTCGTTAATGTCGACTCCGATTATTAACCCACCACAATCTGCGATCCTTGGTATGCACAAAATCCAAGACCGCCCAATGGCTGTGGGTGGCAAAGTTGAAATTTTACCGATGATGTACCTAGCACTGTCTTATGATCACCGCATTGTAGATGGTCGTGAATCAGTGGGTTATTTGGTTACGATTAAAGACTTATTAGAAGACCCAACACGCCTATTACTAGACGTGTAATACCTGGTTGATAAATAGTGCAGGCCGAACATGCTCACGTTCGGCCTAGTTTGAGTTCAGGTATGAGTGGTGTAGGGCATAAGTGCTACATCAGATGGATATAACAAATCCCCTAAGGGATATAAAAACGGATAGAACATCATGAATCTGCACGAATATCAGGCAAAACAGCTGTTCGCTGAATACGGTCTGCCAGTTCCAGAAGGCTATGCTTGTGATACACCACAAGAAGCAGCTGAAGCGGCGGGTAAAATCGGCGGCGACAAATGGGTAGTAAAATGTCAAGTTCACGCTGGTGGCCGTGGTAAAGCGGGTGGTGTAGAGCTGCATGACACAAAAGAAGGCATTAAAGAATTTGCGCAGAAATGGTTGGGTAAAAACCTAATCACTTACCAAACAGACGCAAATGGTCAGCCAGTGACAAAAATTCTGGTTGAAGAAGCATCTAATATCGCAAATGAACTGTACTTAGGTGCGGTTGTTGACCGTGGTACTCGCCGCGTGGTTTTCATGGCATCGACTGAAGGTGGTGTGGAAATCGAGAAAGTAGCAGAAGAAACGCCAGAACTTATTCATAAAGCGGCAATTGATCCATTAGTGGGTCCTCAGGCATACCAAGGCCGTGAATTAGCATTCAAACTCGGTCTTAAAGGCGATCAAATTAAGCAATTCACTAAGATCTTTATGGGTCTTGGAAACATGTTCTCTGAGTACGATCTTGCACTACTTGAAATTAACCCTCTAGTGATTACCGGTGATAACAACCTAGTTTGTCTGGATGGTAAAATTAATATTGATTCAAATGCTATGTATCGCCAGCCAAAATTGCGTGAAATGCACGATCCATCGCAAGAAGATGAGCGTGAAGCACATGCCGCGAAGTGGGAGCTTAACTACGTCGCGCTAGATGGCAGCATCGGCTGCATGGTTAATGGTGCAGGTCTTGCTATGGGTACGATGGATATCGTTAACCTACATGGTGGCCAGCCTGCTAACTTCCTTGATGTTGGCGGTGGTGCAACAAAAGAGCGTGTAACAGAAGCGTTCAAAATTATCCTTTCTGATAGCAATGTTAAAGCCGTATTGGTAAACATTTTCGGTGGTATCGTTCGTTGTGATTTGATCGCAGAAGGTATCATTGGTGCTGTTGAAGAAGTTGGCGTAGAAGTGCCTGTGGTTGTTCGCCTTGAAGGCAACAATGCTGAGCTAGGTGCGTCCAAACTGGCTGAAAGCGGCCTAAACATTATTGCTGCGACTTCGTTGACTGAAGCAGCTGAGAAAGTAGTTGCTGCGGCGGAGGGTAAATAATGTCAGTTCTAATTAATAAAGATACCAAAGTAATTTGTCAGGGCTTTACTGGTGGGCAAGGTACATTCCACTCTGAGCAAGCTATTGCTTACGGTACACAAATGGTGGGTGGTGTTTCACCGGGTAAAGGCGGTACAGAACACTTAGGTCTACCTGTTTTTAATACCGTACGTGAAGCGGTTGAATCAACAGGTGCAACGGCTTCTGTGATTTATGTACCTGCGCCGTTCTGTAAAGATGCGATTCTTGAAGCGATTGATGCAGGCATTAAGCTAATTGTAACTATCACAGAAGGTATTCCAACGCTGGATATGCTGGATGTTAAAGTGCGTCTTGATGAAGCAGGTGTACGCATGATCGGTCCTAACTGTCCGGGTGTTATCACACCAGATGAGTGCAAGATTGGTATCATGCCTGGCCATATTCACAAAGCGGGTAAAGTCGGCATTGTTTCTCGCTCTGGTACGCTAACGTATGAAGCGGTTAAACAAACGACAGATGAAGGCTTTGGTCAGTCTACGTGTGTTGGCATTGGTGGTGACCCGATCCCAGGCTCAAACTTTATCGACATTCTAGAAATGTTTGAAAAAGATCCAGCCACAGAAGCAATTGTAATGATTGGTGAGATCGGTGGTACAGCAGAAGAAGAAGCTGCTGCTTACATCAAAGCTAACGTGACTAAACCTGTTGTTTCCTATATCGCAGGCGTAACAGCGCCTCCTGGTAAACGTATGGGTCATGCTGGTGCGATTATTTCTGGTGGCAAAGGCACGGCTGAAGATAAGTTTGCGGCACTTGAAGCTGCAGGCGTTAAGACAGTGAAAAGTTTAGCCGAGATTGGCTCTGCATTACGTGAAGTCACTGGTTGGTAAGCTTTTAATCTGTAATAAAAACCCGCTACTGGTTAGCGGGTTTTTTTATGTGAAGTATTTATATGCAACAATATAAAACACTGTATGATTTACTTTGTACTAACAAATATAGGCGTGGGAGACGTTAGACAGTGAGAGTAAATAAATGGCTTGGAGTTACATTATGCTTAGTGGCAAGTACAGCTGTTGCTAAACAAGACAAAGAGGCTTATCAAGATTGTATTTTAGCTTCAGCATCCAAAGCAGAAGATACTTCGGCTGCGAGTATGATGACAAATGCTTGCCATCGATTGTATATCGATAATTTTATGTTAAGTCAGAAAGACCAAGATTACTTTCAGTGTTTACTTGATTATTTGCCCGATGTTAAAAAGCGTTCTGTCGCAGTGCAAGTTCAGCAAACTTGCGATCAAAAACATAGAAGTTTTTTTAATTAGGCCAACAATACATGCTGGCCTATTAGTGATTTTTAGCTAACTGTTTAAGCTGGCGTTAATGAATATTAAGACGCTTCACCGCGTTTGAATTGACTTAGCATAAAGAGTGCGGCGGCTGCTACAACGACAGAAGGGCCTGCAGGGGTGTCATAATGCCATGACATGGCTAGCCCCAACATGACAGCAATAGAGCCTAAAGTTGAGGCGATAATCGCCATGGCTTCAGGGCTTTTTGAAAATCGGCGCGCTGTTGCAGCTGGGATAATTAGTAATGAAGTAATAATCAAAGCACCGACAAACTTCATTGCCACTGCTATCACCAGACCTACCATTAGCATTAAAATTAATCGCATTAAATCGACATTAATACCTTCAACTTGCGCGAGTTCTTCACTGATCGTCATCGAGAGTAAAGGTTGCCACAGAGTGACAAGCAGCGTGAGTACAATGGCTGCCCCACCATAAATCCATAATAAATCTGATGTGGTTACAGCGAGCAGATCACCGAATAAGTACGACATGAGATCGATACGAACATGATCGAGAAAGCTAATGGCTACCAAACCTAATGACAAAGAGCTGTGCGCTAGAATACCGAGCAAGGTATCAGTCGCGACATATTTCTGTTTTTGTAAGGTGACCAAAATAACCGCAAGTACCAAGCAGCAAATAAGCAGTGCAAGGTTCAAGTTAATATTAAAGAGAAAGCCAAGTGCAATCCCCAATAATGATGCATGCGAAAGCGTATCACCGAAGTAAGCCATTTTCCGCCAGACAACAAACGAGCCCAAAGGGCCTGCAATCAATGCGATACCAATGCCAGCAGCAAGGGCGGGTAGAAGAAACTCAAGCATTTTTATTGTCCGAACAAGGTTCTGAGTGATCGTGAGTGTGTTGACATGGCCCTACAGGGCTACCTGCTGAATCATGGTCGTGATTGTGTTGATGATGATACAGCGCCAGTTGTTCGCTTTGTTGTTTACCAAATAAAGCGACATACGATGGGTGGTTAGTAATTGCATCGGGCTCACCAGAACAACAGATATGATGATGCAAACAGATAACATGATCTGTTTTAGCCATCACAAGATGTAGGTCATGAGACACCATTAAAATAGCGCAATCAAGCTTGTCTCTGAGTGACTGGATTAAGCTATACAATTCTAGTTGCCCGTTTACATCAACACCTTGTACAGGTTCGTCGAGTACCAGTACATCGGGTTTTTGTAATAATGCACGTGCGAGTAAAACGCGCTGAGTTTCCCCGCCTGATAAACTGTGCATGTCGCTATGATGCAGATGTGGGCCACCGACTAAACGTAATGCTTCCAAGCGATCGGATTCAGAGTAGCGTCCTGCTAAGCGCATAAAGCGATCCACGGTAAGTGGCAGCGAGGCATTAAGCTGAAGCTTTTGTGGGACGTAACCAATACGTAATCCTTTCTTACGGATAACTTTGCCCGCAGATGGTTTACGTAATCCCGTGATAACCTTCACTAAGGTGGACTTCCCTGCGCCATTTGGTCCAATTAAGGTTGTGATTTGGCCTCGTTCAAGTTTCAGAGATACTTGATCGAGCACGTGCCGTTCCGCAAAGGTAACGGTGACTGACTGTAATTCAACTAATATGGTCATAAAAAAGAGATTAGTAAGGACGTTAGCAAGCTTGGATGTTACAATATAACACTAATTTTTCTATTAGTGATCACAATTATAATGGAAACCAATATGAGTCGCTTTATCTCATTCGGATTAATCTTCACTTTTTTCTTTTCTAGCCATTTGATGGCAAAAGAGTTTAACGTTGTAACTAGTGTTAAACCATTGCAACTTATTGTACAAGAATTGACTCAAGGTGTGACTGCACCACAGGTGCTATTACCTGCCGGGGCTTCACCGCATGATTATGCATTGAAACCGTCAGATGTAAAAAAAATTCATGATGCAGATTTAGTGATTTGGGTTGGACCTGAACTTGAAACCTTTATGGCAAGAATACTGACAAATGATGTGACTAATATAGCATTGACTAGTCAGTCATCAATTGACTTCTTATATTACGATCATGATGAAGAAGGTGACCATACTGGACATGATCATAGCCACGAAGGGGTAGATCCTCACTTTTGGATGGGGCCCAAACAGTCATTACAAGCAGCAACTGTAATTACTGACACATTGATTGATTTTGACCCGTTGCATAAAAATGAATATAAAGCTAATCTTGCCCTGTTTGAAAAATCGGTGAATATTGCCACCGATGAGTTAAAAAAACAGCTTCAACCAGTGACACAACATGGCTACTTTGTTTTCCATGACGGCTACGGTTATTTTGAAAAGTATTTCAAGTTAAACAATTTGGGGCACTTTACCGTAAAGCCAGATCGTCGACCTGGTGCTAAAACTCTTATTTCAATCCGCCGTGCGCTGCAAGAGAAGCAAGCTTACTGTGTGTTTAGTGAGCCTCAGTTCTCTCCTGCGGTTGTTGGTAGTGTAGTAAATGGCACTGGTGTCAGCATTGGAACGTTAGATCCAATGGCTACAAATATTGCTTACGAGCAGGGTGGATATATCGCGTTCTTACAAGAACTAGGTCAAAGTTTTACCAAGTGTCTTAAATAATAATGAAATTACATAAGGTTGCAGCTGCGACAATCAAGCAGCTCCCACGCCAACACCGTATTGCGCTAGCTTCAACATCCTTGTTGCTGCTTGCTGCCTTTGTATGGCAGCCCTCGAAACCTATTACGCTTAGCACCTTCGGGGCGAATGAGCGTGTAGATATCGCACTTAGTTCCGACTTGGAAAAGCTGTCAGATATGAACAGTGAACCCATCGGTGAAGTTGTCGACCCTAAAGACCCTGAGTTTTTGGTGCCAAAAGATGAACTAGAGCAGCAGCTTCAAGAAGAGGTTGATGTATCACACACTCACCAAGTCGCCTCTGGTGAAACTCTCGGATCTATTTTCTCGCAGTATGCGTTACCTATTTCAAATATGTATTCGCTCATCAATGTGAATAAATCTATTCAGAACCTTCGTGTTGGCCAAACCATTGAATGGTCGGTAGACGATGAAGGTCAAGTGACTGAGTTTTCGGTTAAACGCAGTGCCAAAATTACCGATACTTTTTCTTTAACCAATAATGGTTACTCATACGAAAAAGTGGAAGAAAATGGTGAGATTAAGCCTGTTGTGCTAACTGGACGCATTAGCGGTAGTTTTTATAATTCAGCGATGGCTGCGGGATTAACGGCTAACCAAATTCAAACTTTAGCGCAGAAGCTACAATGGCGTTTTGATTTTGGGCGCGAAGCTCGCAAAGGTGATCGTTTTGCTGTAACCGTTGATCGTGAATTTATTGATGGCCGTGCTGTTAATAAAGGCGAAGTGAAAGCAATCTATTACCTGAGCGGTAAACGTGAAGTGTTTGCGATGCGTTTAGGTGACAATTCGTTTTATGATGCCGATGGTAAGAGCCTTGATCGTGCTTTACGCCGACTTCCATTAGAAAAGCGTTATCGTATAAGCTCACCATTTAATCCTACGCGTAAGCATCCTATTACTGGTCGAATTTCACCACACAATGGAACTGACTTTGCGGTACCAATTGGTACCTCAGTACTTGCCGCTGGTGATGGTGTAGTGGTGAAATCAAGCAAGCACCCATTAGCGGGTAATTACATTGTTATCAAACATGGTCGTGAATACATGACGCGCTACCTTCACTTAAATAAACGTTTAGTGAAAGTGGGCGATAAGGTGACCATGGGTGAACGTATTGCGCAAAGTGGTAACACAGGGCGCTCAACAGGGCCTCACTTACACTATGAGCTAATTAAAAAGAATCGCCCAGTGAACGCAATGAAAGTCCCATTGCCACAGGCTGAACCTGTTCCATCTAAAGATCGTAAGGATTATTTACGATTAGCCAGCGAAGAACGTCAGAAGTTATTAGCTGTTATGCCGGGTTAATTTTACATCATAATGAAAGTTGTAAAATGCGCACTTTTAGTGCGCATTTTTTTTTGCGGTAAAGTTGTGTTTTAGAGAGCGAGGCTCAATACCTATGGAATATCAAGAATCCAATGTAGCCGTATGAATAACAAGCACTTTATAGCTAAGTTACTTAACCGAAATGTAAATAAGTTAATCTTTGTTGACTTTAATCAAGACGTAAGGTGTTGCGATATGTAACATAGCAACATTAAATGCTAATTATTATTATTAAGGTAAGCGATTCATGAAGCTGTCGGAAATGGCATGTGGTGTGGGTGCAGTAGTGACTAATTTATCAGCTCTACCTACAGCAACGCGTAAAAAACTAATGGTTATGGGTTTACTACCCAATACTGAAATCTCGGTTGTGCGCATCGCACCAATGGGTGATCCACTTCAGGTTCGTGTTCGTGGTGTTGATATTGCACTGCGCAAGCAAATTGCCGCAAATATTGATGTGGAGGTGCGCTAATGCAGTACAACATTCTTACGGTTGGTAATCCAAATAGTGGTAAAACAACACTCTTTAATGGTTTAACGGGCGCTAAACAGCAAGTCGGTAACTGGGCGGGTGTTACGGTTGAGAAGAAAACCGGTAGATACCAATGTTCTGGCGATGATTTTGCGCTAACCGATTTACCTGGTATTTATAACCTTGATAGCGCTAATGATGCTAACAGTCTTGATGAAGCGATTGCATCTCGTGCTATTTTGACATCACCCGCTGATGTGATCATTAATGTTGTTGATGCATCTAGCCTTGAACGTAGTCTTTACATGACCCTACAACTACGTGAACTTGGCCGCCCTATGGTTGTTGTCCTTAATAAAATGGACGTTCTACAGCGTCAACGCCAAGTGCTCGATGTTAAAGCTCTCGAGAAGGCATTAGGCTGCCCAGTTTTTACTTTATCAGCAAATAACCAAAATCAAGTTGCTGATTTTAAAATGAAGCTGCATAAAATGCTGACACAAGGTGTCGCAGTTAAAGAGCTAAGCCTTAATTACGGTGACGTATTTGAAGCGGCAATTAAAGAACTAACTCCATTATTTGCAAGCGCTGAAGTTAATGCTCGCTCACAAGCTATTCGCGTACTAGAAAATGATACGCTGATCATTAATCGCTTATCTGAATCAGATAAGAACGCGGCATGTAATATTCGCAATAAAGTAGCCGTTGTCGTTGATCCTGACATTCAAGTTGCTGACGTACGTTACACATTCTTACACCAACTTTGTCAGCAAGTTCGTCGCCAAGAAGGTAAGCTAAGCCGCAGCGTGAGTGATAAAATTGATAGCGTGCTACTTCACCGTGCGTTTGGTATTCCTTTCTTCTTCGTTGTTATGTACCTGATGTTCATGTTCTCTATTAACATTGGCAGTGCATTTATCGATTTCTTCGATATCAGCGTTGGTGCCGTGTTAGTGGATGGCGGTCATTACCTGCTTGACGGGCACTTACCTATTTGGCTTGTTACTGTTATTGCTGACGGTATCGGTGGTGGTATTCAAACCGTCGCGACTTTCATTCCTGTAATTGCTTGTCTGTACTTGTTCTTGGCTCTACTTGAGAGCTCAGGTTACATGGCGCGTGCAGCGTTTGTACTTGATAAAGTGATGCAAAAAGTTGGCTTGCCGGGTAAAGCATTCGTACCTTTGGTTCTCGGCTTTGGTTGTAACGTTCCCGCTATTATGGCAACCCGTACACTAGAGCAAGAACGTGAACGTAAACTTGCAGCAGCAATGGCACCCTTTATGTCATGTGGTGCACGTTTACCTGTATACGCGTTATTTGCGGCGGCTTTCTTCCCTGATAGCGGTCAAAACGTGGTATTTGCGTTGTACCTGCTAGGCATTTTTGCTGCTGTCCTTACTGGCCTTATCTTACGTAATACGCTTTATCCTGGTTCAAGTGACAGTTTCATCATGGAAATGCCAGACTATGAATTACCGACTATGCGTAACGTTGGTATTAAAACGTGGCAGAAACTGAAAAAATTCGTACTGGGTGCGGGTAAGACAATCGTTGTGGTTGTTGCTTTCTTGAGCTTCTTCAACTCATTAGGTACAGACGGTACTTTTGGTAACGAAGATACTGAAGTGTCAGTGCTATCGAGAGCGGCTCAAATTGTAACGCCTGTACTTGCACCTATTGGTGTGAAGGAAGATAACTGGCCTGCAACTGTGGGTATTATTACGGGTATCTTTGCAAAAGAAGCGGTAGTCGGCACCTTGAACAGCTTGTATGCGCCATCTTCAGATGATGACGACGCAGAATATGACTTGCTAGGTAGTTTGCAAGAAGCCGTTGGTAGTATTGGCGCCAACCTATCCGACCTAAGCTACAGCGATCCACTTGGTATTACCGTTGGTGAGCTTAACGACTTAGATGCCGTTGCTGAAGACCAAGAAGTTGATGCCTCTGTATTTGGTAACATTCAAGCGCATTTTGTTAGCTCGGCAGCTGCAATGGCATACCTAATCTTCATCCTGCTGTACACGCCATGTGCGGCGGCAATGGGGGCTTATGTTCGTGAATTTGGTCAGAAGTTCTCACTGTTTATTGCAGGTTGGACTATGCTGCTGGCTTACACATTTGCATCTGTGTTCTACCAAGTTGCACACTTCTCTGATCACCCAACAAGCAGCATGCTGTGGATTGCGTTCTTCGTCGCGATCAATGCAGGCTTACTGATACTGTTTAAGCGTGAAGGTAAGAAGCAACAAGCAGAGGCTCTAGCACTATGATTTTAAAGCAGCTGAAAGACTATATAGAACAGAAAGGACGCGCGCGTCGTAGCGATTTAGCTCATCACTTTGGTATGAGTGAAGATGGTGTTGATGCAATGATTGCGATCTGGGTTCAAAAAGGGAAGATAGGCAAGGAGCTAGTAGGTTGTGACGCTGATAGCTGTTGCCAGAGTGCCCAAGAAGTATGGTATCGACAGCTGCAAGACAATGAACTCTCTATAACGGTAATGCGTTAGGTTCAGTGTTTTAAAATTCAATGCGATTAAAAAGGCAACCGAGAGGTTGCCTTTTTTGATCTAAAACTTGGTCTTAGCTGATAGTGACAAAGCCAGTAATAGCACTGAGTTCTTCGCGTAGTTCTTCTGCTAATGCCAGTTGCAGCTCAGCATTGCGCTGCGTGCCATCGGTATTTCCCCACACTGGACCTGGCCAAGCGACATCGTTTTCAAAACGGGCAATATGATGAACATGAAGCTGTGGCACTAGGTTACCTAAAGCTCCTACGTTGATCTTATCGGCTTTGTAATCATTTTCGAGCAACGCAGCAACAGCGCTTGATTCGTTAATGAGTTGATACTGCTCACTTTGATCTAAGTGGTGGATCTCACGTAAATCGTTTTTACGCGGAACTAAGATCAGCCAAGGACCTAATGCTTCTTTTGAGAGTAAAACACGGCAAAGGGGAAGATCGCCCAAAACTGTGGTATCTGTCGCTAAACGAGAGTGAAGCATGAAATTCATTGTAAATATTCCTATAGAGTACAGCGGCGCTCACAGGCTGCTAGATTGAGTATTTTCAAACATTCGCACTGCGCTATTCTGACATTAAAGATACCAAGTATAAATAATTGAACCGTCTTAAGGTGTGATTACGCAGCCAATGGTTAAATACATAATATCGCACCATTTTTTTTATACAACGACGTAACGATAATACCAGTACCATAATTAACTAAGCCGAATATTGCACAGCAAAAATACTTTGAACTAGGCATAGATTACAGTTAGCTATTTGTTCGAACGACAAAATTTATGACGTAGTTATTAGTGGTTTTAACCAGCAAGAATGATTTGGTAATCATGATATTGGTATATTAAGAATGGAGAAAGTAGATGGCCGCAGAATATCAAGCCATACTCGATTACTGGTTCGGGGATATTGAGGGTGAAGTGACGACAACCAATAAAGGTGCGTTGTGGTTTCAAGGAGGGGCTGACATTGATCAGTATATTACGGATAATTTTCTTCCGTTGGTGAGTAAAGCCGGAACGGGAGAGCTAGCCTATTGGGCAAAAGAGCCGAGAGGCGCGTTAGCGTTGATTATTTTACTCGACCAATTTAGTCGTAATATATATCGTGGTTTAAGTGCCGCTTTTCGTAATGATGCACTGGCATTAGCAATTTGTAAGCGCGGATTAGCACAGAACATTGATCAACAGCTCTCACCGATAGAGCGTGTTTTTTTCTATCTGCCATTAGAGCATTCAGAGGTACTCGAGGATCAGGAAGAATGCGTATTCCGCTTTGAGCAACTCCGCCAGTTAGTATCGAATGAAAACAGAGATATGTTCGACGGGTTTTATGACTACGCTATTAAGCACTGCGACGTGGTGAAAGCATTTGGCCGTTTTCCACACCGTAATGCGGCGCATGGTCGGCTTTCAACAACCGAAGAACTAGCGTGGTTGCATGAAGGCGGCCAGCGATTTGGACAATAAGTTTGCTGTGGTGGCGGGCGAGCAATATACGGTTAAAAAAAGGTCAGCAGAACTGACCTTTGAGTATGTGTTTTATTGTAAGTTTGCGCGGCTTAACTGATTGGTAACACGCGATTTCGGCCCAACTTTTTGGCATCATTCAAGAATTGATCAGCGCGGCGGATCACCTCTTCCGCGTTTTCTGTTCTATTTCTTTCTGCAATACCAAACGACGCTGTAATGGTATTAATCCGCTCACCATTACGACGATCAAGCACAGAAATCTTTTCTATACTGCGGCGCAGTGTTTCAGCATGCTGGCGGGCAGAGGAATGGTTTCGATTCATCAATATGATGGCAAATTCTTCACCGCCATAACGGTATGCCTGCATTTGTTCTCGGCAGCTTTCTTTCAAACGACGAGAGACCGCTTTGATGACCTGATCACCAAGTTGGTGTCCATAGGTGTCGTTGAATATTTTGAATTTATCAATATCGAGCATGATAAGAGCAAAAGGGAGCGATTTTTGTTGCAGGCTATCAATATCACGGTCAAATGCCCGACGATTGAAAAGGTGCGTTAATGCGTCTTCATTCGCTTCTTTTTGACTCTCATGCAAGGCTTCGCGCAAAGAGGCAATTTCTTGCTGGGCGGTGTTCAGCTGGCTTTTGAATGCCCCTGTTGAAAGCTGAATATTACGTGATTCTTTAATTAGCCCACGTACCAATCCCATGGTTTCTTCTAGAGAAAGACCTTCACGTTCAGCAGATTCTAACTGCGTAAAACCCTTATTGAGGTTTAGCTGGAAGGATTCGGTTTCTGTCAACGTGTCTGTCATTGAGTGAGACACTTCCTGCATCATCAGCGTTAAGCTTTGTTTGAGTTGCGATATATCTTGTACCGCTTTACTGGCTATATGTTGATGATAAAGTTGTTCACAAGCCGTTGGGGTGCATTGACCTTGAGAGGCGATTTCACCATCAATCGCTTGGTTTAATAACGGTGACTCTTGAGAAACATAGGTGTACCACAGCGCATAATTCGCTGGAGTAGTAGGGACTTTGTGCTTGATCATCAGCGGTACAGTTTGTTTTAGTGTTTCCGTTGATTTCACAAAGTTATCTTTGTTCATAGCCTGCATTCCATCGATCAGCAGAGGGGGAAGTCATAACATCTAACCATCGCGACATTGGTTTTTTAACTCGCTATTTTATATTGTGGAGCGAGTTGCCGCGCTTTATTCTATTTTGTCTTAAGCACAAAAAAGCCTTCTAAGGATACCCTAGAAGGCTAGTATTTTTTAGTCTAACGTAACATTTATTTACATGCGTTCTAGGGTTTCGATACCTAGAAGATCAAGACCTTGCTTGATAGTTTTTGATGTAAGAAGTGCTAGTTTTAAACGGCTTTGCTTCACATCTTCTTCTGCATTCAGAATTGGGCATGCTTCGTAGAAGCTTGAGAATTTACCTGCTAGTTCAAATAGGTAAGTACACATTAGGTGTGGCTGACCTTCACGAGCAACGTTCAATACTGCTTCTTCAAATTGTAGAAGAGTCGATAGAAGTGCTTGTTCTTTCTCGTCGTTGATCACGATAGGGTGAGTCAGATCTGCAACTTCAACGTTTGCACGTTTGAAGATAGAAGATACACGAGTGTAAGCGTACTGCATATAAGGTGCAGTGTTGCCTTCAAACGCTAGCATGTTGTCCCAATCGAAGATGTAGTCAGTCGTACGGTGTTTAGAAAGATCCGCGTACTTCACAGCAGCCATAGCAACAGTATTCGCGATAGTCGCTTTTTCTTCTGCATCTAGCTCTGGGTTTTTCTCTTCAATCAGTTTAGCTGCACGTAGCTCTGCTTCATCAAGAAGATCAGCTAGACGAACAGTACCGCCAGCACGAGTCTTGAATGGACGACCGTCTTTGCCAAGCATCATGCCGAATGCGTGGTGCTCTAGTGTTACGTTTTCAGGTAAGTAACCTGCTTTACGCACGATAGACCAAGCTTGCATTAGGTGTTGGTGTTGACGTGAATCGATGAAGTAAAGTACACGATCGGCGTTTAGTTCTTCGTAGCGGTATTTAGCACAAGCAATATCGGTTGTTGTGTATAGGAAACCGCCATCACGCTTCTGGATGATAACACCCATAGGCTCGCCGTCTTTGTTTTTGTATTCGTCTAGGAATACAACTTGTGCGCCATCACTTTCTACTGCAAGGCCTTTTTCTTTAAGGTCTGCAACAATGCCTGGAAGCATGTGGTTGTACATAGATTCACCCATAACGTTATCACGAGTTAGTGATACGTTGAGGCGGTCGTAGTTCTGCTGGTTTTGAACCATAGTAACGTCGACAAGTTTCTTCCACATTTGAGCACAGAATTCGTCACCGCCTTGTAGTTTTACTACGTAGCCACGTGCACGTGCTGCAAATTCTTCGTCTTCGTCGTACATTTTCTTCGATTCACGGTAGAACGCTTCAAGGTCAGATAGCTCCATTGAAACTTCACCAGACTCTTTTTGTACACGTTCAAGGTTTGCAATCAGCATACCGAACTGTGTGCCCCAGTCACCAATGTGGTTAGCACGAGTAACATTGTGGCCAAGGAATTCAAGCGTACGAACAACGGCATCACCAATGATGGTTGAACGAAGGTGACCTACGTGCATTTCTTTTGCTACGTTTGGCGCAGAGTAGTCAACAACGATGTTCTGTTGTGCTTCAGCTGCAACACCAAGACGGTCATCTTTTAATGCTTCTTCAGCGCGTTCAGCAAGCCATGCTTTGTCTAAGAAAATGTTGATGAAACCAGGGCCTGCAATTTCTACTTTTTCTGCAATGCCGTCTAGTTCAAGCACATCAATCACTTTTTGTGCGAATTCGCGTGGGTTAGTTCCCAGTTTTTTCGCAACACCCATGACACCGTTAGCTTGGTAGTCACCAAATTGAATTTTTGCTGATTGGCGAACGGCTGCTGGGCTTCCAGCTGGTGCGCCAGCGGCTTCAAGAGCCTGAGAAACCTTGTCATTAATTAGTGCTTGAATATTCACACGCTTATCCTTCAAATCGTTTAGGACGCCAGATACCGGTAATCTAGCGTTGCAAGAACGTCACTGTGCTCGAGTTCATATACCGTCAAAAATAGTCACGGCACCGAGAACAAAGGGTTAATATCCCTAGGAAATTGGCTTGCGTGAGTATTTTTGACGGGCTAGTGTTACTTTCAGAACAGAAAGTCTGCGAACACAGAGTCTTAATGCCCTAATAATACCCACAAAGTAAGGTGTTTTGGCAACCCATAAAGTGTATTGTTTGCGATTTTTTTTTCGCTTGGTGTGTAGGGTGAAAATTATGCATCAAGCAAGATGGGGTAAGGTCTGTGGTGGCAAAGGTTATCCTTTCGCCTTGTGCGAAAACATGGATAATTATGCGCTTGTTGAGAAATATAAAAACAACTGGAGAAAAAACATGCAAAAGCTCTTTGATGTGGGCTTACACCCTGAACAAATGTTGGCAGAATTACCTGGGTTTATGAGCAAAATTTCAGACTTAGCAACTACGCTGGGGATTGATCTTACGCCGTATCAAGCTGACCACATTGCTTTGCGTGTTAATGATCATGAATTGGCAAAAGCCTTGCACCAAGCATGGTTAGCCTATGGCGATGAATGGTCGAATAATGAAATTAATGGCCGTCCAATTATCGTGATTGGTTTTACTCAGCCATTAGAAGTTGGAGGTTGGACAATTGAGGCACTTGAATTACCTTACCCAAGTGACAAAGTTTACCCACAGCAGGGCTGGGAGCATGTCGAATTTGTGATTCCCTCGCAAGCTGCGACAACGGATGAGTTACAAGAAGACTTAGCCGTACTCTTGCCTACATTGGCTTGGGGTGCATTAGCGGAACACGGTATTAAGGTGAAGGCAAGTTCGCCATCAGGCGAGCATGAGCGCTTGGCTAACCCTACTTACGCATTCAAGCAAGATAATCTCTGCATTAAGCTTCACCCTTGTAGCTTAAAAGCGGTGATTGACAGTGAAATAGCATAAAGAGTATTGATAATCTGCGAGTCAATTAAAAAAGGCGTACAGAGTCGTACGCCTTTTGTGTCTTTTTACTGTCCGCCCTGAAATATGTTTATTACGATTGAATTGAGCTGGATTAGGTAGCCAATACAATTAACAGCATAAAGCTACAGGATTACAGTACGGTTCCCCAGTACAAACACGCGATCATCTACTACCAACCCCAGTGCTTTACTTAAAACAGATTTTTCAACATCCCGGCCAGAACGTGCCATATCGCTGGCGTTAAAGTTATGATCTACCGGAATAACATTTTGAGTAATGATAGGACCTTCATCTAAATCATTAGTGACAAAATGGGCTGTTGCACCAATGATTTTGACGCCACGTTCGTACGCTTGTAAGTAGGGCTTAGCACCAATAAAAGCAGGGAGAAAACTGTGGTGGATATTGATGATTTTATGGGGGAGTTGAGCAACAAAATCAGGTGTTAAAATACGCATGTATTTTGCTAGCACCACATAGTCAGGCTGGTATTGCTGCACAACGGCCAGCAAAGCGGCCTCGTGCTCTTCACGACTAAGCCCTTCGTGGCTAATGTGGTGGAAGGGGATATCAAATTTTTCTGTTAGTCCCTGTAAGGCATCGTAGTTACCTATGACAGCGGTAATTTCAATATCTAAACTGCCATCAAAGGCTTTGACCAAAATGTCGCCTAAGCAATGCGCTTCTTTGGTAACCATGATGACCACCCGTTTACGCGCGGAGCTAATGAGTTGACGATGACTGCCTTGCGGCAAGGCGTGATCAAGATCCAATAAGAAAGTTTCATCATTGAATACACCTTCTAATTCAGTGCGCATGAAGAACTGTTGATTGGGGTTATCTACAAACTCATTATTATGAATAATATTCAGCTGATGCTTGTAACAAATGTTGGTGATTTTTGAAATCAGACCGACGGCATCAGGGCAATCGGTGAGTAATGTCTTCTTTTCCATTGTCTTCCTTGAATATTTATTTTAATCATCCTTTCTCTTTATTACCCGCTATTGTTTGTATGGTCAAAGGCTTTCCACTTCTTCCTTGCTGTGTTTGATGCTCAACATGGTAATTAATCATGGTCGCTCGCGGTGATTATTGGCATAATGGCGCGTTATCTACTGTATAAATAACCAATACTATGATCGAGAAGTTTTTTGCTGCAGGCGGTGCGCTGGACAAGGCGATTCCAGGCTTTCAGGCTCGCCAACCTCAAATAGACATGGCTAAGGCTGTCGACAGTGCTATTAACGAGCAAACTCAACTGGTCGTTGAGGCAGGAACGGGAACGGGTAAGACGTTTGCGTACGTTGTTCCTGCGTTAGTGCGTGGCAAAAAAACGATCATAAGTACGGGGTCTAAAAACTTACAGGAACAGCTTTTTCACCGCGATTTGCCGTTGATGGCAGATGCACTGGGTTTTACTGGGCGCTTATCTTTATTGAAAGGGCGGAGTAACTATCTTTGTCATGACCGACTTAGCCGCCAGATCACTGAAAGCCATGGGCAGTATGCCGATCCGACTTTATTAACCCAGCTGGTCAAAATTCGCACGTGGTCATCAGCGACTAAAACAGGCGATCTTGGCGAGTGTGAAACCATTGCTGAAGATAGCCCCGTGATCCCGATGATCACCTCGAATAACGATAACTGCCTAGGGCGAGAGTGTCCTTCCTACGATGATTGCTTTGTTGTAAAAGCAAGGCGCAAGGCAATGGAAGCGGATATCGTGGTGGTTAACCATCACTTATTTTTGGCAGATTTAGCCATTAAAGAAACAGGGTTTGGTGAGCTGATCCCTGAAGCGGAAGTGTTCATCTTTGATGAAGCCCATCAAATGCCTGATATTGCCAGCCAGTATTTTGGTCAGAGCTTATCGAGCCGTCAGATCCAAGAGCTCGCGAAAGACATTGAAATTGGTTACCGCACTGAAGCCAAAGATATGCGCCAATTACAGAAAATGGCCGATCGTTTATCGCAAGCCGCAGCTGAAATGCGAATTGTATTAGGTGAGCCTGGCTATCGTGGTAACTGGCGTGACGCATCGAATAACCCTGCAATTCAGCGTGAATTGGTGCGCTTGAGCGATGCGCTTGAATTGGCCCATGAAGTATTGAAGCTTGCTTTAGGACGAAGTCAGTTATTGGATGCCGCTTTTGAGCGTGCCACGTTATTAAAAGCGCGATTAGTCCGTTTAGCGGATACGTCTATTACCGGCTATTCCTATTGGTATGAATGTACGCCGCGCCATTTTAGTTTGAATATCACGCCTTTGTCGGTAGCCGATAAATTCCGCGAACAAATGCAGCAACAGCAAGGGGCGTGGATTTTCACCTCTGCGACCTTGGCGGTTGATGGTGATTTTGGCCACTTTAGCCACCGTCTAGGGTTAGAGCCGAAGCAGCAGTTTTCATTAGAAAGCCCATTTGATTACCAATCGCAAGCGTTACTCTGTGTCCCTCGTTTCTTACCTGAACCTAATAGCTTTGGTATTGCCGATAAGCTGGTAGAAATGCTGGCTCCCATTATCGAGCATAACCAAGGCCGCTGTTTCTTCTTATGTACTTCGCACCAAATGGTTAGGGATTTAGCCGAAGGTTTTAGAGCGGTGTTAGATATTCCTGTTTTAGTCCAAGGTGAGACGACTAAACAGCGTTTGTTGGCTGAATATTTAGAGCGTGGTAATGCGTTGTTAGTGGCAACAGGCGCCTTCTGGGAAGGAATTGATGTTAGAGGGCAAGCCCTTAGCTGTGTTATTATCGATAAATTGCCTTTTACTGCACCGGATGATCCGCTGCTAAAAGCGCGTATTGAAGATTGTCGCCTTCGTGGTGGTGACCCTTTTGCGCAAGTTCAAATTCCTGATGCTGTTATCACCTTAAAACAAGGGGTGGGGCGCCTTATTCGAGATAAAAAAGATAAAGGCGTATTAGTAATTTGTGACAACCGATTAGTTACCCGTCCGTATGGCGCGGTATTTCTACGTAGTCTACCGTCAATTCCACGTACTCGAGATGTGGCTGGCGTTGGGCAGTTTCTTAGTGCAATCAATGATCTTGATTGTACCGAAGTTGAGTAATTTAGCATTCAGAGGCTTGAATGAGCACCAAAATCTTAGCGGTTGATACCGCAACTGAGAACTGTTCTGTTGCCCTAATGGTGGGTGATGATGTGATTTCACGCTGTGAGTATGCTCCCCGTGAACACACCACAAAAATCTTACCTATGGTTGACGCAGTGTTAGCCGAAGGTGGCGTTTCGCTGAAACAATTAGATGCACTCGCATTTGGTCGTGGCCCTGGTAGCTTTACTGGTGTGCGCATTGGTATTGGTATTGCGCAAGGTCTGGCCTTTGGTGCCGATTTACCTATGGTTGGCGTTTCTACTTTGGCTGCAATGGCACAAGGCACTTACCGTGTGCATCAAGCAGAACGTGTTCTATCAGCGATTGATGCGCGTATGGGCGAACTGTATTGGGGGCAATATGCTCGCCAAGCAAACGGTGACTGGTTGGTTCAAGGTGAAGAGATGGTAATTGCACCAGCTGATTTGCTAACACGTTTTGAATCACAACAAGGTAAGTGGTTAACTGCAGGTACAGGTTGGCCAGAATATGCTGAACCTCTTGCACAGTTAGATGTCGAAACTGAAGCAGGCACAATCCTTTATCCTGACTCTCAAGATATGGTTGTGTTGGCAAATTTTGCTTTTGCACGTGGTGAGGTAGTGGATGCAGAACATGCAAGCCCAGTCTATCTTCGAGATAAAGTAACGTGGAAAAAACTTCCAGGTCGTGAGTAATCGCGCCTAATAAGCGAGGAATAATTCTACAATTATGGTTTCTATTCATCGTTTACCGCCATCGATAAACCCGCAGCAAAAGCCGCGGGTTTCTAAAACACCTACCTCACAGCCAGCAACTGAGCCAACGGCGGTATCCAAAGCGGTATCCAAAAATGTGTCTCAGTCGATGCGTTCAGCGGATCATTCAGCCTTGATCCAAGAAGCTCGTAGCCATATTCAATATGATCAGCCTGAAGGTAAACATCGCGATGCTGTATCGTCGTATTTAGACGTAATGAATCAGCAAAAACGCGATGAACTATCAGCCATGATTGGTGTTGATATGTATGCCTAACAAAAAAGTAAACGTTTGCTTAAATTAGGCCTTGATGCGCTGGATGGATAATGAACAATTGCTATGGAGAAACGCATGTTTAAAAAGCTATTTCTTGGGGTGTTCTTAGTCTTTATGGTAGGCTGCGCGAGCTTACCAGAGACATTGAAAACGCAAACTGAAACGCCAATTACCGATCTGGTGACCATCATTGATGATCCCGATGGTGCCCAAGGTCAAGAAGTCCGTTTAGGTGGCATTATTGCTTCGATAACCAATGAAAAAGATCGCACTCGCTTAGAAATAGCCAGCTTGCCTCTGACTTCTGATGGTCGTCCGCGTATTGATTCAAAGCCTGTTGGACGTTTCGTTGCTTATGTGCCCGGTTTTCTTGAGCCGTTAGAGTATGCGCCTGATCGTTTAGTCACGGTAGTGGGACGCCTAACAGGAAAAGAAGACGGTAAAGTTGGAGAGCATGAATATGCGTTCCCAGTCGTGGATGCGACAGGCAACCAAATTTGGCGTGTTAAGCAAGAAATTAGAATGGATGAGTTTGACTCTTACCATAGTTGCTTTGGTTCACGTTGTTCTTACTTTGGCTTTGGCACCACACGAGGTGAGGTTTATCATCGTGTAACAAAATAGCGTTGATAGTGCTTAACTCGAGAAACGTAATGAAAGAAATGGCTTTTCAGCTTGCAGAGCGTCAACTTACCGCCATGACAGTAAGCGACAGTGATGCTGAAAAGCCGATATTGTTAATGCTTCATGGCTGGCAAGATAATGCAGCTAGCTTCCGATCCTTATTTCCGCAGTTGCAAGACCACTATCGCCTCTATGCGCTAGATTGGCCGGGACACGGTTATTCAGAGCGAAGAGATGCCGATAACTATTATCACTTCTTTGATTATGTTGATGACTTACACCAAGTTATTTTACAGCTAGACGCCAATAAGGTGTATTTAGTTGGACATTCACTTGGGGCATTAGTGGCATCAGCGTACAGTGCCGCGTTTCCTGAAAAGGTGGCGGGATTAGTGTTGATTGAAGGTTTATCGCCATTACATGAAGCGCATGATAATGCGGTAACTCGATTACGCAATGGTGTCTTAAGCCGACAGCGATATCGCCAGCGTAGTCAACAAAAACCACGACGAAAAATGGTCTCGTTTGAGCAAGCATTAGCACTGCGTTGCCAGGTTAATCAATTGAGCGAAGCCTTATTAAACCCCATTGTTGAGCGCGGCGTGCAATGCATTGAAGGGGGATATTATTGGCGTCATGATGAACGGCTGCGTTGTGATTCTTTATATCGTATCGCGCAAGAGCATGCGCAAGCCTTAATGTCGGCGATAGAGTGTCCGGTTTTGTCTATTGTGGGTGAGCACGGTTTTCCGCGCCTACAACAGAGAGCACCGGAATTAGGTTGGGTGAAAAACATTCAACAACAGCGTGTGGCTGGTGGACATCATTGCCACCTTGAAAGCCCTAAGGCTGTCTGTAAATCAATAGTGGCGTTTATGTCAAATATTGAAAATCTGGCTTAATCAGTTTGTGTTAATCATATGTTAGTTATGCTGTAATGTGCTGATAAAGCATTGTTTGAACTATACCTTTGTCCGTAATTCATGTGGTATGAAGTTGCTTCGGTGACATGGTTTAACATCAATACCTTATATTGTTATCAATACATAAGATAACAGTAAAGGTGGGGAGTGATAAGTCGATAACCCAATGGATCATGAACAGACAATTACAGACATAGATATTTCCCTTACAGCAAATTCAATAGGCATCATCGCCAAGAAACAGGAGAGTGCAAGTGGATAAGGTTTGGCTTAACCGCTATCCGGAAGATGTACCGGCAGAAATTACCCCCGATCAATACCCATCATTAGTTGAGATGTTTGAACAATCAGTTCAAAAATATGCTGATCAAACAGCATTCATCAACATGGGTCAGGTGATGACCTTCCGTAAATTGGAAGAACGAAGCCGTGCGTTTGCCGCGTACTTACAAAATGAGCTAAAGCTTCAAAAGGGTGACCGTGTCGCCGTGATGATGCCAAACTTGCTGCAATACCCGATCGCACTATTTGGTATTTTACGTGCGGGTTGTGTTGTTGTGAATGTGAATCCACTTTACACCCCACGCGAGCTTGAGCATCAGTTAAATGATTCTGGCGCGAAAAGCATTGTTATCGTTTCTAACTTTGCACATACGTTAGAAAACGTTGTTAAAAATACGGGCGTTAAGCACGTTATTTTGACTCGTCTGGGTGATCAGTTATCACGCCCTAAAGGTACATTGGTTAACTTTGTTGTTAAATACATCAAAAAAATGGTACCAAAATACGACCTTCCGCATGCCATTTCATTACGTTCGGCGCTAAGCAAAGGCCGTCGTATGCAGTACGTAAAACCATTCATGTCGGGTGATGATATAGCCTTCTTGCAGTACACCGGTGGTACTACGGGTGTGGCGAAAGGTGCAATGCTAACGCACCGTAATATGCTCGCAAACGTGATGCAGGCGAAAGCAGCATACGGCCCAGTATTAACCGAAGGGCGCGAGCTTATTGTTACCGCTTTACCGCTATACCATGTATTTGCGTTAACGGTTAACTGCCTATTGTTTATCGAGATGGGCGGTCAAAGTTTGTTGATCACCAACCCGCGTGATATTCCGACCTTTGTTAAAGAGCTACAGCGTTACTCATTTACTGCTATTACGGGCGTAAACACACTTTTCAACGCGCTACTTAACCATGCTGATTTCAGTAAACTGGACTTCAGTAACCTTCGCCTGTCTGTTGGTGGTGGTATGGCTGTGCAGCGTGCGGTTGCTGAAAAATGGAAAGCAACGACAGGTAACTATTTACTCGAAGGCTACGGCCTCACTGAGTGTTCACCACTAGTGGCGGCTTACCCATACGATCTTGTTGATTACAATGGCTCTATTGGTTTACCTGTTCCTTCAACAGAAGTACGTTTGGTTGATGATGAAGGCAAGGTTGTAGGTAACGATCAAGTCGGTGAGCTGCAAGTGCGTGGGCCGCAAGTCATGAAAGGTTACTGGCAGCGCCCTGAAGACACGAATGATATTTTGAGTGAGGATGGTTGGTTATCAACTGGCGATATCGTACGCTTCGATGAGCAAGGTTTCTTACATATTGTCGATCGCAAAAAAGATATGATTTTGGTTTCTGGCTTCAACGTTTACCCGAATGAAATTGAAGATGTTGTCGCCTTGCATGGCAAAGTGTTGGAAGTTGCTGCCATTGGTATGCCGCATGAAGTATCGGGTGAAGTTGTTAAGGTGTGTGTGGTTAAACGTGATTCAACCTTAACCCGTGATGATTTATTAGCACACTGTCGCGAGCATCTTACAGGGTATAAAATTCCTAAAATTGTCGAATTCCGCGATGAACTTCCAAAGACGAATGTTGGTAAAATCTTGCGTCGCGCACTGCGTGAAGAGCAAGCAACAGAAGCGAAACAAGAAGCGTAAGATAACCGATTAAGCGCAGATGGCTTTCGCCAAGCTGGTCAATAATGGGTTACAATACGTAAAGGTATTAAAGTGCTGGCTTCTGCTGGCACTTTTTATTTTTACTGTCGTAGTGAATACCAATTGAAGAATGCTCTCACACTGATATGGCGTAGTAAACGGACGCAAATAACGATGTGGTGAGATAATTTTTCAATTCGGTATTTTAATACGGTAGATCCCTATATTTACTCCCATAAATACATGGTGCACTCATCGATAGTGCCAAGAAAGGTTTGCTGTGAAATTTGAAATCATAACAACAACAGAACGATTAACGACGGTATGTGAACAAGCGGCGACTCAGCAATATATTATGCTAGATACTGAGTTTGTTCGTACCCGCACACTTTACCCTAAGCTGGGTTTAGTTCAGCTTTTTGATGGTGCTACGCTATCGTTGATTGATCCGATTGCTATCGAAGATATGGAACCATTATGGGCACTTTTACGTGACCAATCGGTGACGAAAGTACTGCATGCATGTGGTGAAGACTTGGAAGTGTTCCAACATTATGCGGGTTGTTTACCTGTTCCAATGTTAGATACACAACTCATGGCTGCATTTTTAGGGCATGGTATCTCAACAGGCTTTGGTGCGCTGGTGAGTGAATATGTGGGGGTTGATCTTGAAAAAGGTGAAGCGCGTACTAACTGGATGGCTCGTCCTTTAACTGACAAGCAGTTGGATTACGCAGCAGCAGATGTTCACTATCTAAAACCTTTGTTTGAAACCTTGCTAGCAAAAGTGCAAGAAAAGGGACGCATGTCAGCATTGGAAGATGAGTGTGCAAGCTTGATGTTAAAGCGATCTCAGCAGACTGATCCTGAAAAAGCGTATTTAGATATTAAAAACGCTTGGCAATTAACCCCACAACAACTTGCCGTGTTACAAAAATTGGCTAAATGGCGAGTGCTTGAAGCGCGCAAACGCGATCTTGCGCTTAACTTTGTTGTGAAAGAACTTAGCCTTTGGAAAGTTGCGCGTTATAGCATTAAATCAAAAGCGGTGATGCTACGTGAAGAATTTGATGAGCGTGAAGTACAACGCCATGCTGGCCGTTTAGTGAAAATGGTGTTTGATGCAGAAGACATGAATCCTGCGGATTACCCAGAAAAAATTGTACGCCTTGTTGATCTAAGTGGTTACAAGCAGCTGGTTAAGAAAATTAAAGATGAAGTGACAAAAGTAGAAGCTGAAACAGGATTAGCTTCTGAGTTTCTGGCGTCTAAAAAGCAGATTAATCAGCTTATATCGTGGGCATGGAAAAATGAACGCCCACAAGATAAAAAACCTGAAATGCTAAAAACATGGCGTCAGCCGTTATTTGAAGCACGTGTACTACCATTATTAGATCGTTAATGCCGAGCTAATAACTAAACACAGATAAAAAAGCCACTGTATTGATTACAGTGGCTTTTTTCATGACGTCAAAATAAGTTTATCTGTCTTCAGGCAGTGTTACGTTTAGTTCTAAAACAGAAAGGTCTTCATCTTTCTGATCTAGGGTTACGCTCACTTGCTCTGGGCTGATCTGCACATATTTACGGATCACATCCAGAATATCTTGCTTCAGCTGTGGAATATAGCTGGGCGTAGATTGGCTGGCAGAGCGACGTTCAGCAACGATGATTTGTAGGCGCTCTTTCGCTACATTCGCTGTTTTAGTTTTTTTTGGGCGGAAAAACTCTAGCAAAGCCATAATCAGCCTCCAAATAGACGTTTAAGGAAGCCTTTTTTCTCTTCCTCTAAGAAACGGAATGGGCGTTCCTCGCCCATTAGACGGGCTACTGTGTCAGCGTATGCCTGTCCTGCATCGGATTCTTTATCAAAGATGACGGGTTCACCTTTGTTCGATGCGTTAAGTACAGCTTGTGATTCAGGTATAACACCTAGCAGCGGAATGTGTAGGATCTCTTCTACATCTTCAACGCTAAGCATTTCACCTTGAACAACACGTGCTGGATTGTAACGTGTTAATAGTAGGTGTGTCTTTACTGGCTCTTCTGCTTTCTCAGCACGGCGTGATTTCGAGTCTAGAATACCTAAAATACGGTCTGAATCGCGTACAGAAGAGACTTCAGGGTTCGTGGTTACAATGGCTTCATCTGCAAAGTATAACGCCATTAGAGCGCCAGTTTCGATACCTGCTGGAGAATCACAAATAATAAAGTCAAACCCCATTTCAGCCATGTCATTCAAGACGCGCTCAACACCTTCACGGCTCAGTGCATCTTTGTCGCGAGTTTGTGAAGCCGGCAGTACGTATAGGTTATCAACACGCTTATCTTTAATAAGCGCTTGGTTTAAATTTGCTTCGCCATTTATTACATTAACAAAATCATAAACAACACGGCGCTCACAACCCATAATCAAGTCTAGGTTACGTAAGCCAATATCAAAATCGATAACGGCTGTTTTTTTGCCACTAACCGCTAAACCTGATGCAATTGCTGCGCTGGATGTTGTTTTACCAACGCCACCCTTCCCCGAGGTAACAACGATAATACGAGCCATTTATTAATTCCTTATAAAACGTTACAGAGCAAGAGGCTCTATGTTTAAATTATTTTCAGTAAGCGAGATAACGACACCCTTGCCCCAAAATTTTTCTTCTATTTTGTCACTTAACCAAAAGTTGCCGTCAATCGACACAAGTTCTGGTTGAAGGTTGCGGCAGAATATACGAGCTTGTTTTTGGCCATTAGCACCAGCAATAGCGCGGCCGCGCAAGACGCCGTATACATGAATACAGCCATCAGCAATAATTTCTGCGCCTGCACTGACATTACTCATGACTACCAAATCACAATTTTTTGCGTAAATTTGTTGGCCAGATCGTACTGGCGTGCGAATAACGCGTGTTGGCTCCATTACTGGTGCGTTTGCTTTTACATGCTTGGCGGCGTTCATAACCGCTAATCCAGCTTCTTTAGCTAGGCGTTGCATTTTTGTATCTTTGCAACCACTGATACCGACAGGAATCATTCCAGCTTCAGTGATGCCTGCTTTCAGCTGTTTGAAGTCTATATTAGTGCCCGCATTTGAAATGTCGATGACAATGGGAGCGGCAGCAAAAAAATTTGGCGCTTGATCCACTTTTTCTTTTAAGTGAGCCGTTGCCTGTTGGATGTCATCATTACTCAGATGGAGTGCTGAGAGCGTGAATGTGCTCCCTTTTAGTTCTGCCTGTTTAGTCATAGTCTTTTACTGACTGAAGCGAAATTAGCCGTTCAGATACGTTATCACATAGGTATATGCATGTTATATTCCAAACTGTATATCAGCAAGCTATCCTTGCTCTTGCATTGTAAATTCAGACAAAGCTCTCATCTGATCAGCAAAAACATTCATTCCAAGAGGGAATGAAATCTAAGTTATAAGGTCAGATGTTATTAAGGGCGTAACTAACAGGCAGCAAAATGTTTTGTTCAATCTATAAAAGTCCAAAAAAAGAAAACACTTACCTATATGTTATTAAGAAGGACGATTTCTCAGCTGTGCCTGAAACGTTACTCGCAACATTTGGTACACCACAACTTGTTATGGTGGTGAAGTTAGCTGGCGATCGCAAATTAGCGGGCGCGGACATTGAAAAAGTAAAATCAGATTTAGCCACTGTCGGTTTTTATCTACAATTACCACCACCAGTGACTAACTTATTAGATGAATATAAAGCAGCCAAGGCGGCTCTAAAGTCTTAAGGTTTATATGTATAAGCGTTTGATTTCGGTCTTAGTGGCCATAGGAATAGGTACATCCACCGCTGCATTTGCGGATGAAGGGTTTGATAAATACGTTGAAAGCTTAAAAGCGGAGGCAAAAGAATCAGGCATTAGTGCTGATACGATTACCGCTGCTTTTGATGGGATCACTTTTACCGAACGCGCAGTTAAAGCCGATAAGAATCAGCCAGAAAAAAAACTCACGTTGGACGAGTATATTCCACGTGCAGTACCTGACTGGAAAGTAAAACAAGCGAATCAGCGGTATCAAGAACATAAAGATACGCTTGAGGCTGTGGGAAAGAAATATGGTGTTCAGCCACGTTTCATTGTTGCACTTTGGGGTGTTGAGAGTAACTTTGGCCGCTTAATGGGCAATTACAATGTGATTGAAGCGCTTTCGACATTAGCTTATGAAGGGCGCCGAGAGGCTTTTTTCCGTAAGCAAGTGATGGCTGCGTTACAAATACTTGATGAAGGCCATATTAGTGCGAAAAATATGAAAGGTTCATGGGCGGGGGCGATGGGGCAACCTCAGTTTATGCCGACCTCGTTTTTGACCTTTGCCGTTGATGGAAATAATGATGGCCGCGTTGATATTTGGAATACTCAAGCCGATGTCTTTGCTTCTGCCGCTAATTATTTGAGTAAATCAGGTTGGGATGATACTTATACTTGGGGTCGACAAGTCAGTATTCCGAATCTTCCTGAAGAGCTGAAAGGCGTGCAATCAGAGAAAGCGAAAACGCTAACTGAATGGCAAGCTTTAGGTGTTCGAAAGTTAGATGGTGGCGCTTTACCTAATGTAGATATTAACGCGTGGTTGATACAGCCAGATGACCAACATGGTCGTGCTTATTTGATTTACGGTAATTATCAAGCACTGCTGAAGTGGAATCGTTCGCATTATTTTGCTCTAGCCGTCAGTCATTTGGCTGATCGAATTCGTTAAAAGCATATGATATATAGTTAAAAGTCAGAGCCTGTTGCTCTGGCTTTTTTGTATGGACTATCAATGGAGTGGGAGTGTTCATTGCAATTATCTAATGCAGAGGCTGGTAATATCTGAAGAAGATAGCCTAGATCTAAGGCTGTTGCTGCAGCAAGACGTTCTAATTACAAACTGAATAGAGAGGTTATTTTAAATCTGAATACATTAGTGTTTACACTGTGCTCTATAAGCTAGCGTGATGTTTAGTTACTCGTTAGATTAAATATCAGTAAGGTTAGGTACAGGAAATGTGCCTGAGGGGGCTGGTTGGTTATAGTGGGAAGATATTATCTGAGTTGCTTATCCCTATTATTATAATAACGATGAATATGATTAAGAAGTGGAACACGCTGATTTTGGATACAAAAAAACCCAGGCTGTGCTGGGTTTTTATCAAGAATAAGAAATTAAATTTCAAATTCTTCTAGAGAGCGACCTTGGTCAAGCGCAGTTTTTAGCGCAGAAGGTGTACGACCTTGGCCTGTCCATGTTTTTTCTTCGCCATTTTCATCAACGAATTTATATTTAGCAGGACGAGCAGCGCGTTTTGCTTTTGGTGCTTTAGCGCCACCAGCAGAACCTAATAGTTCTTCTGGGTCGATACCGTCAGCTAGTAGCATTTCACGGTATTGATTAAGTTTCTCTGTACGTTCATTCTCTTTAGCGATTTCTTCAGCTTCTGATTCTTCACGTTCTGAAACGACAGCTTGAAGTTTTTCAAGACCTTCTTGAAGTTGCTCTAGAGTATATTCGCGAGCAAGAGCACGAAGGCTACGTAGGTTTAATAGTGCTTTTAATGCATCAGACATTTTTTATTTCCTGTTCGTTTAAACTGGCTTGAAATAAGAATAGCAGTCAAAAGTTAATAAGTGCAATAGTAATACTTCACACCTAATTTGCCAAACAAATTATTAATTAAAGTTATTAATAATTATTAAATTGAGATTTTCGTGATTTTCTTTAATTAGATTTATGTTGTTTTAAAGTAAATGTGACCTAGCTATAAAATCGAATGGATAATAGCCAAGCCCTAAATAGACAATGCTAGTAACTTAATGCTTCTTTGGGTTGTGCGATTTTTGAGCTCGCTGGTAAAATTATTCACTGTTTATGTTAAAAAATTCACCTTAACTTATTGCATCTTTGATTCGATTCCGTAGAATGGTTTGTACCTTCTAAAGGGTAGAGGTGCATTGTCTATAAGTAATTTGCTGGAGGTGATTCCGTTGATAGCAAATGAAAGGAGCCAATGCCGAAGTGAGAAATGAGTATCAAACATTCTTGCTGGGGTTGTCATCGAATAGAGGCAACACTGCCATAGTATATAATTACATTAACTATGGAGCGCTACTGTGGGGTCGGGGAGCTTTCAGCTCTCCTTATCGGCATCTCATCATGGCACAATTGTGCCAGCAGTAGATCTCCAACCAGATCGGTTGTAGTAGAGATCATGAATATTGTAGATTTTTCAAATTCCTCCATTTCGTTATTGCCCCCATTGGTGGCACTAGGTTTAGCGATTTTAACGCGTCGCGTTTTACTTTCGCTGGGTATGGGTGTTGCTCTTGGCGCACTATTACTTACAGACTTTTCCTTCACTCATTCAACAAGTTATATCGGAACCACCGTTGCTGGTTTATTCATTGATGACGGCGCAATAAATAGCTGGAACATGAGTATTGTTGCTTTCCTTATTCTATTAGGAATGACGACGGCTTTATTAACCTTATCTGGTGGCACACGTGCTTTTGCAGAATGGGCACAAACTCGGATTAAAACTAAACGAGGCTCTAAGCTTCTTGCTGCATTTTTAGGCGTGTTCATTTTTGTAGACGACTATTTTAATAGCCTAGCAGTAGGTGCAATTGCCCGCCCAGTGACCGATCGCTACTATGTATCTCGTGCAAAGCTGGCGTATATTCTTGATTCAACAGCTGCTCCTATGTGTGTATTGATGCCAGCATCAAGTTGGGGGGCATACATCATTACGATTGTTGGCGGTATTTTAGTTTCACATGGTGTGACTGAATATTCCGCGTTAAGTGCTTTCATGCAGCTGGCACCAATGAATTTTTATGCTGTGTTTGCTTTGCTAATGGTGTTTGTGGTCTCTTGGTTCCAAATTGATGTGGGTCCAATGCTTAAACATGAATTAGAAGCCAGTCGTGGTCATGGGTTTGATGATGGTGACGATGACAATAAAGCGAAAGATCTCAATGATGAGTTAGAAATAGAAGAAAGTGAAAATGGACGTGTAGCCGACTTGGTTATGCCAATTATTGCTCTTATTATTTCTACTTTCTTCTTCTTGATCTTTACGGGCTATCAAGCGTTAGCGGCTGACGGTATAGCATTTAATCTACTTGGTGCATTTGAAAATACCGATGTGGGTTTATCATTGTGCTACGGTGGTTTAATTGGTTTTATAGCTGCGCTAATTCCAGTTATTCGTCAGCGTATTCCTGTTCCAGATGTCGCGCATACATTGTGGATTGGTGCTAAATCAATGTTTGGTGCAATCTTAATCCTACTATTTGCTTGGAGTATTGGTAGCGTTATCGGGGATATGGAAACGGGTAAATACCTTTCTACCTTGGTACAAGGCAATGTTAACCCAATGCTACTTCCTGTGATTTTGTTTGCCTTGGCGGGTGTGATGGCATTCTCGACCGGCACGTCATGGGGTACGTTTGGTATCATGCTTCCTATTGCAGGTGATCTTGCTGGTGCCACCGATATTGCCTTAATGCTTCCTATGCTGGCGGCAGTATTGGCTGGTTCTGTATTTGGTGACCATTGTTCTCCTATTTCAGATACCACCATCCTGTCTTCAACAGGGGCGCGTTGTCATCATATCGATCACGTATCAACGCAGTTACCTTACGCGTTGGCGGTTGCCCTTGTATCCGCTATTGGTTTCGTTGTACTCGGTTTTACCGATTCTTTAGCGGTCTCTTTCTTGGCGGCGACATTAGCCTTCATTATTGTATGTACTTTCTTAGGGTGGTTATCTCGCCGTCGATTGTCATCACCAGTGAATGTTTAACTGGTGATACAATGTGTGGTGTATAAGCACATCTAATAACATTTGTGAATGATTAAAAACCAGCATTGTGAGGTGCTGGTTTTTTTATGGACGCTATTTCTTATAACATGGGTAAAGTCGTAAAAACTTGTGTCTATCGTTGCGTGTGACTTTAATTATTCGCGTATTTTATGTAGCATCTCGTCCGCACTTTCTTCACCCAGATGACTAGGAAAGCCTCATGGCCCAGATGTACTTTTATTACTCTGCAATGAATGCAGGTAAATCAACCACATTACTTCAATCTTCATTTAATTATCGCGAACGTGGTATGACACCTGTTATTTTCACTGCGGCACTTGATGATCGTTTTGGTAAGGGTAAAGTGACATCGCGTATTGGTTTACAAGAAGAAGCCGAGCTTTTTACCAATGATGATAACTTATTTGATCGCATTGCGACGATTCATGATGGGCAGAGAATTGATTGTGTGTTGATTGATGAATGCCAATTCTTGAGTAAAGAACAGGTATATCAGTTAACCGAGGTGGTCGATAAGTTACATATCCCGGTATTATGCTACGGTTTACGTAGTGACTTCCGTGGTGAGTTATTTGAAGGCAGCCGTTATTTATTATCTTGGGCTGATAAGTTGGTTGAATTAAAAACAATTTGTCACTGTGGGCGTAAAGCGAATATGGTGATTCGCCAGGATGAAACCGGACAAGCGATTGCTGATGGTGATCAAGTGGTTATTGGTGGAAATGACCGTTATGTGTCGGTATGCCGTCGACATTATAAAGAAGCCTTAGGTCGTTAATTACATTACCTAAAGGGCGGATTAAGATTTAATAAAAAGCCCGTAACGTGACTATAAATAGTTGTCGTTACGGGCTTTTTGCTATTTATGCATATCCTGCATCTAAATGCGGCTTATCAATAATTTACTTATTATGGCGTTCTTCTAAACGTTTAGTTATGTCAGATAGCGATAAACCTTGGTCCTGCAGTAATACAATTAAGTGATAAAGCAAATCAGCAGATTCGTTAACTAATTCCGCCTTATCACCCGACGTTGCCGCAAGCGCGACTTCAACACCTTCTTCGCCCACTTTTTGCGAAATACGTTTGGTGCCACGGGCATATAAACTGGCGGTATAAGAAGATTCGGGATCACTATTTTTACGACTAGCCAAGACTTGCTCAAGTTGATGAAGAAACACCAAAGCAGGTTGTTCAGATGGGGTGGCATTTGGATTGTCAAAACAGGTGGTTGTGCCTAAGTGGCAGGTTGGACCCACAGGGTTAACCTTCACTAGCAAGGTATCTTTATCACAATCGAGATCAATACTTTTTAGTGCTAATACGTTGCCAGAGGTTTCGCCTTTGGTCCATAAGCGGGACTTGGTGCGAGACCAAAAGGTAACTTGCTGAGTGTCTAATGTTTTTGCTAGAGCTTCGGTATTCATGTACCCCAGCATCAGTACTTGACCGCTGGTATTATCTTGCACAATAGCTGGAATTAAGCCGTCTACTTTTTCCCAGTTAATTTCGGTATTTAAATCTAAAGTCGGGGCTGCACTCATAGTCGGATCTCCACATTTTGCTCTTTAAGGTACTGCTTTAGTTCACCAATATTGATGATTTGTTTGTGGAAGACAGAAGCAGCAAGCGCACCGTCCACATTAGCTTGTTGAAATGCATCGGCAAAGTGCACCATTTCACCTGCGCCACCAGAGGCGATTAATGGAACATGACAAACCTCACGCACCATGTTGAGTTGGGTAAGGTCGTAGCCATTACGTACGCCATCTTGGTTCATCATATTAAGCACGATTTCACCCGCGCCTCGGCGTTGTACTTCTTGCACCCAATCACGTGTTTCCCATTGGGTTGCTTGGGTTCGGTTTTCATCCCCAGTGAATTGATAGACTTGGTATTTACCTGTTTCAGCGTCAAAGTAGGAGTCAATCCCGACGACAATGCACTGCACGCCAAATTTATCGGCAAGCTCAGTGATCAATTCTGGCTTGGCAAGTGCAGGGGAGTTAATCGATACTTTATCAGCACCGAATTGTAAGATACGACTCGCATCGTCAGCAGATTTAATCCCGCCGGCGACACAGAAAGGAATGTCGATCACTTCGGCAACACGCGCTACCCAACTTTTGTCGACCACTCGACCGTCACTGGATGCGGTAATATCATAAAAGACTAATTCATCTGCGCCTTCTTCAGCGTAGCGTTTGGCGAGAGGGACAATATCGCCAATAATCTCGTGATTACGAAATTGCACCCCTTTCACCACTTGGCCATCTCGTACATCTAAACAAGGCACAATACGTCTTGCTAACATGTTTTTACTCCTTGCTTAGTTTGCCCAGCATTGAAAGGCGTCATCTGCCGTGAATTTACCATCTAGTAATGCGCGGCCAACAATGACACCAGCAACCCCACTGCCTTTTAAGGCGGCGATATCATCAAGGTTGCCAATACCACCTGAAGATTGAAATTTCACTTGAGGGTACTGGGCGCATAAATCTATATACAGATCGACGTTAGATCCTGTCAAAGTGCCATCACGCGAAATATCCGTGCACAATACATGCTGTAAGCCTACTGTTAAAAAATCAGTGAGTAATGCTTCAATACTGATGCCAGAATCTTCTTGCCAACCAGAAACAGCAACATGACGGTTACCTGCCGCGTCTATGTTTACATCCAGTGCTAAAACGATGTGTTCGGCACCGTATTTTTCAATCCAGCTTTTTACCAATTCGGGGTGTTTAACGGCAGTCGATCCAATAACCACACGCTCAGCACCTGCGTTCAGTAAATCTGCTACATCTTGTTCCGTGCGAACACCACCGCCGATTTGTACTTTGGCTGGGGTGCTTGCCAGCAGGCGACTAATTAAATCTAATTGACGTGACGAAGTGTCTTTAGCCCCTGTTAAATCAACAAGGTGAAGCCAATTTGCGCCTGCTTGGTGGTAAAGATCAAATTGCTCTGCAGGGTCGACGTTGTATTCTGTTACTTGGCCATAGTCGCCTTGAAACAGACGGACGACTTGGCCATTAATTAAATCGAGAGCGGGAATAATCATCCTAAATCCTTTTATAATTTTTTTGCTGGCAGTGGACGCAGTTATGCTGACATTTCTAAAAAGTTCTTAATTAATTGAGCGCCAGCTTTACTTGAGCGCTCAGGGTGGAATTGGACACCGTAATAATTCCCGCTTTGAATTGCTGCACTAAAAGGTTGACCGTATTCGCACTGCGCAATTGTGTAACTGGCATCATTAACTGGCATGGCGTAACTATGAACAAAATAAAAATAGCTACCAGATGGAATGTCTTTAAATAACGGATGACCTTCACTAGGCGTTATGGTGTTCCACCCCATGTGTGGCAATGGAAAATCACCAGTTTCCAGCTTTTTAATTGGCGCATCACACAGGCCAAGGCAATTAACTAATGATTGACCACTTTGTCCCTGTTCTTCAGAGACGGCCCCAAGTAACTGCATTCCTAAACAGATGCCCAATAACGGCTGATCAACCTGCTTAACCAGCGATACGAGATCTCGTTCATGCAGGTTTTTCATCGCTTCACTTGCGGTTCCTACACCAGGTAAAAATAGCTTATCTGCCCCAAGTACGACATCGCTATCTTTACTCACGGTAACGCTATACCCGAGTCTTTCAATGGCAAAGCGCACCGAAGAAACATTTGCACAGCCTGTATCAATAATGACGATTTTCTGATTGGTATACGCCATTACAACACTCCTTTACTGCTTGGTAATTCGCTGCCATTCACTGCGATAGCCTGTCGCAAGGTGCGGCCAAAAGCTTTAAATAGGCTTTCGACAATGTGGTGATCATTTGCACCTGTAGATGACAGGTGTAAGGTGCACGCTAAGGTATCGGTTAATGATCTGAAAAAGTGTGACACCATCTCGGTAGACAGATCGCCCACTTGCTCACGACTGAACTCTGCATCGAATTTAAGGTATGGACGGCCAGATAAATCCAGCGCACATTGTGCTAAACATTCATCCATTGGCAAACTAAAACCAAAGCGGCCAATACCACGTTTGTCACCCAGTGCATCTTTTAGTGCTTGTCCAAGGGCTAACGCGGCATCTTCAACACTGTGGTGATCGTCGATGTGTAAATCACCTTCTACGTTCAGCTGCATCTGAAAGCCGCCGTGGGTCGCAATCTGATCTAGCATGTGGTCAAAAAAGCCAAGCCCAGTATGAATACTGTTGCCACCGGTTTCATCTAAGTTCACACGAACACGGATATCCGTTTCTTTAGTTGTTCTCACAACTTCGGCGATCCTTGGGCTTGTCGTGAGATCTTTAACGATCTGTTGCCAATTTAGTGTGGTGCTATCTGATGGTGCGGGATTGTATTGAATGCCGCGAATAGCCATATTCTCAGCCAGTTGAAGATCTGTTTCACGATCCCCAATAACTGCAGATGTTGCGAAATCTACCCGACCTTGCTGAAGATAAGCTTTAACTAACCCTAATTTTGGCTTACGGCAGCTGCAGTTCGCACTATCAAAGTGCGGGCAGATCAGTACATCAGCAAACTTGACGCCCTGCGATTCGAAAATTTCCATCATCATATCGTGTGGGGCATCAAAATCTGCTTGTGGATAGGCATCTGTGCCCAAGCCATCTTGGTTAGTCACCATAACTAAGGTGTAACCTGCATCTTGCAGTTTCAATAATGCTGGAATGACAAAAGGTTCTAGCTTGAGTTTATCTAGACGATCAACTTGAAAGTCTACTGGTGGCTCTACAATTAAGGTGCCATCACGGTCGATAAATAAAATCTTTTCCTTGCTCACAGTGCTGTCCTTAATTATCTGGTTTGTACTAATTGTTCACGAATAAAGGCGAGGGTCTTTTCGCATTCATCACGGTTACCAACACTGATTCGAATACAGTTTGGTACAGGAGAGCGGCGCAGAATGATCCCGTTCTCCCACAGTGCTTGGAACAGTCGGTCTGCATCTTGGAACTCAACTAAGAGATAATTACCGTAACCGTCATAGACTTTTACGCCTTCAAGCATGCCAAGACCGGCTTGAAGGTAAGCGCGGTTTGCGCTCAAATCTAAAACTTGAAACTTCGTTCTTGCTAATCCACCAGGTGACAGTGCTTGCAGGGCAATGTCGGCAACAGGAATAGGTACAGGGTAGGGGGCAATCACTTTTAATAGCAGCTCGATAATTTCAGGGTTGGCTAACGTAAAGCCACAGCGTAAACCCGCAAGTGCAAAAGCTTTTGATAAGGTGCGTAGAATCACTAGATTCGGGTAATCAGCGAGTAAATCCACGGTAGAGGCTTCAGGGCAAAAATCGATATACGCTTCGTCCATCACCACTATTGCACGGTTCGCTGTCATTGCGAGTAGACGCTCAATATCAGTGCGATCAATCAGGTTCCCCGTTGGGTTGTTTGGGCTACAAACAAACACGACTTTGACGGTATCAAGGTTAGCTTCTATCGCATTAAGGTCGAGCTGCCAATCTGCTGTTAACGGTACAATTTTATTGCCAATATCAAATGTTTCTGCGCTGATGCCATACATACCATAAGTGGGTGGGCAATATAGAATACTGTCTTTATTTGGCTCGCAGAAGGTACGGATCAGCAATTCAATACCTTCATCTGCACCACGGCTGGTTAACACTTGTTCTTTTTTTACGCCTGCATAATCGGCATAAGCTTGGAGTAATGCTTCAGGCTGACAGCTGCTATAACGGTTTAATCGATTGCAGCTAATGCTGTAATCGTTGGCGAAAGGGGATTCATTAGCGTTGAGCCAAATATCGCCGCAGCCACCAAGGCGGCGTGCCGATTGGTAAGGCGTCAGTGCCTGAACCGTTTTTCTAGCCAGCTTGGTAATGGTCATGATATTTCCTTTGTTGTTTCGTCTGTGTTATTTGCTGCTTTAAGTGCGGCATTCAGTTTTTCGATCCGAATAGTTACAGCGCGTTTATGGGCATCTAAACCCTCTGCTTCTGCGATTGTTGTAACCGTCGGTGCCAGTTGTTGTAGCCCTGTTGCACTCAATTCTTGTACAGTCATGCGTTTACTAAAATCCGCAAAGCCAAGGCTTGAGTAGGTACGGGTATAGCCGTAGGTCGGTAGTACGTGATTAGTGCCCGACGCGTAATCACCGACAGATTCGGGTGACCAATCACCTAAGAAAATAGATCCCGCATTGTCTAGCAATGGGACTAAATCACGTGGATTACGTGTTTGAACAATTAAGTGCTCAGGCCCGTAGTGGTTAGAAATGGCGATGCACTGCGTCAGTGTTTCAGCCACGATCAGCAGACTCGATCCTAGCGCTTGGCGTGCGATATCAGCACGAGATAATAGCGCTAATTGTTGCTGAATAGCATCCGCTGTTCGGTCGGCTAAACTCGGGTCAGGTGTCACTAAAATAACTTGTGAATCAGGGCCATGCTCAGCTTGGCTTAACAAATCTGCCGCGATGAAGTCTGGATCGGCGGTTTCATCTGCAATCACTAATACTTCAGAAGGACCTGCAGGCATATCTATCGCCGCACCACGAAAATCATTGCTTACTTGGCGCTTCGCTTCCGTCACATAGGCATTGCCCGGACCAAAGATTTTATCAACCTTACAGATACTCTCTGTGCCATAAGCCATCGCAGCTACGGCTTGTGCCCCACCAGCGTTATACACCTCAGTTATCCCACACAGCTTTGCAACGTAGAGAATTTCGTCTGCAATCGGCGGCGGTGAACAGAGTACAACGTGGCGACACCCTGCAATTTGTGCAGGAATACCGAGCATTAAAACGGTTGATGGTAGCGGTGCGCTACCGCCGGGAATATATAAACCAACAGAGTTAATTGGGCGTGTCACTTGCTCGCAGACTACACCTGGCTGGGTTTCTACTCGCAGCGTTTTCGGTTTTTGCGCCTGATGAAAACAACGGATATTATCGTAAGCCTGCTGAAGCGCTTGTTTCATTTCTGGGCTTAGTCGATCACTTGCTGCATTGATTTTATCTTGTTCAACCTGAATAGATTCAGGACGAATCTGATCAAATTTTTCGGTTAACTCTGTTAATGCTTCATCGCCACGCTGACGAATATCTGCAATCACCTGAGCAACTGTCGCGGTGATGTTAGCGCCTTCCGTAATCGCAGGGCGTTGCAATAACCCTTCTTGTTGCGATTCGCTCAATGTTTGCCAAACTAAGGTTTTCATGATGATTACTCCATCATTTTTTCAATTGGCAGTACCAGAATAGAGCTAGCGCCGAGTTCTTTTAGCTGTTCCATCGTTTCCCAGAATAAGTTTTCAGAGCTAACAAGGTGAACAGCCACACGGTTGTTGTCTTGAGATAGTGGCAACACTGTTGGGTCTTCTGCACCAGGTAATAGTGCTTTGATTTGGTCAAGGCGTTCAGTGGGGGCGTGCAGCATAATGTATTTCGATTCTTTGGCTTGAATAACACCTTGCATACGAGTGAGAAGGCGATTGATGAGTGCTTGTTTTTCATCGCTAAGCGCGCTGGTACACTGAATAAGAACGGCTTTTGAGCGTAAGATAACTTCCGCTTCTTTTAGGCCGTTGGCTTCAAGTGTTGCGCCTGTAGAGACTAAATCGCAGATGGCATCGGCAAGACCTGCACGAGGAGCGACTTCAACCGAACCGTTGAGCATACAAGTGCTAAATTTCACGCCTTGTTGATCCATATAGCGCTTAACGAGTTGTGGGTAAGTGGTAGCAATGCGTTTGCCTTGTAAATCTTGTGGGCCTTGGTATTCGTCATCTTTGTTGATAGCGATAGATAGGCGGCAACCCCCAAAGTCTAAACGACGCAGTTTTACATAGTCATTGGGTTCATTGCGCGCAGCACGCTCAAGAGCAACTTCTTCGAGTTCATTTTCACCAATGACGCCCAAGTCAACAACGCCATCCATAATTAGTCCTGGGATGTCATCGTCACGAACCAGTAACAAATCAATGGGCATATTTTCTGCGTGAACGACTAAACGTTCACCAACCATATTGAATTTAACGCCACAGCGTTTAAGTAGGTCTTGGCACTCTTTGCTTAAGCGGCCTTTCTTTTGAATTGCGATACGAAGTCGTTGTGTTTGCATGCTGCTATCCCTATTTCTTTAAGCTGGTGCTTATTAATTTTGAGCTAATCCATTGTGCTAAAACGAAAAAACCCTTGGAAACTTTGGCTTCCAAGGGTCTTGAATTCTGTATTCTTATTGACCACTGGAAGAGGTGTTCTTCGTCTTCCAGAGTGAGGCGTATCCTCCCGAAAGACTAATCAGGATGGTGATGATGATGTAGGTTAATCATTTCGATACGCATAATTATGAACTCTGAATAAATTGCTATTTAATTTTCGCTTGTCATTTACACTAACGAAGCTCATCAGAATTTGCAACATGGTTTTTAAATAAAAATTGATTATTTCGCTAATAATCTAGAAGCCTTGGTAAAACAGTAAGTTAAAAATGCGTCTAAACATAAATATCTAGCAACCCTTTATGGTGGGGCTTTTTTCGGGGAGGGTGTTCTTGTTCGTTTTTTTGTTGCTTTTCATGGTTTTTAACGCGTTGTTTGCGCTCATCAAGTGCGGCTGATTTTTCAGTTTTCTCCAGCGGGTGGCGAGTAGGGTAAGGCAGATGATTATTCGGATTGATCATAGCATTGTCTCTACATCAGAATAGATGCTTACTTTATCGACAATGCTTGTGTCTTTATTGAGCGATTTTTCAACGTGAGGTAATAAATTGGAGGTTTTATCACGAAAGGTTGAAACAGAGTGAAATCAATTGATTGAGTTCACTCGCTGTCAGGAGGGGCTGGAAGTCAGTATTTAGTGTGGGTGTTAGCCGCAGCACTTTTTGTATTTTTTACCGCTACCGCAGACACAAGGATCATTACGGCCAATTTTATCTGGATTAGCGATAGGCTGCTGAGGGGCAGCGTTTGGTATTAATTCAGGATCAAGCTCGTTTTCTTGCTTTGGGTATTCACCGTCAATGTAATACCACTGCGTAACACCGTCGGTTGTCTCTTTAAGAAAGCGTGAACGCTCAGCTAAGCAAAATTGTTCATTATCATCTTGATAGAAGGCCTCGAATTCAACAAACCCTTCACCGGAATCAGCTATTTCGCTATGGATAACGTTTAAGCCTAACCAGTGTGAATTCACCGAATCTGCAATTGCATCACGGTAATCTTCAGCATGGCAACTTGGATGATAGGTCGCGACCACATAATCAACCAGTCCAAGTACGTGTGCACTGTATCGAGAGCGCATGAGCTGCTCTGGGTGAATAGCAAGGGCTGGGTTTTGGTGAATAGGCTGGCAACAGTGAGATAAAGGTTGTTGGCTACCACAAGGGCATAGAGTATTAGACATCTGGTTTCGTCATTGTCCTTTCAAAAGCAGTCGCCCATTTTACCGAACTCATATAAGCATCGGCAACATCGCTTTCTTTTAATTTTAATGCCGAAGTACACTGGTTTACGCTATCCCAATCCGCAGTATCGTAAGCCATCGCTAATTTAAGTAGCATGCCCAGTGAACCTGTGTGATCTAACAGCGCTTCTTTTATTTCGCTACTGAGTGGTAATAACAGCAACAATTCATTTAGTGGTTGATCAAGCAGTGAATCCAATAATGAAAATAACCCCATTAAGAAAGCTTGATTACTTGAAATGTTGAGCGGTGATCGGGCACCTAGACGCTCACAAAACTGTGCGCGTTGCAGTGAAAGGTTATAGAGTGATTGTGGTTTATTTTCTAATGCATGCGATGTTGCAACAAACGTAATGAACCGACGTAGTCGTTCTTCGCCTAAATAGACCAGAGCTTGTTTGAATGATGAAATCGGCTTCGCGCGAATAACAAACATGCCGTTAACGTGACGTAGTAATTTATACGAAAGTGATACGTCAGTAGCGATAATCTCTTCAATCTTATTGTAATCGACTTCTGATTGACAAATTTCTTGATACAAACGGAGTGTCGTTAAACTCGATGGGCTTAATGATTTACGTTGAAGCATTTCAGGCTTACTAAAAAAATACCCTTGGAAAAAATCAAATCCGGCATCCTTTGCACGAACGAATTCTTCGTAAGTTTCTACTTTTTCAGCAAGATATTTAATTTTATTTGTTTTATGCAAGCGAATAAAAAGCATGCACTTTTCAATAGGAGTAACTCTAATATCAAACTTAATGATATGGATATAGGGAATGAAGCGCTTCCACTCAGGAGAGGGAATAAAGTCATCCAATGCTAACGTATATCCTTTTTGGTTCAGTTCAATAACCGCTTCTAACAATTCATCATTAGGCTCACAGGTTTCCAAAATTTCGATAATAAAACTTTTCTTCGGAAAGAGCAGCGGTACACGTTGAATTAAACTCGCATGGGGGAAGTTTACGAAGCCTCGCTTGCCGCCAGTAACCTGATTGCTTCCAGATGAGAAAAAATTATCAATAAGCAAACGATTGGTTGCGGTTTCATCACAGATATTAGGGAAGCTGTTTTCAGGACCATCGCGAAAAAGTAACTCATAACCAATAGTCACTTTGTCTTTATTAAGTATCGGTTGTCGAGCGAGGTATGAATACATGGAAAGTATCTGGTAAACACGGCTGAGAATTTGCAAAATTATAGCGAAAAAAACCTATTACGCCTAGCGTTTATCATTCTTTTAGTGAATACATGACTGTAAAACGTGAGTTCGTATCACTCAAGGTAATGATAAATTTGATATTAAGCATAGCGAGTCATTTTATTATGATGAATAATGCTTTTTTGTATTAGTAACCGTATTAAATATGTCTCTCTTAACTATGATACAAGCTGGATTGCTTGTAGGTGGTGCGGTTTTTATCGTTATGCTTTTTAATTCATGGCGCAAAAACCGAAAGCAGGAAGCTGAAACGAAAATATTACCAATTGCCTTTATTGGTGGCTTCGCAAACTTTTGCGACACACTAGGTGTGGGTAGTTTTGCAATAAAAACGGCAGGATATAAACAGTTTAAGTTAATTGATGACAAGTTATTACCAGGAACATTAAATTGCCAAGCTGTATTAGCAACAGTGGCGCAATCGCTTATATTTTTAACCGCAGTACAAGTTGATTCGATTACATTGGTGAGTTTAGTGGTTGCAGCTTGCTTAGGGGCTACAATTGGTGCACGCATTGTTTCGAATTGGGATCGGCAAGTTATTCGGTTAGTTATGGGCTGTGCATTAATGGTGGTTGCCACATTAATGCTGGCTGGGCAGCTTAAATTATTCCCTTTAGGTGGATTGGAACTTGGGCTTAGTGGCTGGAAGTTAGCGATTGCTATTGCAGGTAATTTCTTATTCGGAGCCCTAATGACCGTCGGTATTGGTTTATATGCGCCTTGTATGACGATGATTTATTTACTAGGTATGCATCCACTAGCAGCTTTTCCTATCATGATGTGCTCTTGTGCATTCTTGACGTTCTTTTCTGCGGGAAGCTTTCTTCGTATGGATAGGGTGAATTCACGTGCTGCTGTTGCTGTAGCCATCTCTGGCCCTATTGCTGTAATTATTGCTGCGTATTTAGTGAAGTCGTTGGATTTACATCTTTTAGCATGGCTCGTTATCGGCGTTGTTTTGTATACATCCGTTACTATGTTCCGCTCTTGGTTACAGGGGCGACAAACGTTCGCGACAGCATAAAGTGGAGCTGTTGGCTTTAGTTTTGTTATATCGATATATTTAACAAGAGTTATTGGGTCGAGAATTTAAAAGGTACGCGATGCGTACCTTTTTTGTGTCTGATTTTTATAGCAATTAACCAAACTGACGAGTTTGTAATTCGCTACTTTCTGGTGTAATCACTAATACAGAGCCGTGATCATACCAATCACCAAGTACAGTACGTGTTGCCGCTTGACCGTTTACATCTAATTGATGGACGTTAGGGCGGTGGGTATGACCATGAATCATATGGTTGACTTGGTAAGCTTGCAGCATGTCTAACACTGCAGTTGCATCAACATCCATGATATCAGCATCTTTTCGTTGGTTGTTCTCGCTGCTACTACCGCGCATTTTTGCGCCAATTTTTAAGCGTCGATTGAGTGGTAAACACATGAACAACCATTGAATAAAACGGTTATGAACTTTTTTGCGATAGCGTTGGTAATCAATATCTTGTATGCACAACGTGTCGCCATGCAAAATGAGTGTCGGGGTGCCATATAGGTCGATCACCGTATGCTCATTTAATAACTGAACGCCTGTTTCCTGACTGAATCTTTTTCCAATTAAGAAATCGCGATTGCCATGAATGAAAAAGCAGGGGGTGCCGCTATCGGTTAGTTGCTTGAAAGCATGTTTGATTTGTTGGTGAAAAGGGGAGTTGTCGTCATCGCCTATCCACATTTCAAAAAGATCACCGAGCACATACAAGGCATCAATGTCCGCTGTTTCATTTGCCATAAATTGCAAGAAACAGTTCGTGATGTCAGGGCGGTCGGCACTAAGGTGAAGATCTGCAATAAAAAGAGTTGTCATAAATAAAAGCAAGGGTGGCTAAAGCCACCCCTGATAGAAGATTACTCTTCGATAGTCACGTCGTTGATCAGTACTTCTTCAACTGGTACGTCTTGGTGTACGTAGCCCCAGTTGCCAGTAGAAACCGCTTTGATTTTGTTTACTACGTCCATACCTTCAACAACTTCAGCGAATACACAGTAACCCCAACCGTCAGGCGTTTCTGATTTGAAATCTAGGAATTTGTTGTCGTTCACGTTAATGAAGAACTGAGAGCTAGCTGAATGCGGCTCCATTGTACGTGCCATAGCAAGTGTACCCACTTTGTTGCTTAGGCCGTTGTTTGCTTCATTTTTGATTGTTGCGCGAGACTCTTTTTCTTCCATGCCAGATGCCATACCGCCACCTTGAACCATGAAACCATCGATTACACGGTGGAAGATAGTGCCATTGTAGAAACCGTCACGGCAGTACTGCATGAAGTTTGCACATGTTTCTGGTGCTTGTTCTTCGTTTAGTTGAATTTTGATGTCACCAAAAGTTGTGTGAAGCGTTACCATGAGATTGTCCTTTAACTGGATGTTTGTACGTTAAGTATTGAATTTTATCGTACTAAGGGATGCCGTCAATATCATTTAACTATAGGTGATAATACCGTCAAAAGTATTACCTACCAATGTCGTGTGAATTCTAAACAATCTTGGTCACATGAGCGGTAATTGACACCAGAAAAGAAGAGTGTCTAATCGACGGTTGGATATATTTAATACTATGATGATTCTAAATTGCGTAAAAAATGTTAATGATTTTAATTAGATAGCGTCAAATAAAGTGCGTTAGGTAGTAACTTGGCGCTCGAACGAATATGAAGGCTTATTTTTCCTTGCCTTAATAAGTCATAAAAGGTGTAATTGCTATAAATCTGTAACCCCTAACATGAGCAATGACAAGACATGCTAAAGATCTATAACTCACTCTCACGACAAAAAGAAGAATTTACACCAATTCAGCCTGGCAAAGTAGGCATGTACGTTTGTGGGGTGACCATTTACGATTTGTGTCACATTGGTCATGGCCGTACGTTTGTTTCTTTTGATGTTGTATCTCGTTACTTACGCTACTCTGGTTACGATCTAACATTTGTTCGTAATATCACTGATATTGATGATAAAATCATCAAGCGTGCAGCAGAAAACGGTGAAAGCTGTGATTCACTGACTGAGCGCTTAATCGGTGAAATGTACGCTGACTTTGACGCACTTGGTATGAAACGCCCAGACGTTGAGCCACGTGCGACACAATTTATTGCTGAAATCATCACGCTGTGTGAACGTTTGATCGAACGTGGCTTTGCTTACGTTGCAGACAATGGCGATGTTATGTTTGAAGTTAGCAAGTACGATGCTTATGGTCAGCTATCTAAGCAAGACCTTGACCAACTCCAGGCTGGTGCGCGTGTTGATATTGAATCAGCAAAACGTAGCCCACTTGATTTCGTATTATGGAAAATGTCTAAGCCAGGTGAACCTACGTGGGAATCACCATGGGGTGAAGGTCGTCCGGGTTGGCACATCGAATGTTCAGCAATGAACTCGGCAATTCTTGGCGATCACTTTGATATTCACGGTGGCGGTTCAGATCTACAATTCCCACACCACGAAAACGAAATTGCACAATCATGCTGTGCGACAGGCTCTAAGTATGTAAATACTTGGATGCATAGCGGTATGGTGATGATCGATCGCGAAAAAATGTCAAAATCGCTAAATAACTTCTTCACTATCCGTGATGTATTAGCGCACTACGATCGTGAAACTGTTCGTTACTTCCTAATGTCTGGTCACTACCGTAGCCAATTGAACTATAGCGAAGATAATCTAAAGCAGGCACGTTCTGCTCTTGAGCGTCTATATACGTCATTGCGTGGTTTAGACACTGATGCTGTTGCCGCTGGTGGCGAAGAGTTCGTTGCTCGCTTTAAAGCCGCGATGGATGACGATTTCAATACACCAGAAGCGTACTCAGTACTGTTTGACATGGCGCGTGAAGTAAACCGTCTTAAAGCCGACGATTTAGCGGCGGCCTCTGTACTTGGTGCTCGTATGTGTGAACTGGCTGATGTACTTGGTTTGCTTTCTCAAGATCCTGAAGCTTTCCTTCAAGGTGGCGCGGCAGGTCAAGACGATGTCGCTGAAATTGAAGCACTGATTCAGCAGCGTTTAGATGCGCGTGCTGCAAAAGATTGGACTGCAGCTGATGAAGCGCGTGACAAGTTGCTCGCAATGAACATCATTCTAGAAGACGGCGCGCAAGGTACAACGTGGCGTCGTAAATAAGCAGTTAAATATACTGAGAAAGTTTGACTGAACCGCTCTTCATGAGCGGTTTTTTTTCGCCTTTTTTTTGTAGCTACTTTTTGAGGCTTAGCATGCTTGTCTAGGTGTTGGGCGTAACTAGGCTGTTGAATTAAGTCATAAAGTTTGATCTTGTGTCATTAATCGAAACTATTATGAGCAATATCGAGCGAATTTGGTCACACAAACAAAATATTCACCAAATTTAATATCGGTTACACATTATTATGTTGTTGTTTGTTTCTAACGAACATTTAAATCCAATAACAAAAGGTTAAGGACAATAATAATGAAAAAGATGTGTCTTGTTGCAGCCGTGAGTTGTGCTCTTATTTCCCCTTTTACAGTGGCGCAAACTGATTCCGATAAAATTGTTGTGGCTCACCGTGGTGCTTCAGGTTATTTACCTGAACATACTCTGCCTGCCAAAGCGATGGCGTATGCGATGAAACCTGACTTCATCGAGCAAGATGTTGTAATGACCAAAGATGATCAGTTGGTAGTTTTACATGATCACTATTTGGATCGAGTTACGAATGTAGCCCAAGTTTTCCCTAAGCGTGCACGAGATGATGGTCGCTACTATGCGATTGATTTTACGTTGGCTGAAATCAAGCAATTAAGTGTAACTGAAGGCTTTAATGTAAAAGACGGTAAGCAAGTTCAAGGCTTCCCTGAGCGTTACCCTATGTGGAAATCGGACTTTAAAGTACCGACTTTCCAACAAGAAATTGAAATGATCCAAGGGCTAAACATGACACTGGGTTACGATATTGGCCTGTACCCTGAAATTAAAGCCCCTTGGTTCCACCGCCATGAAGGTAAAGACATCAGTAAAGCTGTGCTCAAAGTATTAAAAGAGTACGGCTATACCGACAAAGACAGCAACGTATATCTACAGACGTTTGATTTCAATGAGCTAAAACGTATTCATGATGATCTGATGCCAGCGATGAACATGGATCTAAAATTGGTTCAGTTAATGGCTTATACCGATTGGAATGAAACTATGGTCTATGACGCCAAAGGTAAAGCACAGCCGTACGATTATGACTGGATGTTTGAAAAGGGCGGAATGAAAACGCTTGGTAAGTATGCTGACGGCATTGGTCCATGGAAACCTATGGTTGTTTCAGACGCATCAACTAAGGGTAATATTAAGCTGACAGGCTTAGTGAAAGCGGCGCACGCAGAAAGCATGGCTGTTCACCCATACACTTTCCGTAAAGATGAAGGTCGTATACCGGCTTACGCGGAAAACTTTGAAGATATGCTTGATATTTTCTACAACACAGCCAACGTCGATGGGGTGTTTACTGACTTTCCTGATATCGCTGTAGAGTTTATTTCGAAGCATGAATAAAAGCACAATTGAGACAAGCAACGATTAAGCTATTGGCTAGGTTTATCGTTTTTTGATTCATAAAAGGGAAATACGCATTGCTGATGTTAAGCAATCTGCGTATTCCCTTTTTTTATTGTTACTGTTTCATCGAGTAATACTGATACAACAGCTACACGTTTTCGGGCAGGTGAGTACCACACTCTTTACAATAATGAGCATCGGTTTCATGGCCGCTGGTGGCACAGTTAGGGCAGCGAATAAGCTCTCGACTAACACGCATTTCTTGGTTTAACTCAGCTGTAATAATACCGGTTGGTACAGCCAAAATTGAGTAGCCCAATAACATCGTCAGAGAGGCGACAAATTTCCCTAATACAGTATGAGGTACTAAGTCGCCGTAACCCACCGTTGTGATTGTGACAATCGCCCAGTAAATGCTTTGCGGAATACTGGTGAAGCCATTATCTGGCCCTTCGATAACGAACATCAAGGAGCCAAACACTGTGACTAAAATAGACACAGAGCTGAAGAACACAAATATTTTCCGCTGAGCATGCTTGAGCGAGCGCAGTAATATATTGGAATCACGTAGGTATCTAACTAACTTAAGTACTCTAAATATCCGCAATACACGTATTAAACGAATAATCAGCAGGTAGTTTGCTCCCGGCACAAAGAAAGCAATATAAGCGGGAATGATAGCGATTAAGTCAACAAGGCCATAAAAGCTGCGTGCGTAGGCAAGAGGCTTTGGAGAGCAGTATAAGCGTAGTATGTACTCAATCGTAAAGAGTAATGTAAAGCCAAACTCAATGTAGAGTAGTGCAGTACTAAAGCGGGCTTCAAAACTGGCAACTGATGACAAAATCAGAACGATTTCAGAGCTGATGATGGCGATGATTAACGCGATATCAAAGCGCTGACCGCCTTTGCTTTGCGTCCCGAAAATAATGTCGTAGAGCTTCGTTCTTAATGGTGATGTAGACATAACGCACTTCTAATTATGTGGCCAATGATTTCTTTAAATGGGTATTTCTGACTATTGAGAGTAGTTTAAAACTGGATTGGTATTAGCCAGCTCCATCATTATATTGCAGGTATGAAATATAATGATTTGGCTTAATGTTGGCAAAGGCTTAATCAAAGGATGATCGATAAATTGCGTTGGGTCGATAGCACAAAAAAAGGAAACCATTCTGCATGATCTCCTTTTGGTGAAGATGAGTTTTCGAGATGTGGTTAGCCACTTAACCCAGGGAAAAGGGAGCGTAAGCCTGTTGCAATAAACTCAACACCAAGCGCTCCAAGGATTAACCCCATTATACGAGTAATAACGTTGATGCCGGTTTGGCCTAAGAAACGCACTATGATCGGAGCGCTTCTGAAAAGTAGCCAACAACTAAATGCAAACACAGCAATGGTAACCGCGATACCAATCGTACTGGTGAAACCTGGGTAGCGAGCTCCATAAACGATGGTCGAACTTATTGCACCAGGCCCCGCCATTAGTGGCATAGCTAGAGGAACAACGCCAATTTGTTCACGGCTGACAGATTCTGACTTCTCTTGTTTATTTTGCTTATCCTCACCAAGCTTACCGCTCATCATTGAAAATGCGATGCTCATCAATAACAAGCCACCCGCAACGCGGAAGGAATCGAGTGAGATACTGAACATATCCAGTAAGAATTGCCCTGCTAACAACGACACTGTCAAAATCACCGTGACAGCGATGTTGGCAGTATAAGCTGTTTTATTGCGCTCTTCTGGACCCATATGAGCGGTTAAAGATACGAACACAGGCATGATACCAATAGGGTTTACAGCCGCGATCAGACCGACAAAGAATTGGAGGTAAATAGCAAATTCAATGGGTTGCATAGGTTAATCATCATTCGAGAGTAAGAACTACTGGAGCGGTTTCACCATGAAGGTGAGGTGGCGAATCCAACGTGATCAATCTGCCTAAAAAATGCAAGTTCATGCATATGTTAAATGGCATGAAATAGAACAAAGCAGCGAATTGTCGATATTTTAAGCCAAACTATTGTTAATCACCAATAAAATAAAAGTAATTTTGAGCAATAACAGGAATTAATTACGTATGCCTGTTATGCCATTGTTAATCGAGTTTTGACGCATTACTCTTTAGTGGTGAATTACGTGCTAGTCACTTATGAAACAAAGTTTGAGCGAAGTGGCGTTTTTTTTGTGATTGCAATCACAAATGACGTTGATATGTGTAAAATTTGTAGGAATATTACGTAATATTTCATTCTGTAGAGAGTGAAGCTTTTTATGAATAGGTTGTAAAAGATAGCGACTTGGTCGCAAAAACTACGATTAACCTATTGTTTTTACATGACGTAAATCTGATTTTGACAATTCATACCTCAAATGGGTTACAAGTGATCTAAATCAAATTATTTCGGAGTGTGAAATAATATAATCAGTTTTGAAAGCAATTTACTAAGTATGGGTGTTGCTGTGATGTAACGTAATTTCGTTATTGCTGCAGCTCAATAGGATTTGAAACCTATCCTTACTAAAAAGTTTTCAATATTAAGTTAGGAGTTAACTATGCCTGTAACAAATATGGCTGAACTAGATGCAATGGTTGCACGTGTTAAAGCGGCTCAGAAAGAGTTTGCGACTTTCTCTCAAGAGAAAGTAGATGCAATCTTCCGTGCAGCTTCCCTAGCGGCAAATAATGCGCGTATCCCTCTAGCTCAACAGGCTGTTGCTGAATCTGGTATGGGTATTGTTGAAGATAAGGTTATTAAAAACCACTTCGCTTCAGAATTTATCTATAACAAATACAAAGACGAAAAAACATGTGGTGTTTTGGAAGAGAACAAAGAGTTCGGCACCATGACTATCGCAGAACCAGTTGGGATCATTTGTGGTATCGTACCAACAACCAACCCAACATCTACAGCAATCTTCAAATCTCTAATCTCTCTTAAAACACGTAACGCGATCATCTTCTCGCCACACCCTCGTGCTAAAAACTCAACAAATGATGCTGCTAAGCTAGTACTTGACGCTGCAATCGCTGCTGGTGCACCAAAAGATATCATCGGTTGGATTGATCAGCCTTCAGTTGAGCTTTCAAATGCACTAATGAAGCATGATGACATCAACCTTATCCTTGCGACTGGTGGTCCAGGTATGGTTAAAGCAGCTTACTCTTCAGGTAAACCAGCTATCGGTGTGGGTGCCGGTAACGTTCCTGTTGTTATTGATGAAACTGCAGACGTTAAGCGTGCGGTAGCATCTGTACTTATGTCTAAAACATTCGATAACGGTGTAGTGTGTGCTTCTGAGCAGGCAGTTATCGTTATGGATGAAGTATATGACGAAGTGAAAGAGCGTTTTGCTTCTCACAACGGCTACGTACTGACTAAATCTGAAGCTGAGAAAGTGCGTAAAGTACTGCTTATTAATGGCAACCTAAACGCAGACATCGTTGGTCAGCCAGCAACTAAGATTGCTGAAATGGCAGGCGTTAAGGTACCAGCAGATACTAAAATTCTTATCGGTGAAGGCGAAGAAGTATGTGTTGAAGATGAATTCGCACATGAAAAACTGTCTCCAACACTGGGTATGTTCCGCGCGTCTTCTTTTGAAAACGCTGTAGAGCAAGCGGTTAAAATGGTTGAGCTTGGCGGTATCGGTCACACATCTGGCCTATACACGAACCAAGACGTTAACGCTGACCGTATTCGTTACTTCGGTGACAAACTAAAAACTGCACGTATTCTTGTAAATATCCCGACGACTCACGGTGGTATCGGTGACCTTTACAACTTCAACGTAGCGCCTTCTCTAACTCTTGGTTGTGGTTCATGGGGTGGTAACTCTATCTCTGAGAACGTAGGTCCTAAGCACCTTATCAACAAGAAGACAGTAGCGAAGCGAGCTGAAAATATGTTGTGGCACAAACTACCTAAATCAATCTACTTCCGCCGTGGTAGCCTTCCAATCGCTTTAGGCGACCTTGAAGATAAAAAACGTGCATTCTTAGTAACTGACCGTTTCCTATTTAATAACGGTTACGCAGATGAAATCGTAGCACTACTTAAAGCACAAGGTATCGAAGTTCAAACTTTCTTCGATGTAGAAGCGGATCCAACGCTATCTATTGTTGAAAAAGGCGCTGAAGCAATGAAGAGCTTCCAGCCTGACGTTATCCTTGCTCTTGGTGGTGGTTCACCAATGGATGCTGCGAAAATCATGTGGGTTATGTACGAGCACCCAGAAACAGAGTTTGCTGACTTGGCAATGCGCTTTATGGATATCCGTAAGCGTATCTACAAGTTCCCTAAAATGGGTAAGAAAGCTGAGCTTGTATGTATCACAACTACATCAGGTACTGGTTCTGAAGTTACACCTTTCGCGGTTGTTACTGACGACAAAACTGGCGCTAAATACCCACTAGCTGATTACGAACTAACGCCTCAAATGGCTATCGTTGATGCGAACTTAGTAATGAACATGCCTAAGTCGCTAACAGCATTCGGTGGTTACGATGCCGTCACTCACGCACTAGAAGCATACGTATCTGTTCTTGCGAACGAATACTCAGATGGTCAAGCACTTCAAGCACTTAAGATGCTAAAAGAGTACCTACCATCAAGCTATGCAAACGGTGCTAATGACCCAATCGCTCGTGAGAAAGTACACAATGCGGCGACTATCGCGGGTATCGCATTTGCTAACGCATTCCTGGGTGTGTGTCACTCAATGGCGCACAAGATTGGTAATGCATTCCACTTACCACACGGTCTTGCTAACGCATTACTTATCTCTGACGTAGTACGTTTTAACGCTAACGATAACCCAACTAAGCAAACTGCATTTTCTCAGTACGACCGCCCACAAGCTCGTCGTCGTTACGCAGAAGTTTCTGACCACCTAGGCCTATCTCACGAAGGTGACCGTACAGCTCAGAAAATTGAGCGTCTACTTGCATGGCTAGAAGAGCTGAAAGGCGATTTGGATATTCCACTATCTATCCAAGCTGCAGGTGTTCCAGAAGCTGACTTCTTTGCACAAATTGATACGCTATCTGTGGATGCGTTCGATGACCAATGTACAGGTGCGAACCCTCGCTACCCACTAATCAGCGAGCTGAAAGATGTATTAACAGCATCTTACTACGGTAAAGCATACGTTGAAGGTGAGACGTTTGAAGGTACAACTGTAATCAAGAAGTCTGAAAAGAACGCGCCAGTTACTGAAAAGCTAGCTAAAGCGCCAAAAGCAAAAAAAGAAAAAGCTGACGCTTAATCTTTATTGCTAGCACACTCTAATGTTTAAACCCGCCATTTGGCGGGTTTTTTTATGTCTGAAGTTTATTCATCAATTCTTTTATTGATAATAGCTAAGCCACAACCTAAACCTCTGCCTCTAACATCCTGCCATTGAAGTAGTCATTGGTGACAATGTACTCAGCACTTCGAACAATTTCATACTGTAAATGCTGGTTGATCGCATTATTTGTGGTGCAATCACTACAGTCACAGCCTAATGTGATCGGCGCAACGCCACCCACTCTGATATTAAAGTCTGATAGTTCTTTCGCCCAACTCTGGGTTAATCCAGAGACGATGGCTTTTGTACTATCAAAGTTTTGGTGTTGTTCGTTGTCTTGCGGCTGAGTGATAAGGTTGACTATCACGCCTTGTCGATTGGTGCTACGCATGTAATGTGCCGCTTGCTTACCAAAGGCAAAAAAAGTGGTGGTGAGTTCAAGCATTGAATGGCTAAATCTATCGACCGACGAAGGAGAAAATAAAGCAGGCAATTCAGCCCCTAGCGTGTAGTTGATGAGTACGTCAATCGAGCCGAGTTGTTGATCAACAGAGTCAAATACATATTTGATGCCCCCTTCATCCTGTTTGGCAAGATGATATGCTTCGCATTGAGCTCCAACGGCTTTACAAGCTCGATACGTTTGGTCAAGTTGTGCTTTGTCGATATCGAGAAGTGCGAGTTTGGCGCCAAGTGACGCAAAATGCAGTGAGATGGCTTTGCCTATTGGGCTACCTGCGGCAGTGATGAGAATGACAGATTGCACAATTTCCATGGCGACCATCCGTATTTATTTAGATTGGTATGATTTAGTAAACTTCTTTTTATACCGTTTTAGTCGTTGAAGTGATCACTGCGCGAAGCGAACTGAATGTCGCGCCGGAAGTGAACGTTGTCTTGGCTAAACACTGGTTATTGACCGCCTGAATTGAAAGCTGAATTTACTGCACCTTTTACGGCACTTTGATTCAAGAGGGTCATGCTCAAATGTTAGTAAATTGTATCGGCGTTAAACGAGGCTAACTACAAAGGTATGATTAGGGTCACTAAAGATGATGTCATTCAGGATGGATGTTTGAGGGGGGTCACGCTGCGTGGTGCATCTCGGCAAATCGCTTGGCGTGTATCAGCGATAAATAGAGATCTTGGGGTGACACTTTCAGCTTGGCTTCTTCCGCTGGCGGTAGGCGGCGTCGCTCATGGCCAGACAAGTTATGATATAACTCTTCTGGCATGCCTTTGGTTCCTTGCGGTGGGAATGTTAAGGCCGCGGGCTGTAACTCATGCAAGAATTGTGAGCTGCGTAAACCACCACGGTGAAAAGCATCGGCTTGTGAAGCTGCGCGCTCATAGCAGTGCTCAGTACTCGTTAGTGGTTGTGGGCGTGCTAGCTCAAAATATTCACGCAGTTCTTCTTCTGTTTTCCCTTCCGCAGGTGGGATCTCGGTTGGGGTTTTCTCCAGATAGTCCGGTGATAGCATCGCAAGCATTAACGCAAAGTCAGATCGGCGACCCGTTTCAACCGCATGGTTGAGTTGGCTGCCTAGCTGTACTTCGTTTATCAGCTGTGCTTTGTCTAACGTATGGATTTGCATCTGAATAAAAGAGGCTCTGTTGTGTGATACCTCTTTTATCGGGTGATGGGTTGAATTCTTTAGCGTTTTTTAGAAAAAGCTTATTCTTTTCTTTTTTCTATACTAATCCGCCGAACTTTCAAGCTGCGCGATTGCTGTTTCCATTCGTGTTATGGCTTCTGCAAGTATTGTACGGCTGCATGCAAAGTTAAGCCGTATGAATTGCTTGTTGCCAAAATCTGCACCGGGCGACATACCGACGCCTGCTCGTTCAAAAAAAGTATGTGGGTTTTGAACGGGTAGGGCAGATGCATCAATCCATGCGAGGTACGTCGCTTCGATTGGGTGCAGTTTGAGATACGGCATCGCATTGATTGCCGCAGTAAGTAAATCTCGGTTTTCTCGGAGGTATTCTGTTTGATGCGCCAACCAAGTTTCACCATGTTCATAAGCTGCTTGTGCGGCAGTGTAAGCAAGGGCGTTTACATCTGGGACTATGCCTAATTTGGTCTTAATAAATCGACGGCGCAATTCCAGATTGGGAATGATGGCCATAGATGCACCAAGGCCCGCGATATTAAAGGTTTTACTTGGTGCAATTAGGGTAACTGAACGCTGAGCGGCTTGTTCATTTAAGCTGGCAAAGGGAATATGAACTGCGCTGTCATCTAAAATCAAATCACTGTGGATCTCATCTGCGCATACCAAAAGGTCATGCTGTTCTGCAAATGCGAGAGTTTGCTCTAATTCTTGCTGACGATACACAGTACCGCCAGGGTTGAGCGGATTACAAAGCAGCATCAACTTTGTGTTTACCGCTAGTTCGGTGCGTTGTAAATCAGGTAGCCAACGCTGGTTTTGAAGTGTCACGGGGATGGTCGATAGTGTACGTTTCGCGAGTTTGATTGATGACATAAAAGGGGGATAAATCGGTTTTGGCGTGACGACACCTTGGTCATCATCAGTGAATGCACGGACGCATAAGTTAATTCCACAAACTAATCCCGGTAAGTACACAACCCATTCTGGCTCAATTTGCCAATTAAAGCGGGTTGCCATGCGCTCTACAATAAGTTGGGTGAGTCGCTCGGGTGCATGGCTATAACCAAAAATACCATGTTCAACCCGCTGATGAAGTGCATCTGTAATTTCAGTTGGCACTTTAAAGTCGCTATCGGCAATCCACATTGGCAATATGTCTTGGTTGGTATACTTACTCCATTTAATGCTGCCTGATTGACGACGATCTATTATGGCGTCGAAAAGAGAGTTGTGTGGATGTACAGACATAATCAGGCGCTTCTGAAAAAGGGAGAGTAATTGCAGTATAAGGAAATTGACACATAAAAAAACAGCCCTGATTGTCATCAGAGCTGTTTAGGTCACATTGCGAATAAGTGACTTATTTACTGGTTGTTTTCACCCCAAACTGATCGGCGGCGTAAGCGACACGTTCGGCTGGCGTTGGGATCTCATTCGGTGTTCCCATGTGTTCAATATGCTGTAAGCGAGGTAATAAACCACAGCCATTAGCAATTTGAATCGCTAAACCTGGACGAGCATTAAGCTCTAGCACCATAGGGCCTTTGGTTTTATCTAATACCATATCGGTACCCATATAACCAAGTCCTGCCATTTCCCAAGCACTTGCAGCTAATGTCAGCAAGCGATCCCATTCAGGAACCGCAAGTTCACTGAGTAAACGGCCAGTATCTGGGTGGCGTTCGATTGGATGGTTGAACTGGACGGCACGAATAGCTTTGCCTGTGGCAATATCAATCCCGACCCCAACAGCACCTTGGTGTAAGTTCGCTTTACCATCTGATGCCGCTGTTGAACAGCGCATCATCGCCATAACTGGATAGCCTTTAAAAACGATAACCCGTACATCGGGCACGCCTTCGTAACTAAAGCCATCAAACACATCATCAAACTGAATCAGGTTCTCAACCATCGCAACATCATTTTTACCCCCTAGCGAGAACAATCCCGCTAAGGTGTTGGTGATATGGCGTTCGACATCTTGTTTTGATATCTCAGCACCTGATGGCTTGGTATAGACACCGTCTTTATGTTTAACAATAACGAGGATACCTTTCCCACCCGAGCCCTGTGCGGGCTTAATAACAAAGCCCGGCCAGTCTTTTACCATGTCGTGCACACGACGCACATAGACTTGGCTATCGATAATGCCGATCAGCTCGGGAACGGTAGCGCCCGCTTGTTGAGCGATTTTTTTTGTTTTTAGCTTGTCATCCACAAGTGGGTACAAGCTACGGTCATTATAGCGACCAATGTAACTATGATTACGCTTATTCATGCCCATGATGCCACGGTCACGAAGCCTAAACGGTGAGGTAAACTGTGACAGTAAAGACATAGCTTAATCCTCCGTTAGGGGCTTAAAGCGGCGTAGTTCACTTAAACGGTAGCCAGTGTAGTTACCAAGCATCAGTATGACCGCTAAGATGATGAGCTGCACACCGATAAAGTTGAACGTTAAGTGACGAACCACTTCATTGGTCATCGCAAGATAAACCAAAACTGCCGTTAGTAGCGAGCCACCACCTTGAATGAAGACCTCTTTAGCCCCTTCTTCTTCCCATAGGATCGACATACGTTCGATAGTCCATGACAAGATAATCATAGGGAAGAAGGTAATGGTTAAACCTTCGACTAAGCCAATCTTAAAGGCGACAACCGTAAAGACGGAGATAATCATTATTACAGTGATGATGACCGCGGATATTCGGGCAACGAGCAGTAGATTGAGCTTCGAGAGGTAACTTCGAATGATCAAACCCGTGCCGACAATTAACAAGAACCCGACAATACCGGTCACCAGCTGAGTTTGCACAAAGGCAACAGCGATCAGTACAGGCATGAAAGTACCTGAGGTTTTCAAGCCAATAATAACGCGGAGGAATACTACGATAAGCGCACCAATCGGCACCAGCATAATGGTTTTGAACATGGCTTGTTCTTCAACCGGTAGACTGTGAATCGAGAAGTTCAGCAGATCTTCCGCTTTTACTTTTTCGCTGGTCGCGCGCTGCGGTGTGATGTCTTGTGCAATGATCGAAAAACTTACGTTCGAATTTCGACCGCCGACAACATCAAGCATGGAGTGACCTTTTTGGTTCCATACCAAGACATCTTCAGGTTTGCCTTCTTCACCTGTTTGCGGATCAAACAGTAACCATTGTTCACCGTTCCACACTTCAACTAGCGGGTTGATGCTTTGACGGCGGCGGCCATCTTCAAGCACTAATCCGCCCACCATACGAGCATGAACGCCTTCCAATGATAGCAAGCTAATAATGGCATCTTCACGGCTTAAGCTATTGAGCAGTAGCGATGAATTTTGGTTTTGCTTATCGTTGAATTGTTTAATGAGCTCACGCGTTAGCGTTAGATTATCAGAAGAGAGGGAGCGAGCTTGATCAAGCAGTGCTGTTGCAGCAGTTTGCTGTGGGTTATCTAAACTGACTGCCAGCGTTTCACCTTTAGGAGGTGATTGGTCAAACTGGGCTTGGTCATCAACCAACATTTGTGTTTTGTAATAGAGGATTTGCTTACCAATCGCTTCACGAATGGACCACTCAGCTCTACGGCCTTTATCGGTATCGATCAGCGCAACACCATAGCCTGGTGAAGAGGTACTTTCATCGATAAGTGTAAAGCCCTTTTGCGTTTCTGGCGCAGCCATTGATACTTTGACAGGGTCGCCAATCGCATCGAATTCTACACGCGCTTCAAGCTCCCAAAGGTCTCGTTTTTCTCCTGGTGTCCATGGAACACCATACACATCATGGCGATATTGGCTAAGGCCAACACCTGCAATGATGAGCAAAGTGACGAGAAAATAAAAAGGTATTCTTGATGTCATGACATCCTCATCATTATCGTAGAGTTAGTTGTTCTGGTTCGTCCTTGCCTTGAACATATTTTTTACCGACATCAACAAGAGCGATATCTTTAAAGAATTCACGCCCTAGTAATACTGGGTAGGTCATTTGTGTTCGGTCTGCAAGCGTAAATTGCGCTTTTTCATGTAAAGAGCCTAATTGAACCCATGCTTCGATGACTGGTCGACGAACCGCTTCTTGGCTCGTGGACTGGCGAATTTTCACCCAGCGTAGTATAGGCGCTTCGAAAATTTCAGGTTCTTCGATTACATCAGTTAGCTGGTGGTTCAAATTAAAGCGTACCCATTCTTTACCATTACGCTCAAAAACTTGAAGGTCAACTGCATTCAGTGACGATGTTGTTGCGCCAGTATCAATTCGCGCTTTGAAGTGCGACTTGACTGAATCTAACCATACCCATTCTTCTTCACCTAAAATTGCTTTACCGTGAGCAAGCTTAGGGTTTGGCGTTTCCACTATAACCGGTATTACTTTAGTTGGCTTTTCTGCAATTAGTTGGGGTTGAATAATGGTACGAACAGGTGCGTTATGCACACCCTCTGATAATGATAATAGCTCTTTTTCTAGATTTGCAATATGTTCATTTTGTTGATCTATTTGATCAGACATTGTTAAGAGCTGGCCATTAACGTTGGTTTCCATTGCATTAATAGCTTGTAGTGTTTTTTGATGCTGTTCAGGCTGGTTTAGCGCACATCCAGAAAGCAAGGCGAGAGCCAATAAGGGAAAACTACGGCGAAGCATCATATCTCCGGTAAATAATTGTTGTTTTTATATAAACGACGCTAGTTTAGCGCACAAAACAAAGGGCGAATAGCACCCCATGTCAGGGGGAAGTCATCTTTTTATGATTTTGTTATTAATGCGAAGGTAGATAAGTAACAAACCACAAAAAAATGACTCAACACAGTGTTAATCTGGGTTTCGAGCCACTAATACTGCACGGCGTGGTGCAGGGTAGCCTTCTACTGTTTTACTTGGATCGTTTTGGTCCAAGTACTCAGGTAATGAGTTATTGGTCATCCAGTCAGTCGAGCGCTGCTCGTCAGTGGTTGTGACATTTTCATCAACAATGCGTACATCAACAAAACCACATTTCTCCATCCACACTTTTAATGCTTTTGCGGATGGGAAAAAGTAGACATTGTGCATTTGGGCATAACGGTGAGTCGGTACTAGTACCGTGTTTTCATCGCCTTCGATAACTAAAGTTTCAAGGATAACCTCACCATCTTTACGAAGTTGATTTTTTAACTGCATGATGTGATCAAGCGGTGAGCGACGGTGATAAAGCACGCCCATGCTAAATACGGTGTCGAATGCTTTAAGTTCTGGCAGTTCTTCAATACCAAGTGGTAGCAAGAATGCGCGCTCATCGTTACCCATTAGGCGACGAATGGCTTCGAACTGCACTAAAAATAGGTTTGATGGGTCGATACCAACTGTTAGCTTGGCCCCTTCACCTAGCATGCGCCACATGTGGTAGCCATTGCCACAACCTACATCAAGTACGGTGCGGTTCTTCAAGGGTGAAATATGCGGTAAAACGCGATCCCATTTCCAATCTGAGCGCCATTCTGTATCAATGTCGATACCGTGGACATGGTATGGCCCTTTGCGCCATGGATGTAACAATCGCAGTAGGCTTTCTAGGCGTTTTTGTTCGCCATTAGCAATACCATCTTCGTACGCGATGCTAACGGCATTTTTGATGTCGATAGAATCGGGCTTATCGGTCGGGAATTTTTGTAAAGCACGGGTCCAGCGCCCCATATCACCATGCTGTGCACGCTCCCAGTCATCAAGTTGCTTAGGGAGTGTGTTAAGCCAAGGGCGTAGCGTCTCGTGTTGTGCGATCAGCTGGTAAAATTCTGAAAAACTAAACATGTAAAACTTAAACCTTATTTAATCGCAAACATAGAACCAAAATTGAAGCACTGGAACCAGACTTCAGAGCTGCTAAAACCAATGTTTGCAAGACGTTCGCGGTGAGTATCGATACTGTCTGGACGCATCACATTTTCAATAGCACTGCGTTTTTGGCTGATTTCCAATTCGCTGTACCCATTGGCACGTTTAAAATCGTGGTGAAGGTCTATCAATAACTCGTTCGCACTTTCGTCTTCAAAAATGTATTTCTCTGAAAGAATCAAAATACCGCCTGGACGAAGCCCTGCGTAGATCTTTTCAAGTAATTGTTGACGGTCATTTGGTGATAGAAACTGCAACGTGAAGTTCAGAACCACAACCGATGCATCAGTGATTTCAATTTCACGGATATCGGCTTCAATCACAGTGACAGGGGTGTCTGAACGGTACGCATCAAGATGTAAGCGGCAGCGCTCAACCATCGCAGAAGAATTATCTACGGCGATAATGGCACAACCTTCTTGTTGAATATGACGACGCATTGATAGGGTTGCAGCCCCTAGCGAACAACCAAGGTCGTAAATATTGGAATGTGGCTTTGCAAAACGTTCAGCGAGCATGCCAATCGCAGATATGATGTTGCTGTAACCTGGTACAGATCGTTGAATCATATCAGGAAAAACTTCAGCTACGCGTGCGTCAAACGTGAAGTCACCCATTTTTTCAATCGGTGCTGCGAATATATTGTCGTGGCCAGCCATTCTCACGAACCTCTTAACTTTAGGAAATGGTATGCATAATGCAGTTTGCCTGTGTAAAAACAGGCACGAGGCATGATCCATCATCCTCTAAAAAGGCGCGTATTGTAGAAAAAATGTGGCCGTTTGTCTTTAATGAAATGTATTTTGGTTATAAGGGCATTTAGGTGCGGTTAGGCCTTGTATAATTGCTGTTAATGAATGTTTGCACGACTAGGCATTTTTTCTACGCTAAGCCTTTATGGCATCGATGAAACTACAATAAATCAATTTGTGGGTTTGTTTCGGCTGCAGGCAATTGAACATCGGGTAAATTGGTTTGTTGTTGCGAACATTTTTGTTGAAGCAATGCGTAGAGGCGAGTCGCAAGCTCGGGGGCATGATTATTATCTGGCGTATGAATAAAGAGGTAAGGGGTTTTACCGTCTTTGATCCACTTGGGTAATCGACATAACCAATTAGCAAAGAAAGGGTCGTTGCTTAAATCTTCAGGGTGGCCAATAAAGCGCACCATAGGTGAGTCACTGGTGGCAATGGCATGCACGGGGACTTTGGGTTTTTTCTGGTGTGCATCAATCACAGCTTCTGTGATAGGTGGTGCAGAAAACACCGGGCGGCTGTCCATAATAATACGGTTCGCATTGTGCGTGATGAGCAATTGGTTGAGTGCTTTCTCTTCTTCGCCTTTAGCAAAAAAGGCCGCATGACGAACTTCGACACCAATAGGAAAATGCTTCGGTAGTCGCCTTAAGAAAGCATCTAAAGCGGGTAGCGAGTGTGGTCCAAATTGTGCGGGCAATTGAATTTTCCACAAACCTACTTTGTGTTCGAGCGGTGCCATGACGTTAAAAAAGTCAGCGATCAGTTGATCGCAGTGCTGCAGTTGTTGCTGATGAGTAATCGTGGACGGTAATTTAAAGGTAAAGCGAAAATCATCGGGTGTAGCATCGTGCCATTTTTTTGCTGTTGTGCTTGCGGGCGTTGCATAAAAGGTGGTGTTGCCTTCAACCGTAGAGAACACTTGCGCATAACGCGCTAACCGTTCGCTATTTTTACAGCCACTGCCATATAGAGAAGATTGCCATTGATTGTGTGACCACATGGCCAATCCTAGTCTGATGGGAAGGGGATGTATGGTTTTCGACGCTAACATAACGGATCCTTTTTTGCTTACTTTGTCGGCGAAATACACATCGCTTGGTAATCATACGAAGTTTTTCTACGTAAGTACGCATCAAAATATGTGAACCAAACTTGCTGAACACGCTTTGTTTGTGTTTTTTTACTTGATTTCGACCGTCCTCTTTTCCTACATTAAAACTTTTGCTTTATAATAACGCGTTATTTTTGTCTCTCGACCACACCTAATCATCAGTTTTGGATGAATTTTGAGCGATTTGCGGTCGGGATGAGTCAACCTGTGCAAGCGATATAAGCCGCTTGCTGTAATCGCTCACAGGATTTAAGTAAACAGATCGGGAATTTCTTATGCGCACCCAATATTGTGGTCACCTGAACAAGTCCCTAGCAGGGCAAACAGTAGAGTTATGCGGCTGGGTTAACCGTCGCCGTGATTTAGGCGGTCTAATTTTCGTTGATATGCGAGATCGTGAAGGTATTGTTCAGGTAGTCGTTGATCCGGATATGAAAGATGTATTCGAAGTCGCGAACCAGCTGCGCAACGAATTCTGTATTCGCTTCACAGGTGAAGTACGCGTTCGCCCTGAAAGCCAAGTGAATAAAGACATGGCAACAGGTGAAGTGGAAGTATTTGCAACGGGTCTTGAGATCATCAACCGTTCAGAAGCGCTACCTTTAGATTTCAACCAAACGAACTCTGAAGAGCAACGCTTAAAGTACCGTTACATTGATCTTCGTCGTCCAGAAATGAGCGATCGCATCAAGCTACGTGCAAAAGCATCAAGCTTTGTTCGTCGTTTCCTTGATGACAATCTATTCCTAGATATCGAGACACCAGTACTAACAAAAGCAACGCCTGAAGGCGCACGTGATTACCTAGTACCTAGCCGTGTTCATAAAGGTAGCTTCTACGCACTACCACAATCACCACAGCTATTTAAGCAGCTGCTAATGATGTCTGGTTTTGACCGTTACTACCAAATCGTTAAATGTTTCCGTGATGAAGATTTACGTGCTGACCGTCAACCTGAATTTACTCAAATCGATATCGAAACTTCTTTCCTTAGTGCATCACAAGTGCGCGAAGTGACTGAGCGTATGATCACTGAAATGTGGAAAGAGCTACTAAGCGTAGATCTTGGCGCATTCCCAATCATGAAGTTCGAAGAAGCGATGCATCGTTTTGGTTCTGATAAGCCAGATCTACGTAACCCACTAGAACTTGTTGATGTTGCTGACATCCTGAAAGATGTTGAGTTTAAAGTATTCTCTGGCCCTGCAAACGATGAAAAAGGCCGCGTAGCGGTTATTCGTGTACCAGGCGGTGCTTCTCTTTCCCGTAAGCAAATCGACGAATACACTAAGTTCGTAGGTATCTACGGTGCGAAAGGTTTAGCATGGATGAAAGTGAACGACCGTGCTGCGGGCCTTGAAGGTGTTCAATCTCCAGTTGCTAAGTTCTTAAACGAAGAAGTGGTTACTTCTATTCTTGAGCGTACTCAAGCAGAAACTGGCGATATCATCCTATTTGGTGCTGACAGTAAGCGTGTTGTGACTGAAGCTATGGGTGCTCTTCGTCTTAAACTGGGTGAAGACCTTGAACTGACTGATAAGTCAGCATGGAAACCACTATGGGTTATCGACTTCCCTATGTTTGAAGAAGATGACGAAGGTAACCTACATGCGATGCACCACCCGTTCACATCGCCACTAGGTATGACACCTACTGAACTTGCTGAAAACCCAGCAACTGCAAACTCGAATGCTTACGATATGGTTATCAATGGCTACGAAGTGGGCGGTGGTTCTGTACGTATTCACAACGCAGAAATGCAATCAGCGGTATTTAGCATTCTAGGTATTGAAGCTGAAGAGCAAAAAGCGAAGTTCGGTTTCCTACTTGAAGCATTGAAGTACGGTACACCACCACATGCGGGCCTAGCTTTCGGTCTTGACCGCCTAGTGATGCTGCTTTGTGGTACAGATAACATCCGTGATGTTATTGCGTTCCCGAAAACAACGGCAGCATCTTGCCTACTGACTGATGCACCAAGCCTAGCTAACCCAGCGTCGCTTGAAGAGCTATCAATTGCTGTAGCGATTGCTAAAAAAGAAGAGAAAAAAGACCAAGCTAACAACGCTTAATCTTTTTTGATGAGCTGATCAGATCGCCCAGATCTGATCAGCTTTTTTTTTGGAATAACGTTTTCAACGTTACCCAGAGGGAGCAAGTAGCGCTTACTCATTGGGACTAATTCGGAGTAGATCATGGCTGGACACAGTAAATTCGCCAATATCAAACACCGTAAAGCGGCACAGGATGCCAAGCGCGGTAAAATTTTTACTAAGTTAATTCGTGAAATTGTTGTTGCAACAAAAGAGGGGGGCGCTGAAGTCGAAAATAACCCTCGTCTTAGAGCAGCAGTTGATAAAGCACTTTCGAACAACATGACACGCGACACTATTAACCGCGCTGTAAGCCGTGGTGCTGGTGGCGAAGGTGATGATGGTGTTGAAACCGTTATTTATGAAGGTTATGGCCCTGCGGGTACTGCCGTTATGGTTGAGTGTATGACAGACAACCGTAACCGTACGGTTTCAGGTGTGCGCCATGCATTTAGTAAATCAGGCGGTAATCTTGGTACCGATGGTAGTGTTAGCTACTTGTTTGATAAGAAAGGTGTTATTTCTTATGCGCCGGGCTTAGATGAAGATGCGATCATGGAAGCGGCGCTAGAAGGCGGTGCTGATGATGTTGAAACCAATGACGATGGCTCTATCGATGTTTACACCACACCGGCTGAATTTGGTGCAGTAAAAGATGCACTTGACGGTGCAGGCTTTGAAGCGGTAAACGCAGAAGTGACACTCGTACCTTCAACGAAAGCCGAGCTTGATATTACTACAGCGCCAAAACTACTTCGCTTGATTGATGTATTAGAAGATCTTGATGATGTTCAAGAAGTTTACCATAACGGTGAAATTTCAGATGAGGTTGCAGAGCAGCTATAAGCTGTCTGTATAAAGGCGAACTATGTCCATCATTTTGGGTATCGACCCTGGTTCTCGTATTACAGGGTATGGTGTTATCCGGCAGCAAGGTCGACACCTTGAGTACCTTGGAAGTGGCTGTATTCGAACTTCTTGTGAGGATATTCCTGGTAGATTAAAGCAGATCTATGCAGGGGTGTCAGAGGTGATTACTCAGTTTCAGCCCGATGCCTTTGCGATTGAAGAGGTTTTCATGGGCAAGAATGCGAGCTCAGCCTTAAAGTTGGGCCAAGCGCGTGGAAGCGCAATTGTTGCCGCTGTTAATGCTGATCTCCCTGTTAGTGAGTACGCTGCCCGTTTAATTAAGCAAGCTGTTGTTGGAACTGGGGCTGCAGATAAATCTCAGGTGCAACACATGGTTTGTTCGGTATTAAAATTACCCGGTAAACCCCAAGCCGATGCTGCAGATGCATTGGCTGTTGCTATTTGCCATGCCCATACACATAAAACGCTAATCGCAATGGCTGGGCGTGCAACTGGCGCCCGCCGAGGACGTTATCGTTAAATGGCGTTGTTATAAAAGCAGCTTCGGCTGCTTTTTTGTGCATGCTGCAAGCCGATAAACATGTGCTTTGGCAAAGCTGTGTACTAGATTTAACAGTGATCACCTGTAAAGGATTACTGTGGGTATGAAAGTTTTATTGGTTATTCATGGGCTCAATGGTGTTGGCGGTACCGAGCGAGTCACAACTCATATTGCTAATTTATTGGCTGAAAATGGCAATCAAGTTTCGGTTTTAAGCCTGACATCCGTTGGGTCATCACCCGCATTTACACTCAATGACGACGTGACACTGCTACAGCCTAAGCGCACTTACTCTTCTCTACTCAAACACCTTCACCAAATATGGCAAGTTATTCAATTGCGTAAGCAGTTCGATGTTGTGATCGCCTCTGATACTCAGCTCTGTTTATATGTCTGGCCATTAACGTTGTTATCAAAAGCAAAAATTGTTGCATGGGAGCATTTTAACTCACAGGTGGTTACTCGGTTTGGCAGTCGTTGGTTTGGACGGAAAATCGCAGCAAAATTGTTTGATAAAATTGTGGTGCTGACCCAGCAAGATAAAGCCTCTTGGCTAGACAGGTATCAACCTCATTCCCCTGTGTCTGTTATTCCTAATCCTTGCGCTATGGCAGTGCTTCCTACAAGAGAAGAAACGCCAATTAAAAAAGTCGTGTCGGTTGGACGGTTTACTTCGCAAAAAGGTTTTGATTTTCTGGTGCGAGCTTGGTCACTCATTCCCACTGCAACGCGTGCCCAGTGGCAGTTGCAAATAGTTGGCCCCTCTGGGAGTGCGAGCAAGGAAATCGAACAGTTAATTGTCACGTTGCAGCTAGAAGACCAAGTGATTATTGGCGGGGCGAGCCATAATATGGAGCAAGTCTATGACAGTGCTTCTATTTACGTGATGAGTTCGCGCTATGAAGGTTTTGGCATGACATTGGTTGAAGCCATGGCAAGAGGTCTGGCTGTTGTGGCTTATAATTGTCCTATGGGGCCAAAAGAAATAATTAAGGATAAGTTCGGGATTATTGTGCCAGCTGAATCGGTCGAACGATTGGCTGACTCTCTGTCTGAGTTGATGGAAGATAACCAGCTACGCCTTTATTACCAACAGCAATCTTTAATCGGGGTAAAACGTTATGAGCCCGCTAAGATTGTTGAGCGCTGGCAACACGAAATTCGCACTTTTCCGTAATGGTGATATGAAGGGGAATCTTGAGGTATAGGTACCACAAATAGCTGGATGTCCATCCAGTATTTGACTATCCTAGAGCCAATTATTGATTCAAAGATAGAGATGAAGCTGTGATTGGTCGTCTACGTGGAACCGTACTTGAAAAACAACCACCTGAAGTATTGCTTGAAGTTGGTGGTGTGGGCTATGAAATTCAAATGCCAATGAGCTGTTTTTATGAGCTGCCAGAAAAAGGCCAAGAAGCGGTTATCTTTACACACTTTGTTGTGCGCGAAGATGCACAATTACTCTATGGTTTTAATAAAAAAAGCGAGCGTGAATTATTCCGCGAAGTGATTAAAGCCAATGGAGTCGGGCCTAAACTGGGCCTAGCGATTCTCTCTGCGATGACAGCAAGTCAATTTGTGCTGAGTGTTGAAAACGAAGATGTGACAACACTGGTGAAAATTCCAGGCGTAGGTAAGAAAACGGCTGAACGTTTGGTTATTGAAATGCGTGACCGCCTGAAAGGATGGGGCGAAGGGGATCTATTTACACCGGCGCAAGATACTGCTGCTTCTCAAGCTATAGGGGCACAGTTAGCTGCACGCGCTGAAGATGAAGCTGTGAGTGCATTGGTTGCACTTGGCTATAAACCGCAACAAGCGTCGAAAGTCGTATCTCAAGTTGCTCAGCCTGATATGACAAGTGAAGCGATAATTCGTGATGCACTGCGTTCGATGGTTTAATGAAGGTTGTACGTAAATAATGATTGAAGCGGATCGCCTTATCTCGAATAACTTTGAACCATCACGTGATGAAGATGTGATAGACAGAGCTATTCGCCCTAAATTGCTGCAAGACTACCAAGGGCAAGACCATGTGCGTAGTCAGATGGAAATATTCATTAAAGCAGCGCAACTTCGTAACGAGGCACTGGATCACCTGCTGATCTTTGGGCCTCCAGGTTTAGGTAAAACAACATTGGCAAACATTGTTGCTAATGAAATGGGTGTGAGTATCCGTACGACCTCAGGCCCTGTTTTGGAGAAAGCTGGCGATCTAGCTGCACTTCTAACAAACCTTGAAGAAAATGATGTCTTGTTTATTGATGAAATCCACCGTTTAAGCCCTCAAGTTGAAGAGGTGCTATACCCTGCGATGGAAGATTACCAGCTCGACATCATGATTGGCGAGGGCCCTGCCGCTCGTTCAATTAAAATCGACTTGCCACCATTTACCCTAATAGGTGCGACAACGCGTGCGGGTTCTCTAACCTCGCCATTGCGTGATCGTTTTGGTATCACGCAGCGTTTAGAGTATTACAAAGTTGAAGATCTGAAAGACATTGTACAGCGTAGTGCCAATTGCCTAGAGCTGTCGATGGAAGAAGAAGGGGCGATGGAAGTCGCTGTGCGCGCTCGTGGTACACCGCGTATTGCTAACCGCTTACTCCGCCGAGTTCGAGATTACGCCGAAGTGATGGCAGATGGCCATATCAGCCATGATGTCGCTGCAAAAGCGCTTGATATGTTAGATGTCGACAGTAGCGGCTTTGATTACATGGATCGTAAGCTATTAATGGCGATCATTGATAAGTTCATGGGAGGCCCTGTGGGGCTCGATAACCTAGCGGCGGCGATTGGTGAAGAGAAAGACACGATTGAAGATGTGTTAGAGCCTTACTTGATTCAGCAAGGTTACTTGCAACGTACGCCAAGAGGGCGAATAGCGACACACCGCGCGTATCTACACTTTGGGTTGGATTTACCTGAAAGCTAATACAGTTAACATTGTATGGGCTTGGGTGAAATAACCAAGATAAAAGCGTAATTTTACTTTTTATCTGCAAAAATAGTAAACCAAATGTAAAAAAAGCGAGGCTATCTAGCCTCGCTTTTTTGATCACTCAATAAAAACTACCAATGAAGTAGTTGATAACAGTGCAATAAACAGGTTTTTTATTTACATCTTTATGACAAAGTCGCCCGTGGTTATGGCTGCAACATGGAAAATGCTGCATTTATGACGCATTTAAAATCTGTTTTAGTAAGCGCGTTTATACAGTTCAGAGAAACTTGGTTGGTATAAAGCGATAATCTTTTCAAAAATTAGTGCCATAACGACGACCTTAATCAATTTAATAGTGAAAGGTAAAGCTGAGCAGGATTCATAAAAAGGACTGCTTTTACAGCTTGGGGGAAGCATCTATCTTCTGAGGCTGATTATAGGTTTTTTTCTAAATAGGAAAAGCGAGTAAAATTTAAAATTAGGATTAATTTAACTAATGCGAAAATCTCCATCTCAGATAATTGCATGCTAACTTACTGATGTTATTGACTGCTTTGTTGGCAAGCTTTAGAGGGGGTTTAATGTGCTTACTTATCCTTCTTTTTTCTAACTTAAAATTATTTTTGTGTGACGAATTAAAAATAGATTGTGTCTAAGTGTTAACTAGCGTTAAACCTCCCGAAAAATCTTATCTTTTAGTGCCTTAATAAGTCACATATCAAACTTGTAAAAACATGATCTATATCAATGGAATATTGAACGCTCAAAAAGTGAGCGGTATTTATTGATTTCCATCAAAGCAAATTTTGCGACAAATCCTTTGAAGCTGAACTCAATTACCAGTAATATTAGCAATGACTTTATTAGCTGTAGCTTAACAATAAAGTAACTAATTAGGTACATAGTCGCAACATAAAAAGGAATGCCATGAAATCAGTGGTAATCAGGAAGATTTATGAGTTGTGATGCGTTGTTAGCTACATTTCGCTAAGCCCAATAATCGGTACACTTTTACGAAGTACTGTCACCAGTCAGCCTGGTGAAAAAAGGAGTTCACAATGTTCACTGATATCGTCGAACTATCGCGGTTACAGTTCGCATTAACTGCGATGTATCACTTTTTGTTCGTCCCATTGACTCTCGGTATGGCTTTCCTACTAGCCATCATGGAGTCTGTTTACGTAATGACTGGAAAGCAAATCTACAAGGACATGACTAAGTTCTGGGGTAAGCTTTTTGGTATTAACTTTGCTCTAGGTGTGGCAACAGGCCTATCCATGGAGTTCCAGTTTGGTACAAACTGGGCTTACTATTCCCACTACGTTGGTGACATCTTCGGTGCCCCACTAGCGATTGAAGCGCTGGTCGCGTTCTTCTTAGAATCCACTTTTGTTGGTCTGTTCTTCTTTGGTTGGGATCGCCTATCAAAGCGTCAGCACTTAACTGTAACTTGGTTAGTTGCGTTAGGTTCTAACTTCTCTGCGCTTTGGATTCTTATTGCAAATGGCTGGATGCAAAACCCAGTAGGTGCTGAGTTCAACTTCGAAACTATGCGTATGGAAATGGTGAGCTTCGCTGAAGTTATCCTTAACCCAGTTGCACAGGTGAAGTTTGTTCACACAGTAGCATCGGGTTACGTATGTGGCGCAATGTTCGTGATGGGTATCAGTGCATACTACTTGCTGAAAGGCCGTGATATTCCATTTGCACGTCGTTCTTTCGCAATTGCATCTTCATTCGGCATGGCAGCAATCATTTCTGTCATTATCCTTGGCGATGAGTCAGGCTACGAGCTAGGTGATGTTCAAAAAACTAAACTAGCAGCAATCGAAGCTGAATGGCATACAGAAGAAGCTCCGGCAGCCTTTACTGCATTTGGTATTCCAAACCAAGAAACAATGGAAACGGATTACGCGATTAAAATTCCTTACCTAATGGGTATTATCGCGACACGTTCATTGGATACTGAAGTAACGGGTCTACGTGACCTGAAAGTTGAACACGAAGAACGTATTCGTAACGGTATGGTTGCATACGGTCTACTAGAAAAACTGCGTGCGGGTGACAAAACACCTGAGAACATCGCAGCGTTCGATGAAGTGAAAAAAGACTTGGGTTACGGCTTCTTGCTTAAGCCTTATGCTGACAACGTTGTTGATGCAACAGAAGAGCACATTGCTCAAGCTGCTGACGATTCAATTCCGACAGTATGGCCGCTATTTTGGAGCTTCCGTATCATGGTTGCTGCTGGCTTTATCATGCTAGCGATCATTGGTGCTGCGTTTATCCAAACGTGTCGTCACAAGATCACTGAGAAGAAATGGCTACTTAAAGCATCACTTTACGCTATTCCACTTCCTTGGATTGCGATTGAAGCAGGTTGGTTCGTTGCAGAGTATGGTCGTCAACCATGGGCTGTAGGTGAAATCCTTCCGGTATCAATGGCTGCCTCTAATCTTGCCGCGTCTGAAATCCTTACGTCGTTAGCGATTATTATTAGCCTGTACACAGCATTCCTAATTGCTGAAATGTACTTGATGATCAAGTTTGCTCGTCTAGGTCCAAGTAGCCTGAAAACAGGTCGCTACCACTTTGAACAAAATGACGAACCGCAAAACGTGGTATCTCGTCAGGTTGAAGCGTAATAGGGAGATTTAGCAATGTTTGAATATGAAGTATTGCGATTCATCTGGTGGGTATTAATTGGTGTGCTTTGCATCGGTTTTGCGGTAACAGATGGTTTTGATATGGGTGTTGGCGCACTAGTACCTGTTATTGGTAAAACCGATAGCGAACGCCGTGTAATGATCAACTCGATTGCCCCACACTGGGATGGTAACCAAGTTTGGCTTATCACTGCAGGTGGCGCACTGTTTGCAGCGTGGCCTTTGGTTTACGCAACGGCATTCTCGGGTTTCTACTTAGCAATGATGCTAACGCTTGCAACACTATGGCTACGCCCAATCGGTTTTGACTACCGTTCTAAGCTGCCTAACGAACAATGGCGTGGCACATGGGATAAAGCGATCTTCGTTGGTAGCTTTGTACCACCTGTGATTTTCGGTGTGGCTTTCGGTAACCTACTTCAAGGTGTTCCGTTTGAGCTGAATGAATTTCTAGTACCAACGTACAAAGGTTCATTCTTTGGCCTACTAAACCCATTCGCACTTGTTTGTGGTCTAGTTAGCTCAATGATGATCATCACGCAAGGCGCAACCTACCTACAAATGAAAACGACGGGTGAACTTCACACTCGTGCACGTAATGTGACTGTTATTACAGCGATTGCGACAGCGGTATTGTTTGTTATTGCAGGTGTATGGGCACAAAGCATTGAAGGTTTCGTGATTACATCTGAAATCGTAACGAATGCACCGTCGAACCCATTGACGAAAGAAGTAGCACGCCTATCTGGTGCACTATTTGCTAACTACGATGCATACCCACTACTTTGGATTGCACCAGTATTAGCTGTTGTGATGCCACTGCTTACTGTTCTTGCAACAAAAGCTGACCGTGGTGCATTTGCGTTCCTAACATCAAGCCTAACTATGGCTGGCGTTATTCTGACATTCGGTTTCGCATTGTTCCCATTCATCATGCCTTCAAGCTTGATCCCTGGCCACAGCTTAACAGTATGGGATGCGACGTCTTCTGAGCTAACGTTAAACATTATGACTGGTGTAGCGTTCGTGATGGTGCCAATTATCTTGGCTTACACTATCTGGACTTACTACAAAATGTTTGGCCGTCTTGATGACAAGTTCATCGAAGAAAATAAAAACTCACTGTACTAAGGAGACGACACCATGTGGTATTTTGCTTGGATTTTAGGTGTTCTACTTGCGTGTTCATTCGGCATTATTAATGCACTTTGGTTAGAAGCAACCGAAAACTTGGATGAGTCTGGTGAGTAAGATAGATATGTGGGTTAAAGCAGTACACAAGCATTTAGACTTCGGGGTATTACGCCTTGTTGCTATGCTGGCAGGACTTGGGCTTACGGCCCTAGTTGTTTGGGACCCAACACTATTTGCGCAAGCAATTGGTGGTTTTGGCCCAGTCATTTCGCCTGCACTGATTTGGTCGATTTGTACAACAATGATTTACGGTGTTGGCTTTGTTCCCCGTAACTGGTATTGGCAAGTATTCTTCACGCCATATATATCATTGCCTGTATTAACCTACATCTACTGGCTGCGTTTTTACTGATCGCACTCAGCATAACAACGGCCTATTGTGGAAACACAATAGGCCGTTTTTTTATATTAATAATCTAAAACTAGCCCCAATTTATGCACTAGTCATGAGGATCGTTATCGCGGTTGGCTTCTTTATCAACGTATAGACGAACTTATTTACAATTCATCGTATTCTCGCATCAAATTTATGCAGCTAAATTTCATAAAACTCATTAAGTTAGGTATAGTAAAGTTCACCGTTTAATATGAGAAAAACCATGGAAGCAGCCCAAGCCTTTAATTGGCCCATCACTGTTTATTATGAAGATACTGATGCGGGTGGGGTGGTTTATCATTCCAATTACCTAAAGTACTTCGAACGAGCAAGAACTGAACTCTTGCGAAATAGTGGTGTCAGTCAACAAGCACTGCTTGAACGTGATTTAGGATTTGTTGTTCGCCACCTTGCGATTGACTATATCAAAGGTGCTAAGTTGGATGATCAGCTGATTGTTCGTACAAAAATCAGCGAATTACGCCGTGCATCTATCGAATTTTGTCAGGATTTAGTTAACAATGATGGCCAAATCTTGTGTAAAGCCGTGGTTAAGGTAGCCTGTATCCACTCAAGCTCCATGAAGCCAACAGCCATTCCAGAAAATATTAAGTCGGAGATATCTAGTGACTGCTGAATTATCAATTCTAGACCTGTTTTTACAGGCCAGCCTGTTGGTAAAAATCGTAATGCTCATTCTATTAGGCATGTCGGTGGTCTCGTGGGCAATGATCATAAAACGCTCACAAGTATTATCAGAAGCAAGTTCAAAAGCGGCTCGCTTTGAAGATCGCTTCTGGTCTGCAAATGATTTGTCACAGCTATACCAAGAAGTACAAGCCCGTAAAGATAGCCTGATTGGTACAGAACAGATCTTTTACTCGGGTTTTAAAGAATTTGCACGTTTGCACCGCAGTAATGGCAAAGTGCCAGAGGCCGTAATGGAAGGGACAGGCCGTGCCATGCGTGTTTCGCTATCGCGCGAAGTAGATGGTCTAGAAACTAATTTACCTTTTCTTGCAACGGTTGGCTCAATCAGTCCGTACATTGGTTTGTTTGGTACCGTATGGGGCATCATGCATGCATTCATCGCGCTGGGGGCTGTAAAGCAAGCAACCCTAGCGATGGTTGCACCGGGTATTGCTGAAGCACTTGTCGCAACAGCTATGGGTCTGTTTGCCGCGATCCCTGCCGTTATGTTCTATAACAAGCTGACCAACCAAGTAACGAAACTAGAGCACACTTACGCGACATTTATGGAAGAGTTCTCTAGCATTTTGCACCGCCAAGCTTTCGCTGGTAATCAGGAGCAATAAGCCATGGCTTACCAACCTAAGAAACGTAAGATGACGGCAGAAATTAATGTCGTACCTTACATCGATGTCATGTTGGTACTGCTTATCATCTTTATGGTGACAGCGCCTTTTGTTACCCAAGGGGTTGATGTTGAGTTACCCGGTACCTCTACAGCCAAAACGGTAGCCGAACTCTCTAAAGATGACAGTGGTGCGCCGATTATCATTGAAGTTGACCAGCATGGTAATTTAGGAATTAGCGTGAATAATGAAGATGTTATTCGTGGCCTTGATATGAATACTATGCTGACGCGAGTGCGTGCAGAATTACAGTTGAATCCTAAATCGACCGTATTAGTTGGTGGTGATAGTCGCGCGCAGTATGCGTATATCATCGAAACGCTAGATGCGTTAAATCGTGCGGGTGTGGCTTCGGTAGGTCTAATGACTGAACCGTTAGAGCAGTAGGAGTCATAAAGCGGATGAGAAATAATAACTACAGCACTGCTGTCATCGTTTCGTTATTACTTCATGCTTTACTACTAGTTGCGTTGCTTTGGGGAACGGATTTCTCCATGTCGAAACCGAAGCAATCTGGCAATACGATTCAAGCTGTAGTGGTTGACCCTGCTTTAGTGAATCAGCAAGCACAGCGAATTCGTCAAGAACGTGAAAGTGCAAAACAAGCTGAACGTGATCGTCTTCGTCGTTTAGAGCAACAAGCAGAAGCGTTAGAGAAACAACGTCAAGCTGAAGAAAAGCGCATACGTGAATTGAAAGCCAATAAGCTTAAAGCGGAAAAAGAAGCGCGTGTTGCGGAAAAAGAACGCAAGCGTGTTGCTGCTGAACAGCAAAAAGTAGCCGAAGAAAAACGCAAAGCTGATGCTGCCGCTAAAGTGGCGAAAGCACAAGCAGCTAAAGCGGAAGCCGAGCGTAAAGTGAAACAAGAAGCGGCGAAAAAGGCAGAACAAGAACGTGTACGTAAAGTAGAGCAGCAGCGTCAAGCAGAAGAAGCGACACGTAAAGCAGAAGAAGCACGCAAAGCGAAAGTTGCGGAGCAAAAGCGTGCAGAAGCGGCAGCCAAAAAAGCTGAAAAAGCACGAGTAGAAGCAGAACGTAAAGCCGCAGAGGCTAAAGCATTACAGCGTCAGCAAGAAGCGGCTCTTAATGATATGTTCGCCGGGCTTGAAGCAGAAACCGAACAACGTGGTGGTGCGAGAGGTCAGTTTGTGAGTGATGAAGTGGCACGATACAGTGCGATCTTTACTCAAATGATCCAGCAAAACCTCTTGGTTGATCAAAGCTTTTCAGGCAAAGAGTGTGTAATTCGCATGCGCTTGTCGGCGAATGGTTTATTGTTAGATGCAACAGAGGATGGCGGTGAAAGAACACTTTGTCGCGCTGCTAAAGCGGCGGTGGTAAAAGTGAGTCAGTTCCCAATGCCTGAAGATCCTGAAGTGATAGAGAAACTACGCGCAATCCGCCTAACAGTAAGCCCAGAGTAAAAGGATAAATTATGAAACGTTGGATTATAGGGCTATGTCTTGCTTTCCTTGGCTTTAGCCAGTTAGCACATGCAGAGCTCGAACTTGTCATTACCGAAGGGGTTAACTCTGCTCGCCCAATTGGCGTCGTACCTTTCAAATGGGACGGTGACGGCAAATTGCCTGCAGACATTTCAAGTGTTATTGCATCTGACTTGCAGCGAAGCGGCAAATTCAGCCCAATAGCAGCCAGTAAAATGCCACAAACCCCATATGATGAATCGCAAGTGGATTACGATGCTTGGACGTCGATGGGTGTTGATGCGTTAGTCACAGGTAAAGTCAGCCAAGATGTTGATGGCAACTATGTCGTCGAATATCAACTTGTTGATGTCGTGCGCGGCCAGTTAACCAGTGGCCAAAGCCGTGGTTTAAGCGGTGGCGAGTTGGTACTGACTAAAGACCATTTACTCGTGAATAATCGTGCGAAGATTGAAGGTAAACGTATGCGCCATTACGCGCATCGTATCTCTGATTTAGTGTATGAAAAGCTGACGGGTGAACGAGGTGCATTCTTAACACGCATAGCTTACGTGGTCATCGACGACAAAGCGAAATACCCATACCAACTTCGTGTGGCTGATTATGATGGTTTTAACGAGCGCTTAGTGCTGAAATCCCAACAGCCGCTAATGTCACCATCTTGGTCGCCAGATGGTAGCAAACTTGCGTATGTGAGCTTTGAAAATGATCAAGCGCAGATCTTCATGATGGACATCTATAAAGGTACGCGTGAAATGGTGACGTCTTTCCCACGTCATAACGGTTCGCCGCGTTTTTCACCTGACGGTAAGAAGTTAGCTATCGTACTATCTAAAAGTGGTAGCTTGCAGATCTATGTGAAAGATCTCGAAACAAAGGCACTGACTCAGATCACTCGCGGTCGTGCTAATAACACGGAAGCATTTTGGGATCCTGATGGGCAGTCTTTGGTATTTACCTCAGACAGAGGTGGTAAACCTCAGATATATCGAGTAAATTTAGCTGACGGAAAAACCCAGCGTTTGACTTGGCAGGGAAGTCAAAACCTTGGTGGTCAGCTAACACCTGATGGTCGTTACTTAGTAATGGTGCACAGATCTGATTCTGGCTACAACATTGCTAAGCAAGATCTAAAGTCTGGAGCTCTTCAAATTTTAACCAAAACATTTTTGGATGAGTCTCCAAGCATTGCACCGAATGGCGGCATGGTGATCTACAGTTCAGTGAATAATAAATCAAACGAACTGTCGTTAGTGTCGATTGACGGGCGCTTTAAAGCACGTTTACCTGCGACGAACGGGCGAGTGCGAGCACCTTCTTGGGGACCGTATCTTTAACGTTCACGTAATTAGCAAATAAGGAAAATAAAATGCAACTTAATAAAGTTTTAAAGGGGCTGGCAATTGCGCTGCCAATGATGACTCTTGCGGCTTGTAGCTCAACTGAAGGTACTGAAACTTCTGCTTCTGATACAACAAATAAAGCAGCAGAAGAAACTGTAGTAGCAACACCAGTAGAGAACACGACTCCTGTTCTTTCTGAGCAAGAACTACGCAGCCAAGAATTGCGTCAAGAGCAAACTATTTACTTCAAGTTTGATAACGCAGAAATCCAACCAGATTACCAAGCGATGCTAGAAGCACACGCAGAATACCTACGTAACAACGCAGGTCAGAACGTGATCGTTGAAGGCCACGCTGATGAGCGCGGTACACCTGAGTACAACATCGCACTAGGCGAGCGTCGTGCTAACGCTGTAGCTAAATACCTACAAGCATTGGGCGTATCTGCATCTCAACTTGAAATCGTTAGCTACGGTGAAGAGAAGCCATTAGTGCTTGGTCACACTGCAGCAGATTACGCTAAGAACCGTCGTTCGGTTCTAGTGTACAAGTAATAGGCTATGACTATGAACAGTAACAAGATGCGCATTGCCGCATTGGCGTTGCTGGTTGGTGCGGCGACCCAAGTGGTCGCCGCTCCTGCTCCCGTTACTGAGCTAAACAGTAGCAGTGCTCAGGGAAATAGCCTTGAGCGATTGGAGCGGATGCTTGAGGCAAGAAACCAAATTCAGATTGACATGCAACGTCAGCTTGAACAATTGGCTTCCGAAATGGATGAACTTCGTGGTGTTGTTGAACGTAACTCATATGATCTGAGTCAGATGTTAGAACGTCAACGTGAACTATACCGTGAAGTGGATGCACTTAGCCGCCAACCGCAAAAAGCAGCACCAGAGACAGCGGATAGCAAACCAAAATCGACAGAAACGTATACAAGTAATGTTAGCGAGAACGCTGATTACGAAAAAGCGGTAAACCTGATCTTAAAAGAAAAGGATTACAATGGCGCAGTTAAAGCGTTTGAAGGCTTTTTAGTCGCGTATCCTCAATCGGCTTATAAACCGAATGCCCATTATTGGTTGGGGCAACTTTACTTTACCAAGAATCAGCTAAAGCAAGCCGGTGAGCAGTTTAAAGCCGTTGCGGATTACAGTGATTCGAACAAGCGCGCCGACGCCTTACTTAAACTCGGTGTGATTGCAGAGCGCAGTAACAATGTTGATGAAGCGAAGAAAATGTATCAAGAGGTCGTAAAAACGTACCCTGATTCAACCAGCTCTCGACAAGCGCAAGCAAGCTTGAATAAACTCGGAAAATAAACCGTGTCAGACATCTAGAGGCCAGCACTATGCTGGCCTTTTGTTTATCTATCAGTAACTTTCGCTAGCTATCGCTAATGGCACGCTCAGTCACGGTAAGAAAAGAGGGAAAATAGCACGGTGCTGTGTATAATGACCGAACAGTAAGGACTAGCTGATAGAGCAAGTGAGTAATGAGCTTAACATTCGATCCGTCAGAAACAATTTACCCATTTCCGCCAAAACCTGTGCCATTGAACGACAGTGAAAAGCAGGAATACATCGCAAAAATTAAAGCCCTTCTTGAGGAAAAAGATGCGGTTTTAGTTGCCCACTATTACACCGACCCAGAAATTCAGGCCCTAGCTGAAAATACAGGTGGTTTTGTTGGCGACTCCCTCGAAATGGCCCGTTTCGGTAATCAACACCCTGCAAAAACCTTGATTATCTGTGGCGTGCGCTTTATGGGGGAATCTGCAAAAATCCTGACTCCAGAAAAGAACGTATTAATGCCGACACTCGACGCTGAGTGTTCACTTGATCTGGGCTGTCCTGCAGATAAATTTACCGAGTTTTGTGATGCTCACCCTGACCATACAGTGGTGGTGTATGCTAATACCTCTGCAGCGGTAAAAGCACGAGCTGATTGGGTGGTAACGTCTAGTATCGCCCTTGAAATCGTTGAGCACCTTGATAGCGAAGATAAGAAAATTATTTGGGGGCCGGACCGCCACTTAGGTTCATATATTGCGAATCAAACTGGCGCGGAAATGTTGCTGTGGCAAGGTGAGTGTGTTGTGCATGACGAGTTTTCAGCCAAAGCACTGCGCGACATGAAACATCTATACCCTGAAGCCGCGATTCTTGTTCATCCAGAATCCCCAGCAAGTGTGGTGGAATTAGCGGATGCTGTCGGTTCAACAAGCCAGTTGATCAAGGCTGCAAAAGAGTTGCCAAATCAGAAACTGATAGTTGCGACTGATAAAGGCATTTTCTTCAAAATGCAGCAACTTGTACCTGAGAAAGAGCTGGTTGAAGCACCAACAGCCGGCGCAGGTGCAACTTGTCGTAGCTGTGCGCACTGTCCGTGGATGGCAATGAATGGCCTGAAAGCGATTGAGCAAGCGCTACGCGATGGCGGTAGTGAGCACGAGATTTTTGTTGATGAAGCATTACGTGAGAAGTCACTTATCCCGTTAAATCGCATGCTGGATTTTGCTGCTGAGCTGCAATTGAAAGTAAAAGGTAACGCATAAATAAAGTGTCACGAATCAGAGAAATAGCGATCTTAGGGTCGCTATTTTTTTTGCTATAGTCATTCCTCTGCCTGCGACTCATCGTAAATACAAACAAAGCCACTATTGATAAATAAAAATAACTGCTAAGGATACAGCATGAGCCAAATTCTACTGACAGTCGCATTGCCAATGGCACTTGCGTGGATGATGCTTTGCGTCGGCATGACACTCAGTGTCTTTGATTTTAAACGGGTATCTCAGTATCCATTTAAAGTGATTGCAGCATTGTTGGCACAACTTGTTGGGTTACCATTGCTGGCTTATGCCATTATAACGTTATTGGGATTACCAGAGCCGATTGCTGTTGGCCTGTGGTTGCTAGCACTTGCGCCCGGTGGGGCATCATCGAATGCGATTACTCACCTCAGTGGGGGAGACTCTGCACTATCTATCACTATCACCGCGATAAGCAGTGTTGTTATACCTTTTACGATGCCTTTATTATTAACCCTGTTCATGCCTGAACTTTCATTGGTTATTCCACTAAAAACGGCTATCTTGCAGTTAACCGCAGTAACGCTTTTACCTGTACTCGTTGGGATGGCATTACGTCATTACACGGATGAATCATGGTTTACCCCTTTTGCTGAAAAAGCGGGAAAGAGTGCGCTATGGGCATTGTTTTTCACCGTCATCATTACCGTATCGGCAAATACTGAAGTGTTCCATTTATTTGCATCAAAAGCGGCAGTTGCTGTCATTGCGCTGTGTGTTACAGGTATGGTGATGGGGGCCTTGATTGCTCGAATCATGGGTGAAAAGTCTGCGGTAGTAAAAACATTTGCCATTGAAGTCGGCGTGCAAAATGCAGGTACTGCAATTTTTGCTGCTGTGATCTTATTGGGGCGCCCTGAGTTCGCAATTACCCCTTTGCTTTATGGAATTTTGATGAACATCCCTGCATTTGGGCTAATTTACTTTTATCGCGCGCGCCAGCGTAAGGTATTAGCGTAAAGCGTCGATCTACATACGTGTTTTGCTGATTCAAAGCACGTGTAGATAGCATCAGATAATAAAAAAACGGCAGTCTCACGCGAGGCTGCCGTTTTTCGTTATAGCTCTTTACGATGTAAGCTACTAGATGGTTAGTTACTAGTTAAGGCATGTGCTCGTTGGGATAGGCCACATAGCATCAGAGGAACTGATTTAAATATCTCTTCAAACTGTGCAAGGCCGTCAGCACCTTCTTCTGATAGTGCTTGCATCGCATTTTCTGGATCATACAGTAGGCTGATAGACAGCAATACACCGCCTAGCAAAGCACTGTCTTCTGTATCTTCTGGCATGATGGTTTCCCAATCATCACGCGCCAATTGCCAGCCTTGTAGCAAGCCTTCAGAAAAATCGCGTGTTGCTTCTGTCACAAGCTCTTTATCATCGAGTGCACAGTCTTCAGGCCAAGACCAAGTATTTAGCAATAGTGACTCACGCGTTTCATTCCACAGGTTGATAATGGCGTTCGCATAAGATTCTAGATCTTCTTGGGTAGTAAATGGTGATACTTCCTCACCACCCCATAAGAAAGCGAGCCATTCAGCTGGGTCTAATACATGCGGTGCCGCTGCCATGGCGGTAACAAAACCGCGTGTTTGTGCTTCTGGTAGCAATTGTTCCGCTAGTTCTGGATTTTCGAGGATCACACTTAATTGTGAAGACATAATTCACTCTCAATAGTTAGTAGATAGCGGATACTATCGCCGCACCTTCTTTATATATGTTTCATTGTATCAGTAGCCCTAAATGCTATCAGCAGTAATACCATCATAAATTCATTAATATAGCGCTATTGTTGTAATTTTGAACGTTCAATAAGTTAATCGATATTTTTCATTGACCCGATAAAGGCTTAGCACTATAGTAGCCGTCCTGTTGAGCGACAAGCTTAATAGGCAATGTGGTGAGGTGTCCGAGTGGCTGAAGGAGCACGCCTGGAAAGCGTGTATACGGCAACGTATCGAGGGTTCGAATCCCTCCCTCACCGCCATCATCTTTTAAGATGATAAAATACGGAGAGATGGCTGAGTGGTCGAAAGCACCGGTCTTGAAAACCGGCGGCGGTTTATCCCGTCCTAGGGTTCAAATCCCTATCTCTCCGCCACATTCAAGAAAACCGCTGAAATTTCAGCGGTTTTTTTTCGCCTATTTTTTGTGATTAGAGATAGGGTGCGGAACCCTAGGTCAGGGTTCACCTGAGCGAAGCGAAAGCACATTGCCCGTGCCGAAGGCGCGAAAAGGCAATAGCCCGAAGGGCGCGAGCTTGCGAGCAGTAAATCCCTATCTCTCCGCCACATTTAGAGAAAGCCCAGCAGAAATGCTGGGCTTTTTCGTATGCGTTGAAAGTAGTGAAAGGGATTAGTGCCAAATCCGCTAGACTCAAAGCGCTCCGCCATATTAAAGAAAACCGCTGAAAATTCAGCGGTTTTTTTTCGCCTGTATATTATGTAATCGATAATGCTTAACGGGATTTATGTGTCTATTCGCTTAATTAGTGATATGTGTATTTATACAGCCTGTGTAAATAGTCAGTATTCTGTGGACGTTTAAATAATGAAGCGGTAGGATAATGCGCGTGATAAGGAGGAACTGCATGAGAGCGTTATTGAGAGATAAAATACTTCAGGTTTGCTATAAGAAAATTGAGCAAAAAGGCGATAACGTTGGTGTGTCGTTTTACGCTTTTTTTGCCAACAAAAACGATAATTCTGCTTTATTAATGGAAGCGGCGACATGGTGGATAGAGACACACCAGCTCGATCACTTTGAGAAAGCAAAGAAAATCATCGAGCTAGTTAAAAAAGAAGAACTTAGTTGTAAATAGATCCAAAGGTATCTAGCTGAGTTAGGTATAAGCGCATATCAAACTCAAGCTGGTGATAGTTTGGTTCCATATGACAGCAAAGTTGGTAAAAGGCCTTGTTGTGTTCTTTTTCTCGTAAGTGTGCAAGCTCGTGCACCACGATCATTCGAAGAAAGTCTTCTGGGGCTGATTTGAAAATTGCCGCAATACGTATTTCGTGTTTTGCTTTTAACTTGCCGCCTTGAACTCGAGATATAAAGGTATGTAGACCTAATGCATGGTGAATGACATTGATTTTATTATCAAAGGCTACTTTGCTGATCGGCGCTGATTTTTTTAGGTACTGATTTTTAATGCCTACCACGTAATCGTAAAGTGCTTTTTCAGTTGTGACAGCATGTGGAGTAGGGTATTTCTTCAGTAGCAGCTTAGCGAGTTGCTCTTTCTCAATTAGCTGGTGGACCTGTTCTGTTAAGTGAGCAGGGTAGCCTTGTAGATACTTCAATGTTTGCATGTGATTTATGAACTAAGAATATATAGCCGAATAGTAACGGTAACTTTTCATTGGTGCAATTTAGCGTGCTAATAATTGCAACTTGATTGTTTTTTGCTCACAGTGTTTCAGAGTAGAGCAATCCTATTTCAATGCTTTATGCCGTGATCAAAGTGTCAAAAAAAAATCTTGATTTCCGCGAGGCCAGATGTAGCAAGGGTTTACATGACTTACCCACAAAAACTGTGGATAAGTGTGTTGATGGATGTTTAGGAAGTCGGAAAAAGCGCGCGTTTGTTTCGGTTAGGTTGTTTTTTGTACGATCTTGAATGGAGCTCTAATCCGCTGATATCACTTATGATAGAGGAATCAACCTGGTTTTTAATTCACAGTTTAGTGAGTATGAGCTAGCAGGAAAAATATTGAAAAGATACGTGTGAATTGATTTACATCAAAAGTTGAATAAACTGTGGATTAATAACGTTATCTCACAAATTATCAGGATAAAATTTGTGACTCATTAGTGGATGACTAATGATGATTGTACTACTTGGGGAAGGCACTTTATCTGATGAGTTTCATCATCAGGGGCGAGAAATTTACGCGATCAGCAATATAAAGTCAATCCTTCAAGTATGCTTATTTTTATGTGTAATTAGTTGCGTTACAGCCATGCAGGAAACTGAGCCGAGTATTGGCCTTCAATACATTGACTTCGATAGCCTAGCACGGACAATGTCTTTCATTAATTTACGTTCGAGTAGTCTAGATGAGTAAACTGTTTAAGCTTTCGTCACCCTTTTCACCTGCGGGTGATCAACCAACGGCTATCAATCAATTATTGGACGGACTTGACTCTGGTCTTGCTCATCAAACGTTACTCGGGGTTACAGGTTCTGGTAAAACTTTCACTATCGCGAATGTTATCGCCGAAACTAATCGACCAACGTTGATTTTGGCGCCGAACAAAACTCTTGCCGCCCAGCTCTACGGTGAAATGAAAGAGTTCTTCCCTGAAAATGCGGTTGAGTATTTTGTTTCGTATTACGATTATTATCAACCAGAAGCCTACGTACCCACGACGGATACTTTTATTGAAAAAGATGCCTCAGTAAATGCGCACATTGAGCAGATGCGTTTATCTGCAACAAAAGCGTTATTGGAGCGTCGTGATGTTGTCATTATTGCGTCTGTATCTGCTATTTATGGTTTGGGTGATCCAGATTCTTACTTAAAAATGATGCTACATGTTCGTCGTGGTGATGTGCTGGATCAGCGTGAGGTGTTAACTCGATTAGCTGAGCTGCAATATAAGCGTAATGATATGGCGTTTGAGCGCGGAACTTTCCGTGTCCGTGGTGAAGTGATTGATGTTTTTCCAGCAGAATCTGAGAAAGATGCCATCCGAATCGAACTCTTTGATGATGAAGTGGACTGTATTAGCTCTTTCGACCCTCTCACGGGAGCGATCATTCAACGCGACCTGCCGCGCTGTACTATTTACCCTAAAACGCACTACGTGACGCCACGTGAGCGTATTCTTGAAGCGATTGAAAGTATAAAAGTAGAGTTAGTTGATCGTCGCAAGCAGTTGACTGAAAACAATAAACTCGTAGAAGAGCAGCGCATTTCTCAGCGGACACAATTTGATATTGAAATGATGAACGAGCTAGGCTTTTGTTCTGGTATTGAAAACTATTCACGCTACTTGAGTGGTCGAGCAGAAGGCGAGCCACCTCCAACTTTGTTTGATTATTTACCAGGTGATGGCTTGTTAATCATTGATGAGTCACACGTCACTGTCTCTCAAATTGGAGCCATGTATCGAGGCGATCGATCACGTAAAGAGAACTTAGTGGAATACGGTTTCCGTTTACCCTCGGCGCTAGATAATCGCCCGATGAAATTTGATGAGTTTGAGGCACTAGCACCGCAGACTATTTACGTGTCGGCAACCCCCGGTAATTATGAACTTGAGAAGTGTGATTCAGATATCGCAGAGCAAGTTGTACGACCGACAGGCTTACTCGATCCTGAAATTGAAGTTCGACCTGTCACCACACAGGTGGATGATCTACTTTCTGAAATTCGGCTTCGTGAAGTAAAAGGGGAACGTGTGCTGGTCACCACCCTAACTAAGCGAATGGCAGAAGATCTGACCGAGTACTTAGCAGAGCATGGTGTAAAAGTGCGTTACTTACACTCAGATATTGATACCGTCGAGCGGGTTGAAATTATTCGCGATCTTCGATTGGGTGAATTTGATGTGCTGGTAGGGATAAACCTATTACGCGAAGGGCTTGATATACCTGAGGTGTCGCTAGTCGCGATATTAGATGCTGATAAAGAAGGCTTTTTACGCTCAGAGCGGTCATTGATTCAGACTATGGGCCGTGCAGCACGTAACTTAGAAGGTAAAGCGATCTTATATGCTGATCGTATTACGGGTTCAATGGAACGGGCGATGGGAGAAACAAACCGCCGCCGTGAAAAGCAGAAAATCTATAATGAAAAAAATGGCATAGTACCGAAAGCATTAAACAAAAAAGTGGGCGATATTCTTGAACTTGGTAAAAGTAAAACAGCGAATAAAGCGGCTAAATTGCATCAAGTGGCGGAGCAAAAAGGGAACTATTCCTCGTTATCTCCTCAAGAGTTGGATGCTAAAATTAAAGTACTCGAGACTGAAATGTACGATTATGCTCAGAACTTAGAGTTTGAAAAAGCTGCTGAAACGCGTGATAAAATTCACACATTGCGTCAGCAATTTATCGCTAACAGCTAACAGCTAACAGCTACAAACTAGCTCGCTAGTCATGATTATTAGTGGGCTTAGTTACTTTCTCCGCAACAGCACCTATCTGTATATCAGTACTTTTTCACCAGTATTTCTTAACTAGCAGGCAAAAAAAAGCCAACCGTAATGAATTCGGTTGGCGTCATTGTTTTAGTGAAAGTATTCACAAACAACGTCAGTTGGCTAGGTTGACTCATACGAGTCACTTTATCTATTGCAGTCTCTGTGCCAACTTTTTTGTGGACGTATAAATGTACTTTTTTCAGGGTCTTTGTAATGTTTTTAGCCTAATTTTATTCTACACTGAGAAAGGAATTTGCATTTTGCGAACCGAATTGCAAACTGAAATGAGAATAATAGAAAGCAAAAAATTTATAGCCATTGTTTTTGGGTTTTGATTACACTTAATTTAAGGATGTTTAGGAGGTCGCAATGGAAAGCAAAAGTAAACAGCGCCAGGTGCTTATGGTTGAAGATACAGCATCTGTTGCAGCGCTGTATAAATCATATCTTAATCCACTTGGCCTTCAGGTTGATATTGTCGGTACAGGGCAGGAAGCACTGGACATGATCGCATTAGCGGTGCCGGATCTTATTTTACTCGATCTTCGCTTACCCGATATGACGGGTATGGCAGTACTTGAGTCTGTACGGCGCGATTATGGCAATGTTCCAGTGGTGATCATGACTGCTCATGGTTCTATTGATGTCGCTGTAGAAGCGATGCGTTATGGCGCGCAAGATTTTTTGATTAAGCCATGTGAAGCCGATCGACTACGTATCACGGTGAACAATGCACTTAAGCAAGAGCAAAAAACAAGTAAAAGCACCGAGTCTAAGCAGGGGGGCGCGCAGTACCAAGGTTTTATTGGCAATAGTTTACCGATGCAAGCAGTCTACCGAGTGATTGAGTCTGCGGCTTCAAGTAAAGCGACGGTTTTTATTACCGGTGAAAGTGGTACAGGTAAAGAAGTCTGCGCTGAGGCTGTTCATGCGGCCAGTCCACGTAATGACAAGCCGTTTATTGCCTTAAATTGTGCCGCTATTCCGAAAGAGCTTATTGAAAGTGAATTGTTTGGGCATATGAAAGGGGCATTTACAGGGGCCTCTACCGAACGACAAGGTGCTGTTGAGCTTGCACATAAAGGGACTCTCTTCCTCGATGAGCTATGTGAAATGGATCTGGACTTACAAAGTAAGCTACTTCGCTTCATTCAAACGGGGACGTATCAAAAAGTGGGGTCGTCCAAGACGCAGGTGGTCGATGTTCGTTTTGTTTGTGCAACTAACCGAGATCCTTGGATGGAAGTACAAGAAGGGCGTTTTCGTGAGGATTTATACTATCGTCTTCATGTTATTCCCGTGACGTTACCGCCATTACGTGAACGGGGCGATGATGTTATAGAGATTGCGCATGCTTTGTTGGCTTTGATGTCGTTAGAAGAAACTAAAAACTTCAGTCGCTTTGAAGATCAAGTGATTAATTTTTTCAATCAATACAATTGGCCGGGTAATGTTCGTGAACTACAGAATGTTATTCGTAATATTGTCGTGCTTAATGACAGCGATGAAGTGTCATTAGCGATGTTGCCACCTCAGCTTAAATTGAGAAATGGCGTTGAAATTGCATCAGAGCAAGAAGCCGTTTCGCCAACACCGATGGCGAAACAACAATTAATGCCTGTGGGTGGTGATGAGCGGCAAATTATAGAACCACTATGGATTGTCGAAAAAAGGGCAATTGAAACTGCCATTGATGCCTGCAACGGCAATATCCCACGCGCAGCGGGTTTACTGGAAGTAAGTCCATCTACCATTTATCGAAAATTACAAACCTGGCAAGAAGTCGCGGGTAGTAAATAGGGAGCGAGTTATGGCGACAGCAATTAATGCAGATACAATTAAGCGACTAGCTGATGAAGTTGGTCATGAAACAGTCTCGCTCTTATTTAATGTGTTCAGTGACGAACTGCACCAATATTTACATCAACTTTCAGATAAACCGTCTGTAAATCAAGTGGGTGAAATTAGCCATGCCATAAAAAGCAGCGCTGCAAGTTTTGGGGCGGATGAATTAGCGGCAATGGCACAAGAATGTGAATCACGCGTCAAGCAAGGTCAAGATGAATGGATGACAAACCATTTGCCTGAATTCAGACAAATGGTGCAAGGTATGGCAAAAGAATATAAAGCCTTAGCGGCTGACGACCAGTTTATCGATCGCATTCTTTAGTTTTGTGCGGTCATGTCGCCAATTATGGTTGCTGGCCGCAAGATCTTCCACAAACTGTTCATAGCGTGGTGGAATGTTTGATAGGTTGGTTTCTGTGATAATACCATCAACATAACGACCACCCATTGCACGTTCGCACCAGTGCAGCATCGTTTCTAGGCTCATCATTCCTGCTGGGCCTTTTTCATTATCTAAGTTTGTAATAAAGATAATACGCGCAGAAGAGGCTTTAAGAGCTGCTGCAATTTCTTTTAGCAGTAATGGCGGCATAACACTGGTTAAAAAGCTACCAGGGCCAAGTAATATAAGGTCGGCATCTTCTATGGCTAGAACCGCTTCCTTTGTGGCGGGTACCGCTGGCTCAACATATAAACGTTGAGGCACTTCACTTAATTCATCTACGCTGGTTTCACCATGGATAATTTCACCCGTTGGTGTCATGGCTGATAAATCCGCAGGGTGCTCTGTCATTGGCACAATATGCGTTTCAACTTTTAGCATGTCACGAATAAGATTGATGGCATCTAAAGGGCGAATACTCATGTTATCTAATGCTGTTAGCATCAAGTTACCTAAGTTATGACCACTTAGCTCACCCGTTCCTTTGAAGCGATATTCAAAAATCATTGAGCCGACTGACGGCTCGGTGATCAATTGATTGATACAATTACGGGTATCACCCCATGCAATACCACCCTGACAAGCACGGATCCTGCCAGTAGAGCCGCCATTATCTGTGGTAGTAACAATACCAGTGACCTGAGAACCATAGTCTGACAACGCAGATAGCATACGGCCTAAACCATGGCCGCCACCAATGGCAACGATCTTAGTCGAATTTTTAGATGTGGAATTTGTCATATTGTTGCAGTTAATTGTGATCATAGACGTAAATCAGTGTACCTAATCCATCTACAGAATACACGCTGCTGTTTTCAATATGACAGTGCTGTCACTTTATGTGTTATTGGACGGATAAAAAAGTACAAAAAAATACCCCCATGAAGGGGGCTAGCAGAAAGGAAATTGGCAGTCGTTATAGAGCAGTAATCGCTGGTGGAGCAAAAGTAGGCTAATGTGGTTCTAGCATCATGCTCATCAGATAATCACAAGTATCTAAGCAATTAGGCGTATTGATCAATGCTTGTTTCTCTTGCGCCGGTACGGGCAATATTTCTAACCAGCGCTGACAGAGCCAGCTCAAGTTATTAAATTCTTTGTGTTGATGAAGACCAGCAAGTTCTGGGTATTTGTCAAACATGATTTGCAGTTTGTCCGCGAGCAGCTGTTGGTCATTTGCGATTTCCGTTTCAGGCCATTGTGGTAAAGACTTAAAATCTGCAAAAATTGCCCCATCTTCATCATGCTGTTCAAGTGATTTTATGCAGAAGTTTTCATGTGCATATAAGGTTGCGATTAAAGCGCCGTCGTTTTTGGATGTGTCAAAATCTTCCACGGTTACTCGTGTACCAATTTGGGTGTAATGCGATGAGTTATTGTCGTCAATCATACAAACACCAAAACCAATATCAGAGGTAAGAGCGTGCTTAAAGGATTCCATTTGCGATCCTGGAGCAACCCTCATTGGCATCTTCCCTTTAGGTAACACGTGACGTTTTTGGAATAATACTGGGATTAAATTAGCCATTGTCTGCTCCATTTTTGTTATTGATTCTAGATATTAAAGACAATGCATAAGTGATGCCGAAACTGCCAAAGGCTACATATATGTTGTTAGCTGTTATTTAGCGCATAAAAATCCCTTTCTATTCTCAACTTGCAATCGCAATTTACGAAAACCTATGCAAAATGCGAATTACTTAGTGTTGCAGATAGTTCGCATCGCACTATCACTGGGTAACAGCTCAAGGTGTCCAAGTTCATCAAAGTACCACCCCTTGATAAGGCCTTTCTCCATCATGTCATTAAAGTTGTCGATGACGCCTTGTGCCTCGCGATAAGCGGCTTGTGGCTCTATGCCATCTTCACGTTGCAAGTAGAGTGCTATGTCGTCCAGTGTTGCGGACTCAATAATATTGACCATAATAACCTCACATTTATTAAGAAAATTTACCGATATTCACTTTAGTAGTATTGTCGTGAATCACCATGAAAGGTAGAATGCAGCACGTTTTTTTCATTGATTTTGTCAATAATTCAAAATCTCTGATACTTTTAATAATAAGATTTAGCCGTTATCGCTCATTGTCGAAGCCCATTTTTGGTGTTTGTTCTTCACTCTGCGATAGCAGCCATAGCTCCGAGCCTTGATTGCTAAGTTGCTATTTGTTCTATGGATATCTTTATCTCTACGAACTGAATGCGATAAGTGATCAATGCCAGTGACTGATTGTCACCAGGGTCGTTTTAGAAATGAAACGGCCTCCCGTATTTGGAAAGGTGTCCAATGGCAATACAATTTGAAGATAGTTTTCAGCGTAAATTTTATTATTTACGCCTTTCTGTTACCGATGTGTGTAACTTTAAATGTACTTATTGCCTGCCTGACGGTTACCGTCCGGAAGGTCATAAGAAACCCTCATTCCTAACGCTTGATGAAATCGAGCGTGTCACTGGCGCGTTTGCACAGTGTGGTACAACTAAAGTCCGAATCACAGGTGGTGAACCCAGTTTACGCCGTGATTTTACCGACATTATTCGTACTGTTGCTGATCAGCCTGGTATTACCAAAGTCGCTACTACGACTAACGGTTACCGCATGGCTAAGCATGTGCATGAATGGCGCGAAGCTGGCTTAACCAACATTAATGTCAGTGTTGATAGTCTTGATCCTAAAATGTTCTACCAGATCACTGGCGAGAATATGTTTAATCAGGTGATGGAAGGGATCGACGCTGCCTTTGATGCAGGTTTTGAGCAAGTGAAAATCAATACCGTTTTGCTTAAAGACCTTAACTCACAAGAGTTGCCTAAATTTCTTGATTGGATCAAAACACGTCCAATTCAATTGCGCTTTATTGAGTTAATGCAAACCGGTGAGATGGACAATTTGTTCAAGAAACACCATGTCTCAGGGGTAAGTATTCGTAATCACCTGATTGCGAATGGCTGGATTTTGAAACTCAAAAGCAGCAATGATGGCCCCGCTCAGGTTTTTTGTCATCCAGACTACATGGGTGAGATTGGCCTCATCATGCCGTACGAAAAAGACTTTTGCCAAAGTTGTAATCGTCTGCGTGTTTCTGCAAAAGGTAAGCTTCACCTTTGTCTATTTGGTGACCAAGGTATCGAATTACGTGATTTACTAGAGCAAAACGAGCAACGTGATGCTTTAATTGCCCGCATTCAAGGCGGTTTGCAACAAAAATCAGTAAGTCACTTTTTGCAAGACGGAAACACGGGTATGACCCCACACCTAGCCTCTATTGGCGGTTAATTCTATCGCAGAGTAGGCGCATGCTTACTCTGTGCGAACATCATTCTGAGAACTCAAAAACATGACCCAATTTACCCACATCAATGCTTCTGGCGAAGCGAACATGGTGGATGTTTCTGCGAAAACTGACACTGTCCGTGAAGCTCGCGCTGAAGCTTTTGTTCATATGGCTCCTGAAACGTTAGCACTCATTGTTTCTGGCGATCACCATAAAGGTGATGTTTTCGCAACAGCACGTATTGCGGGCATTCAAGCCGCTAAGAAAACATGGGATTTGATCCCTCTTTGTCATCCATTGCTGCTTTCTAAAGTTGAAGTGCAGTTAGAAGCCATTGAAGCTGAAAGCAAAGTACGCATTGAATCTTGCTGTAAATTGGCAGGTAAAACAGGTGTTGAAATGGAAGCACTGACTGCAGCATCTGTTGCGGCGCTGACTATCTATGACATGTGTAAAGCTGTTCAGAAAGACATGGTGATAGATCAAGTCCGTCTACTTGAAAAAACGGGTGGTAAATCAGGTCATTTTAAGGTGGAAGCATGATTAACGTCCTTTTCTTTGCCCAAGTGAAAGAGCTTGTGGGTACTGATAAACTTGAGATTGCTGCTGAATTTACAACGGCTGATGCACTACGTGAACATTTAGCACAACGCGGTGATAAGTGGGAATTAGCTTTAGAGAAAGGTAAACTGCTTGTTGCTGTCAACCAAACCATTTGTGCGTTAGATAGCGCGATTACCGATGGTGACGAAGTGGCTTTCTTTCCGCCAGTAACTGGGGGTTAAGAATGATCTCAGTACAAGAAGCAGATTTCTCTGTTGCTGAAGAATACGAGCGCTTAGCGCAAGGTACCAGTGCTGGCGCTGTTGTCACTTTCATTGGTAAAGTGCGTGATTTTAACCAAGGTGACGATGTTACTGGGTTATCGCTTGAGCATTACCCTGGCATGACGGAAAAGTCGCTAGAGAAAATTGTTGAGCAAGCGAATGAGCGCTGGCCATTAATTGCTACACGTGTCATTCACCGTGTAGGCGATTTAGAGCTGGGCGATCAAATTGTGTTTGTTGGCGTATCAAGTGCACACCGTGGCGCTGCTTTTCAGGCATGTGAGTTCATTATGGATTACTTGAAAACACAAGCGCCGTTTTGGAAGAAAGAGCGTACAGCGGAAGCAACTCGTTGGGTTGATGCGCGTGATACCGACACAAGCGCTGCAGATCGCTGGAATCAAGATTAACCGATTATTTAGCGATAAAGTGAGTATTGAGAGAAAGGAGCTTATTAGCTCCTTTTTTTATGGCTTCATTTCCTGTCCTGCGTGCTAATTTTTAAGCGCATTGCTCTACTCAAATAATATGTTGTCGTGAAACGGCAGATGTATATCAATCCTACCCATTATTAAATCCTTCTTGTTAGTTTAATCCTATGCCTAGCTCTACCTGTTTTCTTGGGCAATATTTTGTTTGGCTCATCAATTGAATTGATATTCTTGAATGCTATTTTGACTACATTTTCATTTGTTGCTTTTTCTAATGAAAGGCGTAAAAACTGTTATTTAGATAAGCATTCATTTCTTTTTTTAGCTGCTTATGAATATAAAAGACACTTTTTGCTAATTTATTACGCTTGTTTTAGCTTGAGATTTAAGTTTGAATTCCTTTATTTTAGGGGCTTAGAGTGGTGAATTGGAGGTGTGAATAATCTTTCTTGTATATTCGGGTTTTGTTTCATAAAACACTGTGCTATGTTCAATTTAACAGCATAAATAACCTGTATATGTGAATGGTTATATTTTATTTGAGTGTGTTAAATGTGTTACGCGATTAAGTATCATGCAATAGAAGGAGAGACATTATGATCAGGAGCGATCGCTTACTCTACGACATTGCCCCAGAAGGCTTTGGTGAACGTCATTGTGAATCTTGGGATACTTGGCGCGTGCGAGCACATACCATGTTGCCGCAGTTTCCTGATGAAGTATTAGAGCAGTGGCTTTATCGCCACTGGAAGGGGGTACTGTGCAATTGGGGATGGCTAGACTTCAGTGCGATGAGTTTTACGAAACAGTCGTGGAGCAGTGATAAGATCTTATCTGAGATCTGTACACCACATGATGATGTGATTGATAAGCTATCTCGTCGTATGAGCAACCCTATTTTTCAGCGCAGCTGGCTTGTACAAAACATGCAAGACACTGGAACCTGGCCTGTAGCACCGATTGTACTTGAGTATGAGCGTGATTTGTACGCCACCAATGGCCGTGTACTAAAAGCGCCATTTAATTTACTGGAAGGTCATCACCGCTTTGCTTACTTAAAGAACTTGTCTGAGAATCATGAGTTCATCCAAGATAAGCATGAAATATGGGTCGCTAAGATCCCTGTTCATTAGAGCGCCAACCTTATTTAGGACGAGACACAATCTATATAAAAAGGCCGATTATTCGGCCTTTTTATTGGGGCGGAGATATAATCGATAGTCTTTTAGTCAAATTCCCACTTCACACCCATGCTCATCTCACCGTCTTCGTTAGATTGCATGTGAGTTTCTATACCTTGGCCTGGAAATTGGGTGATATAACATGCGCTATCATTTTTTTTCTGTTGGCTCTGTTTAGCGCTTAATTGATCTTGTGTGATGTATACGCAGTCATCGCCACTGAGTTGTTGCTGCGTTGGTGTCGTGCTGGTTGAATACGCAGAAGGTTGCCAGTCTGTGGATTCTGCGGCTAGCGTTTGATTGTTTAATGCTACAAGCTCTGTGGGTTTTGCAATTGTAGCTTGGCTGTTTAGCTCTGTTAGAAATGTTTCACCAGCAAAAGTGGGGCAGGCTGATAACGTTAAATACGCGGCTAATAAAGAGTGTGTTTTCATGAATGATCCTTTGGCTTATTTTATTTGGTTAATGATGCCAGTGAGTCGATGTGTTTAAGCGGCACTAACACTTCTGTGTCGTTGCTTCTTTTTGCTTGATATTATTTTTTGTAATAAATACTAATGTCTTTTTGTTTACCTTTCCGAAGAACGGTTAAATTCAATCTTTTACTTCGGCTGATATACAAACTATTGGATTTGTCGAGATAGACGTTGCAGTAATCATTCTGAGAGAAAATAGACTTATTCGAACCATTGATGGCGATGATCTGGTCACCATTCTTCAGCCCTGCTTGATGAGCGAGCATCCCCTTAGCAACATGTGACGTTAAAAGCTTTCCATCTGGTGTTAGATCTAAGTTGAAGCCATATCTGGGTAAAGATAATCCATCTTCTTCTTTACTAATGGGCTTGAGCCAAAGCACTCGGGATGGGAAGTCAATAATGGTTTTAAAGTAACTGAGAAAGCCCACACCAGCGAGAGATATCCCTTCTTTTACTTGAACTGTTACCCTTGTATCGTTTAGCACAACACGGCCGATGTTCATATTGCTGAGCGTATAGTCTCGTACGTCATACTCTTTTAAGCCATACATGCCAAGTGCATCTATTGTATAGCGATTGTCTGGTTTATATCCGAGGTTTTCTAATACCGATAGCATTTCAGGATGATTGAAAGTAATGCCGTTATTTTTGCCGGTATCAATACCAAGAAGAAGGTCGCCAAACTGATGAAATATAGCGACTTGAGGAGCGTCATCATTATAGAAAGAAAAACCTATGGGGTTATAGCCTTCCGACACAGGGTTTCCTTGGTAGGCATTACTCAGCGTAATTTCATTTTTTTGAAAGTCGATAGCCACTGCAGGGTGGCGTAGCAAGTTATACCCAAGTATTCCATCGAGCTTAAAACATGACATTGGAAAATCTTTTAATGTATCTAGTGCTGCAAAGTCGAAATTTGTAAAAGAGACATCGCCTATGTGCAGATCTGGCCCTTTATATAATTTTGATTCACGCTCCTCACCACTAATGTCATGAAGCTTTATTGTGTAGCTACGTTTCTTTAGACCTAGTTCTTTAATGGCTTGATTGCTGAGTACATTTGTAGCGCCCGTATCAAACATAAAATGGTAGTTTTTGCCCTTAATCGGTAAAGAGACAATCATCATGTTATCAACGAGCTTAAATGGTAGAGAGACAGAGTAATGAGCTTTCGATATTTCACCGGAATCCAGAATAGATGCATATGCACCTAAAGGAGTGATGAAAACAATAGCTAGCAATAAGGTGAGTATTTTCATAGGGGCTCTTAGGGCTCTTCTTACTTACATGTTTATTAGGCTAATGAGTGGTATCACCTTGGTCAATAAAAAGTTATCGTAAAACGGTAAGTTTTTATTGTTTTTTGATTTTTATTGAGTAAGATAAACTCAAATTATTTGGGAGTTAGGTGAATTATGTCGCAACAATCAATCAGTAGCTTTAGCCGTAAGTTGCTTATTTTATTCTGGTTATCTTTAATATTTGTTGCTGTAGTGAACGCTGCATTTTGGTTCGTTCCTACTTTACTAGGTGATAACTTCGATTGCCTTACAGTTACATTTCCTGTCGAGGTGATTTTACCGCTTCCCGTGATGCGCTCTTTGTTAGGGTTTATCCCGAGTATGTTTTCAGCCTTTTTGACTGTGGCATTACTGTGGCAACTTATTGTTCTGTTTCGTCTATATGAGCAAGGTACGATTTTTAAACGTAAAAATGTAGACTGCTACAAAAAGCTAAGTTATTTATTGATTGCTTCTCCGTTTGTCAGTGTAGTGGGGGATGTACTCGTGAGTTTAGTTTTAACACTTGATAATGAAGGGTTTAACTTATCCGCAGAGACCAATGATGCTGATATTACTATGATGGTGATTGGCTTTATCGTACGTGTTATTGCGGTAGTTATGGAAAGAGCGGTAGAGCTCCATGAAGAAAGTGAGCTAACAATCTAAATGGCGATAATAATCAACCTGGATGTAATGCTAGCGAAAAGAAAAATGCGTTCAAATGAGCTTGCAAAACGAGTGGGTATCACAGAGCAAAACTTGTCAGTTCTTAAAAACGGGCGCGCCAAAGCGGTAAAGCTCGTAACACTAGAGGCCATTTGCCTTCACTTAGATTGCCAGCCTGGTGATATTTTAGAGTATGTGCCTGAGAAGGAGGATTAAAGAGGGCTTTTGGCCTGGTGAGTACGTCTAATAACCGCTATGTCTTCTATAAAATGTAAACCTTTGTCGGTATTTATGTACTTGTTGTTTGCGGGCTTGTGCCACAGACAAAAAAAATAGCCCCTGAAATCAGGGGCTACGAGGTTGTGCTGTATGTGTTAACGAGTAACTTATTTAGCACTGTTTGCTTCGTCTTTCGCTTTATGCGCTGGTGGCACGTAGCCATGACGAACACGGGAAGGACTTGGGCGTGAGAAACAACCAGCTGGTCTCATATGTAAACTCTCGACTTCTACTTACGGAACGGGAACGGAATGAGAAAAAGCATAAAAAGCCAGGAAAAACTCTTAATGCAACTCTCATTTCTGATAGTAGCGTCATTGAGTGGTTGTAGGTACTTGAATTCTTCGTAAAAACAGCGATGTGAAAAGTTAATCTATTGGTGTTTTTTTTATGCCTTTTTGTTATTAAAAGTGACCTGAGACACGCACAAATTGTGCCATGCTTATTAGTGCTAAACAGAAATACGTTTGGCACTGTTTAACATTGGAGGGTTGAATGAAACATAGACGTGTATCAAATAAACGCATGAAGCAATTGTTGGCTGAAGTGGGTATTGGTCAAGATAACCATGAAAATGAAGAACAAGCATTGCTAGAGAAAAAACAGCAATCGGTCAATCCAGACAAACAACTAATTAACATTGATAGCCAAAATAAATAGAATTGAGACTTATTATTAAAAAGCGCCGTGTTGGCGCTTTTTTTGTTTTTATTGTTACGAGAATGTGATCGTTGTTGCTGACTATGTTGTGTTCTGCTGTTAGTACTGGTGGAAAATGCTGGTTATTTATGCAAAACAATAATTATTTATTCAAAAATGAGCCTTTTTTGGCTGATTTGGCGGATCTTTCTTTGTTTTTACTAAATCACAAACACTTTGTCTGAAACTGACTTTCTTTGTGGTGGATGTAACTGCCTGTTCAGCTGTTATTAAGAATAATACTGCTTTTTGTGATAGTTTTGTGGCAAATTACTTCAATGCCTGTTAGTGTTTTGAGCAATTCTTCGGTTAGATTTACATTGTTTAGGATTAACGATGTGAATATTGCGTAACATTAGACGCCTACCGAAGAACGTCATGGACGCAACGATAGAATGTATTGGAGTTATGCATGTATAAGAATAAAATCACTCAGGCGTTATTAGTAAGTGCGGGTCTGGCTGCTTCAGCTATGTCATTTTCAGCACTAGCAGCAGAAGTGCCTGAGGGTGTAAAACTGGCAGCTACACAAGAGTTAGTTCGAGGTAATGGTACTGAAGTTGCTTCGCTTGACCCACACAAGACTGAAGGTGTGCCAGAATCAAACGTTATCCGTGACCTACTTGAAGGCTTAGTTAACCAAGATGGTGACGGTAACACTATCCCTGGTGCTGCTGAAAGCTGGGAAACTACTGATAACCGCACATTTACCTTCCACCTACGTAAAGATGCTAAATGGTCTAACGGTGACCCTGTTACCGCTGACGATTTCGTTTATAGCTTCAAGCGTGCCGTCGATCCTGCAACAGCTTCGCCTTATTCATGGTATTTAGAAATGACCACCATGAAGAATGCTGAAAAAATTATCGCAGGTAAAGCAGACAAAGAATCACTAGGTGTGACAGCGGTAGACCCGTATACACTGAAGATCGAACTTGAATCTGCAGTACCTTACTTTGTGAAAATGATGGGCCATACAACGGTTAAGCCTGTAAATCGCAAAGTAGTAGAGAAATTTGGTGATGATTGGACTAAACCTGCAAACTTCGTGGGTAACGGTGCATTCGTACTTGATAAGTGGGTAGTGAACGAGCGTATCGTGCTTAAGCGTAATACGCAGTACTGGGACGATAAGAAAACAGTTATCGATCAAGTAACTTACCTGCCAATCGAAAACCAAGTAGCGGAAATGAACCGCTTCTTATCTGGTGAAATTGATATCACCAATGAATTACCAAACGAGCACTTCCGTCGCTTGCAAAAGCAACATGCTGAAGATGTACAAATTGTTGGTAACCTATGTTCGTACTATTACGGTTTCAATAACGAGAAAGCGCCGTTTAATGATGCACGTGTTCGTAAAGCCCTATCTTATGCGATTGACCGTGACATAGTAACGAAAGCATTGCTTGGCCAAGGCCAAAAGTCTGGTTATTTCCTAACACCTGAAATTACTGCGAACTTCAATCCAGTAACGCCAGCCTACGGCAAGCTTTCGCAAAAAGAGCGTAATGCTAAAGCGAAAGAACTGCTGGCAGAAGCTGGTTTTGATAGCAGCAACCCTCTAGAGTTTACTCTGCTATACAACACCTCTGAAAACCATAAGAAAATTGCGGTTGCAATTGCCTCTATGTGGAAGAAGAACCTAGGTGTGACAACTAACCTTGAAAACCAAGAGTGGAAAACGTACCTAGACAACCGTCGTCAAGGTAACTTTGATGTAACTCGTGCGGGTTGGTGTGGTGATTACAATGAAGCATCAAGCTTCTTGTCACTAATGCAAAGTAACAACAGCTCAAATGATCCTAAGTACCACAGCAAAGAGTACGACGGAATCATGGAAAAAGCGCTGGCGTCGACTTCAGATGCTGAGCGTGAAGCGCTATACATCCAAGCTGAAAAACTTCTGGCAAAAGACATGCCAATTGCCCCTATCTATCAGTATGTTAAAGCTCGCCTTGTGAACCCTCATGTGGGTGGTGTAGCAATGAATAACGCTGAAGATAAGCTTTTCTCTAAAGATATGTACATCATTGCTGACAAATAAACAGCAAGCATAATAAATAAACACTACACCCAGGACTGGGTGTAGTGTCTTCTGTCACAGACCAAACTCGGTAGAAATTATGATTAAACTAATTGCTAAAAGGATTTTAGAAGCAATACCAACTTTGTTGGTGTTAATCACTATCTCTTTTTTCTTAATGCGTTTTGCACCAGGTAACCCTTTTTCTTCAGAGCGTCCATTACCACCAGAAGTAATGGCCAACATTGAAGCGAAATACGGCCTTGATAAGCCAGTATTTGAGCAGTACACCACTTACCTTGGCAACGTATTACAAGGGGACTTCGGTCCGTCTTTTAAATATAAAGATTTCACAGTTAATGAACTAGTAAGCAAGGCATTGCCTGTTTCAGCAAAGATTGGTTTCTTTGCCTTCATTTTTGCAGTTGTTATGGGGGTTACGGTCGGAACGGTGGCCGCCTTGAAGCATAATACCTGGATAGACTACACCATAATGTCTACGGCAATGGCCGGGGTCGTCATGCCCTCCTTTATTCTCGCCCCAGTATTGATCTATATTTTTGCGATTAATCTTGGTTGGTTACCTGCTGGTGGCTGGCAAGACGGTTCGCTGAAATTCATGTTATTACCCATGTTTGGTATGTCGTTGCTTTACGTTGCTACTTTTGCTCGTATCACTCGCGGTAGCATGATTGAAACGCTAAACAGTAACTTTATTCGTACCGCCCGTGCGAAAGGTCTAAGTTACCCTTACATCATTTTAAAACATGCACTTAAACCTGCGCTTCTTCCTGTTGTGTCATACATGGGTCCTGCGTTTGTCGGCATCATCACAGGGTCGGTTGTTATCGAAACCATCTTTGGCCTACCAGGTATTGGTAAGCTATTTGTGAATGCAGCCTTCAACCGTGATTACTCATTGGTACTGGGTGTGACCATCCTAATTGGTGCGTTGACCATTATCTTCAATGCCATCGTTGATATTGTACTTGCGTACATTGATCCGAAAATTCGTTACTAGGAGAACAAGAAGATGATGTTAGTTAAAAAGGAAAGCGTTGACGCTATCGAGAACTTCTCTGATCAGTTAGAAATTGAAGGTCGTAGTTTGTGGCAAGATGCCCGTACTCGATTTAAGCGTAACAAAGCTGCGATGGTGAGCTTGACGATTCTTACGCTAATCACTCTCGCGGTTGTTTTTGGTCCAATGTTCAGCCAGTACGCGTTTGATGATACCGATTGGTATGCATTGCACGCGGCGCCAAGCCTTGGCGCTGAAGGTCACTTTTTTGGTACTGATAGCTTAGGTCGTGACTTGTACACACGTACGTTGGTTGGTGGCCGAATCTCTTTGATGGTGGGTATTCTTGGTGCCTTGGTCGCGGTTGTGATTGGTACACTTTATGGTGCGACATCTGGCTTTATTGGTGGCCGTACCGACCGTATCATGATGCGTATTTTGGAAGTGCTTTACTCCATTCCATTCATGTTCTTTGTTATCGTGCTTGTGACATTCTTTGGCCGAAACATCATGCTGATATTTGTCGCTATTGGTGCAATATCTTGGCTTGATATGGCGCGGATTGTACGTGGTCAAACGCTGTCTTTACGCAGTAAAGAGTTTATTGAAGCAGCGGAAGTCTGTGGTGTAAGCCGCTGGAGAATTATTACTCGTCACATTGTTCCTAACGTACTCGGTATTGTTGCGGTCTACTCAACGTTGCTAGTACCGTCAATGATTCTGACTGAGTCATTCCTTAGTTTCCTTGGCCTTGGTGTACAAGAGCCAATGACAAGCTGGGGTGCATTATTGCAAGAAGGTTCTCAAACCATGGAAGTTGCTATTTGGCAACTGTTGTTCCCGGCTGCATTTATGGTCGTAACTTTGTTCTGCTTTAACTATGTCGGTGATGGTCTGCGCGATGCGCTTGATCCGAAAGACAGATAACAACAGCACCTGCTAACAGGTACAGAACAAATTAATGGATATATTGCAATAGTTTAGCGCAGCCCTATCAAGCAACACTGCGCTGAACCGTTGCAAATAAGGAAGGAAGCAATGAGCCTATTAGATGTCAAAGATCTGCGTGTTGAATTTACTACGCAAGACGGGATTGTTACCGCAGTTAACGATCTAAACTTTTCTCTAAACCAAGGTGAAACCTTGGGTATTGTGGGTGAATCAGGATCAGGTAAAAGCCAAACTGTATTCGCTATTATGGGTCTACTCGCTAAAAACGGTATCATCAGCGGTAGTGCTGAATTTGAAGGCCGTAACATTCTAAATTTGCCAGAGAAAGAACTGAACAAAGTTCGTGCTGAGCAAATTGCGATGATTTTCCAAGACCCAATGACTTCGCTTAACCCATATATGAAAGTCTGCGATCAGCTGATGGAAGTGTTGATGCTGCACAAAGGCATGAGCAAAAGAGAAGCTTTCGAAGAATCGGTTCGTATGCTTGACGCGGTTAAAATCCCGGAAGCACGTAAGCGTATTACCATGTATCCTCACGAGTTTTCTGGCGGCATGCGCCAGCGTGTAATGATTGCGATGGCACTGCTTTGTCGTCCTAAATTATTGATTGCCGATGAACCAACAACGGCATTGGATGTAACCGTTCAAGCGCAAATCATGGAAATGCTTAACGAGCTTAAAACGGATTTCAATACCGCGATTATCATGATCACGCATGACTTAGGTGTTGTTGCGGGTAGCTGTGACAAGGTACTCGTTATGTACGCTGGCCGTACAATGGAATATGGCAAAATTGATGAGATTTTCTACAAACCTTCGCACCCATATACGGAAGGTTTATTACGCGCTATCCCACGCTTAGACACTGAAGGTGAAGTATTACCAACGATTCCAGGTAATCCACCTAACTTACTTCGCTTGCCTGTTGGCTGCCCGTATCAAGACCGTTGCCACCGTGTGACAAGCCGTTGTAAGCAAGAAGCACCAGATCTAAAAGCTTTCACTGAAGGCCGTCTACGTGCGTGTTTTTCTGATGTGGGGACGTGGTAATGAATACTCAAAAGAATCTGTTATTAGATATAAAAGACCTTAAAGTTCATTTTAACATTGCGGCTAAATCAGCGTGGCCTTGGGCTAAGCCATTAAAGCTTAAAGCCGTCGATGGTGTTGATATTCGTTTATACGAAGGCGAAACCTTGGGTGTGGTAGGTGAATCTGGTTGTGGAAAATCGACCTTTGCTCGTGCAGTTATTGGCTTAGTGGAAGCAACAGAAGGTAGTGTTGTTTGGTTGGGCCAAGATCTGACGAAGTTGCAGCACAATGCTTTGCGTGAGAAACGCAAAGAGATCCAAATGATCTTCCAGGATCCGCTGGCGTCGCTAAACCCACGTATGACAGTCGGCGAGATCATCGCGGAACCGTTGAAAACCTTCTTTCCTGAATTATCAGAGGAAGAGGTAAAAGAGCAAGTGAAACAAATGATGACCAAGGTGGGCTTACTACCAAACGTTATTAACCGTTACCCACATGAATTTTCGGGGGGTCAGTGCCAGCGTATTGGTATTGCTCGTGCGCTTATTCTTAAGCCGAAAATGATCATTTGTGATGAACCTGTATCTGCTTTGGATGTGTCTATCCAAGCGCAGGTGGTGAATTTGCTTAAAGAGCTGCAGAAAGAAATGGGGCTAAGTTTAGTCTTTATTGCCCATGATTTGTCTGTCGTTAAACATATATCTGATCGTGTACTGGTTATGTACCTTGGTAATGCGGTGGAGATGGGTGAAAGTGATGCGTTATTTGCAGAACCTAAGCACCCTTATACCCGTGCGCTGATGTCTGCGGTACCGATCCCTGATCCTGAACTAGAAAGAAACAAGACTATTCAGTTGTTGGAAGGTGAATTGCCATCACCCATAAATCCACCAACAGGCTGTGTGTTCCGTACACGTTGTCCGCAAGCAACTGAAGCTTGTGCACAGCAAAAACCATCGTTAAAAGGCGATGATATTCATGCGGTAGCTTGTTTGAATGTGTAACAATTCGAGCCTGTGACAGGCTTTGAGCGCGGTGTTAAAACCGCGCTTTTTTTATGCCTGTAATTTAGACTCGAGTTATGTGCGTCATAAAAATGACTTCATAGTCAATGATTTAACATATTGATAACTGGCTTAATAAAGGTTAAATTTAACACTTAGTTTACTTTTATAATTTGGTTTGGCATTACACAAGGATGTTGTTATGCGGTCGCTTTCAGTGCAATGGAAAATTACGCTACTTGCAGGTATGAGTTTACTCGCCACAATTACAGTGCTTACTGGCCTGTCATTTTATTTCTCATCTCAAAGCCAACGCTTGGTGAATGAGCAGACATTTTCGTCGCTCAGAGAACAATCTCAATCTTTGGTGCGGGTTCAAGCGCAGCGTCAGGCTATTCACGTTAAGCAGTATTTAGATGAAGCGGCTTACCGTGCTGAAATGTTGGCGCAGAGTGTGCTTTTCTTAAAGTTTAACGCGGAAGAAAACTATACGAATAGTTCTGAGCTTCGTGGTTCAATCAATGAACTGTTACGTCGTTCAGTAGATAGTTTCAGTAACATTCGTGGTGCTTTTGTTGTATTCAATCCGAACGCTTTGGATGGCGAAGATGGCAATTACCATGGCGCCGATTACGTTGGTGCTAACTCAACAGGGCGTTTTTCACCTTATTGGGTGACAGCGCAGGATGGAACCCCACAGCAAACTATTATCAATGAAGCGGATATTACAACATCGGCACAACGTCGGTTTAATTGCAGTATTGCTCAGCAAGCAGCCTGTGTGCTGAGCCCTACGCGTTCTGCTAATCAGATGCTAATCAGTTCAATCACTACGCCACTCATTGTTGAAGGCCAAGCGATTGGCTTGCTGGGGCTCGATATTAATTTAAGTGCGTTGCAGAGTGTCATTTCTGATGTTGATGGCAATCTGTTTGATGGTGCAGGCAAGGTCAGTTTGCTTAGCGATAACGGTACAATTGTCGCATGGGATCAAAGTCGTCAACGTATTGGTAGCCAATATAGTGCCAGCGATGCACTCCCGAGTGAGATTACTACTTGGTTAGCGGCAGGTGATGAATTCATCGATTGGAGTGCTGATCAGCAGTGGTTAACCGCTTATATGCCGGTTGAACTTGGTCAATCAGCATGGGGGATTGTTATTCAGCTCCCTACAGGCAAGGTGCTAGCAGAGGCAACGGCATTGAATGCCAACATAGATACGTTGCGGGTTGAGTCATCGCAGGTGCAAATCATAGCCAGTGTGGTGATGGCATTCGTTGGGTTAGTGGTTGTGTTATTCGCTTCTGCAAAGCTAGTGGCTCCAATCAAGGTGTTGGCTGCTCGGTTAGAAGATATCGCATCGGGTGAAGGTGATCTTACCCAGCGTATTCAGCTTGATCAGCAAGATGAAGTGGGCCAGTTAGCAATGTGGTTCAATCGTTTTCTTGATAAGTTGCAAACGACAATGAAACAAGTTGTCGTGGCGGTTGATGAAGTTGATACCACGGCCAGTGAAGCGGCTAAAGTGGCGAGCAATAGTCGCGATGGTAGCCAAGCGCAATTTAAAGAAGTGGATATGGTCGCGACGGCCTCGGAAGAGATGACACAAACCGCTGGTGAAGTGGTACAACATACCCAAACCGCGCTGGAAGCTGCGCAGCAGGCGGGTGAAGCCGCGATGGCAGGGCAAGGCGTTATTCAGCAATCTGCGAGTTCGATGACGAGTTTGGTTGAACGGATGGAGCTGGCGGTGCCAGTTGCAAATGAACTTTCTAATAGCAGCAAAAATATTGAAGAAATACTGCAAGTGATTGGCGGCATTTCGGAACAAACAAATTTGCTGGCTCTGAATGCAGCGATAGAGGCGGCAAGGGCGGGTGAGCAAGGACGTGGTTTTGCGGTTGTGGCTGATGAAGTACGCCAGCTTGCGAGTCGGACTCAAGATTCGGTAGGGCAAATTCGTGAAGTCATCGAACAATTACAGCAAGGTACTCGGAGTGTGGTCGCGGCGATTCAAGAAGGGAACCACTTAGCGGGTAATACCGCGTCACAGGTGTCTGAGGCTGTCGTGAGTCTAGAACAAATTACTGATTCAGTAACGGCGATTCAAACCATGAACGAACAAATCATGCGTGCGGCGCAAGAGCAGCAGGCGGTCTCGGGGGAAGTGAACCGCAATGTTTCGAATATTCGAGAGTTGAGTGAAAGTATTTTGCATCAAGCGGGCAGTTCTGCGGATATTAGTGATCGTTTAACCGCACTAGCTGAGCAGCAAAAACGATTAACAGGGCAATTTAAAGTCTGATAAATTCGTTACGCTAAATCAGAGATGAAAAAGCCGAATCCTTGGATTCGGCTTTATTGTATAGGTTTGTCCGTCTTGAAATTACTCGGCAGGGTACCAGCAACCTTGGTTGATCAGCTGAGTCAGCAGATCAATTACGGCAGGGTGCTCACGCATAGCCCCTAATGTTTTACCATCAAGTGTTTCTTGATCACAAAGCGCAATGATCACTTGGCTGCACTCTTCTGGTAATTCAACGGTTTCACCATTGATATAGCCAATATGAGGTGTTTCAGGGTAATAGAAAGCACGTAAACCACCAAGGCGCTTTAAGGTTTCGTTCGCCATGAAGAATTGGTGTGTTTCACTGTTTTCCCATGACGGTTCAGCAGCAATCAGATCTAGCTCATGACGGCTTTGGCTTAGGTGTTCACCCATCCAGCTTTTCATTAGCTCTGGGTGGTCTAATAAGCTACGCATCATATCTTCTAAATCTTGACGTTCAGCGTCTAAGATCGCACCGCTGTTACTGCGTGCCGGTAAATCAGGGTTGTGATAGTGCACATCGCCAATTTCATTGGCAATTACATGATCAGCAAAACTGCTTAATAACTCTTGTTTTTTCGGTGAACGGAAACCGACCGAAAAACTCATTGATGTTTCGATTGCGTAGCCATCGTGTGGGAAGCCCGGTGGGATATATAAAATATCACCCGGTTCTAATACATCGTCGATGATAGGGTCAAAAGATTTAATTTGACGCAATGCAGGGTGACGAAACTCTTCTTCGTAATCGTCACTTTTAGGGCCAACACGCCAATGACGCTTACCCGAACCTTGAGTAATGAATACATCGTATTGATCGATATGAGGGCCAACACCGCCACCAGGGGTCGAGTAGCTGATCATCAAATCGTCCATCAACCAGTTTGGTAGTTGGCGAAATGATGTCACAAGGCGAGCTGCGCCTTCGTGCCAATGGTTTGCAGCCTGAACGATGAAAGACCAGTGATCTTCTGGTACGTCATCAAATGTCAGCGGACCGTGTTTAACTTCCCATTCGTCGCCATGTTGGGCAATGTAACGTGAATCAACTTCGTCTTCCATTGCAAGACCTGCAAGTTCATCAGGACTGATTGGATCAATAAAGTTTTTGAAGCCACCTTTAATCATGGTGGGTTTTTTCTGCCAATATTCGGCAAGGAATTCTTCGAAGTTGAAAGTTAAATCGTACATGTAGGTTTTGACTCGATGTGCATGAGCCGCGATTATAGCGTATTCCTCACCAAACGTGATGAGGAATTCGTTTAATGCGTATAGGTGAAGCTTTGAACCGTTATTGCAACTGCCTTAGCAGAGGAAATGCTGAGGATTGTTGATCGTGACTTGCGACAAAACCTAGCAAATTATTGGTTTGTGGATCAAAGGCTTTAGCTATATATCCACTCTCAGTCTTGATGATTTCCCACTTAGTATCTTTACGTGTTGTTTGACCTGAAAGCGATAGTGGGAACCACGGCGTTTTTGCTTTTATCAAACTATTTGGAAGATTAACTGGGGTTGGATTTCCCGTTAATGTTTTCGCTAATGCCATTGCTGATAGCATGGTTGGTTGTAAGAAAGCCCGTACTTGCCCATCCATTTCTGCGCAATCACCCAGTGCGTAGATATCTGGATGTGACGTTTGCAGATGACGATCAATCACAATGCCCTGTTGGATTGTTAAACCCGCTTGCTTCGCTAAAGTGATATTCGATTTAAGCCCCATTGCTGCAATAATGACGTCATATTCGGTATTCTGACCGTCACTAGTTTGGGCTATTAATTGCTGATGGTGGCGATGAATACTGTCAACGGTTTTGCCTAGCTTGAGTACGACACCATGCTCCGCCATCGTTTGATATACCGACGCACTCAGTAGTTCTGGCAGTAAGCTTGGCATGATATGAGTGGCTTTATCAGTTAGGGTGACTTGCTTTCCTGCTATCGATAAATCCATCGCAATTTCAGTGCCAATGAGACCAGCACCAAGGACTAATACTGACTTAGCGGCTGCAATTTTGTCCTGATTGGCTGCGTACTCCGTCAAGCTATTAAGCGTGACCACCTCATCCGCGGCGTTACCTGTAAAGGGAGGTACGAAAGCTTGCGCGCCTGTAGCGAGTACTAACTTGCTATATTGCAGCGTACCTTTACTTGATTCATTGACGTAATCTAGTTGTTTATCCGTTGAATCAATCGCTTCAACCCAGGTATTGTTTAGCAATGTGATTGCATTTGTTTGAGCAAACTCTGTTGCGGATTGTTTAATTAAATCACTGGCTGTTTGCTGCCGTGAAAAAACATGGCTGAGATCGGGCTTCGCGTAATCATCACCATTGTCAGCGGTGACAACGGTAATAGCGGTGGCGGTATCTAGCTTACGGATTGATTTTACAAGTTGGTAAGCGGCAAAGCCGCTCCCAACAATAACAATGTGATCGCTCATTGTATTTTTCCTTACGCCAATGGCTCAAAAACTTCTTTGCCAATGCCGCACTCTGGGCATAGGAAGCTATCTGAAAGGTCATGGAATGAAGTGCCAGGTTCTACATTTTGGTTCGGCTCGCCAACTCTAGGGTCATAGATCCAATTGCAGACAGTGCAGATATAGCAAGTGCAATCATCAGCGTGATCCCCTTTATTAGCTTCCACTTTAGCGGCTTCTTGAGCAGCCTCTAGAGGAACTTGAACTTCTGATTGTAGCTGTTCATCAGTTTGACTTGTTACAGTCTCTGGCTCTTGAGGTTTCTCGCCCATGTCTGCCGCAACAACATTTTGGTCATTCCATGCTTTGGCAATAGACACACCATACTCAACAGAAGTTGCAACGCCTTCACCGTCTGGTTTCCAGTGTAAGTGCAAGGGTGCTTCAACGCTAAATCCAGCTTCTTTCAGACGGGCATCAATGCGCTTCACTGCACCACCAGTCCAGCCTGAAGACCCAAATGCTGCCGCCGCTTTTTCTTTGAAGCGCAGGCCATGAATTTCTTCAAGCAGAGCCGCTACTTTAGGCATCATGACATTGTTCATTGTAGAGCTGCCCACTAGCACGCCTTTAGAGCGGAATATGTTAGCGAGAATGACGTTCTTATCATGACGAGAAATATTATAAATTTTGATTGCAGTATTAGGACTTTCGCTACGAATACCTTTAGCAACCGCATCTGCCATGATTCGAGTATTACCACTCATGCTGTCATAAACGATTGTGATGCAATCTTCTTTGTATGCTTGTGACCACTCGTAGTATTTCTCTACGATTTGAGTCGCGTTCTCGCGCCAGATACAGCCGTGAGATGTGGCGATAATGTCGATTGGAACACCAAGTGCTAGAACCTCTTCGATTTTAGCTTTAACTAGCGGTGCGAACGGAGTCAGAATGTTTGAGAAGTAGCGCTGGCATTCATCGAATAGCTCAGTCTGATTCATCTCATCATTGAACAGGTGCTCATCACAGTAGTGCTGGCCGAAAGCATCATTAGAGAATAGGATGTTGTCGCCAGTCATGTAAGTAGCCATTGAATCAGGCCAGTGCAGCATCTTCATCTCAACAAAGACAAGTGCTTTGCCGTTACCAATATCAAGTGTGTCACCCGTCTTGACCACTCGGAAATCCCAGTCTGGCTGGTGGTGATGACCAATGATACTGTCAACGCCAGCCTCAGTGCAGTAGATCGGTGTGTTTGGAATCTTTGCCATTAGCGTAGACAATGCACCAGCGTGGTCATGCTCTGCATGTTGAGTGATGATGTAATCAATTTGGTTAAGGTCAATTTCTTGTTCTAGGTTCGCAATGAATTGCTCGTCGAACTGATGGTCGACTGTGTCGATTAGAACCGTTTTTTCTTCTTGGATTAGGTAGCTGTTGTAACTCGTACCACGGCCCATTTTGTACTCAGTACCGTGGAAGTATTCTGTTTCCCAGTCTTTGATACCAACCCATTTCACATTGTTTTTAACTTGAATAGACATAACAGCTACCTATGTATTTTGCATAACATGTATTTTGAGTGCATGTTATACCTCGATATTTGTTATGGCAACACTAAACATGCATAAAAAATACATGTTATAAATAAATTATTGATTATATTGATTATAAAAATAAAACTGGGTGTTTTATGATTGAGGGGATAAAGGGCGGGGGATTAGTTTTGGCTGGAAAGTAAACAAAAAAAAGGTTGGCACTAGGCCAACCTTTTTATGTCAGAGCGTGAATTAAAGTGCGTCTGTTAGCTTAACTGCATCACCGATGTAGTTAGCTGGTGTCATTTCTTTTAGACGTGCTTTTTCGTGCTCAGGAAGCTCAAGGCCATCAATGAATGCACGCATGCCTTCACCGTCGACACGCTTACCGCGCGTTAGCTCTTTTAGCTTCTCGTAAGGTTTTTCGATGCCGTAACGACGCATAACGGTCTGTACTGGCTCTGCCAATACTTCCCAGTTACGGTCTAATTCAGCTTCTAGCGCAGCTTGGTTTACTTCAAGCTTGCTAATACCTTTAAGCGTTGATGTGTATGCAATGATCGCATAACCACAACCTACACCTAGGTTACGAAGTACTGTTGAGTCAGTAAGGTCACGCTGCCAGCGAGAAACTGGAAGCTTTTGAGCTAGGTGATTAAAGATAGCGTTAGCTAGACCTAGGTTACCTTCTGAGTTTTCAAAGTCGATTGGGTTAACTTTGTGTGGCATGGTTGAAGAACCAATTTCGCCAGCAATGGTTTTTTGCTTAAAGTGACCCAGTGCAATGTAACCCCAAACGTCGCGATCGAAATCAAGAAGAATGGTGTTGAAGCGTGCGACTGCATCGAATAGCTCTGCGATGTAATCGTGCGGCTCGATTTGCGTTGTATATGGGTTCCACGTTACGCCAAGAGATTCAGTGATGAACTCTTCGCTGAACTGGTGCCAATCAACTTCAGGGTAAGCCGAGATGTGTGCGTTGTAGTTGCCTACAGCACCATTGATTTTCGCAAGAATTTCAACGCTTTCGATTTGCTTGAATTGACGTTCCATACGGTACGCCACGTTAGCCATTTCTTTACCCATCGTTGACGGAGAAGCAGGCTGGCCGTGTGTACGAGACAGTAGTGGAATTTCACGGTATTCGTTAGCCAATGCTTTAATAGCGTCGATAACGTTACGGATTTCAGGAAGGATCACAGTCTCACGCGCTTCGCTTAGCATTAGTGCGTGAGAAGTGTTGTTGATGTCTTCAGAAGTACATGCAAAGTGAATAAACTCATTCACAGCGTGTAGCTCAGGTACGTCAGCAACTTTCTCTTTCAGGAAGTATTCAACCGCTTTTACGTCGTGGTTTGTTGTACGCTCGATCTCTTTGATACGTAGCGCATCTTCTTCACTAAATTCAGCAGCAACGCGATCTAAAAAGGCGTTTGCTTCTGCGCTGAATGCAGGAACTTCCACGATAGCGTCAGTAGCAGCCAGTTTTTGTAACCAACGGATTTCAACAATAGTGCGGTACTTTAGCAGACCAAATTCACTGAAGATGCTGCGAAGGGCAATTGTTTTACTTCCGTATCGGCCGTCTACCGGGGAAACAGCAGTCAATGCTGACAGTTCCATGTTGTCTCTCTCCTGATTGATGAGGTTTAACAAATTGGATATTACGAAGCAGTATTAACTGCTTCGTAATCAATAAAATTATTAACAGCGAGCAAGCAAAATTTTTGCTTGTTCAACCATTTGCTTACGCCCGAAAATTAAATGACGACGCTTACCACCGACTTGACGCCACAATACAGCACTGCGCACAGCGGCAAGTAGCAAACCGCGTACTTTGTGCTGAACACTATTTTGTTGTAAGTGGGCAGGTGTACCTGTTACCTGAATGCGAGGCCCTAATGGGCTGATGGTATCAAGGTAAACGCTGGCAATATTGCTAATCATTTGTTCTTCGAGCAATTCAAAATGCTCGGTTTGGCGCTTGAGAACGTCAATGCGCTCGCCAAGCTGAGCCATGCTATCGCGGCGGCTAGATAATTTACGCTCTAGTGCCATTACGCTAACGAGGTAGCGTGTGATTTCATTGCCAGATGGTGTGTTATCAATCTCTGCTGTTAAGGTTTCTAAGCCCAAACGTAAGCTTGATTCATCACCGTAAATATCAAGGGTGTTAGCAGGATCTGTCGCCATAATACTATTTAGACAGGTTGCTAACTCATCGCTATCGCAATTGCCGTCGCGGGCAACTTTCTGAACGAGTTTCACTGCTTGGCAGATACCAGCAAAAGCGATGGTACGATCGTATAAAGAGTTTGCCACGTGCGACTGCTCCTTAAATGCGTTGTTCAATAATGCCGCCACCTAGACAAATTTCGTCAAGGTAGAAGACTGCTGATTGGCCGGGTGTTACTGCGATCTGTGGTTCATCAAAGATGACTTTGATGTTCTCATCATCGATTGGCAAGATAGTACAAGGGATATCTTGCTGACGGTAACGTGTTTTCACCGTACATTTCAGTGGTTCACGAATTGGCTGACGATCAACCCAATGCAGTTGTGAAGCCACTAAACCTTCTGATTTTAGGCGAGGGTGATCTTTACCTTGGCCTACAATTAAAACGTTACGTTTCACATCTTTATCAACTACGTACCAAGCGTCTTCTAAGCCGTTTCCGCCTTTTTGTCCGCCAATATGTAGGCCTTTACGTTGACCTAGTGTGTGGTACATCAAGCCTTGGTGTTCGCCAATGACTTTACCTTCGTCAGCCGTTTCGATTTTGCCAGGCTGCGCAGGTAAGTACTTACCTAAGAATTCAGTAAACTTACGCTCACCGATGAAACAAATACCGGTTGAATCTTTTTTCTTGGCTGTGATCAGGTCTTGCTCTTCTGCAATACGGCGAACTTCAGGTTTTTCTAGTTCACCAACAGGGAATAGGCTACGAGAAATTTGCTCATGGCTTAGTGTGTATAAGAAGTAGCTTTGATCTTTGTTGTTATCAACACCACGTAGCATCTGAGGTTTATCACCTTCAGTAGTTGGGAAACTACGGCGTGTGTAGTGACCCATCGCGATGTAATCGGCTTCTAGAACTTCGTCTGCAAATTCTAAAAACGCTTTAAATTTGATTTCTTTATTACAAAGAATATCTGGGTTAGGGGTACGGCCAGCCTTGTATTCTTCAAGGAAGTATTCAAAGACGTTGTCCCAGTATTCAGCTGCAAAGTTAATGGTGTGCAGTTGAATGCCCAGTTTGTCACATACAGCTTGTGCGTCAGCCAGGTCTTCTGCAGCAGAGCAGTATTCCTCGTTATCATCTTCTTCCCAGTTCTTCATGAACAGGCCTTCAACCTGATAACCTTGTTGAAGGAGTAGGTAAGCGGATACCGATGAATCAACGCCGCCGGACATACCGACTATGACTTTTTTTGGGCTGTTATCTGACATATTTCTCTTCAGTCGCTAATAAGTGTTAAGAGCGTAATTCTAACAGAAAGCAATCTGACGAAACAGACTACGATATGAATCACACTTTCATTATTGGCTTCTTTTTACGCTGTTATCAGCAGTAGTACAGCAAGAACGTGCTTTTCATTAGGAAATTAGCGTTTCAGCGCTAGCTATAGATATAAGCTAAAAGATTGAAACAGACTTTTAGTCTAGCTAGGCAAACGTTTGCTATTTGCGGCAATAATAGAGTAACTGAGTGTAAAAAGGTAGTGTTTTATCTACGGTGCCACAGGGTTTTGTGGTTATTTAAGCGGTAATGTTGAAAGGGATAGGGGATTGACTAAGTCTGAAAAAGATTATTGATCTGACTTAGTCATTAATGCGCTTTTATTGCGAAGATGGCAGTGTGACCTCTCGCCATTCGCCAGGAGCAAGATCATCAACTGTCCATTGCGCCATTTTGTAGCGGATCAGACGAAGTGTCGGGTGATTGATGTGTGCTGTCATACGACGAACCTGACGGTTACGGCCTTCTTGCAAGGTAATGGCTAACCAAGTGGTCGGCACATTTTTGCGTTCACGAATAGGTGGAACACGATCCCATATAGGAGGCTCGACCATGCGTTCAACTTCAGCTGGTAGTGTTGGTCCATCTTTTAGGGTTACACCATTACGTAGCGCGTCTAGTTGCTCATCGCTTGGCTCACCTTCTACTTGTGCCCAATAGGTTTTTGGAGACTTAGATTGTGGTTGAGTCAATCGAGCCTGCAAGATGCCATCATTGGTTAGCACTAGCAAACCTTCACTGTCTTTATCCAATCTTCCTGCTGGGTAAACGTCTTTTACAGGGATGAAATCAGACAGTGTTATATCGCCTTCTTCACCCGTAAATTGGGTCAGAACGTTGAAGGGTTTGTTAAATAAAATGATCTTTTGAGGGCCGCGAGGACGCTTCGGTTTATTGAGTTTTCTTGATGCTCTGCGCTCATTATTGGCACGTTGAGGTTGACGTGAGGTTGTATTTGGCTTCATAAATAGCGTGTTACTGGGTATTTAGTGATGATGACTCGCATATTATACGTGAAAATTCGTAGATTGGCGTGTCGTTAAAAAATCGAGTATGATTTGCGCGCATCTTACAAAAAGATAACAAATGGACGCTAGGAGATTTAAATGGATAGTAAAGTAGTTGTACCAGTTGAAGGTCAGAAAATTACGCTAGATTCTGAAGGCAAACTGGTTGTTCCTAACAACCCTGTCATTCCTTATATTGAAGGTGATGGTATTGGGGTTGATGTAAGCCCTGCAATGATCAAAGTAGTTGATGCGGCTGTCAACAAAGCCTATGCCGGTGACCGTAAGATTGAATGGATGGAAATCTACACGGGCGAAAAATCGACCCAAGTCTACGGTGAAGATGCATGGCTACCACAAGAAACATTAGACTTTATTCGTGATTATAAAGTTTCGATTAAAGGCCCACTGACAACGCCTGTTGGCGGTGGTATTCGCTCGTTGAATGTAGCATTACGTCAAGAGCTTGATTTATATATTTGTGCTCGCCCAGTACGTTACTTTGAAGGTGTTCCAAGCCCAGTTAAACAACCTGAGTTAACTGACATGGTTATCTACCGTGAAAACTCAGAAGATATTTACGCGGGTGTTGAATTCCAAGCGGGTACAAAAGAAGCTGATAAAGTGATTAAGTTCCTTCAAGACGAAATGGGTGCCACTAAAATCCGTTTCCCACAACAATGTGGTGTAGGCATTAAACCTATCTCTGAAGAAGGTACTAAGCGCCTAGTACGCGCAGCACTTCAGTATACAATCGATAATGATCGTGATTCATTAACGATTGTACACAAAGGTAACATCATGAAGTTCACCGAAGGTGCCTTCAAAGATTGGGGTTACGAAATTGCTGTTGAATTCGGTGCTGAGCTGCTTGATGGTGGCCCATGGATGACATTGAAAAATCCAAACACAGGCAAAGAAATTGTAATCAAAGACTGCATCGCTGATGCTTTCTTGCAGCAAATTCTTCTACGTCCAGCAGAATACGATGTTATCGCAACCATGAACCTTAATGGTGACTACATTTCTGATGCACTAGCTGCGCAGGTTGGTGGTATCGGTATCGCACCGGGTGCGAACATTGGCGATGGTGTTGCATTGTTTGAAGCAACACACGGTACTGCGCCTAAGTATGCAGGCCAAGACAAAGTGAACCCTGGTTCATTGATTCTTTCTGCTGAAATGATGCTTCGCCACCTAGGTTGGACTGAAGCGGCAGATTTGATCATTAGCTCAATGGAAGCTGCGATCAGTAATAAGACAGTAACTTATGATTTTGAGCGCCTAATGGAAGGTGCAACACTGCGTAAGTGTTCTGAATTTGCTGACGATATGATTGAGCACATGTAATTAATCACTGATTATATGTCGAGAAACCTCAGCGTTATGCTGGGGTTTTTTTGATCTATCGTCAATTGTTAACAATAATGTTAATAGGTGTGATTTGTTTGTACTGCCAAATATTCAATTACTATTCATTGAATATTAATTTTTAGATTCAAAAAAGGTGAGCAAGATGCTCACCTTTAATACTGCCAGAGAGAAGACTACTTAGTGAGTTCACCTTCAACGGGAACGATTTCACTGGCATGGAAACCTTTAGGACCGGTTTCTATCGTATAGTTGACCTGCTGGCCCGCTTTAAGCGTACGATACCCATCCATTTGAATGGTAGAATAGTGTGCGAAGATATCGCCATCACCCTGCTCTGGACAAATGAACCCAAATCCTTTGGCGTTATTGAACCACTTAACTGTACCTGTTGCCATGCTTATACTTCCTTCTTCGCATTTCAGTTCCATTGAGCATTTAGTGTACAGGGGTGTCAAAGACTTGTCTTGCATACTAATGCTATTTTGATGCAGTTTATACCTACTACAGGTTACACTTTAGTAAATGAAGCTAGACAGTCAAGTGCATATTGTAACATCCCGATAAAATCTTATTTGTGTCGCTAAAAGCAGTAGGATGTTATTGAAATAATGAAATGAGAGTCATTTTCAATGATGATTTCCTAGTAAATATCGGACCGTTAATTTGGATATTTCGGGGATGTCTCAGGGGTGGTACATTCTGGGCTTATTCCGCAATATTAGCCTAGCGAGCATGGTACTTTCGCTTATAAAGCACTCGTGTTTTTTGATTATGCATACTGTTTGTACTTATGATCTGCGCTGAATCACCTCATAAGACTTTGAGCATGGTCATCTTAGATTTGCTGGAATACAATGTGTGCATTAGTCTCAGTATATAGGTAGGCAAAAGTGCTAGCGCTGCACTGATTGTTGGCAATAGAAATTGTTGAAAATTGTTGATTTTTGGTTTGTTTCTACCGAGCGTATAAGTTAGGTTTATGAGTAAGTTATATGAATGGGTTGTGCCTGAGTCTGATGTCTTAGATAAGGAAGAAGCTCAAGTAAAACCACCATCGATGTATAAGGTACTTATCAATAATGATGATTACACACCGATGGATTTTGTGATAGAAGTGTTACAGAAGTTCTTCTCCATGGATCTGGAGAAAGCAACACAGTTGATGCTTTCAGTGCATTATGAAGGAAAAGCTATTTGTGGCACCTTTACTGCCGAAGTCGCTGAAACAAAAGTGGCACAGGTAATGATGCACGCAAGAGAGCATGAACATCCGCTGTTGTGTACGATGGAAAAAGCCTAGCTTTTTCCGGCACGCCATTTTGAGTGGTATTTAGGGGAGGTGCCTATGCTAAACAAAGAACTTGAAGCTAGCTTGAATGGAGCATTCGCTCGAGCACGAGAGAAGCGCCATGAATTTATGACAGTCGAGCATCTGCTACTGGCATTGCTTGAGAACGCTTCAGCACAAGAGGCACTCATTGCTTGTCGTGCGGATTTGGATCAGCTTCGCAAAGAGCTTGATTCTTTTATCGAGCAAACCACGCCTCTTATCCCTGCTGATGATGAGAGCCGAGAAACCCAACCTACACTCAGCTTCCAGCGTGTACTTCAACGTGCTGTTTTCCATGTTCAGTCTTCTGGTCGAAGTGAAGTAACTGGGGCCAATGTCCTTGTTGCGATTTTCAGTGAACAGGAATCTCACGCTGCTTACTTGCTTAAGAAAAGTGACATTAGCCGCCTTGATGTTGTTAACTTTATTTCTCACGGTACCGTGAAAGATAGTGACAACGATGATATGGGTGGGGCAGATGTTGGTGGTGAAGAAGTTCGCGCAGAACAAAACTCTGAAGATAAATTAGAGAACTTCGCAACGAACCTCAATCATCTTGCAAAAGCGGGGGGGATTGACCCATTAATTGGTCGAGATGGTGAACTTGAACGTACGGTTCAAGTGCTGTGTCGTCGCCGTAAGAATAACCCATTGTTAGTTGGTGAAGCGGGTGTCGGTAAAACGGCTATCGCGGAAGGATTAGCATGGCGTATTGTTGAAGGCCAAGTGCCTGATATCATCAAAGACTGTGTTATTTACTCACTGGATATTGGTTCGCTATTGGCGGGCACGAAATACCGTGGTGATTTCGAGAAACGTTTCAAAGGTATTTTGAAGCAACTTGAAAAAGAAGAACATGCGGTATTGTTCATTGATGAGATCCACACGATTATCGGTGCTGGTGCGGCTTCTGGCGGTCAAGTTGATGCGGCTAACTTAATTAAGCCATTGCTTAGTAGTGGTAAATTACGCTGCATGGGCTCGACGACTTATCAAGAGTACAGCAATATTTTTGAGAAAGAGCGTGCCTTGTCTCGCCGTTTCCAAAAAATTGATGTGATTGAACCATCGCTTGATGACACCACTAAGATTTTGATGGGCTTGAAGCCAAAATACGAAGCACACCATGAGGTGCGTTTTACCAATAAAGCGATTCGTGCTGCGGTAGAGCTTTCAGCGAAATACATTAATGAGCGTCATCTGCCTGATAAGGCGATTGATGTAATTGATGAAGCGGGTGCCCGTTGTCGTCTTGCTCCTGCTAGCCGTCGAAAGAAAACGGTGAATGTGAGTGACATTGAGGCAATGATCGCCAAAATGGCACGTATTCCAGAGAAATCGGTTTCTTCAAGTGATCGCGATGTACTGAAAAACCTTGATAGCAAACTGAAGATGCTGGTGTTCGGACAAGATCCCGCAATTAACGTACTCACAGAAGCCATTAAACTAAGCCGTGCCGGTTTAGGGGCAGACAATAAGCCTGTTGGTTCATTCTTGTTTGCGGGCCCTACAGGGGTAGGTAAAACAGAAGTGACCGTTCAGCTTGCACGTACTTTAGGCATTGAGCTACTGCGCTTTGATATGTCTGAGTATATGGAACGTCACACAGTGAGTCGCTTGATTGGTGCACCTCCGGGCTATGTTGGTTACGATCAAGGTGGTCTGTTAACCGATGCTGTTATCAAACAACCTCATTCTGTTGTGTTGCTTGATGAAATCGAAAAAGCACACCCAGATGTATTTAATTTGCTATTGCAAATTATGGATAACGGTACGCTAACAGATAACAATGGCCGTAAAGCTGACTTCCGTAATGTTATTTTCGTGATGACAACCAATGCGGGTGTAACGGAAACAGTACGTAAATCGATTGGTCTGATTCAGCAAGATCACAGTCACGATGCAATGGCGGAAATTAAGCGCGTATTTACGCCTGAATTCCGTAACCGTTTAGATAACATCATTTGGTTTAATCACCTTGAAAAAGATGTTATTCACCAAGTGGTTGATAAGTTCATTGTTGAGTTACAAGCACAGCTTGATGCACGCGGTGTTTCAATGGAAGTGTCTGAAGTCGCTCGTCAGTGGTTATCTGATAAAGGCTACGATAAAGCGATGGGTGCGCGTCCAATGGCACGTGTTATCCAAGAGAACCTTAAAAAACCAATGGCAAACGAGTTATTGTTTGGTTGCCTAACTAACGGTGGTTCGGTACGTGTTGATTTAGTGAATGATGAGCTAGATTTCCAATTCAGTAGTGAAATGGAACCTGCACACTAATCTCCACTTATTAAGCTAAGTGATCTTTTCGTTAGAAATAAAATAACCGCCAATTGGCGGTTATTTTTTATCTAAACTTACGCGTTTCGCTATTTATCTGCGGTTAGCGCTGACTAGCCCAAAGGTGCAGTAAATCTGTTGCGATAGTCGCTGCCGCTAATGCTGTCATGTCGGCATGATCGTAGGCTGGTGCAACTTCTACTACATCCATGCCAATCAAGTTAATGCCTTGTAAGCCACGAATGATTTTCAGTGCTTTATCAGACGTTAAGCCACCGCAAACCGGTGTACCAGTTCCCGGAGCAAAAGCAGGATCGAGGCAATCAATATCAAATGTTAAGTAAACAGGGCGATCGCCGACGGTTTGCTTAATATTTTCGACAATTTGCTCAACAGACCAATCATTAGCTGTGCCAGCATCAATCACATTAAAACCCAGAGTGTTGTCATAATCAGTACGAATACCAATTTGCACTGAGTGCTTAGGATCGATCAAACCTTCGTTTGGTGCATGATAAAACATGGTGCCGTGATCGTACTGACTACCCATATCATAGGTATCTGTGTGCGCGTCGAAATGGATCAGTGCCATTTCGCCGTGTTTTTTAGCATGCGCACGTAGCAAAGGCAGCGTGACAAAGTGATCACCGCCAAATGTCAGTAAGGTTTTACCTTGCTCTATCAAGCTGGAGGCATGCTGTTCTAGGCGTTCGCACATTTGGCCTGCATCACCACAGTCAAAAACAAGATCACCGCAATCAGCCATGCTAATTTTGTCTGTCAGCGAAAAAGACCAAGGCCAGCGCTTCCCTTCCCATGCAAGGTTGGTTGAAATTTGGCGAATAGCGCCAGGCCCCATACGGCTGCCAGAACGGCCCGTCGTCGCCATATCAAATGGCACACCAGTAATGATGACATCTGCATCTGATGTTTGCGGATTAAAATCTAACGGCTGGCGTAAAAAGCCAAAGGCATTGGCATACAGTGAGTAATCAGGGTGTGTGGCTAGTGTTGCCATAGTAAAACTCCTAACAGCTCGAACCTACGATTCGAGCTGTGTTAAACATGTTGTCAGTGACGGCTTTAAGCGCTGAGAATCGAGCGAATCACTCTCACTCTAGATAGGTGTAACCTTTTAGGCCTTCAGCCAGCTCTGCCAGAATAGTTTCATGTTCGTCTTCTGGTAGATGCTGTTTTACCATCAGCTCATATTGGTGTAGGAACTGCTCTGAATCAAGGTGTACATAACGAAGTACATCACCCACACTGTCACCACGTACTATTTGCTCTATGTCGTAGCTACCTTCCGCGTTACAACGAACAATTGCAGTATCAGTATCGCCAAATAAGTTGTGCATGTTGCCCAGCACTTCTTGGTAGGCACCTACCATGAAAAAGCCTAAGCGGTATGGCGATTCATCGGTCCATGTTGGTACAGCGAGTGTACTTTCAATGCCTTGGCCTTCTACATACTGATCGATTGCACCGTCTGAATCACACGTCACGTCAAGAATCACAGCGCGACGCTCAGGCTCTTTGTCCAATTTACTTAGCGGTAGAACAGGGAAAATCTGATCGATCCCCCATGCATCTGGCAGTGATTGGAATAGTGAAAAGTTCACAAAGAACTTATCAGCTAAACGCTCGTGCATTTCGTCTAATAATGGGCGGTGTGCACGGTTTTTAGTCGATAGTCGTTTTTCAAGCTCGTAGCATAAACGTAAGCTGATTTGTTCAGCCCACGCACGTTCTGTAAAGTTCAACATACCCATGGCAAACTGAGTGTGTACTTCAGCAAGATCGCTTTGGTTGTCATGGTAAATTTCAACCAGCGAACGGTGATCGCTCAGTGCTTTCAGATCCTGCCAAGAATTCCACATGTTATGTAGGATCAGTGGTGCTGACGCTTCTGGCGGGTATACAGACTCTTGTTTATAGCTTTCAACGCCGACAACATCAGTGATGAGTACAGCATGGTGAGCCGTTAAGTTACGGCCTGATTCAGAGATGATTCGTGGCATACGAATGTCATACTCTTTACAGATGTCACCAAGGGTATAAACCACGTTATTCGCGTATTCACGTAAGCTGTAGTTCATTGAGCAGCTACTTTGGCTACGTGTTCCTTCATAGTCCACGGCCAAACCACCACCCACATCAACGGTGGTAATCCCAGCGCCTAGTTTGCACAATTCGGCATAGACACGGCCAGCCTCACCCACACCATTGCGTACATCGCGAATATTGGCGATTTGAGAGCCTAGGTGGAAATGCAATAGCTGTAAGCAGTCTTGCATGTCGTTGTCGCGAAGTGTGTTGATCACTGTCAGCACTTGAGAGGCTGATAGACCAAACTTAGACTTCTCGCCACCGCTTGCTTGCCATTTGCCTTTACCTTGAGAGGAAAGGCGTGCGCGTAAACCTAAGCGAGGTCTTACGCCTAATGCTTCAGCCTCTTGCATGACGGTGTGCAGTTCAGATAGCTTTTCTAGAACAATGTAAACTTCGTGACCGAGTTTTTCACCAATTAGCGCTAAGCGGATATATTCACGATCTTTATAGCCGTTACAAACAATCACTGAACTTGCTTGTTGTGCCATTGCTAGCACCGCCATCAATTCAGGTTTGCTGCCAGCTTCTAATCCAAGTTGACGCTGCTGTTTAGCATATTGGCTTGCTAAAATTTCACTAACGACGGCATCTTGTTGGTTCACTTTAATAGGGTAAACCGCAAGATATTCACCTTGGTAGCCATAGTGTTCGATTGCTTGGTTAAAGGTCGAACATAGGCTGTCCACCCGATGATGCAAAATATCAGGGAAACGAACTAATACCGGTAATGATGCGCCTTTGGCAATAAGCTCATCAGCCAGTTGTGAGAGGGCAACGGTATTGTTCGGGTTGAGATTGTCAGGCTTTGCAATAACTTCACCTTGAGCGTTAATGTCAAAGTAGCCTTGACCCCAGTAAGGGGTGTTGTAGACGTCACGTGCATCATTGATAGACCAATCACTCATGTTTTTTCCTCGATCAGTGATTGCGGGCAAGCAGCAGGCGTTAATGACAGTTGTCGTAATTTGATTATTAGGCTGCAAGCACCAAGTTGATAAGATTCATCAGGCGAGCGAAAGAGCATATCTATTTGAAAAATAATATGTATCGCAAGCTGAATGAAACCGATTAAGCCATATTGACTAAGCTAACTGAGCCCTTTGACTTCGCCTGAGCGATGTCCTTTTTTTTCGACGGGTAACAGAAGTCGATGGCGTTAGCATAACTTTTTGAGAGGGAATATTGGCTGCGTTATCGCAAACGGTCACTAGGCTCAGTTGTACTAGTGCATCGTGGATTGCGAGAGGTTTCATTAGCATTCCTACATGGCCGTGCTGTAAATAGGTTCACGGTATGAAAGAAAGATGAGGTTCATGGCTGAACCCGTCTACACCTCGGTTGAAAAATTAGGGATACAACTGGGTGCGATGCGATTAAACAACCGAATACAATATGAGGCAAATAAAATAATTTTATCGTCGTGATGAGGGATTTTTATGATGAAGCTGAAGGGGCGAAAATAGGGCGGTAACAAGAGAATGGTGCTATTTTTTAGATAAATAAAACCCAGCATAGTGCTGGGTTCCATCTGTATTCTTTAATCTATAAAAGATTAACGAGCACGGAAGACGATACGGCCTTTAGTCAGGTCGTATGGAGTCAGTTCCACAGTTACTTTGTCGCCAGTAAGAATACGGATATAGTTTTTACGCATTTTACCAGAGATGTGAGCGGTTACAACGTGACCGTTTTCTAGCTCAACGCGGAACATTGTGTTAGGTAGTGTATCAAGTACAGTACCTTGCATTTCAATTACGTCTTCTTTTGCCATTGAATCCTCTTAGGCTACCAGCCATGCTTCTGATCGGGCTGGATAATGCCTCGAAACTGTTTAAGTGTAAAGTTTAGGTCGCAATTTTACCCTTGCAGGGATCCTTTGTCAGCTTTTGTTCTGGATTAATACGGATTTATTTATCTTTTTGTGTAAATAGAGCCCGTAGTTACAACCTAAAAATGTATGAGAGCACGAAATTGCAGCTATACCATGCCTACTGAGACTGCCATTGTCCATCAATAAGTTTTTGATGAGGCTGGAAGCGAACTTTGTAATTCATGGCTTTACAGCCATCAATTTGGTATCCCGGATACAGCCAGCGACGACCTGTTTTTCGAGAATACTGGATTTGGAATAACACACAGAGCGTCCCCAAAGACAGGGTCGAATCGGGGTCGAAAAAGCTATATACCGCGCTTAGGGCATGTTCAAACACGTCAGTAACGGCAATCGCGATAAGCTTTTGGTCATCATAAACATGAAGGAATAAGCTATCCATCCATTCAGCCGTACTAAACTCAAAGAAATGTGCTTTGTTGGGTGGATACATAGATCCGTTTGCATGGCGTGCTGTGATGTATTTTTCGTATAGCGAGAACCAGTCGTCATCTAACTGAGGTTTAAATTCCCAGCGCAATTTTTTCATTTGATTAAGCTGGCGCTTCTGGCTTTTTGATGGTGAAAATAAAAAGCAATCGACACGCAAGGGGACGCAGGCCTGACAAGCGGAGCACATTGGCTTATAGATAGCTTTACCGCTGCGACGATAGCCTGAAGCGATAAGAAGCTGATAGCCATGAGGGCTAAACCAGTCTTGATCGATAACAACGCCAAGCTGCTCCCGTTGATTTGGTAGATAGTTACAATCTGAAGTCGGGGTTAGCCCAATACGAAAACTAAGATCATTCATGGTTACTCTGCTGGCAGCCTTAAAATTTGAGGAGTGAAACAGCCTGATTCAAGTATGGCAGTCTTTGCTTCTGCAAGGTGTGCCAAAAATGGTTCACGTTCGGATGTTGTTGCGCCAAGTGACTGCAAGTGATTGTTCATTATTTGGCAATCTACGAGTGAACCACCGTGAGCTTTAAAGTGTCTGATAAAGTACCAGAGAGCCATTTTTGAGGCGTTATCAGCGAGGGTAAACATAGACTCACCACAAAAGACTGAACCGACTTGAATTCCATACAGTCCGCCAACGAGTTGGTTATCTTGCCAAACTTCGACAGAATGGCAGTAACCATGTAAGTGCATTGTTTTATAGGCCGCTATCATATCAGGCATGATCCAAGTTTCATCTGGACCACGGCAAGCTGCGCACTGCTCGATAACCTGAGCACAGGCTCGGTTCAGGGTGATCTGGTAATCTGACTTACGAGCAAATTTACGCAAGCTTTTACTTGGCTGGAAACTGGTCGGGCAAAATACAGCGCGTGGCGCTGGGCTCCACCATAAAATGGGTTCACCTTCTGAATACCAAGGGAAGATACCTTGTTGATAGGCTGCCAGTAAGCGTTGAGGCGATAGATCACCCCCAAACGCGAGTAAGCCGTTCGGATCGTCAAGTGCGGTATGAGGGCTTGGAAATTGGGTTGTCGACAAACTCAGTTCGGGTAGATAAATGGCCATATAATCAAAGTAATAACTGTTAGTAGAGAAATTATATATGAGAAAGTTGTTAATGTTACTGCTAATCGTCCCTCTGACGTTGACGGCGGCTCCTTATAAGCGCAATGAAGCGCGTGCTGTGAATCAAATTGTATTTGGTAATGTGGATTCTGTACGTTATATCACGCAGCAAGAAGTGATTAACTCTCAGCATAGCGGTTGGGAAACCTTACTGGGTGGTGTGGTTGGTGGCTTGATTGGTAATCAGTTTGGCGGTGGTCGAGGGCGTGAGGTCGCGACAGCCGTTGGTGTTGTTGCTGGCGCCGGTTATGCACATAACCGCCAAAATACCCAGCAGGTGATTCAATACCGTTTGGTTGAACTTCTCATTAAAAGTGAAGATGGAAAATTCATTGATGTGATTCAAGATGTTGATCAGAGCATGATTTTCAACCGTGGTGACGAGGTGCGTATTCTGTATTTCAGTGATGGTGTGCGAGTGGATAAAACATACCCATAGCCTTTTTGTTGTTTATCCCTACAGGGCATGTATTACAAAAGTAAACGGGTAGCCACTGGCTACCCGTTTTTTATCGTTTCTATTAATCAGGTTTATCGACTAAAGGCGATCCCACAATTCAGTGTAGCGGCCATTACGCTCAAGTAGCGCTTGGTGCTTACCTTCTTCAATAATACTGCCTTCGTCCATTAAACAAATGTGATCCATCTGATCCAGGCCAACAAGGCGATGCGTAATAAAGAGCACTGTCTTATCTTTCGCGTGTTCCATTAATAAACGTAGGATTTGCTGCTCTGTACGACGGTCCAGTCCTTCTGTTGGCTCATCCAGTAATAGGATAGGTGCATCGTGTAAAAGCGCACGTGCAATGCCAATACGACGACGTTCACCACCAGAGATCTGACGTCCACCTTCTCCTAACCAAGTATCAAGTGCTTTATCTTCAAGTAACGTATCAAGACCAACGCGCTGAAGAGTTGCGGCTAATTCATCATCAGATGCACTTGGTTTCGCTAACAAGAGGTTTTCGCGTAGAGAACCATTGAAAACATCTACGCGTTGGCTGACCACGGTAATCGCATCACGCAGTGAAGCTTCATGCCACTTAGGTAATGCCACACCATCGATACTGATGTTGCCTTGTTGTGGATCCCAGCTACGCGTCAAGAGTTGTAGCAGGGTTGATTTACCACAACCAGTACGACCAAGTAGCGCCAGCTTTTGGCCAGCTTGTAGGCTAACCGATACTTGGTTTAGTACCGGTTTGTCACTACCGTAGTAGGTGTAGCTGATGTTATCGATAGTGACATCGCCACGCACAACCGCTTGGTGACCATTTGGATCAAACGGCGTATCTGGCGTGGCTTCAATGATTTCATTCAAACGACGCGCAGAGGTTAGGGTTTGTCCTAGGTACTGGAAGGCACCAGCGACAGGCATCATCATTTCGAAACTTGCCATAGTCGCGAACGCAACTAACGCGATGAATGGGTCGGGCATGTTGCCACCGACACCGTCAGCAGCTATCCATAGGATTAGCACTAATGTCCAACCCGTCGCAGCCATTAACATGCCATTGGCAAAACCGGTTAATGATGCCATTTTTCGTTGGGCATCTAACAAGCTGTCTTGCTCTAACTCGGCTTCTTGGCGGTAGCGCTTTTCAGCATTAAAGAGTAGTAGCTCCGCATGACCTTGTATCCAATCAAGCAGTTTTACTCGGTAGTTGGCTTTTGCCATGGTTAAGGCTTCACCGTTGGCTTTACCTAATCGGTAGAAGATAACGGGCAAGGCGAGCATCAAGCCAAGCAAGATGGCACCAAGAGTTAAGCCGATCGCCATGTCAAACCAGCATAAAAAGGCCGTAATCGAAATTAAGCCAATAACGCCAATCACTAATGGGCTGATTAATCGAAGGTAGACGTGGTCCATCGCATCGACATCGGCAACTAAACGGTTTAATAAATCAGCATCACGCAGATTCGTTTGACGACCTGGAATGAGTGGCGTTAATTTACGGAAGAAAAATAAACGTAAGTCAGCCAATAGCTTAAACGTGGCATTATGGCTGACGACGCGCTCGCCCCAACGCCCTGCCGTTCTTGCCATCGAGAAACCACGAACACCCGCACCCGGTAACATGTAGTTAAAGGTTTCGCGTGCAATGGTTAACCCTGCAATAGCTGACGCCGAAATAAACCAACCTGATAGCGTTAATAAGCTCATCGCCGCGAGTATGGTACCTAAACCAAGCAGCATGCCTAGAGTGAGTCCAAACCAGTGTTTACGGTAAAGTTTTAGGTAAGGGAGTAAATCACGCATCGAGATCCCTCATATCTTTGTTTGCTAACATTTCAGCAAGTAAACCTTGTTCGCGAATCATATCGAAATGACCATTTTGAACCAGTTGACCGTTCTCCATTACAAAGACACGATCCATCATCGATAGTTGATCAAGACGGTGGCTCACCATCAGTGTGGTTTGGCCACGTACCGCAATAGATAAACTATCGAGTACTAGGCGCTCGCTGTTTGCGTCTAGGCTGGCTGTCGGTTCATCAAGTAGCCAGAAAGCCCCGTTTTGTAACATGGCACGGGCAACGGCAATACGCTGAGCCTGACCGACAGATAAACCACCCGAGCGATCACCCACTATGTGTTGATCACCAAGTTCTAAACGGTCGATGAATTCATCGGCATAAGCTTGCTGTGTAACTTGGCGAACGTGTTCATCGGTCGCCAGCGGGTTACCCAGTGTTACATTGTCGCGAACAGTGCCGTGAACTAACATTGGGTTTTGGCCCACCCAGCTGATAGCTTGACGCCATTGGCTGTGATCCAATGCTTTGAGCTCAACCCCATTCACTTTTAGGCTACCACGGTAGGGTAGGAAACCTAATATCGCGTTTAATAAGCTGGTTTTACCTGCACCACTTGGGCCCACAAGCGCGACGTGCTCATTGGGTTTGATGGCAAAAGTGAGTGGACCTGTGAGTACTTGTCCTTCAGGACTTAATACTTCAAGTGCATTGGCTTCAATTTGAATGGTTTCAGGTGATGGTAAGTTATCAGTACCTTGTTCCATTTCGTCCGCTTCGGCATTTAAGAACTCAACAATCGACTCTGCCGCGCCAATTGCTTGCGCTTTAGCATGGTAGAAAGTGCCTAAATCACGTAACGGTTGGTAAAACTCAGGTGCCAAAACAAGCACAAATAAGCCAGTAAATAGGCTTAAGGGGATGCCATAAGTGCCGAAGTTAAGTTCACCGATAAAGGTGAAACCAAAGTAGACGGCAACCATAGCGACTGAGATTGAAGAGAAGAACTCTAATACCGCAGATGATAAGAACGCGAGGCGTAGTACTTCCATCGTACGCTTACGCAGCACATCTGATGCGACATGCAGATTCTCTGCTTCAGCTTCAGCTCGATTGAACAAACGAAGTGTCGACAGGCCTTGTAAACGGTCAAAAAAGTGGCCGGATAAACGCTGTAATGCTTTGAAGTTACGGCGGTTAGCATCAGCAGCGCCAAGCCCCACAAGAGCCATGAAAATGGGCACTAAAGGCGCGGTGATTAAGAAAATTAAACCAGCAGCCCAGTTGAGCGGAAACACAACGACCAAGATGGTGAGGGGAACCAATACCGCAATAGACATTTGTGGAATATAACGAGAGAAGAAATCTTGCATCTCTTCCACTTGCTCTAATACTAAACTGGCCCACGCACCCGCAGGTTTACCTTTAATATAGGCAGGGCCTAAATTATGTAGGCGTTGCATGATGAGTTGGCGAATATGGAGGCGAATTTTTTCGCCACAACGATAACCAAAGACTTCTCGTCCCCAGCTGCACGCTGCGCGTAAACCAACAACCGTGATTAAGCCGATGAAATGGCCGACTAATTCACTCTTGTCTGTGTGTTCAATAATGAGTTGATGAAGGATATGAGCCAGCAAAGCGGCTTGTCCAACTAGAAGCAACCCTGAGACAAAACCAAGGCCAACACTCAGCATCAACCAGCGTTTTGCTAGTTTACTTTGTGATTTTAGCCACTTGGTTAAATCGCGTTGTAATTGTTTATCCATAAAAAAAGGTTCTAAAAGCTATGGGCTGTTGATAAAAGGCAGGTTAGCAAGTCAAGACTCTGAGTGCCATGAGTGCAAACTGAGAATGACGAACTGAGTGCCAAAGCGCGATATAGCTGCGATTAATGATGCTGCTAATTGGATGTAATTAGTTTCATCATTAACGCAAAAAGGCTGCACAAGGCAGCCTATTCGGTATTCAGTTATTATTGTTGCTCGTCAAGCGCATCGAGGTAGCGTTCAGCGTCGAGTGCGGCCATGCAACCTGTACCCGCCGAGGTAATCGCTTGGCGGTAGGTATGGTCCATCACATCGCCAGCGGCAAATACACCCTCAACACTGGTTTGCGTTGCATTGCCTTGGGTACCTGACTGAACTTTGATGTAGCCATTTTCCATTTCAAGCTGGCCTGCAAAAATTGCAGTGTTTGGCTGGTGACCAATAGCAATAAATGCGCCCATGACTTCGATGGTTTCTGTGGCATCAGACTGGGTGTCTTTAATGCGAACAGCTGTTACACCCATGTCGTCGCCTAATACTTCATCAAGCGTACGGTCAGTGTGCAGAATAATATTACCGTTCTCAACTTTATCCATTAAACGCTTGATGAGGATTTTTTCAGAACGGAACGTATCACGGCGGTGAATGAGGTGAACTTCAGACGCAATGTTTGACAAGTAAAGTGCTTCTTCCACAGCGGTATTACCACCACCAACAACCGCGACTTTTTGGTTGCGGTAGAAGAATCCATCACAGGTTGCACAGGCTGATACACCGCGGCCTTTGAATGCTTCTTCAGACTCTAAGCCAAGGTATTTCGCTGATGCACCTGTAGAAATGATTAACGCATCACACGTGTACTCACCATTGTCACCTTTGAGGCGGAAAGGGCGTTGGCTAAAATCAGTTTCACTTATGTGATCAAAAATGATTTCAGTCTCAAACTTTTCAGCATGTTCTTTCATTCGATCCATTAATGCAGGGCCTGTTAAGCCTTCAGCATCACCTGGCCAGTTTTCCACTTCTGTTGTGGTCGTCAGTTGGCCGCCTTGCTGCATGCCAGTGATCATGACTGGATTAAGGTTCGCACGTGCTGCATAAACCGCTGCAGTATAGCCCGCAGGGCCAGAACCAAGGATGAGCAGATTACAGTGTCTTACGTTACTCATTTCTTCTCCAGGCTGAATGAGATAATTCTTATATGGTGAACGATTGTAGGTAAATTGTCGGTGTAAAGGAAGGACTTGGTGATAAGGGTTATCAATTCTATTAATAGATTCAGACTATCTTGCTAGCAGAGTGTAAAAAAAAGGATAAAAAAGCCTCATTTTACTGAGGCCTATCTAGAATATTTAGTTATAAGTTAATGCATACTTATAGCAACAGATGGGTCTGTATAGTGCAAATTGAATGCATCGGCCACTTCTTTACAGGTCACCTTGCCATACATGACATTCATGCCATTTATGAATCCATCATCTTCTAATAATGCTTTTTTATAGCCTTTTTCCGCCAGCTTAATGACATAAGGTAGGGTCGCGTTATTGAGCGCGAAAGTTGAGGTGCGTGCGACAGCGCCAGGCATGTTAGCAACACAATAATGTACCACGCCATTGATGATGTACGTTGGGTCGGTATGTGTTGTCGGGTGGGAGGTTTCAAAGCAACCACCTTGATCGATGGCGACATCCACTAAGGCAGAGCCAGCCTTCATTCTATCTATATGCTCAGCTGATATTAGCTTGGGTGCAGCAGCCCCTGGTATGAGTACAGCACCAATAATAAGGTCGGCAACAGGAACCAGTTTATCGATGGCTTCTCTCGTGGAATAAAGGACTTTTGCGCGGCCTTGAAATTCCTTATCTAAGGAGCGAAGGGTGTCTATATTTCGGTCTAAAATGGTCACGTCAGCACGCATTCCTACTGCCATGCGAGCAGCATTAGATCCCACAACACCGCCCCCTAGAATTACCACGTTAGCGGGTGAAACACCGGGAACGCCGCTTAATAATAATCCACGTCCACCGCTAGAATTCTCTAGTGTTTGGGCCCCTGCTTGGATGGACATTCTGCCAGCGACCTCAGACATAGGTGCTAATAGTGGTAATCTGCCGTATTTATCTGTTACTGTTTCGTAAGCGATGCAAATGGCTTTGCTTTGTATAAGTTCTTTGGTTTGAGGAAAATCAGGAGCGAGGTGAAGGTAGGTGAATAGTATCTGTCCTTCGCGAAGCATAGCTCTTTCTACTGCTTGAGGCTCTTTTACTTTGACAATCATCTCTGATCTGGTAAAAACTTCTTTAGCTGTAGAAATAATGGAAGCGCCTACAGCTTGGTAGTCTGCATCAACAAAGCCGATACCAATTGCTGCATTAGATTCAATAAGAACCTGGTGGCCGAGTAACACAAGTTCACGCACACTGGCTGGGGTTAACCCCACCCGATATTCGTGATTCTTTATCTCTTTGGGTACACCAATGATCATCCTGCTACTCCCGCTATATTATAGTGTGACGTGCTATTGAGAAGGTTATAAATGCGGATCTAATGGCAGTATAGTTTGACTACTAGAGTATTTGATTCTAAATATTAGAAAGATGTAGTATATTTTTTTGCAAGGAAGTAAGAAGGTGGAATAAAAAATGGTAGATACCAAAAAGAAACCATCCAAGGAATTGGATCGCATTGACCGTAACATTCTGAACGAACTACAGAAAGATGGCCGAATTTCAAACGTTGAGCTATCTAAACGTGTAGGTCTTTCACCAACGCCGTGTCTTGAGCGTGTACGCCGCCTAGAGCGACAAGCTTACATTAGCGGTTACACAGCACTGTTGAATCCTCAATTCCTTGACGCGTCTTTATTGGTGTTCGTTGAGATTACACTTAACCGTGGCACACCAGATGTGTTTGAAGAGTTTAATAAATCAGTGCAAGAGCTTGAAGGCATTCAAGAGTGCCATCTTGTATCTGGTGATTTTGACTACCTACTTAAAACACGTGTATGTGATATGTCTGCGTACCGTAAGTTATTGGGTGAAACCCTGTTGCGCCTTCCTGGTGTGAATGACACGCGTACATACGTAGTTATGGAAGAAGTGAAGCAAACTAACCATCTTGTGATTAAAACGCGTTAATCGTGTATTAATACCAAAGGTGTCGGTTTCTCTTTCAATACTCAAGCGGCCTCGGTCGCTTGAATTGTTTTTATCCCCCCCTTATCTTCATTTATGCCCCTTAGTTATGTGATATCGCTACCGCATTACCACAACGATAGATTTAATTGCTTTAAAATTCACCGATTATTCGCGTGTTTTAACAATTCCATGCGTTATTCCTCTCCATAAACGATTACAATAGACTGATCAGTTATCCAGTGGTTTTTCCCTTCATGGCGAGATCTGGTATAACATCGATACAGATAATATTCGTAAAATGTATTTTGCTAAGTCTGTTTCACTTGAAGCAATAAAAAACATAAATAACCCAGATAGTGTGACGGGAGTAGCCAGTAGCAATGACAATGGAGATTTCTTTGAGGAAGGTTAAAGGCAAGCAGTCAACGAAAATACGCCTAAGCGGTGTTCAGCGTTTACTGGAAAGCTTTCTTATAATTGCACTTTTTGCATCTATTTACATAATGGTCGCATTAGTCAGTTTTGACCCTGCCGATCCTTCGTGGTCGCAAACTGCATGGCAAGGTCCTGTTCAAAATAAAGCAGGCGCATTCGGTGCTTTTGTGGCGGATAGTTTGTTTTTTACTTTTGGCTCATTGGCGTATTCATTACCTGTCGCACTTATATTAGCTGCGTGGGTATTGTTCCGTCGACGCGGCGTTCGTGAACCGATTGATTTTATGATCTACGGAACACGGTTGCTGGGAATGCTGATTCTTTTCTTAGCGAGCTGCAGCCTTGCTGATCTTAATTTTGATGATATCTGGTATTTTTCTTCAGGGGGCGTGATAGGCGATGTTGTCTCGAACATGGCATTACCGCTGTTTAACCTGCTGGGTACCACTTTAGTCATGATGTTCTTGTGGGCGGTCGGCTTTACCCTGTTCACGGGGATATCGTGGCTTTCGATCGTCGATACCTTAGGTGAAAGTACGCTGGCTTCGATGGCATGGCTTTTAAATAAAGTACGCTCCGATCGTTCAGAAACATTAACGTCATTTGCTAAAGATGAACCATTTGCAGCCGAACCTAATGTGGCTGATTTACACCATATGGATAATCCTTTTGCGGGCCAAGGTCAGCAAGATTCAACACCTGATGCTGATGATGTTTTACTTGCATCAAATAGTCGCCCAGCGGCGATGCAAGGTGACGATAATCTATCCCATGCTCATTCAGCCGCTCAAGTTCAAACGCCAGTTACTTCGCAACAAGATGATGACTTACCGCGTATCGTGATTAACCCTCGTCCTGTTGTCGCAGTGGCGAGTACTGTTGCTGCGGCGCAAACAGAAGGTGCACAAGCCAGTACAATGGTGACTGAAACGCCAGTATACGCAGCGCCTACGCCTGTTGTGGCAGAGCAGACAGCAGAGCCGCAAGCTGTAGCTCCTGTAATGGCAGAAGCTACAGTCATGGCTGAAGAGCCAATGGCCGCTAATTCAACGGCGCAAGCGAAGGGGATGACCATCGCTCAGCTAGAGCAGCAGCTTGACCGTGATGAAAACTTCACCATGTATGTTGACGAACCTGAACAAACTGCAGTGCCTGCCTCGGAACCTGTTGTTAACGTAACTGAAGCGGTTGGTAATATAACTGAGAGTTACGCGGCAGAGCGTGTTGCAGCAGACGTGGTTGATAATACCCCTGCGTTTAATCAAGATTTTGGCGTTATTGAAACCGATGAGCCTGCACTTGAATTAACGCCAATGTCACCAGATTCGATTACTGCATCTTCTGCGGTATTAGCTGCACAAGCACAAGCCGTGAGTGAACCTGAAATTGCACCTACGTTTTCACCTGCTGAGCCTATACCAGAACCACAAGTGGCACCTACTGCTCACTCAATGGTTGTAGAGTCAGATCTGATTGAAGAGGCTGACTATGCGGCACAAGAATCACCAGTAAATATTGAAATTGGTGTTCATGATGGATTGTCAGAACTAGAACGGGCGCAGCAAAGCGATGCGGGGACATCTAATGGTGAGTTAGTTGATAGTGCTGCGGATGAGATGAGTGATGAAGATGCTTTCTTAAAGCGTATTCGTGATGCACAAAAAGAACAAGTACATGCCGCGGGGCTTGATAACCCATTCCTGATGAAATCAGAAGCGGATCTACCTGTACCCACTTCGCCATTGCCAACAATTGACTTACTTGCTCCTGCACGCCAAAACGTACAGCCAGCGACAGAAGAAGAGTTGATGCACACAGCGCGCCTTGTTGAATCAAAACTGGCAGATTACAAAATTAAAGCCAAAGTGGTTGGGGTGTACCCTGGCCCTGTTATAACTCGTTATGAGCTGGACTTAGCGGCGGGTGTAAAAGTTAGCCGTATTTCTGGCTTGGCAAAAGATTTGGCTCGTGCGCTATCTGCGACGGCGGTGCGTGTGGTTGAAGTTATCCCGGGCAAACCCTATATCGGTTTAGAGTTACCAAATGAGAACCGTGAAACCGTCTACATGTCGCAAGTGGTAGACAGCGATAAATTTAAAGAAATGAAAGGCGCATTGCCGATTGTATTGGGCTACGACATTGCGGGTGAAGCCGTTGTGGCCGACCTTTGCAAAATGCCTCACTTGCTGGTGGCGGGTACAACGGGCTCGGGTAAATCCGTGGGTGTGAACGTCATGATTGTCAGCTTGTTGTACAAATGTACCCCTGATGAGTGTCGTTTCATCATGATTGACCCGAAAATGTTGGAACTTTCTATCTATGAAGGTATCCCACACTTACTGACGGAAGTGGTTACCGACATGAAAGATGCGGGCAATGCCCTGCGTTGGTGTGTTGGTGAGATGGAGCGCCGTTACAAACTAATGGCAGCCGTTGGTGTCCGTAACCTTGCAGGCTTTAATGCTAAGCTCAAAGAAGCGGCAGAGGCAGGGCATCCAATTTACGATCCAATTTGGCAGCCTGGCGATAGCATGGATGAACATGCACCTTTGCTTGAAAAAATGCCAAGCATTGTTGTTATTGTTGATGAGTTTGCCGACTTAATGATGGTTGTGGGCAAGAAAGTTGAAGAGCTGATTGCGCGATTAGCGCAAAAGGCACGTGCCGCGGGTATTCACTTAGTCTTGGCGACCCAGCGCCCATCGGTTGATGTTATTACTGGCTTAATTAAAGCGAATATTCCGAGTCGTATGGCGTTTACCGTATCGACTAAAACGGACTCACGTACCATTCTGGATCAGGGTGGGGCTGAATCACTCCTTGGTATGGGTGATATGTTGTACTTACCTGCGGGCCAAAACCACCCTGTGCGTGTTCACGGTGCGTTTGCATCAGATGATGACGTACATAACGTGGTTAACGATTGGAAAGCCCGTGCGAAACCACAATACATTGACGGCATTCTAAATACCGATCAGGGAGCCGACGGTTTACTTCCGGGTGAAACGCCTGTTGCTGGCGATGATGATTTGGATCAGTTGTTCGATCAAGTTGCTGCGTTTGTAACTGAAACTCGCCGAGGTTCCGTTTCGGGCGTTCAACGTAAATTCAAGATTGGCTACAACCGAGCCGCTCGAATAGTTGAGCAACTTGAATCGCATGGCATTGTGAGTTCACCGGGGCATAATGGTAACCGTGAAGTACTTGCGCCAGCGCCACCACCACGAGATTAATAAGCAGAGCCTGCATTAAGACAATTCAGTTCAGGCCTGATTAGAGAAGGTTTAATAATGATTAAAAATACACTTGTGAAACGTCTATTGATTGGCCCGCTATTGATGGCACCGTTATTGATGACAACTGCCGCATGGGCGACGCCTCAGCAAGAATTAAGCACCAGACTCGATAAAGTGAATGCATTTAGTGCGTCTTTTGCCCAAAAGGTCGTGAGCCCTGAAGGGGATTTACTGGTTGAAGGTGAGGGGGATATGGCAATTAAACGCCCGAACCTTTTCCGTTGGAATACGTTGACACCTGACGAAAATATGCTGGTGTCAGATGGTAAAACCTTATGGTATTACAGCCCCTTCATTGAACAAGTCACGGCTATGTGGCTGAAAGATGCGACAGAGCAAACCCCGTTTGTCTTGCTCACTCGTAACAGTGATGCAGATTGGGCAAATTATAATGTTGCTCAAACAGCTGATACCTTTACGCTAACGCCTAAAGCAACCAATACTTCTATGGGGAAATTTGTACTCACTGTGGCTAAATCGGGTGAAGTACGAGGCTTCTCTGTGATCGAACAAGATGGTCAACGTAGCCAGTTTACATTTAGCCAATTTAAAAAGGCTGAACCTAAAGCGAGCATGTTTACCTTTGTGCCGCCTAAAGGCGTAGAGCTGGATGATCAACGTAACTAATTACGTGAACTCCCGTTCGTTAAGATTTATAGGTGGCCTCATGGGGTCACCTTTTGTTATTTAAGGGGTTGTTGTGAGCAATTTGAGCCTAGATTTCTCTTCTGATTTTCGCCCATTAGCCGCGCGTATGCGCCCGCGAACAGTGCAAGAATATATTGGTCAGCGTCATATTCTGGGTGAAGGTAAACCACTACGCCGCGCGCTAGAAGCGGGCCACCTTCATTCTATGATCCTTTGGGGCCCGCCAGGCACAGGTAAAACAACCTTGGCTGAAGTTGCCGCAAATTATGCTCAAGCCGAAGTGGAACGCGTTTCTGCCGTGACTTCTGGCGTGAAAGACATTCGTGCTGCGATTGATAAAGCGCGTGAAAATAAAATGGCAGGCCGCCGTACTATCTTGTTTGTGGATGAGGTACATCGCTTTAATAAAAGCCAGCAAGATGCTTTCTTGCCACATATTGAAGATGGCACAGTGACTTTCATTGGCGCAACAACAGAAAATCCGTCGTTTGAATTAAACAACGCACTATTATCACGTGCGCGTGTTTATAAACTAAAGTCGCTAGAAAACGATGAAGTACTTGCTGTTATTGAACAAGCTCTGTCAGATACAGAGCGCGGTATTACCGACGATAACCTTGCATTTGTTGATGATGTGAAAGCACGATTAGCTGAGCTCGTGTGTGGTGACGCGCGAATGTCACTGAACTACCTAGAACAACTTGTCGACATGGCAGAGGAAGATAGCAAAGGCATTAAGCAGATCACTCTGGCCTTATTAGCTGAAGTGGCAGGTGAAAAAGTCGCGCGCTTTGATAACAAAGGCGACCTTTGGTACGACATGATATCTGCTGTTCATAAGTCGATTCGAGGCTCAAGCCCTGATGGTGCGCTGTATTGGTTTGCCAGAATGCTACAAGCAGGCTGTGACCCTTTGTATATCGCACGTCGTTTATTAGCGATTGCATCTGAGGATGTGGGCAATGCTGATCCGCGCGCCATGCAAGTGGCTGTATCAGCATGGGATTGCTATACCCGCGTCGGGGCTTATGAAGGCGAGCGTGCTATCGCTCAAGCTATCGTTTATCTAGCGTGTGCACCAAAAAGCAATGCAGTTTACACGGCGTTTAGCCAGGCAAAACAATTGGCAAGTAATCATCCTGATTATGAAGTGCCGCCGCACTTACGTAATGCACCGACCAAATTAATGAAAGATTTAGGTTATGGTGCTGAATACCGTTACGCCCACGATGAACCGGGTGCGTATGCGGCAGGTGAGAGCTATTTCCCACCAGAATTGAAAGATACACGCTTCTATGTACCCACAAATCGAGGCTTGGAAACTAAAATTAGTGAAAAGTTGGATTATCTTGCTGCATTAGATGCAAAAAGCACACTAAAGCGCTACCAATAATAGGGCTTTTTGGGTATCGTTTAACGACAGTTACCAGTTGCACTGGTTACCGAACAAAATAAAGGTATTTAGGCGATATTTGCCTAAATAACACGCACTTCAGAATATACAGAGCATAGGATTAGCATGCTAGATTCTAAATTACTTCGAACTGAGCTGGATGATACAGCTGCCAAACTCGCACGTCGTGGCTTCACGCTAGACGTAGAAAAATTACGCGCCCTTGAAGAGCAACGTAAATCCCTTCAAGTTAAAACGGAAGAGCTACAAGCTCAGCGTAACTCGCGATCGAAGTCGATTGGTCAAGCTAAAGCTAAAGGCGATCATGAAGAAGCTGAAAAGATTCTAGCAGACGTTGCTAACCTTGGCAGTGAACTAGATGATGCAAAAAAAGCGCTAGCTGAACTGCAAAACGAACTTCAAGATATCACGCTTTCTGTGCCAAACTTACCGGATGATGCAGTACCATCAGGTAAAGATGAAAACGAGAACGTTGAAGTTTCACGTTGGGGTCAACCTAAAGCGTACGACTTTGAAGTGAAAGATCACGTTGATCTAGGCGAAATGGCTGATGGCCTTGATTTCGCAAGCGCAGTTAAAATCTCAGGTTCACGTTTCATCGTGATGAAAGGTCAATTCGCACGTCTACACCGCGCAATTGCACAGTTCATGCTTGATCTACACACAGACGAGCACGGCTACACAGAAATGTATGTACCGTACCTTGTGAACCGCGATAGCCTATTTGGTACTGGTCAGTTGCCTAAATTCGGCGAAGATCTATTCCACACCCAACCTGCGACTGAAGAAGGCGTAGGTATGTCACTGATCCCAACAGCGGAAGTACCAGTGACAAACATGGTGCGCGATACTATTACTGATGAAGCAGATCTGCCTCTGAAAATGACGGCTCATACGCCTTGTTTCCGTTCAGAAGCGGGTTCTTACGGTCGTGATACTCGTGGTCTTATCCGTATGCACCAATTCGACAAAGTTGAATTAGTACAGATTACTAAACCAGAAGATTCAATGAATGCTCTGGAAGAACTAACGGGTCACGCTGAGAAAGTACTACAATTATTAGACCTTCCATACCGTAAAGTGATTCTATGTACGGGTGATATGGGCTTCGGTTCTCGTAAAACTTATGACTTAGAAGTTTGGGTTCCAGCACAAGAGACTTACCGTGAAATTTCTTCATGTTCAAACATGTGGGATTTCCAAGCTCGTCGTATGCAAGCGCGTTTCCGTCGTAAAGGCGAAAAGAAACTTGAGCTAGTACACACATTAAACGGTTCTGGCCTTGCTGTTGGTCGTACTATGGTTGCGATTCTTGAGAACAATCAAGAAGCTGATGGCCGTATTATGATTCCAGAAGTACTACGTAAGTACATGAATGGCACAACGCACATCGGTTAATAACCTGATAGCGTAGCGAATAAATAAAAACCCAGCGAATAAGCTGGGTTTTTTTATGCCTGCGAAAGGCTAAAGTTTCTGCCAGCCAGAATAAGTCGCTGAACACGTACTTATCCTGATTGGTATTCCATCGGTATTACTTCGTTAACGGAATTTCGCGAGGTTCAAGCGTGATTGTGGCATTGTTGCTTGCACCTGGCTGATCGATTAGCTCATCGGTTTGCAGGATGGTGTAGTAGAAGTCCACCATATCGTCATTGTTGGTAAAGGTCTCATCTGGGATCGCTTTTAAGATCGCATCCACTAACTTATTCACGATAGGTAAGCTTGCTGCACCACCATCAATTTGGCTTGCAATAACCGTTGCTGCAGTCTTAATAATGACTTGCGCTAATTCACGGTAGTTAGTGTTAGTGTCATGTTCCATAAGGATTATATTGGCAGCCCCCCAACGGTAACGCGCCCAGTACACCATGATTTGGTTCGGGTAGTACACTTGGTCTTGATAATCCAAGTACGGCATTTCCACTACATCAAGGGTGGGTTCATCACGACTGGGATCAACACCACTGACTAGAGCATAAATCTCTGCTTTACCTGAAATCCAAGGTTCTTGATCATCTTTCACACTGATTTTTTTCAAAACGGTAGTCGATAAGAACTCTTCACTCACCTTCGGCGCGCTTGCTAACTTAGGTAAGTAATCTAGCGTTACTGCGTCATTTTCGTTAAACACAGATTGCATGGTGGCAAGACCTGCACGCATCGCTTTTTGCTCATCAACACCCACGATAAAGACAGGTTGATCAGGCATCACATCGGCAGAACCCACAACAAGGTCACCATGGCTATCGAACATATCGATACTGTCACCCGCTTTGACGTTATCTTGCTGGTAAGTAAATAGAGGCTGTTGACCCGCTTCAACGCCTGGCAACATTGCTGGGTTAGCCAAAGAGACTGTCAGTAGGTCTTCTGGCTGCTGATCTAAACCTCGTTTCTCGATGACCATTTTTTCGGTGTTAGCCGCTTGGGTCGTTAGCGAAGGTAGATTAATCGTCTTCACTAAGCTTTCTAATGGCATGCCACTGTTTTCAACATTAATGTGTTGTTTTAGTTGGTCGGCAATTTGCGCATAGTGTTGACCTAATTGTTGGGCAATTTCACGCTGATTTTTTGCTTCGATATTGGGTGTTGCTTGTTCCGCTGGGTTGGTTGTTTTGTCGGTTGTGTTTTGTTGCTCTTGGCAACCTGATAGGGCTAGGCTTAAGGCAATAAATGCCGCACCGATTGGTATGTATCTCATAGGTATCCCTTATAGGAATTGGGTGTACCTATTATAAGCGACTAAGTGCATCTATTACTTAACTGGTTAGACCTTGTGAGGTCTCATTTATAGCATTTTCTTGCTTCCTTTTTGGCAGGTTAACGGCTATATCATCCGCAATGTCGCTAAGGACGAGATCAAACAGTAAATATAGCGCATCAGACAGTTTTAAAGAGTGTTGATATAACCTTAGCCTCGCCTGAGCTACTGGGAGTTGCTCAATTTGAATCGCATTAAACTGCTGGCGTAAATTATCGATGAATAGAGGTGGCACTGGTTGATGAACTTGCATGCTGATCTGCTCTAATCGGCGATGAAAAATATCAACATGCACTTCTATTTCACGTGTTGTTGTTGGTATGCCTGTTTGGTATTTTTCAATGGCGCACCGATAACGGGTAAGGTTATCTATCGCATTTAAAATGATGGGCCAGATAGTTTGGTAGTGTTGGAATTGTGTGGCTTTATCTGTATTAAGCAAGCTCTGGGTTATCGTATCATCGATGAGGTACAGTACATGGCGGATCATTTTTCCATGGACTGCCTGATTTCGCTGAATATTATATTGATGCCACTCACTCAGCATTGTTGATGTTCGTTGCTGTAATACGCGATACATTGGCTTGTGAGCTTGCTCTGCTTGCGAGAGTAAAGTTTCACTCAATCTTTTTATGGCTAAAGACTCAGCGAGCATTGGCCGCGCAACGGGCTTGCCTTGTAGTGTTAATATTTTATGTGTTTGTCGGCGATGAAAGCGCAGTAAGTCTATTAGCTGCCGCAAGCCAATCACTTGATCAAAGCGTTGCTGTAAAAATTGCTGATTGCTGCGATGCCGATAGAAAAAATAGGTAATACCTATGCTTATCAGTGTAACGAAAACAAGTCCGAACATACTGCTTCCTCCTTCAATTACTAACATCTATTACATGCTTACCATCGGACAAGGTACATATCGTTTATGTTGTCTTGTCTCTATTTTTGTTTCAGAACATAGATAGAGCAATAAGCACACCAATACAGCGATAATTTTTAGGAGAATGGTAATAAGCATATAAATGAAGATGGAGAGAGTAGAAGAGTGTGAGCTTGTTGGTTTGTTTTATTGGTAACTTGTTGTTATTTAAGAGTTAAGGTTGAATGTTGTTTTTAATAGGAAGCAGAGATAACGAGTTTTAACAAAGGGTGTTTTTACATTGGTTTCGTAGAACGGAATAGGTTTAGTATTACTATGCCCTTAAGTGAATCACTGTTGCTCTTAAATGGTGCGTTATTAGGATGATTGTATAAACAGATTAAAAAAGAAGATCCCGAAGGATCTTCTTTAATCAGTAATTTTACTATCAACTAAGCGTTATTTTTGGCTTAGCTTTGCTGTGTACTTGTGTGAAAGTGAACTTCTTCATCTTTTTCACCAGCCTTAGGGTCATTGAAACGTGCGATGTCCATTTCATTTTCTGTCTTAGCTACAATACAAGTTACTACACTGTCACCAGTGATATTAACCGCAGTACGGATCATATCTAGCAGGCGATCAACACCCATGATAAGTGCAATGCCTTCAACAGGAAGACCAACTTGGTTCAGTACCATTGCTAGCATGATCAAACCAACACCTGGTACACCAGCTGTACCCACTGAGGCTAACGTTGCTGTCATAATCACGGCAAGGTAATCGCTCATCGTCAGATCGATATTAAATGCCTGCGCGATAAAGACGGTTGCTACACCCTGCATGATCGCTGTGCCATCCATATTGATGGTTGCGCCTAGCGGTACAGTAAAAGAGGCGATTTTGTTATTAACGCCTAAGCGTTTAGTCGCTGTTTCCATGGTAACAGGGATAGTGGCATTCGAAGATGCAGTAGAGAACGCAAACATGATTGCATCTTCCATCTTCTTCAAAAACACTTTTGGGCTAAGACCTGTAAATGTTTTCAGCATAATGCTGTAAGTAACTAGTCCATGGATCAGTAGCGTTGCGGTTAGCACCATGAAGTATTCAAACAGGTTGAAAATAGCGTCTAGCCCTAAGCCTGTGAACAATTTAGCCATTAGGAAGAATACACCGTAAGGTGCAACGTTCATGAGTAAAGCAACCAACTTCATGATGACTTCATTTAAGTCAGAGAAGATACTTGCTAAACGTTCGCCAGCTGAACCAGCAGCGCTGATGGCAACACCGAATAGAATCGCAAAGACAATAATTTGTAGCGTATTACCTTGTGCCATCGAATTGATAGGGTTGGTTGGGAACATACCAACAATCACATCCCCTAGAGATGGTGCTTCTTTTGAAGCAAAGGTTGTAGCAGCAGTTAGATCGGCGCCGGCCCCTGGTTGGAAAATATTGCCCATAGTAAGGGCTAGGGTAATCGCAATGGCCGTTGTCATTAAGTAGAACGCCACTGTTTTACCACCTAGGCGTCCTAATGTACTGATATCTTTTAGTGAGCTAGTACCACACACTAGTGATACGAAGACAAGTGGAACTACAAGCATCTTCAAGCTAGCAATAAAAATTTTACCACCCACGTCAAATAGTCCATTTACTAAGTACTCATGGACAAAAGAGGTTTCTGCAAAAAGGGAGCGAATGATAAAACCAGTCATTATGCCTAACAGCATGCCGAGAATTACACGGCCAGTTAGGGATAATTTCTTTTTATTTGTATTCATTATTGGAATACTCCTTATAATTATTCACTAGAAAAATCGTTTTTCTAAGTGCGGAGCAGGTTATCAGTAGTTTGGGTGTTAAAGCGAAGTGAAATTCCAAGTGGAGTTCAAAGTTCTGTTTGCGATCACGTTTTTGTCATCAGAACGGCATGTTGAAAACGATATTTTTAACCAATATTTAACGATAATTAGGTTTTAAATTAATATCCGCTGGTATTTTAACCATTAATCAGAGCGTATTATATAAATAATAGTGCCCTAGTATGGTTTTTTAGATACGGTTGTAACAAATTGTTCTGATGGTGTAAAACCCTGTTTTGGTTTGCTGATATAGGTATGTATATACTATAGGTGTGCTGTTGTATGAATGTTAAAGCAAAGCTGTGTTAACAAGCCATAAAAAGGCGGGATTCAAAATGTGCATAATTGACCACGATTATGCTTGTAACTATATGTTTCTAAATGCCCTCGTTAGCTGCGTATTTAAAGTTATCTGTGTAAACCATTTTTTATCTCGTGTTTTTACAGGTAATAAAAAAGGAGCCGAAGCTCCTTTTTTTATGATGATGTGATGATTACATCACACGCATACCAGGCTGTGCACCTTCGTGTGGTTCAAGGATCCAAAGATCTTTACCACCAGGGCCTGCCGCAAGGATCATACCTTCTGACATGCCAAACTTCATCTTACGAGGTTTTAGGTTAGCAACCATGACAGTGTGCTTACCAATAAGCTCTTCAGGTGTATATGCTGATTTAATGCCAGAGAATACCTGACGCATTTCACCACCAATATCCAATTGGAACTTCAGCAGCTTGTTTGCTTTTGGTACTTCTTCACAAGAAACGATCTTAGCGATACGCATATCCACTTTAGCGAAGTCGTCGAACTCGATTTCAGCTTCAATAGGCTCGTCGTCTAGTGGGCCTTTTGTTGCGGCTTCTGCTTGTGCTTTCGCTGCTTGCTCTGCGGCTGCATCTTCTTTCGATGCTTCAACCATCGCTTCAACGTGTTTAGGATCGATACGGTTGAATAGCGCTTTAAACTTAGTCACTTCGTGATTAGTTAGTGGCTGTGCAACGCCTTCCCACGTTAGGGTTTCATTTAGGAAACCTTCTGTACGTTCAGCAAGCTTAGGCATAACTGGTTTCAGGTATGTCATTAGTACGCGGAACAAGTTAATACCTACAGAACAGATTTCTTGTAGTTCTTGGTCTTTACCTTCTTGTTTCGCAACAACCCAAGGTGCTTTTTCATCAACGTATTGGTTAGCTTTATCAGCTAGTGCTGTGATTTCACGAATAGCACGGCTAAATTCACGTCCTTCGTATAGCTCTGCAATACGATCAGCAGCGCCTGCAAATTCAGCGTATAGCTCAGGCTCTACGAAGTCAGCAGATAGCTTACCTTCAAAGCGTTTAGCAATGAAACCAGCATTACGTGACGCTAGGTTAACAATCTTGTTCACCACATCGCTGTTAACACGCTGTGTGAAATCTTCAAGGTTAAGATCTAGGTCATCAATACGGTTATTTAGTTTCGCTGCGTAGTAGTAACGCAGGCATTCTGGGTCTAAATGCTCTAAGTAAGTGCCTGCTTTAATGAAGGTACCTTTAGACTTAGACATTTTCGCGCCGTTTACAGTTACGTAACCGTGTACGTAAACATTATTCGGCTTACGGAAACCTGCGCCTTCAAGCATTGCAGGCCAGAATAGGCTGTGGAAGTAAACAATGTCTTTACCAATGAAGTGGTAAAGCTCTGTGGTGCTGTCTTTCTTCCAGTATTCGTCAAAATCCAGATCATCACGTTTGTCACATAGGTTTTTGAAAGAACCCATGTAGCCGATTGGTGCATCTAGCCAAACGTAGAAGAACTTGCCTGTTTCACCTGGGATTTCGAAACCGAAGTAAGGTGCATCGCGAGAGATATCCCACTGTTGCAGGCCTGACTCAAACCACTCTTGCATCTTGTTAGACGTTTCGTCTTGAAGTGCGCCAGATTTGGTCCACGCTTTTAGCATGTCTTCAAATTGTGGTAGGTCGAAGAAGAAGTGCTCAGAATCCTTCATGACAGGTGTCGCGCCAGAAACCGCTGATTTAGGGTTAATCAGGTCTGTTGGGCTGTATGTTTCGCCACAGTTATCACAGTTGTCGCCGTATTGGTCTTCTGCTTTACACTTAGGGCATGAACCTTTAACGAAACGGTCTGGCAGGAACATTTCTTTCTCAGGATCAAACAGCTGAGAGATAGTACGGCTAGTAATAAAGCCTTTTTCTTTCAGTTGTGTGTAAACAAATGAAGCTAGCTCACGGTTTTCATCTGAGTGTGTGCTGTGATAGTTACTGAAGTTAATATCGAAGCCAGCAAAGTCCGCTTGGTGTTCTTTGCTCACTTCCGCAATCATTTGCTCTGGCTCAACACCCATCTGCTGAGCCTTAAGCATGATTGGCGTACCGTGTGCATCATCTGCACAGATAAAATGAACGTCGTTGCCGCGAAGGCGTTGATAGCGCACCCAAATATCCGCTTGCACATGTTCAAGCATGTGGCCTAAGTGGATAGAACCGTTAGCGTACGGTAGGGCGCAGGTCACCAGAATTTTTCTCGGATTTGCAGCCATAATTACTTATTTCGCTCGTGATGGGTAAAAATATAGCCTTAAATAGTAACTGATGGGGAACGTATTGCCTAGCGCGTGACAAGGATATTCCCCTTAAAAAGCAGCGATAAATGCCCTTTGGTGATAGGATTTATTAAAGTGTTTGATTGTCCTATTCATAACAACAAATTAATTGGATAGAAAAACAACAATTTCATGCCAATCTGGATAACGGAGTCGTAAATATGGCGGGAAACGAGGCAGCAATGCCATTTGAAAGCATTGCAGACATTAGCCGTTGGTTGAACCATTTTGAACATCCATGGTTACCGCACGAATGGGCGGATACACCCAATATCATTTCTGTTTCAGCCGAAGGTGGCGTGACCATTACTCTACCTTTTGCATCTGCATCAATCATAGAGCTGCTTCAGCATTGGATTGTTACTCAGCAGCAGCTTCATCACCTTGCACCCAATGTTGCTTTTACCGTTACCAGCCGTGTCGCCACGCTAGCAACAGGCGATAAGCAGCCGCTAAACGGTGTCAAAAACATTATTGTAGTCAGTTCTGCAAAAGGCGGGGTGGGGAAATCGACCACATCCGTTAACCTTGCTCTGGGTTTGCAACAGCAAGGAGCGAAAGTTGGTTTATTAGATGCTGATATTTATGGCCCTTCGGTCCCTATGATGTTGGGCACTGTTGACGAAAAACCACAGTCACCGGATGGCAAAATGATGATGCCAATCGAATCTTGTGGCTTATATACCAACTCAGTGGGTTATTTAGTGCCAGCAGAAAGCGCGACCATTTGGCGTGGCCCTATGGCATCAAAGGCGCTGCAACAAATAATCAGTGAAACATGGTGGCCTGATCTCGATTACTTGGTTATCGACATGCCGCCGGGTACAGGTGATATCCAGTTGACGCTTGCTCAGCAAATTCCGGTGACGGGTGCTGTGATTGTTACTACGCCGCAAGACCTTGCATTAGCTGATGCTATCAAGGGCGTGAATATGTTTGATAAGGTGGCTGTTCCTGTTTTAGGTTTGGTTGAAAATATGAGCTACCATATTTGTAGTAACTGTGGACACCATGAACCTATCTTTGGTTGTGGTGGCGCGGAGAAGATGTCGAAAGAGCAGTCGATTCCACTATTGGCGCAACTTCCGCTGCATATCAAAATCCGAGAAGATATTGACCGTGGCAAGCCAACGGTAGCGGCTTCGCCTGAGTCTGAACAAGCTGCGGCCTACATCCAATTAGCGGGTGAGGTAGCTAGTCGATTATATTGGACTGGTGATGCGGTAGCAGAGCAGATTACAATTCGCACAATGTAAACCATTGCGTAGTGATAAATCGCTCATTTTTAGCTCAACTGCGCTAGGTGCGGTATTTCTACTAGCATCTAGCGGTGCAACTCCCTATAATCAGGCGGTTTAATTCCCCTCAGTAGAGTGAAATACTCATGGGGTGAATGGATTTTAACCTCGCCAAAGTTGTTACAGGTGCATTCTGCTATGTCTGAAAATTCACACCAATGCGTCATTATCGGTATCGCAGGCGCGTCTGCGTCCGGTAAAAGTTTGATTGCCAGTACGGTTTACCAAGAGCTAAAAGAAAAAGTCGGCGATCATCAGATCGGTGTTATTACGGAAGATTGTTACTACAACGATCAAAGTCACCTGAGCATGGATGAGCGGGTTAAAACGAATTATGACCACCCAAGTGCGTTGGATCATAATCTTCTTAGCGATCATTTGATCCAGCTAATGAAAGGTGAAGCGGTAGAAGTACCTCAGTACAGCTACAATGAACATACTCGTATGACAGAAACGACCACGATGACACCAAAGAAAGTGATCATTTTGGAAGGTATTCTATTGCTTACAGACCCACGTCTACGTGACATCATGCACGCAAGTGTATTTATGGACACACCACTAGACATCTGTTTACTTCGTCGTCTTCAACGCGATGTTGCAGAGCGTGGTCGTACAATGGAATCTGTACTGAAGCAATACCAAAAGACGGTACGCCCTATGTTTATGCAGTTTATTGAGCCGTCTAAACAGTATGCAGATATCATCGTACCGCGTGGTGGTAAAAACCGTATCGCGATTGATGTATTAAAAGCACACATTGCTAAACTACTGAAATCGTAATTGATAAAGTAGTATCGCAACACAGATATTCAAGTGAAGGCTGACAGTGTCAGCCTTTTTTGTATCTGGTGATCAAGTATTTGTATGCCTCGAGATTATGCCTCTTGGACGTCTCCATCCGTGTTATTGCAATAAAAGCAGCAATTCTGACGGCTTTTATTTTTTCTTTGATCGGATTGGTATTATTATTTGTTCTAAATACAACTATTTATCGCTTTAACTGTCGTAACGGAATGGATTATTACACCTTGGGTAATAATCGTTGTGGACGGAAAACACAGAGGACACGATGAAAAAGTTTCTTTATATACTTCTTGCGCTAGTGCTGGTGGTCGTTATTGGCATTGCGGCACTATTGGCCTTGGTTGATCCAAACCAATTCAAACCACTGATTGCAGAGCAAGTGAAGAAAAACACTGGCCGTGAATTAGTGATTAACGGTGATATTGATTGGCGCTTCTTCCCAAGCGTAGGTCTTACGCTTGGGGAAACTGAGTTTCGCAACCCTGACGGATTTGCAGAGGCGAACTTGGTTCGTTTTAGTAATGCCGATCTTTCTGTTTCTGTGATGCCGCTTCTTTCACAACAACTGGAAATCGGTAACGTCAGTTTGAATGACGCTCGCGTGTTTATTCAAACACGTAAAGATGGTGTCAGTAACCTTGATGGTCTTGGTGCGCAGAATGCAGCAGTGAAGGATTCGGCAGCTCAGGATGCCGCACCAGCAGACGCTAAGCAAACAGCCGCGCAAGAGACTACAGCAGCACCAGCATCAGCTTGGACTATTAGTCTTGCGGGTGTAGAGCTAGTGAATGCTAGCGCTGTTATTCGCGATGATAAAACGGGTGCACTGACAGATGTGGCGCAGCTTAACTTTAGCCTAACCCGTTTTGCGCCAGGCGAATGGGCACAAGCAGCATTCGATGTGCAAGGTAAGAATGGTGAGTTGAACTTTACTGCCAAAGGTGACACCGAGCTAATGATAGCGCCAACGCTTGATGGTGCAGAGCTAAAAGGCTTGTCATTGATAGCTTCGGCTGCAGACAGCGTGAATAAAATTGAATCGGTTAGCTTAACCATGGATCAATTTCGTATCGGTGATTGGTCAGCGCTAACGTTTAGTGCAAAGGGACAAATTCCAGATTTAGCTTTTGCTGCTGAAGGTAAAGCGCGTTTAAAACTGAGTAAGGATTTTAACCTTGCGCAGGTTGAAGGCTTAACGCTAAATAGCGACCTGAAAGGGAGTACTTTACCTCGCCCTGAGATGAAAGTAGGCCTGACGGCTGATGCTTCTTACGATGTGGCGAAAGGTTTAGCGACGTTATCTGCATTTACGACGCAAGTGGATGAAATTGGCCTAGATGGTCAAGCGTCTTTCCAAACGGCAGATATCCCTGTGATTCGTTTCGATGTTCACAGCGATAAAATCGATTTAGATGCGTTCCTTGGTTTAGACAAAGCAAGTAAAACAGGCAGTGAAGAGCCCGCTGAAGGTGAAGCATCAGGTACGAGTACGACACAAGGTGCAGTAACGACGACAGATAAATCAAAAGAACCGGATTTATCTGCACTGAAAACACTCGATATTGCCGGTAAAGTCGCAATTGATAATTTCAAAGCGGCGAATGCCAAAGTCTCTGATGTGGTGACTGAGCTGGCGGTTAAACAAGGTGTGCTTAATCTAAAACGCTTTGATGCTAAGTTATACGGAGGTTCGATCAATGCTAAAGCGACGATTGATGCTAACGGTAAACTACCGACTTATAAAGTGACCAAGCATATTAAAGGGGTTCAAGTTCAGCCGTTGTTGATGGATGTTGCTGAATTCGAAAACCTTGCCGGTACGGGTAATATTGATATCAAAGTGTCAGGTACTGGTTTAGCTGAAGCGCGAATTCGCCAGAATATTGCAGGTACTGTAAATATTAATTTCGCCGATGGTGCGATATACGGTGTTAACGTTGCTGAGATGATCCGTGAAGCACGTGCTACGTTGAAAGGTCAGAAAGCTGAATACGTGAAAGAAGAACGTAAAACAGACTTCTCTGCACTAACCTCGACCATGACGCTGGGTAAAGGGGTACTTTCTACCAACAATTTACACTTAGCATCGCCGTTACTGCGTATTGACGGGGAAGGACAGACTAATTTAGTGTTAGAATCGATTGATTTCATGGTGATGACATCTGTGGTGGAATCTTCACAAGGTCAGGGTGGTAAAGACATTGATGAGCTGAAAGATCTGACCGTACCGATTGATGTGAAGGGCAACTGGACCGAGCCTAAATTTTCTCTGAACTTAAAAGAGCTTTTAAAGCGTAATAACGAGTTAGAGAAAAAAGCGGAACGTGAAGTTGAGCGTGGCTTGAAGAAGTTGTTGGGCGATAAAGCGGACGACGATAAAGTCAAAGATGCGGCAAATAAGCTATTAAAAGGTTTATTTAATTAAGTGTAACTGAACCGTTTCATCTTAAAATTGAAAAAGCTTGCTCTGAAAGGAGCAAGCTTTTTTATTATTTGTACCAAGAGGATAGGGGGGTTACACCGCGGCTTTTTTCTTTTTGTTCATTTTTTGTGATTCTAAACTGTCTTGGAAAGCACGAAGTAAATCAACGGCAGACAGCATACCAACTAGGTCGCCTGTTTTATCAAAGACTGGCGCAGCACCTATGGTGTTATCTAGCAATGTTGCGACCGCTTTGGTGAGCGTGTCGTAAGTACGTACGTGGATCACATCTGTGATCATAACATCGCCAATGTGCAAATCGTCTGACAAGTCATAGTCATGGCCAATATCGGGTGTTTCATCCACCCAACCAGGCCGACGAAGCTCGCGGTCACTCACCATCCCAATCACAGTATTGTTTTGATCGATAACGGGTAAGTGGCGGATACCTTCATCTCGCATTTTGAAAAAAGCTTCTCTTAAGCCTGTTTCAGCGGTGATCGTAATCACTTTGCGTGTCATATACTCTGAGACTTTTGTCGGCATTAGCATTGTTCCTTATAGGTTTAATCAATGTGCCTCTCTAACGCTAACGAAAAGTATCTTGCTTAACTGCGACTCAGAGCGCGTTTTTACTTTTGGATATACTTTATTGCAAAGTGGTTAATCATTCATCAGATCCTATTTGATATCAGTTACAGGTTTTATTTACTACTGGGATGATGATGAAATTTGTTATCATTTCGTTACGTCGGACAGCTAGCTAAAGTAAGTATCTATGAATGCACTTGCTTTGGTATTAAAGGAGATAAACTTGGATTCAGTTACACAAGCGGCATTAGGTGCTGCTGTCGCCGGCCTTATTGCAGGGAAGAAGTGCTCGCCGAAAGTCTTACTCGCAGGTGCTGCACTTGGGACCATTCCTGATCTTGATGTATTTATTCATTATGGCGATCCTGTGTCTGACATGGTGAAGCATCGTGGCTTTAGCCATTCCATTTTTGTGCTTCTCCCTTTTTCGTGGTTATTAGCGTTAGCTTGGCAGCGATTTAAACCAACCCAGTTTTCTTTTATGCACTTGTGGCTGTTAGTGGCCGCTTGTTTAATTACGCATCCATTGCTGGATTCATTTACTTCTTATGGCACTCAGCTGCTCTGGCCGTTGTCCGAAAGTATTGCGGTATCCAGTATTTTTATTATTGACCCTATTTATACCGTGCCATTGGTTATCATGGTCCTTGCCAGTTTATTGTGGCGGGAAAAAGGGGCAAAGCTCTGTGGTATTGGATTAGGCTTATCGTCGCTGTATTTAGCTTGGTCAGTTTTTGCATTATCGACAATAGAAAATAGAGTTGAGAACCAATTGGTTGGTACTAACTTGGAATCGCAACCTGTCTTTATTGCTCCCACACCATTAAATACTGTGCTTTGGCGGGTGGTGGTGCTTGATGGTGGTACGTATTGGGAAGGGTTAACCTCGCTACTGGATGACAATCCCCATATTGATTTTATAGCGAAAGAACGTGGTGAATGGCCTTTAGCGGATAAGCCACAACATTTAAAGATGCTAGAACAATTTACCCAAGACTTTGTGAAATATCAGCAAATTGATAGTGCGCTAACCGTTACAGATCTGCGACTCGGTGTCGCTCAGTATTTGCCTTTCAGTTTTCAGTTTGCTGAGAAAAATACGGTCCAGGAATGGCAGTTCGGTTTGCCAGCCGCGATTGAATCACCCGATGTACGTATAAAACATGTCCCTGCACTGTGGTTACGCTTATTGGGTAATCAGGCGATCGATGCAAATTTATGCCATGAAGCTGAATGTCCTAAAATGGATAAGTCTGATGAAACAGCAATAATTGCAGGTTAATAACCTTCGAGATTATTAACAAATGAGTTGTTACACTTTGTAGCACATTAAAGTGTAATGGCTCATTTTAGTCTATTAATTGCATAGTGATAGTTTTGTATTTTAACAAGCACATAAATTTCACCGCGCTAAATGTTGCGAGCTATTAACTTTAAAGTAAAGAAACCAATCAAAACATGTAGCGGATGTGAAATTACAGCACGTTGTTTTTAAGGAAGTGCTCACATAACCGTTGCATATTATTTTTATAATTTCTCAATTTGATATTTATCAATAGCTCAGCGCAATTGTGCTGGCAATCTACCTATATAGTATTAACGGCTTCGTTGTGAAGCTGACATTTATCGATATAGGGAGATAACGAGCATGTTGTATTTGGAATTTTTATTCCTGTTGCTTGTGTTGTATGCAGGTAGCCGCTTTGGTGGTATAGGTTTGGGTGTGGTATCGGGCTTAGGCTTGGTTGTTGAAGTCTTTATTTTTAGAATGCCACCGACATCACCACCAATTACAGTAATGTTGATTATTTTAGCCGTGGTGACTTGTGCTTCTATTCTAGAAGCTGCTGGTGGCTTAAAGTACATGCTTCAAGTTGCTGAACGTATTCTACGTAGCAATCCTAAGCGCGTTACTATTCTTGGTCCCTTAGTGACTTACACCATGACATTCATGTTGGGTACGGGCCATGCTGTTTACTCAATTATGCCAATCATTGGTGATGTTGCGTTAAAAAATGGCATTCGTCCTGAGCGCCCAATGGCTGCATCTTCTGTTGCTTCCCAGTTAGCCATTACTGCGAGTCCAATCTCTGCTGCAGTTGTGTATTACCTTGCACAGTTATCAGGTATTAATGAAAGCATTCACTTACTGACTATTTTGATGGTAACAGTGCCTTCAACGCTACTTGGTACAATTTTACTGTCGCTATACAGCCTACGTCGCGGTAAAGAGCTTGAGGATGATCCTGAGTACCAGCGTCGTTTGGAAGATCCAATTTGGCGTGAAAAAATTCTTCATACAACATCAACGTCACTGGATGAAAAGCTGCCGACATCTGCTAAGCACGCAGTGCTGCTATTTGTTCTTGCTCTAGTGTCGATTGTTATTGTCGCTATGGTGCCAGAGATCCGTACTATCGGTGATGCTAAGCCAATTTCAATGTCTTTGATTATTCAGATGATGATGCTGGCGTTTGGTGGCCTGATCTTGCTCGTGACACGTACCAACGTACAAAAAGTACCTGAAGGTGTGGTGTTTAAGTCAGGGATGGTCGCAGCTATCGCAATCTTCGGTATTGCGTGGATGAGTGATACTTACTTCCAGTATGCAATGCCTTCGTTTAAGTCTGGCATTACAGAAATGGTACAAGGTTATCCTTGGACATTCGCACTAGCGCTATTCATTGTTTCTGTTGTGGTAAACAGCCAAGCAGCAACTGCACGTATGATGCTGCCTGTTGGTATGGCAATGGGTTTAAACCCTGCATTATTGATTGGTTTGATGCCAGCAACTTACGGTTACTTCTTCATTCCTAACTACCCATCAGATATCGCGACATGTAACTTTGATGTGACGGGTACAACGAAGATTGGTAAGTACTACTTTAACCACAGTTTCATGGTGCCGGGTCTGATTGGTGTCGTGTCGGCGTGTTGTATCGGTTACACCATTGCACAAGTGGTTGTTCCAAGCTAATCGCTTAACTTGATTGATAAAAAAGCGGATAACCTGATGAGGGTTATCCGCTTTTTTTATATTAAAACATCAGAAATTAATCTTCGGGTTGAATTTTAGAGGGGTCAGTCACTTGTTCGTAAGGCCAGTAGTGATGGCCAATACGTATCAGCAATGTCGCGGCGGCTAAGATAAAAGCAGCGAGGGATAGCCAAACCACAAACATGCCATCTAATTCTTTCATCCCCAATGTGATATAGCGGGCAATCGCCATTATGGCAATATAAATTGGGTAGCGTACCGGGATCTTACCGTTGGCCACAAATTGCTGAACCATCGCCAATACTTCAAGGTAAATGAACATTAATAAGATGTCGGTCAGCTGAATGTTTTGCTCGCTGAAAACATGGATGAACTCGTTCACCATCGCAAGTAAAGTGGCTAAGGTTATTGCAACTAATAAGATGGCTTCAAGAATATGAAACACTTTTAGAAAACGAGAGCTAAAGGCTTTAGGTAAATGTGAAGGCATGGTTTCTCCGACTTTGCCACGGTTTTAGTCTGTAGCATCTATAGATTAATTGTTACTTTTGATGATGCTACATCTGTCTATTGACCGTTATTATAGAAAGCTTGCGCTAAAAACAAAGAAAAATGCATGCTATTCAGCAATAGAGTGAGGATATTTATCTATAAAATTAAAAAGCCTCATAGTATGAGGCTTTTGTGTACAGAATAAAGAGCTGAATTATTTCGTTAGATCTAAATCCACCCACACCATGCGATGATCCGAGGTGACGCCTTTACTTGCACCAAGATCTTTATCGTAAACTAAATGATAGCCATCTTCACTGCTCGACGGGAAGAATACCCCTGAATTATTAACCGCAAGGTTTGCAGATGGTATGACGTAATCTAGGCGTAGGCCTGAAACGCTAGTGATAGCTTCAGGGTAGGGGGTGTTGCTGTTTTCTGCTTTACAGTGACCAAGATCAAAGCACTCTTGTCCACCTTTACTGCTTGGTGCGTAGGAGCCAATTGTTGCATCAGTATTTACATAGTGGCTCTTCAGTAAATCAGCAATCATTCGGCGATCGCCATCACCTTTCATAGCATCTGCATTCATGTCCCCTGCGATAACAAATTTACTACCGACAGTTAAGCCACCAGTTTTGCCATTATCATCGTAGAAGTAGCTTTGGGCGTTAATGTAATCATTCCAAAATTTTAACTCAGCGCGATTATGTTCATAGTTATGGTTCGCGACGTTGTTAAAAATTGGTGGCGCAGGGTGAGATACCAAGAAGTGTATGACTTCATTACCTGCTGGTGTTGGAATAACTAAAGGCACATCGACGTGGTTCTTTGATGACAAAGGCATTTGTTGCCATGCTTCATCTGTGTACCAAGCATCACCTTCTTTCATGCCTGTTGGGCAACCCGTTTTACTCAGTTTACAGTCAACAATGGTGATGTTTTTCTCACCTGGCATATCTTTCCATTTGAAGTTTTGGAAAGTACGCACATTTTTTTCATCAATTTCAAACTGAGAGAAAATAGCGAACGCATACTGACCGTGATAGCCACCAAAGCCCCACGCATCATTATTAACGTCAGTTTTCTTGCCATCGCGGTCTAAGTCAAATCCGCTGGCTTTACCTGTGTTAGTGGCAATGTTTTTCTTGAACATAAAGCTAATCGGACGCTGATCGTTTTGGCTGTATGCTAAGTAATTATCATGGAAGCCATTAATGGCCGTCATATCTTCGCCAGTACCATCGTTATTGAACTCAGCCAATACAAATGCATTAGGACGAACGCGCTGAATGGTTTCGGCAACGTTGCGAATTTGGATAATACGTTTAGCCGTCGTTTTTTGATCTTCCGTTAATTTCTCTGGCGACTGATGGAACATGTTGATTAAGTTGCTTTGTTCTGTACGACTCATCGACATCTCATTCGCGAGGATCTCATAAGTTGCTCGATCAAAAGACAAATTGTAAGTCGCGAAGCGAGCGGCAGAGTATTCAGGATTTGCATTATTGCTATTACAGCCAGTCAGTGCCGCGAGAGTAATGGAAGCAGCAATAAGCGATCTTTTTAAAAACATTATCGTATTCACATCTATGGTTTGATGTGATGCAGGCTATAGAATTAATGGGCTTCTTTCTGTTGGTAGTCAGAAAAATGAGAGCAAGATCAAGGGGTGATTTGATGTTTGTTTGAAATCCGATCTAATTGATAGTCTTATATCTAACCAGTTGATTGTTAATTGTTCATGCAAGCGTTTGCTTTGATACGTTGTCGTTAGATATCGAGCTAAAAATTGAGCGATTATCGTGGATAGAGTTGGGTAAGTAAAAAGCCACGAGGAGGTGGCTTTATACGAGGAAGTATATATCAAAATTTCAGGCGTAAATTACACAACGGCTACCAATCGACACCTTTACGTGCCTTGATACCATTCTCAAATGCATGCTTGATACTACGTACTTCAGATACAGTATCGGCAACTTCGATTAAATCACGATGTGCTGCACGGCCTGTGATGATGACTGATTGAGTTGCTGGGCGCTGTGAAATAGCAGTAAGAACGTCCTCTAACTCAATGTAGCCATAATTAACCATGTAGGTCATTTCATCGAGTAATACCAGATCGTAGCTTTCATCTGCTAGCATCTTTTTACATTCACCCCAGGTTGTTTGCGCTGCCTGCTTATCGGCTTCTTTGTTTTGTGTTTCCCATGTAAAGCCTGTAGCCATTACTGCAAAGGTAACATCATGTTGTTCAAGTAAGTTACGCTCACCACAATCCCATGTACCTTTAATAAATTGACCGACACCGCATCGTAAACCGTGACCAACTGCGCGTGCGACGGTACCAAATCCTGATGTCGATTTTCCTTTACCGTTACCTGTGATGATGAGGAATAGTCCCTTCTCAATTTGGGCGGCATCGATTTTAGCATCAACACTTTCTTTTACTTTTTGTTGGCGTGCTTTGTAGCGTTCATCTTTTTGATTTTGATCGGCCATGTTACTTCCTTTTCGTTGTCGCTATTTAGTATGTCGTGAAGAACGCTAATAACGCGAGATAGCCCGCGAGTTCACTTAATTGTTGCGTTGCCCCTAAGCAGTCACCTGTATATCCGCCAAGTTGTTGCTTAAACCAAAGGCCGCAAGCATAGCGGGTTAGGGTAAGAACAACGAAGAGCGTGATGGCAAGGCTAAGTGGGAATAACAGTAATATAAAGCAACCAGTAAAGATTAAAACCCACAGTTCACAAGGGCTTTGCTGATTTGCCAACGGTTTAACTTTACTATTTTGGTCGGCTCTTACATACGGGTATGAAAAGATCAAACTGGCAGCACTAATGCGGCTTAGCCCATGGAGTGCAAAAAGTGCGATAGCTGGATAGATAGCGTCAAGGTCAGCGAGCGAACTCAGCACTAGCCATTTAAAGACGAGCATCATTATCAGCGCGGCTGCACCGTATGTACCTAACCGTGAATCTTTCATAATGTCGAGCTTTTGTTCTACTGTCCAGCCACCACCAAAGCCATCGAAAACATCAGCAAGGCCATCTTCATGAAAAGCCCCCGTCACAAGTAGGCTAATAACCATCGCAAACCCTACTGCAATGTTAGCTGGAAAGATCTGGATAGCTAACACATACACTAAGGCGCTGATTAAGCCGACAATGCAGCCCACTAAGCCAAAATAGCGATTGGCTTTATTGAGACGTTCGCTGGAGTAAGGCGTGTCTTTGGGTACTGGAATGCGAGTAAAAAAGGCTAACGCAACCAAGAAGATTTCCCACTGCTGTTTAATGTGTACTTTTATTGTTTGTGGGGAAGCTTCTATTGGTGAGTTCACACTGTTACTCCCGCTTGTTCAAAGCTTGCCATGTCATTATAAAATGCACAGGCAGAGCGAATGAGTGGTAATGAAAGAGCGGCGCCAGTCCCTTCGCCTAAACGTAAACCAAGGCTTAAAAGCGGCGATGCATCAAGATGGTTCAACATGCGTTGGTGACCCGCTTCTTGAGAACAGTGGCAAAAGATGAAATAGGCTTTGGCTGCTGGGTACATTTCGACGGCTAGCATTGCTGCTGCTGTAGCAATAAAACCATCGACTAGTACCACCATTTTATTTTCTGCGGCTTTTAACATCCCACCGACTATCTGTGCGATCTCGAAGCCACCGACAGCCGTTAAGATTGATATGGGATCTACCATTGACGCTTGATGATGATTCAGGCCTTGGGTGATCAGTTGTTCTTTTAAAGAAAGCTGCTGATCATCAATCCCGGTTCCTCTACCAATACATTCATCGATGGGTAAATTCAGAATACTCGCCATAATGGCTGTTGCGCTGCTGGTATTTCCGATCCCCATTTCACCAAAAGCGACCAAGTTTGTCCCCTGTTGGTAAACATGATTTACCGCATTTGCACCATATTCAATTGCTGTAACAGCTTGCTCACGACTCATCGCGTTTTGTTGGCTAAAGTCGAGAGTACCTGCGGCAATACGTTGTTTTAGGAGCATTGGGTGGTCGTCAGGTTCGACTAATATTCCCGCATCGATCACCATCATCGCCATATCGTTACTACGACAAAAGCAGTTAATAGCGGCACCACCATGAAGGAAGTTGGCGACCATTTGCTGGGTGACAGCTTGTGGTGCAATGCTAATACCGTGGGCTGCAATACCGTGATCTGCGGCGAAAACCAACATGTAAGGCTGTTCAATAGACAGTTTTTCATTCTGTTGAATTAACGCGATTTGCTCTGCAATATTTTCAAGTTGGCCGAGCGATCCTAACGGCTTTGTTTTGGTGTTGATTTTGTGCTGGATGGCATCTTGGTTTGCTGATGATGGAAGGGTAATGGTAAACATGCTGGCAAATTCCTTGTTAATACGCGTCTAAGGATTTTGCGGCAGCCATAGATTTAAGGCAATGTAAAACGGGAGTTTTTTATCAGTTTCAAACAAAAGCAACGAACGGAACATTCATGCATTGGGAGTGGTAATGAATAAGCGACACTCCCAATGGGTTATCAATAATTATGTCACTATATGATTAGTGACTATTTAAGATCGCGTCGACAGTGTCATCGTAGTTAAGCCCGACCTGTTGGCTGGCTAGTGGAAACACACTACGCTTAGTCATGCCAGGGATTGTATTGACTTCAATGGCATAGAAAAAACCATCTGGGTCGGCCATGATATCAACGCGTCCCCAGCCTGAAGCTCCGACACTTTCGAATGCGCGAGCAGCCAGTGACCGAATGGTTTTCTCTTGCTCTTCGGTTAAATTTGCCGGGCAGTAATATTGTGTATCTGCAGCACTGAATTTAGCGTCATGATCGAAGAAAGAATGCGAGTGATCGATTTCAACGGCTGGTAGTGCGACACCGTTAAGTAAACTGACGGTAAATTCACGGCCATGAACGTAGTCTTCAATAATAACGGTATCTTCATACTTGAAAGCTTCATCTACGAAGAATTTCAACTCATCTAAATCGTTTGCTTGGTTAATGCCAATGCTACAACCTTGAGTGGTTGGTTTTACGACCACAGGAAAGGTGAAGCTATCTGCACGTTCATCTAATTGTGAGTCTGTAAAATAGGCTTTTTGTAGCTCGATAAATTGGGGCGTCGGTATGCCAGCTGCTTGCCATACTTTTTTGGTTAGTCCTTTATCTATCCCAATAGCAGATGCACGATGGTGGCTGCCGGTATAGGGAATTTTCAGCATTTTAAGCGCCGCTTGCAACGTACCATCTTCACCTATACCACCATGCAGAGCGAGAAAGGCTTTATCAATGTTATGGGCTTTAAGGCTGGTTAAGTCGAAATTTTCATCAATGTCGACAGGTACTACATCATAACCTTTACGCTGTAGTGCTGCGGATACAGCTTCTCCAGACATTAATGACACCGCGCGTTCACTTGAGCTGCCACCGTAAAGTACTGCAATTTTCTTTAACACGTTAGATTTCTCGTTATATAGTGATATAAGTGTGTAGTTACAGCAAAACTGTATGCACATATTTGTTGGGAGGCAATATTAACATCGGAGTGTTTTATGTCTAATAGTTCATACAAGATTTTGGTTATCTGTATGGGGAATATTTGTCGTTCCCCAACTGCTGAGGCCGTATTAAAGAAGAAAGTGCGAGATCGCGGTCTTCATGTCTTGGTCGAGTCTGCTGGTACTATCAGCTACCATCACGGAAATCGTCCTGATCCGCGCTCAGTTGCTGCAGGCGAAGGGCGTGGTTACGATTTCTCTGGGATCACAGCACGCTCGATTCAACCTTCTGATTTTGAAGTGTTTGATAAATTGTTAGTTGCAGATAGAAATAATTTAGAAGATGTACTGTCGATTTGTCCACCAGCACTGCATCATAAAATTGCATTGTTTTTGAGCTATGGAGAAGGGGAATTGGATGAGATACCAGACCCTTATTATGGCGGGGCACGAGGTTTTGAGTATGTGTTAGATTTAGTGGAAGATGCCGCTGATCGCATACTAGATTCTATTCAAACGACGCTGTAATTATTTGATGTATTGAGCTTAATTAATTAGTTTGTTTTTTAGATATAAAAACGCCCGCAATAGCGGGCGTTTTTGTAACTTACGTTGTAGCTGATTATGCAACAAAATGGTTAAACAGGTTAACGCTCTTGCTAGCAAGCCAGATTAACCGCCCAGGGTATCTGTTGCTACTTTGTAAGTTGGATCTTCCATTAGGTTCACTTCTACCAAGTTGCCTGCTTTTTTAAGTAGCGAGCGACATTCTTGGCTAAGGTGGCGAATGTGAAGCGTCTTGCCTTGGCGTGCATAGCGCTCAGCAATCGTATCAATGGCTTCAATGGCAGAGTGATCCGATACTCGTGATTTTGCAAAATCAATAATCACATCTTTCGGGTCGTTTTTAGCATCGAATAGCTCAAGGAAATGCGAGGCTGAACCGAAGAACAGTGGGCCATTCACTTCATACACTTTAGTGCCGCTTTCATCTGTGTGTGTTGCTGCGTAAATGTGTTTTGCATGTTCCCAAGCAAAGACAAGTGCAGAGTAGATAACACCGACAATAACAGCCAATGCAAGGTCAGCAGCAACAGTGACGCAAGTAACCAAGATGATTGCAAAGAAATCATGCTTAGGTACTTTACGTAGCATCTTAAGGCTTGCCCATTCAAACGTACCGATCACAACCATGAACATCACACCCACAAGCGCAGCCAGTGGAATGATTTCGATCAGCGCGGAGCCGAATAGAATGAAGAGTAATAGACCAACAGCACCCGTAATGCCAGATAAACGACCACGGCCACCAGAGTTAATGTTGATCATTGACTGACCAATCATCGCACAACCACCCATAGCGCCAAATACTGAACACGTTACGTTAGCCATGCCTTGGCTGACACACTCTCGGTTACTTTGACCGCGTGTACCTGTCATTTCGTCAATAACGGTTAGCGTCAGTAGTGATTCGATTAGACCAACAGCAGCAAGTACCAATGAGTACGGTAGAATGATTTGCAACGTTTCTAAATTGAAGCCGACTTGCGGTAGTGCAAATGTAGGTAAGTTACCTGCAAGCGTTGCATCTACATTACCACTCATCGAGCGTACAAAATCGATAACAGTACGAGAGTCTAAGCCAAGGCCATGAACCAATGCTGTCACTGTGATGATCGCAACAAGTGACGAAGGCACTGCTTTGGTGATTTTAGGTAGGAAATGGATGATGAACATCGTTAAACCTACTAGCCCCAGCATGGTGTAAAGCTCAGCACCTTGCATCCACTGGAGTGTTCCCGCAGCATCTGGCACTTTAAATTGGCCAAGTTGTGCAAGGAAAATAACAATCGCTAAGCCATTAACAAAGCCGATCATCACAGGGTGCGGTACCATTCGGATAAATTTCCCGAGTTTAAATACACCCGCGAGAATTTGCAGTATACCCGCGAGCATGACTGCGGCAAAAAGGTACTCGATACCGTGTTCAGCAACCAGGCTGACCATGACCACTGCCATTGCACCTGTCGCACCAGAAATCATACCTGGACGACCACCAAATACGGCAGTAACTAAACCAACGATAAAGGCTGCGTATAGACCAACCATAGGATCAACGTCAGCGACAAAGGCAAAAGCAACGGCTTCAGGCACTAAAGCCAGCGCTACAGTTAAGCCTGATAGAACGTCATTCTTTACAGACTGACGTGAAAATTGAGGGAATTCAAACATGTTTAATAAGGGCTGCTTTATTTTATAGAAGAGGGTATAAAGTCGCGAATCCTACAGAAAAGCCTCATTTAGTTCAACTTATATGCTGACTTATTACTGCTTTTAATATAATTCAGATGAATTAAAGTGTTGTGTAGTGATAAATCACGCTTTATATCATTTGGATGAAACGTAAACAAAAAGGCCATGCAGAAGCATGGCCTTTGTTTATAGCTTGATGCACGTATTAGCTAAGCATAGTGCTTGCCATTGGTGCAGTTGCTTTGCTAGTTGCTGTTTGGCTACCTGCTTGGCGCGCTTGTAGGCGCTCCTCACGTAATGGTGCACTTGCTACAACAACCGCTTCTGCAGTCTCAACTGGTGCCGGTGCTTTTGCCATCATCGCAACAGCATGTCTGCCTCGCGGTGATGTTACTGTTACCAGCACTTTCTCAGTCGGTGCTGCTACAGGAGCAACTTCTGCTTTAGGCTCAGCAATAACAGGCTCTTGAGCAACTTGAACTGGTGCACTTGGTGTTTCAGCAATCTCTGCTACTGGCGCTTCTTGAGCAACAACAGTTTCTGTAGCAGCTGCGATATCTTCAGTAACGGCTTCATCACGAAGAGGGAAAGCTTTACCCATTGCCAGTTCAGGCATAGCAACACCAGATAGTGCTACTGCTTCTTCAACTGTTTCAACAGGTGCTTCTACTGCTGGCGTTGCTACAGGTGCGACTTCAATCGCTGTAACTGCTGGTTTCGGTGCGCGAGCCCATACTTTGCCCATCGCCATTTCTGGTGATGCAACACCAGTGCGAGGACGAATTGCTTGAGGCTTCTCAACAACTGAAACAACATTTTCTAGGTCGTTTAGTGTATCCGTGTCTTCAACAACAGCATGGCTGATAGCTTCTGAAGCAACATCTTCATCAGATGGTTGTTCAACACGCGTATCACGCAGACGACGACGGCGTTGGCCGCTTGCACGTAGATGACGAGGAGAACGACGGTTACGGCGTTGGCCACCTTCACGTTCGTTTTGTTCTGCATCTTGGTCTTGATCAACATTCTGCGCTTGTTCTTCAACAGCGTTTAGCGGAGCAGTCTCAGATTGTGCTTCTTTCGCCATTGATGTACCCATCTCTTGAAGAGGAGAGGCTACTGGCTGTTCAACAGTTTCTGATACTGGAGCTTCAACGATCGCTGTATCTTGTACAATTGCATTTTCTGCTTCATCAACAACACGTACTTTCTTACGAAGTTGGCGGCGTTGACGGCGCTGTTTGATCTTCGCTGTCTTTGCTTGCTCGCGTTGTTGATCTTCTGCTTGAACGTTGTCAACAACAGCGGGTTGTGGCTCTTGTTTCTGACGTTGTTTTGGCGCTTGAGTCTCATCTTTACGAGCTGGACGTTTTTGATCTTTTACTTCTTCGTTACGAGGCGAACGTTGTTTGTTCGGCTTGTCACCTTGGGCATTGCGATCTTGACGTTCTTGCTTCTGCTTATCGTTACGGCGCTGGCGCTGTTCACCTTGGTTTTTCTCACCACGGTTGTTGCGCGGATTGCGGTTTTCACGATTTTCGCGGTTGTCATTTTCGTTGTCGTTACGCTCACCATCTTGTTGGCGATTGTTACGGCGACGGTTGTCTTTATCGCGACGGTTATTGCGGTTGTTGCGGTTATTGCGGTTGTCACGACGCTGACGGTTATCTTTTTGCTCTTGTTCTTTCTTTTCAGTTTCTTGCTCAGCAGAACCAGAGAAGAAGTTAGCAATTGCAGAGAATAAACGACTAAACAGGCCTGGTTTTTCTTCTACTGGTGCTGGCGCGGCAGCTGGTTTGGCAGCGGCTGGTTTAGCTGTAGGAGCTGGCTGTTTTGGTGCTGCAAAACCTTGAAGTACAGGCTCTTCACGTTTCTTAATGATACGCTCAGGTTGTTGTAGTTCTGCGGCTTCCGCTTCTTTCAATGCTTCCAAGTTCTTTGGAATTAAGTATGAAAGTGCATCACTTTCTTCACCACCACGAACACGTAGTACTTCGAAGTGAGGAGTTTCCATATCTGCGTTCGGCACGATGATGACACGAACATTATGGAATTTCTCGATGTGCTGAACAGAGCGACGCTTTTCGTTCAGTAGGTAAGAAGCAACGGCAACAGGCACAATAGCAAGTACTTGTGCGCTATTATCTTTCAATGCTTCTTCTTCAATTAAACGAAGAATAGAGAGAGCCAGTGATTCGTTATCACGAACAACACCAGTACCCGTACAACGCGGACATACATGGTGGCTTGCTTCAGCCAAAGAAGGGCTTAAGCGTTGACGTGACATTTCTAGTAGACCGAAACGAGAAATACGACCAATCTGTACGCGAGCACGGTCAATACGAACGGCTTCACGTAGACGGTTTTCAACTTCACGCTGGTGACGCACTGGCGTCATATCGATAAAGTCGATAACAACTAGGCCACCAAGGTCACGTAGACGAAGTTGACGAGCAATTTCATCTGCCGCTTCAAGGTTAGTCTGTAGTGCTGTTTCTTCAATATCACCGCCCTTTGTTGCGCGAGCAGAGTTGATATCAATCGAAGTAAGCGCTTCAGTTGGGTCGATAACAATTGAGCCACCAGAAGGCAAACGAACTTCACGCTGGAACGCAGATTCGATTTGGCTTTCAATTTGGTAGTGGCTAAATAGTGGCACTTCACCTTCGTAGCGCTTAACACGAGATAAGAAGTCTGGACGAACCAGCTTGATATGATCGCGTGCACGGTCGAAGATTTTCGGGCTATCAATCAGGATTTCACCGATATCACGACGTAGGTAGTCACGAATTGCGCGTGCAATTACGTTACTTTCTTGGTGAATCAGGAAAGGCGCTTCAGCTGCATCAGCGGCTTCTTTTACTGCGCTCCAGTGATTAAGTAGAACATTTAAATCCCACTCAAGCTCTTCTGCTGATTTGCCAACGCCAGCTGTACGAACAATCAGACCCATACCTTGTGGTAGTTCTAATGTGCTTAGTGCAGCTTTAAGTTGGGTACGCTCTTCACCTTCGATACGACGAGAGATACCGCCAGCACGAGGGTTATTAGGCATCAGTACAAGGTAGCTACCAGCAAGAGAGATAAAAGTAGTTAGCGCAGCACCTTTGTTGCCTCGCTCTTCTTTATCGACTTGAACGATAACTTCTTGGCCTTCATTTAACACTTCCTTGATGTTTGGACGACCTTGGTAAGTGTAGTTAGCTGGGAAGTAATCGCGTGCGATTTCTTTAAGAGGGAGGAAACCATGGCGCTCAGCACCATAATCAACGAACGCTGCTTCCAGGCTTGGTTCGATGCGCGTGATGCGACCTTTGTAGATATTTGATTTTTTAGATTCGTGGCCAGGGCTTTCGATATCAAGATCGAACAGCTTCTGCCCATCAACTAATGCGACGCGCAACTCTTCCTTCTGAGTTGCGTTAATCAACATTCTTTTCATTTTTATATACTCGTTTATTGTCGTTGTTATAGCGAGTAGATCAGAGATTCTTTATCGACGGTGCCAGACTCCAAGACTGTATATGAGTGCAGCCTCACGGCTGGGATTTCAGGAGTGCTTTTTGGCTACACTTATTAGCCAGCTGTTTCAGATGGTTAAATCAGAAAATAAACAGCCGGCATCACCACATCGACGCGGTTGTATCTACGCATCAATAAAAATTCTTTAATCAAACACGCTAATAATGCTCTAAAAACGCTTAACGTCTTACGCCATCTGCTGCGTACGAATTTAAAGCTGCATAAATATTAGTCGTTTAGGTGAGATAATCATCACCTTGTCAAATAAGTAGGCGTTTTGCCCTACTTAGTACGCAATGATAGCAGGCAGCATTTTTTGCGGCAATCAGCTTTATACCAATCCCATCACTATCAAATCATTCTTGCGGGTTAAACTCACTGATAACTGCGTTATAGATTTTGTAGGTAGAACAACTAGCTAACTGCAATCTATGTCTAGTTCTTAGTGTTTTTTCCTGCGTAATATTCTGCTTAGTTAATTAATGGTCTTGGTATTACATGCGAGTTGTACCCAAAGTACTCATGAACATAGCATCAAATAGTCATTTGGGTATACAATCATGCCCCATGAATGAAGATAAACCAAAAGTGCATTTCATCGAGATTACTGATGATTTTGCAGGCCAACGGATCGATAACTTTCTCCGTGCTCGGCTTAAAAACGTTCCAAAAAGTATGATTTACCGCATTTTGCGCAAAGGTGAGGTGCGAGTAAACAAAAAACGTATAAAACCTGAATATAAATTGCAAGATGGCGATCTTGTACGTGTTCCGCCAGTTAAGGTGCCGGAAAAAGAAGCACAAGCGCCGCTAAGTACTAAGCTCGACAAAGTGGCAGAGTTAGAGTCATGCATTATCTATGAAGATGATCATATGCTGATTCTAAACAAACCGTCGGGTACGGCTGTCCATGGTGGTAGTGGTTTGAAATTTGGTGCAATTGAAGCATTGCGAGCATTACGTCCTGATGCGCGCTTCCTTGAATTAGTTCACCGTATCGACCGCGATACATCGGGTATCTTGCTGATAGCGAAAAAGCGTTCTGCGTTGCGTCGCTTGCAAGAACAGTTTAGAGAGAAGACAGTACAGAAGTATTACTTTGCTTTGGTAATGGGGGAGTGGAAAGCAAGTTGCAAGAAAGTGACTGCGCCACTACTTAAAAATGAAGTGAACAGTATTGTTCGTGTGAACCCTAACGGGAAAGCGTCGGATACGCGTTTTAAAGTATTAGAGCGATTAGATAAGTCGACGCTTATCCAAGCGAGCCCTGTTACTGGTCGTACACACCAAATACGTGTGCACTGTCAGTATGCTGGTCACTCCATTGCGTGGGACGACCGCTATGGTGATCCACGATTTGATGCGTTTACCAAAAAAGCTGGGCTAGACCGTTTGTTCTTACATGCTGCCAATATCAAATTCACTCATCCGGGTACGGATGAGGCGATGGATATTAGTGCGCCAATGGAAGCCAAATTACAGCGTGCCGTTGAGAAACTGCGTGTGAAAGGCTAAAGCTAGCGCACTATCGTCAGCGCTAATAGTTAGGCGGCGATAATCATGTTCAGGATGGACAAAGAGAGGTGACTTAGGTCACCTCTCTTTTATTTTAGTGATTTGTTTAGCTGATATTTGTTGGATGTACTCTGTTACAGGATCTGTATGCCTTGTTTTTCAAGCATTTCACGTAACGCAATCAGTGGCAATCCAACTAGTGTGTTAGGGTCTCGTCCTTCTAGGCGGTCAAATAGCACAATGCCTAAGCCTTCACACATAAAGCTGCCTGCACAATATAATGGCTGCTCTCGCTCAACGTAACGCTGAATTTCTTGCGTAGTTAGAGCGCGAAAATGAACATGAAAGGGCTCGCAAATAACATCGGATAAGCCAGTTTGCGCATTGAAAAGGCAAAGCCCTGTATAAAAGGTGACAACTTGGCCACTTGCGTTAGCCAATTGGCGACAGGCATTTTCAATAGTATGAGGTTTACCTATAATTTCACCATTGATTACACAGACCTGATCTGAGCCTATAATAAGGTGCTCAGGATGGCTAACGGCACATGCTCGGGCTTTTTGCTCTGCGAGTCTAACAACAAGTTGTTCCGCAGATTCGTTGTCCAGTGCTTGTTCATCAGTATTTGGGCTTGCTGTTTCGAAGGGGTAACCAAACTTTTCGAGCAAGGCTTTACGAAATGGCGACGTTGAAGCTAAAAGCAGAGGCTGTGACATGGTGATATCTCGTTATAGGTTTATTGCCTGTATTCTAATATTATTACCCTGTGTCCGCAGCAGTTGATGAATAAAACAGCATGAAGTGATGGTTATTTCACCGTACTGAAGTGCACTTACAAGTGACTCATTGTGTTGCTGAAAGTAAGATATAAACAGGAAATAGACATGTTTTATAACGGTTCACTAAGTAACACTGAGTGAATTGGTTAAAAGCTAGTAATTCACACACATTTCCTTTGACTCAAACAAATTAGAAGGCTAATATTCGCGCCCTATGCAAAAGGTAAAATTACCGTTAACGATGGATATCGTTCGCAGCGCTCAAAAAAGACTCGACTATGATGGCATCATCAAAGCTGATCTTTTAAAGCGTTTGGCGAAATCTGTCCAGAGCGTAACAAGTGATGCAAACGTCACCTTATCATTTGACTTTGACCAACGTCACCTTGCTTTCATGCGCGGAAGTGCAGATGTTGAAGTGACGTTGACCTGTCAGCGATGCCAGGAAGAGTTCCAACACAAATACGGTGTTGAGTTCTGTTTTAGTCCGCTCCTCAAACCAGAGGCAGTTGATGAGTTCCCGGAAGCCTATGAGCCGGCGGAAGTCGACGAAAATGGCGAGATCAACCTAATTGAAGTCATCGAAGATGAGCTGATGTTAGAATTACCACAAGTCGCAATGCATGATGAAGCTGACTGTAAAGCTAGCGGAAACATGACTTTTGGTGAGATCCCCGTTGCTGATGAGCGTCCGAATCCGTTTGCAGTATTGAAAAATCTAAGTAAGTAATTTAACAGGAGTAGGGTTAATGGCCGTACAAAAGAGCAAAAAATCACGTGCAGCACGTGGTATGCGTCGTTCACACGATGCACTAACAACTTCAGCTGTATCTGTAGATTCTGCAAGTGGTGAAACTCACCTACGTCACAACGTGACAGCTGACGGTTTCTACCGTGGCCGCAAGGTTATCAACAAATAAGGTTGAACCTTGAGTGGTCTAACCGTTGCACTTGATGCAATGGGTGGGGATTTCGGTCCTCATGTAATAGTGCCTGCCGCTGTGCAGGCATTGTTACAATACCCAGAGCTAAAAATTATATTCTATGGTGATCAAAGTGCGATCACATCTCAACTATCTCTTCATAATCACGTTTCACACCCTCGAATCTCTATTGTTCATTGCGAACACATCATAGAAAACAACACTCGTCCGTCTCAAGCTTTGCGTCATAGCAAAGGTACTTCTATGCGTATGGCTATTGATGCTGTCGCTGAGAAGCAAGCCGACGCTTGTGTCAGTGCGGGTAATACTGGGGCGTTAATGGCGTTGTCACGCTATATTTTAAAGCAGCTCCCTGGTGTTGAACGGCCTGCGCTTGTCTCTGCTATTCCAACTAAAAATCACAATAAAACATGGTTGCTTGATTTAGGGGCTAATGTGTCATGCGATGCTGATACATTATTCCAGTTTGCTGTGATGGGCTCTGTAATGGCGGAACAGTGCGATATTGAAAAGCCACGTGTTGCGCTGCTCAATATTGGCGAGGAAGAAATTAAAGGCAACGATTTAGTGAAGCGTTGCGCAGAGATGTTACATCAATCACCAGATATTCATTTTATTGGCTACTTAGAAGGTGATCAGCTTTACTCTGATAAAGCGGATGTTGTGGTTTGTGATGGATTTGTCGGCAATGTTTGTTTGAAAACAAGTGAAGGTGTTGCTGATTTATTTATCTCGAGCTTCAAAAAAGCCGTGATGAGTAATCCAATAAAAGGTTTATTGGCCAAATGGTTATTTAGTGACCTATTCCAAAACCTTAAGCAGTTGAACCCCGACCAGTATAATGGTGCAAGTCTGCTAGGATTGCGCGGTATTGTGGTCAAGAGCCACGGAAGTGCCGATATAGCAGCTTTTACATATGCCATTGGTGAAGCTGTACACGAGGCCAAACGACAAATACCGAAAAAAATCAGTCGTCGTTTGGAAGAAGTCTTACTCGAGAGGCCTTATTGATTTTCATGAACAGTAAAATATTAGGTACTGGTAGCTACCTACCAGCACAAGTGCGTACTAACGCCGATTTAGAAAAAATGGTCGACACAACCGACGAGTGGATCGTTGCGCGTACTGGTATTCGCGAGCGTCGTATTGCCGCTGAAGATGAAACCGTTGCGGTAATGGGCTATCAAGCATCTTTAAACGCTATTGAAATGGCGGGCATTGATAAAGAAGATATCGACCTGATCATTGTGGCGACGACCAGTGCAAGTCACGCATTCCCATCAGCGGCTTGCCAAGTGCAAGGCATGCTCGATATTAAAGGTTGCCCTGCATTCGATATTGCAGCTGCGTGTTCTGGTTTTGTTTATGCGTTAAGTATTGCAGATCAGCATATTAAAACGGGCATGGCGAAAAATGTTTTAGTGATCGGTGCTGATGCGTTATCGCACAAGTGTGATCCTAACGATCGCGGTACGATCATCTTATTTGGTGATGCTGCTGGTGCTGTGGTTGTAGGTGCAAGCGAAGAACCTGGTATTCTTTCTACCCATTTACATGCAGACGGTCATTTTGGTGGTTTACTAAGCCTAGCGACACCTGAACATGGTGAAGCATTTACTGATGATAAATGGTTGTACATGGCGGGTAATGAAGTCTTTAAGGTTGCGGTAACACAGTTATCAAACCTAGTTAAAGATACGTTAGCGGCGAACAACATGGACAAGTCTGAGCTAGACTGGCTTGTTCCGCACCAAGCGAATTTACGTATTATTTCAGCGACAGCGAAAAAGTTATCCATGTCGATGGAACAAGTGGTTGTTACCCTTGACCGTCACGGTAATACCTCCGCAGCAACAGTGCCAACAGCGCTGGATGAAGCGGTACGCGATGGCCGTATTCAACGTGGCCAGACGATGCTGTTAGAAGCGTTTGGTGGCGGTTTTACTTGGGGCTCTGCGCTCGTTAAGTTTTAATTTTATGGCTGTTGATGCGTCTGCAGCGGTAACTCTTACAAAAAGAACTGAATATTATTCAGTAAAATAAGAATAAGGATTCTCGGATGTCTAAGTTCGCGATTGTATTCCCTGGTCAGGGATCTCAAGCAGTTGGCATGTTGGCTGAACTAGCTGAAAAATTTTCTGTCGTTACTGACACATTTGCTGAAGCATCTGAAGTACTAGGCTACGACTTGTGGGCATTAGTACAAAACGGCCCAGCAGAAGATTTAAATCAAACGCACCGTACGCAACCTGCATTGCTAGCAGCGTCTGTTGCAATTTGGCGTGTATGGCAACAAGAAGGCGGGGAGCAACCTACTGTTGTTGCTGGCCATAGTCTTGGTGAATACTCTGCGCTTGTATGTGCTGGCGTTATTGACTTTAAAGATGCGATTAAATTGGTTGAACTACGTGGCCAATTAATGCAAGAAGCGGTTCCAGCAGGTGTTGGTGCAATGTCTGCAATCATTGGTCTTGATAACGACGCGATTGCAAAAGCTTGTGAAGAAGCAGCACAAGGTCAAGTTGTGTCGCCTGTGAACTTTAACTCGCCAGGCCAAGTGGTTATTGCGGGTAATAAAGAAGCCGTTGAGCGTGCAAACGTATTGTGTAAAGAAGCGGGTGCTAAACGTGCATTACCACTTCCAGTATCAGTACCATCACATTGTGAACTTATGAAGCCTGCTGCTGACAAACTAGCTGTAGCACTTGAAAATATTGAATTTAACGCACCTGCAATCCCTGTGATTAACAATGCAGATGTGGCAACTGAAACCGATCCTGCTGCGATTAAACTAGCGTTAGTAAAACAGCTTTATGGTCCAGTTCGTTGGACAGAGTCTGTTGAGCGTATGGCATCAGAAGGTATCGAACAGTTGCTTGAAATGGGCCCAGGTAAAGTACTTACTGGTCTGACAAAACGTATTAATCGCGCACTTGGTGGTTCTGCGGTAAATGATTCTGCTTCTGTAGAAGCAGCAAAATAACTGAATAGTTATTGCATTACCCACTAAGTAGTATTAGTTAAAGAGGAATAACAATGAGCCTGGAAGGTAAAGTTGCACTGGTAACAGGTGCAAGCCGTGGTATCGGTCGTGCGATCGCTGAAATTTTAGTCGAGCGTGGCGCAAAAGTAATCGGTACAGCAACATCTGAAAGTGGCGCAGAAGCAATCAGCGCTTATTTGGGTGAAAACGGTAAAGGTCTGGCACTAAACGTTACATCGCCTGAGTCGATTGCAACGGCGCTAACGCAGATCAAAGAAGAATTTGGCGATGTTGACATTCTTGTTAACAATGCGGGTATCACCCGTGATAACTTGCTTATGCGTATGAAAGATGACGAGTGGCAAGATATTATGGATACCAACCTAACATCGGTATTCCGTCTGTCTAAAGCAGTACTACGTGCAATGATGAAAAAGCGTCATGGCCGTATTATTAGTATTGGCTCAGTCGTTGGTACTATGGGTAATGCGGGTCAAACCAACTATGCGGCAGCAAAAGCAGGTTTGATTGGCTTTACTAAGTCAATGGCGCGTGAAGTGGCTTCTCGTGGTATTACAGTAAATGCTGTAGCACCTGGTTTTATCGAAACCGATATGACAAAAGCCCTGAATGATGACCAACGTGCTGCTACACTAGCAAACGTACCTGCAGGTCGCTTGGGTGACCCACGTGAAATCGCGGCAGCTGTTGCTTTTCTAGCCTCTGAAGATGCTGGTTATGTAACAGGTGAAACGTTGCACGTAAATGGCGGCATGTACATGATTTAACCAATAAAGTTGTAAAACTTGATGATGCAAGTCAAAGTCAGTGTATTTTCATGCAAAATCGTGGTTTGACCAGCACTGTGATAGTTGCAACTTTTGTAGTAATGAATAAACTACAGCAAATCGCATTAGCGAATTCTTGTTTTAAGGAAATAGATTAATGAGCAACATCGAAGAACGCGTAAGAAAAATCATCATCGAGCAACTGGGTGTAGACGAAGCTGAAGTTAAGAACGAAGCTTCTTTTGTTGACGATCTAGGTGCTGATTCTCTAGATACAGTTGAACTAGTAATGGCTCTTGAAGAAGAATTCGATACTGAAATTCCTGACGAAGAAGCTGAAAAAATTACAACAGTTCAAGCAGCAATCGACTACGTTGTTGGCGCTTCTGAGTAATTAAGAACACCTCAAGGCGGTCACCATGACCGCCTTATTTCTTTATGTATCCCTGTTTAAACCCTCAATTCCCGGAGAGATAGATCGTGTCAAAGCGTCGCGTTGTTGTTACTGGCATGGGAATGCTGTCGCCTGTAGGCAATACAGTTGATTCTTCATGGAAAGCACTGTTGGCTGGTACTAGTGGTATTAGCAATATTGAGCATTTCGATGCAAGTGCTTTCGCTACTCGTTTTGCGGGTATGGTGAAAGACTTCAATTGTGAAGAATACATGACTAAGAAAGATGCTCGTAAAATGGATTTATTTATCCAATACGGCATTGCGGCTGGCGTTCAGGCTCTGAAAGACTCTGGTTTTGAAGTTACTGAAGAAAATGCACCACGTATTGGTGTTGCTATTGGTTCAGGTATTGGTGGTCTTGGTCTTATTGAATCAAACCATCGTGCATACATGGAAAAAGGGCCGCGCAAAATTAGCCCGTTCTTTGTTCCATCTACAATTGTTAATATGATCGCTGGCCACATGTCTATCATGCATGGTCTTCGTGGTCCAAATATTGCAATTTCTACTGCGTGTACAACTGGCCTTCATAACATTGGCCATGCTGCACGTATGATCGCTTACGGTGATGCAGATGCAATGCTAGCGGGTGGTGCAGAAAAAGCATCAACTGAGCTAGGCATGGGCGGCTTTGCGGCTGCTAAAGCACTATCTACACGTAACGACGACCCACAAGCGGCTTCTCGCCCATGGGACAAAGACCGTGATGGTTTTGTTCTTGGTGATGGTGCGGGCATGATGGTGCTGGAAGAGTACGAACATGCAAAAGCGCGTGGCGCAAAAATTTACGCTGAACTTGTTGGTTTTGGTATGAGTGGTGATGCTTATCACATGACTTCACCAAGCCCTGACGGTTCTGGCGGTGCATTAGCAATGGAAGCGTGTATCCGTGATGCGGGTATTAATGCGGATAAAATTGGTTATATTAATGCACATGGTACTTCAACACCTGCGGGCGATGTAGCAGAAACGCTTGGTATCAAGCGTGCTATGGGCGCGGCAGTGAACGATGTACTGGTTTCATCAACTAAATCAATGACTGGCCACCTTCTTGGTGCTGCGGGTTCTGTTGAGTCTATCATTTCAGTGATGGCGCTAGTTGATCAAGCAGTTCCACCAACAATTAACCTTGAAAACCCAGACGAAGGCTGTGATTTAGACTACGTCGCGGGTGAAGCACGTCAAGTAAACCTTGAGTACTCTCTATGTAACTCATTTGGTTTTGGCGGCACAAACGGCTCGTTGCTGTTCAAGAAAATTTAATTGTAACCTGTTATCATAAAGCGGCCTGGTATTCTTACCGGGCCGTTTTTTTTTGCCTATACCCCAACCATTATTAGGGTGGGTATAATCGTTATAAGTGAGTGGATATGACGTGCATTAATGGAGCTGAAGCTGAGTATATAGCGGTGAGCGATCGTGCGATGCAGTATGGTGATGGTTGCTTTTCCACTATTTTGGTTGAACAGGGAAAGCCTCGTCTTTGGCCTTTACATCAAGCTCGTTTTGAAAAAACATTAGCCGCGTTATCCATTCCCATGCCTGATTGGCTGACAGTTCAGCAACAAGTCGAACGTATTGCTGCTAATTTTGCCAGTAAAGGGGTGGTAAAGCTTTTAATCAGCCGAGGTAGTGGGGGGCGAGGTTATAGTCCTACAGGATGCGAATCGCCGAGTGTCGTGATTTCACATTCTCCATTCCCAAACCACTATCATGGCTGGCAACAAGTCGGTATTGAGTTAGGTGTCTGTCAGCAAGCATTAGGCCTTTCACCTATGTTGGCTGGATTTAAACACCTTAACCGATTAGAGCAGGTGTTATTGAAGCAAGAAATTGAATCTTGCAACTGGGCAGATGCTGTCGTTTGTGATGTGTTGGGACAAGTCGTGGAGACGTCTGCATCCAATATCTTTTGGCGAAAAGGAAATACTATCTTTACGCCAGATTTATCAATGGCAGGGGTATGTGGTGTGATGCGATCACATGTAATGACATTGATTAAATCGACGCCATATTGTCTGGAGATTGTAAAATCACCACTTGATGCATTGCTTTGCGCAGATGAAGTCTTTATTACTAATGCCCTAATGGCGTTGGTGCCTATTAATCAAATTAATGAACATTCCTTTACTGAGCGCATGGCGTTTAATGAGTTGAATAAGAGGTTGTATTCGTGCTGAAGAAGTTATTGTTAGTTATCGTGGTGTTAGCGGTAGTTGGCGCAGGTGCTATTGGCTGGTCGTATCAACAGGTCGTGGCATCTTTGTCGCAACCTGTGATTAATACTGAATCGAAATTATTTACGGTTACACCAGGTTCAAGCTTTAGAGGCGTATTGAATCAGCTGGATCGTGCGAAAATTATCAAGCAAACGCGCTGGACCCGCTGGGTGGTAAAGCTTGATCCATCATTAGCACAAGTTAAAGTGGGTACTTACCAAATTCCAACAGACCTGACACTACATGGTGTATTAGCCTTGCTAACCAGTGGTAAGGAACATCAGTTTGCGATCACCTTAGTGGAAGGTGACCGTTTTTCAGATTGGTTAACACAACTAAGCCAAGCTCCGCATATCAAACATGCGACTGAAGGCATGAGTGAAGCGGATATCGCAGACAAGATTGGCGCGACCACAGATAAGCTAGAAGGGTACTTGTTACCTGAAACCTACCATTACACGGCAGGTACCAGCGATCTAGAAGTATTGCGCCGTTCGTTTAACGCGATGGACAGTTTATTAGGTTCAGCGTGGCAAAAACGTGATCAAGCTATTCCGCTTAAGACGCCCTATGAAGCGTTGATCATGGCCTCGATTATCGAGAAAGAAACCGCTGTTGATAATGAACGTACATTAGTGTCGTCGGTTTTCATGAATCGTTTAAATAAAGGCATGCGCTTACAAACAGATCCAACGGTTATCTATGGTATGGGTGAGAACTACAAAGGCAATATTCGTAAAAAAGATTTACGTACGCCAACCCCATACAACACGTATACCATCTTTGGTTTACCACCTACGCCGATTGCGATGCCAAGTGAAGCATCGGTATTAGCCGCAATGAAGCCAGAAAGCAGTAACTATTATTATTTTGTTGCGGATGGTAATGGCGGTCACAAGTTTTCGAAGTCACTCCGTGAACACAATCGCGCAGTACGCGCCTACTTAAAAACATTAAGAAAGTAATGAACGGTAAATTTATTGTAATTGAAGGCCTTGAAGGCGCAGGGAAAAGCACTGCCATTAAGCAGGTGGTGGCGACGTTAGCTGCACAAGGGATCCATGATCCACAATCTACGCGTGAGCCAGGCGGAACACCGCTTGCTGAACAAATGCGTACCTTGGTGAAAGAAGGTCACCCTGATGAGCCGTTAACTGATATGGCTGAATTGCTACTGCTTTATGCTGCGCGTATTCAGCTAGTGGATAATGTGATTAAGCCTGCACTTAATTCAGGCCGCTGGGTTGTTGGTGATCGCCATGACATGTCATCGCAAGCATACCAAGGCGGTGGACGTGGTTTTGATAAAGCCTTGATGGAAAACCTACGTGATACTGTTTTAGGTGATTTTCGTCCTGACTTTACGATTTATATGGACATCGATCCTGTGCTCGGGCTTGAACGTGCTCGTGGTCGTGGTGAACTTGATCGTATTGAACAGATGAATGTTGATTTCTTCCACCGTGCCCGCGCGCGTTTTCTTGAGCTTTCAGAGAACGATAGCCGTGTTGTTATTATTGATGCAAGCCAAACGCTAGATGCGGTAACGGCGGACATTACAGCAGCGCTAACGCAGTGGTTGGAGACGCAGTAAATGTTATACCCGTGGCAAGAAGTGCTATGGCAACAATGGCAGCAATTGATTGCTCAAAAGCGTTTGCACCATGCAATTTTGCTGACTGCGGCAAAGGGCAGCGGGCGGGCTGTTTTAGCCAAGCACTTAGCGCAAACCGTTTTATGCTTGAATGGCGGCAATGAACCATGTGGTTTATGTCATGCTTGTCAATTATTCGATGCTCAAACGCATCCAGACTTCCACTGGATAAAACCAGAGCAAGAAGGTAAGCAGATCAGTGTTGATGTGGTGCGTAAATGTAACCGTTTAGCGGTTGAGACTTCACAACTTGGTGGGCGTCGGGTGATTTTTATCGAATCCGCTGATGCATTAGGTGAAGCAGGTGCGAATGCAATTCTAAAAACATTGGAAGAGCCGCCACAAAATTGTCAATTTATCCTGACATCCCAGTCACTCGATAGCCTATTACCGACGATTGTCAGTCGCTGTAACAAGTGGCGCTTAAGTGTGCCAGATGAAGCACAAGCCAAACGCTGGGTAGAACAGCAGCTAAAGCAATCTATCAGTGCCGAGTCTGTCCGTTTAAATTGCGGCGCACCATTGGCTACGCTAGCCTTTGTCGAGCAAGGACAAGATATTCGCCATGGCAAGCTAATTGAAGCTTTTGCTGAATTTTTACAGCCGCCTAATGTTGGTTTATACGATGTCGCGGGTCTGTGTGCCAGTGAAGGCGCGGTAAGTCTGCAATGGCTAAGTTTTTTCTTACTGGATTGTATTAAGTACCAACAAGGCGTAACAAGTCATCTCGTTCACCAAGAATCAGTCACCAAGGTAGAGCAAGTTGCACGTACTGTGCCCGCGGCGGTCTTGATTCGACAGGCTAGACAGATTAACCAGCTCCATCAACAATTACAGAAGCACACAGGCCTTAACAGTGAATTACTCATTGTTAAATGGTTGAGTACTTTTTTGAAAGAAGAATAGAAAGAGGAATATAACGTGTTAGTGGATTCACATTGTCACCTTGACAAACTTGACTACGAACAGCTCCATACAGGGATTGATGATGTGTTGGCCAAAGCGAAGGCTCGCGGTGTCGAGTACTTTTTGTCTGTTGGTGTTACCTTACGTAGCTTCCCTGCCATGATGGAGATGATTGAACCTTACGATAATGTTTTCGCATCGTGCGGTGTTCATCCATTGGATATTGACTCTGGTTTGGATTACGAGCAATTCAAGACCTATGCACAAAATGAGCGTGTGGTTGCGATTGGTGAAACAGGGCTTGATTATCACTATCAACCTGAGACAGCACAAGCACAGCAAGATATCTTCCGCCAACATGTGCGTGTTGCAGTCGAGCTGAATAAGCCGTTGATCATTCATACGCGAATGGCACGTGAAGATACCATGCGTATTTTGCGAGAAGAAGGTGCAGAGAAGTGTGGCGGAGTATTGCATTGCTTTACTGAAAGCCTAGAGATGGCGCAAGAAGCGATTGAACTTGGTTTTTACATTTCAATTTCAGGCATTGTAACCTTCAATAAAGCCAGCGAGCTGAAAAATGTAGTCAGTAATTTGCCATTAGAACGCTTGCTTGTTGAAACGGATTCTCCTTACCTTGCGCCAATTCCATATCGTGGTAAGCAAAATCAGCCAGCGTATGTGAAAGAAGTTGCTGATTACATTGGCTTGTTGAAAGGGGTTTCTGGTGAAGAAGTAGCTAAAGTGACCACTGAAAACTTCTTTAAACTTTTTTCGCGAGCTAAAAATAAGTAACTGGTATTAGAGGGGCTTATGTCCCTCTGGTTTTAATGTTTACTTGTTTTGTTGATAATTCGCTAGTGGCATACTGGTAATTGATTAATTATCAGACAAAACTATCAATTTACCTCTAAATGTAGTTTTGTTACGTAAAATAACAAGCGTTACAAGATTGAAAACTGCATAAAAATCCCTTTTGTTACTTTTTGTTTTCAATTAAATTCTTATTTTACAATGGGTTGCTGGTGTTTGGTCCGCTTTTTTACACGTTTTGCACGCAAAATGTAACTGTGATCTATATTATGTTTTGAAATTATATTTCAGGCTCTATTGGTATTTATGATTGTCATCAAGTTATATTTGCACCCGCATTTTATACTGATGCCGAAATATATAAAAAGAGGTCTAGCATTATGACTACGGGGGTATGTCGCTAGTACCGATTCAATTCAAACAATACATCTCACTCAGGAGCACAATATGTTTAAGAACTTATTTGCAAACCTACAGAAAGTCGGTAAGGCGCTTATGCTGCCTGTATCGGTTCTTCCTGTAGCTGGTATTCTATTAGGGGTTGGTGCTGCCAACTTTAGTTTTCTTCCAGAAGTGGTTTCTCACTTAATGGAACAAGCTGGTGGTTCCGTATTCGGTCAAATGGCTCTGCTATTTGCTGTTGGTACTGCGCTTGGTTTTACAAACAATGATGGTGTTGCGGGTCTAGCAGCTGTTGTTGGTTACGGCATCATGATTGCTACACTTAAAGTGATGGCAACTGTAATGGGTGTTGATGGCATTGAGACTGGTGTTCTTGGTGGTATCCTTGCCGGTGGTGTTGCTGGTTGGGCTTTCAACAAGTTCTACCGTATCCAACTTCCTGAGTACCTTGGCTTCTTCGCTGGTAAGCGTGCCGTGCCAATCGTAACAGGTTTTGTTTCTATTGCTCTAGGTCTTGTACTTTCTATCGTTTGGCCTCCAATCGGTGGCGCAATTGCGGCATTCTCTGATTGGGCTGCTAACCAAAACCCAGTAATGGCATTTGGTATCTACGGTGTAATTGAACGTTCTCTAATTCCTTTTGGTCTTCACCATATTTGGAACGTACCGTTCTTCTACGAAGCGGGTTCTTGTGTGAACGCTGCTGGTGAGCAAGTGAACGGTATTATGACTTGTTTCCTAACTGCTGATGACGCATCTCGTGCTGCAGGTAACGGTTTCGGTCAACTAGCTGGTGGTTACTTATTCAAAATGTTCGGTCTTCCTGCTGCTGCAATCGCGATTGCACATTCAGCGAAACCTGAAAACCGCGCTAAAGTAATGGGTATCATGGCATCTGCTGCGTTAACTTCATTCCTTACTGGTATTACAGAACCAATTGAATTCGCATTCCTATTTGTTGCTCCAGTTCTTTATGCAATCCACGCAGTACTTGCTGGTGTAGCATACATGCTAACTAACGCATTAGGTGTTGTTCACGGTCATACGTTCTCAAATGGTTTCATTGACTTTGTTGTTCAATCGCCACGTGCAGAAAACATGCTGCTTCTTGTTGGTCTAGGTATTGCTTACGCTGTAATCTACTACGTCGTATTCCGTGCTGTAATTCGTGCTCTTGACCTGAAAACTCCAGGCCGTGAAGATGAAGACGAATCATCAGAAGCTGCTTCTACAGGTACAGAGCTAGCGAAAGATCTAGTAATGGCATTCGGTGGTAAAGACAATATTACTGGTCTTGATGCTTGTATCACTCGTCTACGTGTATCAGTAGCAAGTGTTGAAAACGTAAACCAAGATAAACTGAAAAAACTAGGTGCAGCAGGTGTTGTTGTTGCAGGTAGTGGTGTTCAAGCTATCTTCGGTACTAAATCTGATAACTTGAAATCAGACATGGATGAGTGGATTCGTAATAACTAATACGAATTAACCATACATAAATATTTAGGGAAGCTTCGGCTTCCCTTTTTTGTGTCTGCGTTTTCAGTTCTCGTATTTGTGAGTGTTTAAAACAACGATGTCTCTATTGGGTGTTTGAATTTGCTGTAACTGTGTTTCTTTAGAGCAAGGCAACTGAAGTTTGTGATGAAGAGTTCCGGTAAGACCTAGCGGAAATCCGAATTAACTCTCAAGGGTGCTTAAAGATGGTGAAAGGAATCATTAAAAGCGGCTCAGACATAGAAGAGTGAAATAAATTGCGGTGAGCGGACAGATTAGCAAACAAAGATGAGAAAGCCCTTAGAATGGCTTAGGGAGAGCTCGTGGTGCCGGAGAGTGTGTAAAGCGGAATGATAACAGCGACATAACGTATCGCTGTTATCTGCAAGTTTGTTTTAAAGAGAGAGGAAGAACAACATCAGAACAGGGACTAGCAAGCTTAAAATAAACCCACTAACGATAGCGATAGGAACACACCGGATACCACCAGAGTTTTGGATCACAGGGAGAGTGAAATCCATCGCCGTTGCACCAGCATAGCCGATTGCAGTACTTGGATAACGACGAATAATTAAGGGGATCAGCGTGAGTGCCACCAGTTCGCGTAGTAGCTCGTTTAAGAAAGCGGCGCCCCCATAAACAGGGCCAAGTCCATCTCCCATTAAAATACCCGCTAGAGAATACCAGCCGAATCCTGATGCCATCGCAAGCCCATTTTTTACTGGCACATCAAGGATCAGTGCTGCAATTATGCCACCAAGCAAAGAGGTTACGACAATAGTTGCGGCAATCAGCATCCCATTTTTGTTTAATAATATTTGCTTAAGTGTCATACCACTATTACGTAGCTGAATACCGATCAAAAATAGCAAAAGTAAGAGAATACCTTCACTTGCAGTGTCCACCCACGATAGATCCATGCCAAGCATCAAGCCTATAATTAACCCTCCAGCGACGACTAAAATCAACCGAACAGATTCCATCATCATTTCTTTAAAAGGCAATTTCTTATGTTGTAGCTCGGTTGCAATAGGGAGAAGTTTGTCGATAAAAGGGAGGGCAACGAGGTTACAGGCACTTATCGCAATGAAGAAGGTCGCGGTATAGAGTAGTATTTGGTGAAGGTTTTGACCTAAGTTATCAAGTCCAGCAAGGCTTAATCCCATCAGCCCTAGAATCACCAATACAAGACGACTAGTTTGTTTATTGATAAATTCCAATAGGTTATTGTTATTAATTGGAATTAAGTACCCCACGATTAGAGGTAAGAAAATATAGAGCATCCCTGAAAACATACTGATCCTTGCGCGTAGAGTGAAAGTTAACGAGCTGTATGTATAGGCACAATAAATGAAGCTTATTTATTCTTAATAAGCTTTAATTTATGTTAAGCGTAACAAGAAGCTGCTGATTTCTGTAGATTATCAACAGCGTCTAAATAGGGCAATATTAAGATGTAGGCAAAAAGGATTAAAGGCCGCTATTTTGCATCGCTTCTTTAGTTAACCCATTAAATTCACTATCTGAAATATTCGTCAATTCATACATCAGTTCAGCCGCATAGAGATCTAGCTCGATTTCATGGGTATCTATGTCAGCGTCGTCGTTTCTATACATGAGAAGATGACTAGCCATTCGAGCGGCGTCAAGATACTGACTGTTATGATTTTCCGGATAACTATGCTGCTTGGTGTTCGTTGCCACTGCAAGGAAGTCTTCGTCAAACCCCCAATGTTTCAACACCGTTTCACTGCTTTTGTCACAACAATTTTCAAAAATATATTTAGCAATATCAAGATCTAAGTAATTACCTGAATCAAGGTATGCTTGATATTCATGGATTAAGCCAAACAAGCCTATGTCAGCTAATAACCCCGCTAAAAGGCATTTATCTACTTCTAGCTTATTTTTTTGATGACTTTTATTAGGAAGACGACTTGCAATAACAGCCATTGTTGCTGCTAACTGGCGGGAATTTTGCGCACTGTGTTTCAAGATATTGTTACATTCTAAGCTGAAGTTTGCGTTGTTTTTTAGCTCTTGAACTGTATATGCGGCCACAATATCTCTGACACGAAAGATACCTAATCGAGAAACTGCGGTGAAAATATCGTGGCAAATGACATTACGGCGATTAAAAATAACCGTGTTTGAGGTTTTGATGATCAAGGCAGTAATACTAGGGTCATCAAGCAGCAAATCAGCCACATCATGTACGCTGGTTTCTTCATGTTTGCAAAGCTCTAGCAGCTTGGCGAGTACTTCGGGTATAGGGGGTAAAATGAGGCGATTGTGGCGAATTGCGTCCTTTACAAGCGCATAGAATTCAGATTCGAGCCCTTTCACAATTTTATTATTTTCAGGTTTTAACCAGAAAAAAGAGACATGGTCCATAAAGATAAAAACTTGGCAGAAAGCGATTAGCCTTATCAATAACACAGCCGTATAAAAGACGATAACCTTTCATTGAAGTTTGTGATAAATCAGTCTAAAGGTGCTGCCTTTTGGTGGTTATTTATCCGTGTTGAAAAAGCTTGAGTAAAAATCTGATGGTTAGTTTAGGTGAATCTTGGGCGATTAATAACTGTTTGTAATAGACTTCGATTGGAACAATTTCTATCCATCGCAGGCATACCCAGCTGATATCATCGTATTTGAGTTTGTCGTCACTGATTTTGCTTTTTTGATTGTAAGCAAAATGACGCTTTAATTTCTCAGCTAAACATTCATTTGCTGAATCAATGGGAAGGGGAGACCAGCTGGGTAAGATAACAGCATCGCCACTAAATAAACCATCGTATTCATGATAGACCGCTGATAACTTCACATTATGGATGCCCTCGATTGAAAGGTTTATTAAGCCACCATCAGTTTGATTAAAATCAATAATTTTTGAGAGCGTCACTATAGCGGGTAGGTTTTTGACAGGGTCAGATTCTGTTCCTTCATTTAGCATACAAAGGGCAAATTGACGTTTTTCTGACAAGGCATCTTTCATCATTCGTATAAAACGACTTTCTATTATGGTTATTTCAAGCCTCCCCCCCGGCAGCAAATGATTGGTATGAGGCATCAACGCTATTTTCTCCATTAATACGTCCTTTACTGAGATCGCTTTGAATTTACAATGCTTTGATTTCTCTTTCTATCAGGGAAGTTGTCAATAAGAGACCTCCTTGCAAATATATATCCACATATCTCCTAAGTGATTGAATTTTTATAATTTTTCTTTTTCCTTTGGTTGTTTTATTATTAATAAGCATAGCAATTACTGATAGAAACAACACATAAATAGATAGAACTGTCAATTGTGGAAAGGTGTTTTTAATCCCAACTTTCCTCTTCCTTTTGGTCTCTTTTTGTCTCTTTTTGCTTTTTTTGCAGCGCATAATATGCTTGAAATCTCATCGTGAATAAGCCGAGTGTTTCATATGTGGAATTCATCAAACTGATATGGCACAGTCAAATTGTTGACGTCGTCATTCGTTTCAATATGGATACGACTACCGCTTACTTTTCAAGAGAGAGAATTGTTATGTCGTTTAAGGAAGAATTTTTCACCTACCTCAGTGGATTTGGCGAGTATGAGAAACGTTCTATGTTTGGTGGTATGGGCGTGTTCATTGATGGGGCGATGTACGCAATTATCACAAATAAATCATTGTTTCTACGCGGTGGTGAAGTTCTTGATGAGCGTTTATGTCAACTTGGTTGCGCCAAGTTTAAGCACATTAAACGCAGTACGACAGCAATAGTAAACTATTACGATATAACGCCATTATTTAGTGAATCGCGTACGTTGAGTAATGAGCTAGTTGAGCATTCGATCCAAATTGCGCGTCAAGATAAAGTTGAAAAAGCTGCAGATAAAAACAAGCGTATTCGTGATCTGCCTAACATGCGCTTGACCTTGGAACGTATGGTAAAAAAAGCGGGTGTAAAAGATGTAACAAGTTTTATGGAGCTTGGAGCGTCGGAAGTATTCTGTAAGGTGCGTCAGGTGCATGGCCAAGATTTAGATATTAAACTGCTTTGGATGTTTGCAGGCGCGGTGCAAGGTTGTCACTGGACTTTGTTAAATGATGATCAGAAGTCGGGCTTATTGAGTGCTGTTAGCTAATATCTCTTTAATATTACGATTGTAATGGCCGCTGCCCCCAGCAGTGGCTTTTTGTTGTTATAATAGACGCATACGCCCTATAATCAAGAATATCAATAACGTATGCAGCTTCCAAAATTAACAGGTTCCGTCCTTTCTGGTTTACATTGTTTTTTGATCGCCGCAGATCAAATGAGCTTTACTCGTGCCGCTGAAATTCTATGCTTAACGCAAAGTGCAGTTAGTCATAAGATAAAAAATCTTGAAGATAGCCTTGGGGTTCAGCTCTTTATTCGCCAGACCCGAAAACTCTTGTTAACCGAAGAAGGTAAACGTCTCAAAGGAGTTGTTGCTCAAAACTTTGGTGACATTGCACATGAATTGCGAGATCTAAAAACGTTAGAGTTGAGTGGAGATTTCAATGTTTCAGTCCCTCCAACGTTTGCACAGACTTGGTTATTACCTCGCTTAAAGCACTTCATTGATAAATATCCAGCGCTTCGCTTTCATTTACGTACCCGTAATGATCTTGTTGATTTTCAGACTGAATCGTTCGACTGTGCTATCTACTTTGGGCATGGTAAGTATGCAGGGTTACATTCTGAAAAGTTGATGGATGAAAGCATGGTCCCAGTATGTAGCCCTCAATATGCAGATCAAAACCATTTACACAATAACCCAGAACAATTAATGGTGTGTACGTTATTGCATGATGCGGCTCCTTGGGCGCGGGCAGGACGTAATGATGAGTGGCAATACTGGGCTCAAACCAATGGGATCGAATTACCTGAAAATAGTTGTACATTTGATCGTGCTGATCTGGCATTACAGGCGGCTGAAAATGGTTTGGGTATTGCGATGGGCAGGCATTCATTTGTTGATCAACAGCTAAAAGATGGTCGATTGGTGGTGCCTTTTGATATGGCAGTACAGTCACCATTGAGCTATTACGTTGTTTGTCGTCAAGATGCGACGATTTCACCGCGGATAAAGGCGTTTCAGACATGGCTTCATAGTGAAATAGCAGAATTTTAATGTTTCGAGCTCGATAGTGGCTTGACCCTTATATCACTCGGTAGTGATAATAGCGTTATAAGTGTTATTCAGATTAATAGTGGAGAATCAATGGCCAAGTTAAGCCTACAAGAGCAAATGCTTAAAGCTGGTTTAGTTGATAAGAAAAAACTAAAAAAAGCAGCGAAAGGTGCGAAAAAATCACGCGTTCAAGCACGTGAAGCGAAAGCGGCTGTTGAAGCAAATCGAGCAGCTCAACTTGAGCAAGATAAGAACCTAAACCGCCTGAAGAATGAAGAAGTTCAGAAAAAAGAGTTTCAGGCGCAGGTAAAACAACTTATCGAGATGAACCGCATCGATCGCAAAAAAGGTGATATTGGCTATAACTTCACTGACGGTACATTAGTGAAGAAGATTTATGTTGATAAAACCATGCAAGATCAGCTGGTACGTGGTCGTTTAGCGATTGTTCGTTTAGCGGATAGTTACGAAGTGATTCCAAGTGTGGTAGCAGATAAAATTGCGCAGCGTGACGAATCAAGTATCGTACTGAATAACGTTGTTGAAAACGACGAGCCTGACGAAGATGATCCGTACGCAGACTTTGTGATTCCAGATGATTTAATGTGGTAATCATCGCTTAATAAATGGTTACGCATAAAGTATAAAGCCCTGATTATCAGGGCTTTTTGTTGCCTGGTGTTTTTGTTCTAGCTCACTAAGCTTTGCTTGGTTCTGCTTCTACATTAATTTGGTCATTGATGATCACCGCACAAGCGGCATCGCCGGTGATATTTAGCGCTGTGCGTATCATATCGAAGATACGATCCAGTGCGAACAATAGCGGTAGCCCTTCGATAGGGATCCCTGCCGACAGCAGTACAGCAACAACTAAGAAAGAGGGCCCAGGCACACCTGCTTGGCCAACGGCGCCTAACGTCGAAGTGATAATAATTGCCATATAAGCACTCATGCTTAAATCAATATTGAATATTTGCGCAAAGAAGATAGCCACTAAACCATAGTAAATAGCGTTACCACTCATGTTGATGGTTGCACCCAGTGGCAGCACAAATGAGGCGGTAGCATTTTTAACTTTTAGTTCTTCTTCACACACTTCCATAGTAACAGGCAGCGTTGCCATTGAAGACGCGGTAGAAAGAGCAACCGCTTGTGGTTTTTTCATGACTGACAAGAATTTCAATGGTGAGGTTTTACTGAACACTTTGATCATCAGTGGGTAGAACACAAAGCCGTACACTAAAATAGCCACTACGTAGACGACAAAGAGCTTGAAGACCACCATAAGAGCACTAAAGCCAAATGTGCCTACCGCATCTGCCATCAAGCCAAATACGCCCAGAGGTGCGATTTTCATAATGACGTTGATCATCCAAACCATGGCATCAACAATGGCATTAACACCGTTGATTAGTGGATCTCTGCGATCTTTTTCTAACTTAGAAACAGCAATACCAAAGAAAAGGCAGAATACTAAAATTTGGAGGATATTGGCTTCATTTAACGATTGAAAAACATTGGTTGGGATCATGCCAAGCACTGTTGCCCAGAATGAGGGTAAATCACCTTTATCAGCGTAAGCATTTGAGAACATCCCTTCAACACCTGACAGATCTATGCCGACACCAGGTTGGAACACTTCCCCCAAAAAAAGTGCTAGGGCAACGGCGACAGCCGACGTGAAGCCAAAAAAGCCTAGGGTCATTAATCCGACCTTTCCTGCGGCCGAGCTATTACCTAACCCTGCAGCACCAGAAATAATGGCAACCGCAACTAAGGGGATCACTAGCATTTTTATCAAGTGGATAAAGATACTGCCAAGTGGCGCGAAAATACTTGCTGTTGGCCCCATCATGGCACCGACGAGGGTTCCCACAACCATCGCGATGACGACTTGAATGCCAATATTGTTTAAAAATCCTTTATTTGTTAACACCTTCGATACCTCTGTCGTGTCTAGATTTAGTCGTGCAATAAGCCACTAACTTAGCTTATAAAGAGTAGAATCTTGTTTTGCATTTGTTGTAATTGTTGGTCTTATGTTTTGCAAGTGTGTTTTTACATGTAACTATCGTGAAGATCAATTAATAACGGCTGCATTTGTTTTTTAATTGCAGCTAGTGTGGGTGTTATGTGCTACATGAATGTTGCGTTTTCGAGTTTTATTGCATGACATTAGCGGAAGGGTAATTGAAGTATAGTGGGGAGGCGTTAGTGAACAGGGCTAAAGTCGACGGTTAGCTAATTAATGTGACTGAGTAGCGATGTTCATAAAAAAACGGCGATAGAAGTATGATCTCTATCGCCGATTAAGTTTTTGTTTTGCTTATTTATAGCTGAGTAGCTGCTTTCATCGGTGTGACAAAATTAGCGAGCTTACTAAGCATACTTGGATGGTTCTCAAGATTGCTTTCAATGATTTTCACCACTGCAGAGCCTGAGATTGCACCTGCAGCCCCGGCTTCAATCGCGTCTTTAACTTGTTCTGGTGTTGAAATACCAAATCCCAGAATAGCAGGTGGCGCATTATGCTTTTTCAGGTTTTCAAGTAGGGGGCCAATTGGCATTCCAGCTTTGGTTTCTGCCCCGGTTACACCCGCGCGCGAGAGTAAGTAAGTGTATCCGCCACCTAGCTCAGAGACTGTTTTCAATGTTGCCTCATCAGCATTAGGTGGTGCGATAAATATAGGGTGTATGCCATGTTTTTCAGCAGCTGCGTGGAAGTCAGCGGATTCATTTACTGGTACATCAGCAATCAGTACCGAATCAACACCCGCCTCAGCACATTGTTGGTAAAATTTATCAATACCGGCTGAAAATACCAAATTAGCATACATGAGCAAGCCAATTGGCAGATCTGGGTATTTAGTGCGGATTTGCGTGATCATATCAAAGCACACAGCTGGTGTGGTCCCTGATGCTAGCGCGCGGATAGTGGCCCCTTGAATTGTTGGGCCATCGGCTAATGGATCAGAGAAAGGAATACCGAGCTCAAGGGCATCTGCGCCTGATTCAACAAGCGTGTCGATAACGCGCATTGATTGCTCTGGTGTTGGGTCTCCAATTGTCACGAAAGGAACAAAAGCGCCTTGTTGTTTTTCTGCCAATTGGCTGAAAAGTTGTTGATAACGATCCATTACAGCGCTCCCTTTGCTTCAAGAATGTCGTGAACTGTGAAGATATCTTTATCGCCACGGCCTGATAGGTTCACAACTAGTAGTTGTTCTTTTTCTGGGTTTTCTTCAATCATTTTCATTGCATACGCCAGTGCGTGTGCCGATTCTAGTGCTGGGATTATGCCTTCTTTACGGGCAAGTAGTTGAAAAGCATCTAACGCTTCATCGTCGGTCACGGCGCCATATTGTGCGCGGCCAATCGCATTAAGGTGTGCGTGTTGTGGGCCAACAGATGGGAAATCAAGGCCAGCAGATACAGAATATGATTCTTCTACTTGGCCATGCTCGTCTTGCATCAGTGGTGCTTTCATACCAAAGAAAATGCCCAGCTTACCGTGTTTAAGTGGTGCGCCGTGCATGTTGGTATCTAAGCCTTTACCCGCAGGTTCAACGCCAATCAGTGCAACATTTTCTTCTTTTATGAAGTCAGAGAACATGCCAATGGCGTTAGAACCACCACCAACACAAGCAATCACCGCATCAGGGAGGCGACCTTCTTTCTCTAAGATCTGTGATTTAGTTTCTTCGCCAATGATGTGCTGGAATTCACGCACTATGGTTGGGAATGGGTGAGGGCCTGCTGCTGTACCAAGTAGGTAGTGCGCCTTGTCGTAGCTTGCAGACCAGTCACGCATTGCTTCATTACAGGCATCTTTCAATGTGGCAGAGCCTGAATGTACAGGAATGACTTCTGCACCCATTAACTTCATACGGAAAACATTAGGGCTTTGACGCTCAACGTCTTTTGCACCCATGTAGACTCGGCATTTTAAATCTAATAATGCACAGGCTAGCGCAGTTGCAACACCGTGTTGACCAGCGCCGGTTTCCGCAATAATTTCATGCTTACCCATACGTTTAGCAAGTAAGGCTTGGCCTAGTACTTGGTTTGTCTTATGTGCACCGCCATGAAGTAAATCCTCACGTTTTAAGTACAACTTTGTTTTTGTACCTTTGGTCAGGTTTTGACAAAGTGTTAGGGCCGTAGGGCGACCTGCGTACTCTTTTAACAGGGTAATAAATTCGTGTTGAAAAGCAGGGTCTTGTTGGGCCTCAATGAAAGCGTCTTCCAATTGGTCTAATGCTGGTACCAAAATTTGAGGTACGAACTGACCGCCAAATTCGCCAAAGTAGGCATCTAACTTGCTCATATTATTTATTGTCCTTAATGCTTTTGATTGCCGCAAATGCCGCATCCAATTTTGTTTTGTCTTTTTTTCCTGGTGCACTTTCAACGCCAGAGTTCAGGTCAAGGCCGCGGCAACCTAGCTTGGTCGCTGCACTGACATTATCTGGTGATAGGCCGCCAGCAAGAAGAATATTGGCTTTATCAGCCTCTGATATAATTGACCAATCGAAGGCTTTACCTGTGCCGCCTGTTTGTTGGCCGACTTTGCTATCGAGAAGGTGTTTATCGACTTGCCATCGTGCAAACTCAGGCAGGGTGTCGGTAATGCCATGCGCTTTCCATATCTCACACTCAGCAGGCAGTTCTGCCTTTAAATGTTGTACATATTCAGGTGATTCCTCACCATGTAGTTGTACGGCGGAAAGTGCTAATGCATGTGCCGCCTTAAACACTTGTTCTGGATCTGCATTTTGGAATACACCGACATACTTCAGTGGTGCGCCGCTCATTATCATGCGGGCTTGTTCTACATCAACGTGGCGAGGTGACGCTGAGACGAAAATTAAACCACCATAAACAGCACCACTTTGGTAGGCCGCGGCTGCATCATTGGCGTGTGTTAGCCCACAGACTTTATTTTCACCTATGAGCACTCGACGAACAGCAAGCTCTAAATTGTCTTCCGACATCAATGAACTGCCGATCAAAAAGCCATTGGCATAGGCAGAAAGATCACGGATCTGCTGGTTGGTATAAATACCAGACTCAGAAATAACAATGGTATCTTCACTTAAACGGGGTGCCAGTTGTTTGGTACGGTCTAAATCAATGCTTAGGTCGCGTAAGTTGCGGTTGTTGATACCCACCACTTTGGCTTTAAGCGCGATTGCACGTTCAAGTTCGGCTTCGTTACTGACTTCGGTTAACACACCTAGCTTTAGGGTTTCAGCTACATTCGCCAGCGTGCGGTATTCGTCATCAGACAGCACCGACAGCATCAGCAAAATTGCATCGGCTTGGTAGTGACGAGCAAGGTAGACCTGATAAGGGTCGATCATGAAATCTTTACACAAAACAGGTTGAGTAACTTGGGCTCGAACTTGTGGAACAAAATCAAAGTTGCCTTGAAAATATTTTTCATCAGTAAGTACCGAGATTGCGCTCGCATGATTTTTGTAAACTTGAGCAATGTAATCTAAGTCGAAGTCATCACGAATAAGCCCTTTTGAAGGGGAGGCCTTTTTACATTCCAAAATGAATGCGGGCTCTTTCTTTGCCAATGCGTCGTAGAAGCTGCGGTCACTGTGGGAAAGCGTATCAATAAAGCTTTCCAGTGGTTGCTCGGCTTTGCGTGCTTCTACCCAAATACGTTTATCAGCAACAATTTTTGCTAGAACAGTTTCCATGATTAACCTCGTGCAGCTAGTTGTTCAACAAGCGCGAATGCAGAGCCAGATTGCATAACACCAATGGCTTTTTGAGTATTCGTTTTTAAATCTTCATGACCAAATAAGCGCATCAGAAGGGCGACATTGACAGCTACAGCACCTTGTTGTGCATCTGTCCCTTTTCCTGTCAGAATATTGGTAATAATGGCGCGATTTTCTTCTGGTTCGCCGCCTTTGATTGCTTCTAACGGGTGAACATCTAAGCCGAAATCAGCAGGGGTGAGTGTGTATTCAGTGATTTCACCATTAATGATTTCTGCCACTGTCGTTTCGCCATGGATAGCCACTTCATCTAAGCCACTACCGTGGACAACGGCTGCGCGCTTCATGCCCATGGTTGCCATTGTTTCTGCGATGGGACGAACAAGCGCTTTATCGTACACACCCATTAATTCGATATTTGGTCGAGCAGGGTTAATCAGCGGACCTAAAAGATTAAAGATAGTGCGTGTTTTGAGCGTCTGGCGTACAGGCATCGCGTGACGAACCCCGCCGTGGTACTCAGGTGCAAATAAGAAACAAACACCTAAATCATCCAATGCTTGGCGAGCAGTTTCTGGTTTCATCGCTAAGTTAATACCGAATTTATCCAATAGGTCTGATGAGCCAGATTTACTGGAGACACCACGGTTACCATGTTTTGCGACTTTTATGCCACACGCAGCAGCAACGAAAGCAGCGGTGGTAGAAATATTGATGGTATTTGCACCGTCACCACCAGTACCGACAATATCGCCAAAGTCGTAGTCTGGACTTGGGAATGCATTGGCGTTGGCTACGAGTGCGCTGGCTGCACCTGCGATTTCTGCTGGTGTTTCGCCTTTAATTTTGAGTGCGGTTAATACGGCCGATAGCAAAATTGGCTCTACTTCACCTTTGATGATGGCATCAAAAAGTGTATGGCTTTCTTGCTGGCTTAGTGGTTGTTGGGCATAAAGTTTATTTGCAATGTCGTAAATCACAGCATCCATGATGATAGTCCTTATTATTCTACGTCTTGTTTAACCGCTTGTTGTGAAGGCGAGGGTACAAAGGGGGTCGTTACCCAATCGAGCGTGTTAATCAGAAGTTGTGCACCTTGTGTCGTTAAGATGGATTCTGGGTGGAACTGAAAACCACATACTTTATCTTCATCTTGTGTAACAGCCATAACTAAGCCATTAACATCAGCAACAACCTTTAAACTATCAGGAACTTGAGTTGCAACCAAGGAATGATAACGTGCAATCGATAATGGATTAGGCAGCTCGCCAAAAACAGGATGCTGGTTGTGGCGCATCATGGCGGCTTTCCCATGGACAATGTCGCCAGCACCTTCCACTTTACCGCCATACGCTTCTACAATCGCTTGATGACCAAGACATATCCCTATCATAGGGACTTTACCTTTTAGGTGGACAATCAGCTCAGGCATGCAGCCTGCATCGGCGGGCGCTCCAGGGCCTGGAGACAAAACCAGTACAGGGTTGGTTTTTTCATTGATTGCCTGCGACATTTGCTCAACCGTTAGGCTGTTGCGATAAACGGTAACGGGATGGCCAAGTGAGCGAAATTGATCAACAAGGTTATAAGTAAAAGAGTCGAAATTATCGAGTAGGACAATATGGGCTTTAGTCATCATCTTTTCCTTATCCTTGAGTGTGAGCTTTGCGAATAGCACTGATAACAGCTTGTGCCTTACCGCGGGTTTCATCTGCTTCTGCTTGCGGTACTGAGTCATACACCACGCCAGCCCCTGCTTGTACGCTAGCAATACCGTCTTCAACGTAAGCTGAACGGATAACAATACAAGTGTCCATGTCGCCATGACCTGTGATGTAACCCACCGCACCGCCATAACTACCGCGACGACGCTTTTCGACATCACGAATTAATTGCATTGCGCGAATTTTTGGCGCCCCTGTCAGGGTGCCCATGTTCATGCAGGCTTGGTAAGCGTGAAGGGCATCAAGGTCGCTTCGTAGTTGACCAACCACCCGCGAAACCAAGTGCATTACATGACTATAACGGTCAACTTTCAGTAAATCGGCGACATAGCGGGTGCCTGCTTCACTGATCCGCGCCACATCATTACGCGCGAGATCAACTAGCATCATATGCTCTGCGTTTTCTTTCATGTCGCAGCGTAGTTCTAATTCGATACGGCCATCTAAATCGAGATTAATCGAACCATCGGTATTTTTGCCACGCTGGCGTGTACCTGCGATTGGGTAAATTTCGACTTGATTGGTTTCGGTTGCGTATTTCAGCGCACTTTCTGGTGAAGCACCAAAGAGGGTGAAATCGGCATCTTGCATGAAAAACATGTAAGGGCTTGGGTTGCCAATTTTTAATTCTTTATAAGCCACCAGTGGTGATGGACACGGTAAGGTAAATTGACGAGATGGCACCACTTGAAATACATCTCCACCAATGACGTATTGTTTTAAATCGGCAACGGTTTGGCAAAAATCAGCGTCACTAACACTCACTTCAGGTTCGCATTGCGTCAATTGAATTGCTGGTGGAACGGTAGCAGGAGCTAAACACGCTTCTTTGATTTGCTGTAAGCGACGGCTTAGTTCGAAGTAGCTATTGGTATATTGATCGCCACCAAACAGTGTGGCTTGCAGCTTACCTTTGCGGCGCTGGTGATCGATAACCAGCAATGTCTCAGCGATATAGAATAAGTAATCTGGACATTTGTTATCTTGCTCGACTTCCGCCAAAGGCTCAAAGCCGGCTACAAGGTCGTAGGCAAAGAGTCCGCCAAGGAACAAGGCTTCCTGTGGGTGACCGGAAGTATCGAATGCATGTTGCACCATACGCAGTGCATCAAATGAGGATGCTTGGCGTAAGCGACTATCCTCATCAAGCGCGCGTTCTGCGGTTGGAAATGTCAACGTAAGGCTATTGCTCGTACGCTGATGGCCCACTGTGTCGGGAATGTTATGCTCGATAGTTTGTAATACATTCAAGCCATTATCTGTAAGGGCTTCTAATTGCACCTCGGTGCCACGGCAAACAATGCGTACGGCGGCGTCGATTAACATTAAGCTTTTAAGGTCTTGCTTAGAGTCGACTTCGGCCGACTCCAGTAATAGGTTATGTGGTCGATCACCGCAAACTGTGTAATACAGCTCAGTTGGCTCCGCTACATAGGGTACATCAAGGCTAAGCACTTCCAGCTCGCCAATGGTGCGTTGGGTTGTGTTCACAGCGTTCTCCCTGCCGCTTCTACAAATGGTTTGAGTTCTTGCATAAGTTGCTCAAACATTGGACCTGTTAGTGCTTGGTGCCCGTCTGATAGGGCCTCACATGGTTTAAGATGTGATTCAACAATAATACCGTCAGCGCCAACTGCAGCAGCTGCACGTGATAGTGGAATAACCAGCTCACGAACGCCTGTGCCATGACTCGGGTCAACCACTACGGGTAAATGAGTGCGTTGTTTTAAATACGCTACCGCGTTTAAATCCAATGTATTGCGCGTTGCTGTTTCGTAGGTACGAATACCACGTTCACACAGGATAATATTCGGATTTCCTGCATCATAAATGTATTCAGCAGCTAGAAGCAGCTCCTCGATAGTGGCTGAAAGTCCGCGTTTGAGCAAGACTGGTTTTTGACTTTCGCCCACCGCTTTTAATAATGCGTAATTTTGCATATTACGGGCGCCAATCTGTAGGCAGTCTACATATTCACACATTGTATCAACCTGACTCACGTCCATGACTTCAGATACGGTTGGGATATTGAGTTGTTCATTCGCAAGTTTAAGTAGTTTTAAGCCTTCAACACCCATGCCTTGAAAATCGTAAGGGCTGGTACGAGGTTTGTATGCACCACCACGAAGGGCGACAGCACCGTGTTGTTTAACCACTTCAGCCACTGAAAGTAGTTGTTCTTCTGATTCAACCGAGCAAGGACCCGCGATGACTGCAAATTTATCGCCACCGATAGCGGCATTACCAAAACGAACAACAGTATCGTGCGCCTGTACTTCGCGGCTAACCATTTTGTACTTCGTGAGAATAGGTTTAACTGTCTCAACGCATGGGTACGCGTCTAGGTTCAGCTTTTGGAGAACACGTTCGTCACCAAGAGCGCCGAGTACAATGCGTTCAACGCCTGGCATGTAAAGTGGCTTGAGCCCTGCGTCTTCGATACGTTGCAAGATTTCTTTTGCTTGAGACTCGGTAGCTGCTGGTTTTAGTACAATAATCATAATAGTGTCCTTGTTAGCATCAACATCGATAGACATTGGGCTGAAATATGGTGGTAATAAAGTGCTTTGAGAAAAAATAGGCCGAAAAAAGCCCGCGAGAGGCGGGCTGATGTGTATGCTGTCCGTTAGGTACAGGGAATTACACCGCCCAAGATTGGGAGTGCCACCACCAAGAGAATAAAGCGCAGAGTTGATGATGAATATGCTGTACCATGGGATCGTCCTGTAGTCGATTTATGATTTCGGGTAACTGCGTACTAGTAAACTAGTTTACAGATATAGAGTCAAGAATAAAATTTATGTTATTTGATTTACATAGCCACACGACGGCATCTGATGGCCGTTTATCACCAAAAGAGTTAGTTGAGCGAGCAGTGCTAAACCGTGTTGATGCACTTGCTATTACCGATCACGATACTGTGTCAGGGTTGGTGGAAGCTCAACAAACAATTGATGAACTAAATCTGCCTTTAACTCTCATCAAAGGCATTGAAATATCGACACTTTGGCAAAATTTTGATATTCACATTGTGGGGTTAAATATTGATCCTGAACACCCAGCAATTACGACTCTGATTGCTGAGCAAATAACACGTCGCGCGGAACGTGCAGAGCAAATTGGTGACCGACTTGAAAAGAATCGCATGCCGGGCGCATTGGCTGGTGCCAAAGCCTTAGCAGGTGATGCGACACTGACACGTGCGCATTTTGCCCAGTGGATTGTGGCGGAAGGCTATGCCAAAACCATGCAAGCGGTGTTCAAAAAATTTATGACCCGAGGAAACCCAGGTTATGTTCCACCAAGTTGGTGCTCAATAGCAGAAGCTGTGGCGGCCATTCACGCTGCGGGTGGACAAGCGGTGTTAGCGCACCCTGGTCGCTACAAAATGACAACAAAATGGCTTAAGCGATTATTAACCACTTTCGTGGAAGCAAAAGGCGATGCTATGGAAGTGGCACAGCCGCAACAAGGACAGCATGAACGCCGTAATCTCGGTGATTATGCCATTGATTATCAATTACTTGCTTCTCAAGGCTCCGATTTCCATTATCCGTCGCCATGGACTGAACTTGGTCGTAACTTGTGGTTACCTAAAGGGGTAACCGAAGTGTGGCACGATTGGAATGTCGAAAAGAAGCGAGATGATTCAGAAGACGTAACCGAGTAATTACATCTTGTTATGCCTTTTGGGAGGAACCATGAGCCAATTTTTTTACATGCATCCCGAAACACCACAAGCTCGTCTTGTAAAACAATCTGTTGCGATTATCCGTGATGGCGGCGTCATTGTTTACCCAACGGATTCTGGTTATGCCCTTGGCTGCCAGCTTGAAAATAAAGCAGCACTTGAGCGTATTTGTCAGATCCGTCGCTTAAACGATAAGCATAACTTCACTTTGTTATGCCGTGATCTATCTGAGCTTTCTTTATATGCCCGTGTTGATAACGTGGCATATCGTTTACTGCGTAGCAACACGCCGGGCGCTTACACCTTTATTTTTAAAGGGACCAAAGAAGTGCCGCGTCGCCTAATGAATCCGAAACGTAAAACGATCGGTATTCGTGTACCAGATAATGCGATCGCTTTAGCTTTGCTAGAAGAGCTGGGTGAGCCGATGATGTCGACCACCTTAATTTTGCCAAATAGCGATATTGCAGAATCAGATCCGGAAGATATTCGCGACAAGTTAGAGCATGCTGTCGATTTAATCATTAATGGCGGCTACTTAGGTGAGCAGCCAACCACAGTGATTGATTTTAGTGATGGTGATGCGCAAATAGTGCGTGTTGGCTCAGGTGATCCTGCACCATTTGAGTAAATTAAATGCGAGCAGCGGTTGAACATGAAAGTGTGATTTAAGTAGTAACTTCATGGTGCTTTTGGCATAATTCGCCGCTGCTTGGTACCACCCGGTATCAGGGATGAGTATTTCGACGCCTGTGAAGGCGACAAAGGTTTGTCTAATGAGTGAAAAATTACAGAAAGTACTGGCACGTTCGGGTCAGGGCTCTCGTCGAGAAATCGAATTAAAGATTCAAGCTGGTCGTGTAAGTATTGATGGCGTTGTTGCCAAGCTTGGTGACCGCCTTGACGATCTAAGTGTGCTTGTGCGCGTTGATGGTCATAAAGTTGATCTGGTTGCTACCAGTGATGAAGTATGTCGCGTCTTGGCTTACAACAAGCCTGAAGGTGAGCTATGTACTCGCCACGACCCTGAAGGTCGTCGCACTGTATTTGATCGTCTACCACGCCTAACGGAAGGTCGTTGGGTATCGGTTGGTCGCCTTGATGCGAACACCAGTGGTCTTCTTCTATTCACCACCGATGGTGAATTAGCAAACCGCTTGATGCACCCGAGTCGTACGGTTCCACGTGAATACATGGTACGTGTGTTCGGTGAAGTGACTGAAGATATGGTTCGCAACCTTGTTCGTGGCGTTAAGCTAGAAGATGGTATGGCGCGTTTCGAAGACGTTGTTTACGCTGGCGGCGAAGGTATGAACCATACTTTCTACGTAGTGATCACTGAAGGTCGTAACCGTGAGGTTCGTCGTTTATGGGATTCACAAGGTGTAACTGTTAGCCGTCTTAAGCGTGTTCGTTACGGTGATATCTACCTAACCAAAGACTTGCCTCGTGGCGGTTGGATGGAGTTAGAGCTGACGGAAGTTAACTACCTGCGTGAAATGGTTGAACTTGAACATGAAAGCGAAACAATGCTGACTGTTGAAGGCCAAAAACGTAAGCGTGGTGTTCGTCAGATCCGTCGTGCTGTTCGTCGTCATGAAGAGCGTGCAACTGAAGAATCTTCAGGCCGCCGTGGACGTGGTAGCAAAGAACGCCGTACTCCAACCTCTACCCGTAATAAAGGTACAGAGGAAAGTGGCAATGCGCGTGGTAGCAAGGGCAAGGGCGGAAATAATGCATCTTCAGGCAAGCGTAAGCCGTCTGGTAATGCAACAAGCCGTCGTAACCCGTTGAAGAACAAACCTGCGAAGCCTCGTACTCGCAAGTAATTCTTATGGTTAATAAAAAAGCAGCTCAATAGCTGCTTTTTTTGTATCTATATTTTGGTAATAGCTGTTTGGACTTGCTGTTTAAACTAGTGTTTTGGCTGTGCGTCAATGCACTGACCGTTAACGTCTTTACTTTCTGGTGCCATCAAGAACAAGTACAGCGGCATAATATCTAACGGCGTTTTTAGCAGCGACGAATCTTCAGCAGGAAAAGCCTGTGCACGCATACCAGTACGCGTACCACCGGGGTTAATCGCATTCACTCGAACATGGGTATTGCTGAGTTCATCGGCTAATACTTGCATCATGCCTTCAGTGGCAAACTTAGAAATCGCATAACTTCCCCAGAATGCACGGCCAACATGACCCACTGTTGAGGTGGTGAATACAAGGCGCGCATCATCAGCTTGCTTTAATAGTGGCAGTACGGCTTGAGTCAGTAGCATTTGTGCTTTGACATTGACTTGCATTACATCGTCAAAACTACCTTCATCCAGTTGATCAAACGGGCTGAGTACGCCCAATAAGCCTGCATTGTGTAGTACACCATCAAGGCGACCGAACTGATCACTGATGGTTTCAACCATATCAATGTAGTTCTGTTTAGTTGCACCTTTTAAGTCGAGCGGGATGATGGCTGGCTGTGGGTAGCCGAGGGTTTCAATCTCATCGTAAACAGCTTCTAACTTAGCGACAGTGCGTCCTAGCAAAATAACGGTCGCGCCATGAGCTGCATAACTAAGAGCGGCCTGACGGCCGATACCATCACCTGCACCGGTAACCAAAATAACGCGATTTTTTAGAGAGTCAGCTGCAATTTGATATTCCACGTATTACTTCCTTATTGAATATTCGCTTGCTTATAGTCGTGATAAATCGTTGAGATAAGCATCAGTTCACGCTAGATGCTTGAAATAATATGCTGATAGCACGTCGATTTAACGAAAATGTAAAATAGTCTCTTTTTCATTGCATTGCCATAGCCTCAGCAGGTTACAATGGGGTTAAGTTCATAAAATGAGGACTCAACATTGGATTTTTTGTTTGATTACGGCTTATTTCTAGCCAAAATCGCCACAGTTGTTATAGCGATTGTCGGTATTCTTATTGTCGCTAAAGGTTTAAACGGTCGCCATGGTTCACCAAAAGGTGAATTAGAAGTTACAGATTTAACTGAGCAATATAAACATACTGTGCACCAACTCGAAGGGCACCTTTATGATAAAGCCCTACTAAAAGCAAAAGAAAAAGTTGAGAAAAAAGAAGAAAAAGCGAAAGACAAAGTACGCCAGGAAGAAGTAAAAAAAGCGGCAAAAGAGGGAGAGCTATCCCATGCTCGCGATCCTCGGTTGTTTGTTTTAGATTTCCACGGCAGCATTGATGCGAAAGAAGTGACATCACTACGTGAAGAAATCACGGCTATTTTAGCGGTAGCGATTGAAGGTGATGAAGTATTGCTTCGCCTAGAAACTGGCGGTGGCATGGTTCATGGCTATGGCTTGGCTTCATCGCAGCTTGATCGTCTAAAAGCCGCGGGCATTAAACTGACAATCTCAGTGGATAAAGTTGCAGCAAGTGGTGGTTACATGATGGCGTGTGTTGCCGATAAAATCATTTCTGCTCCGTTTGCTATTGTGGGTTCTATCGGCGTTATTGCCCAACTCCCTAACTTCAATAAGATCTTGAAAAAGAACGATATTGAGTTTGAACAAATTACTGCAGGCGAGTTTAAACGTACGCTAACAATGTTCGGTGAAAACACGGATAAAGCCCGCGATAAATTCCAAGATGAAATCGAAGAAACGCACGGATTATTCAAAGATTTCATTGCGGTACATCGCCCTGAGTTAGATCTTGAGAAAGTGGCGACAGGTGAGCACTGGTTTGGTCGACAAGCACATGATCTTGGCTTAGTTGATGAAATTGGCACTAGTGATGACTATATTACTAAGGCGTGCAAAGAGCGTGAAGTGTTGAATATTCGATATGTTCGCCGTAAAAAGCTGGCCGAAAAGTTAGCGGGTGCAACAGGTGAAGCCGCAGATATCCTGTTACTTAAATGGATCAGTCGTGGTCAGCGACCAATCGTATAGGGCTTATTATGAACCAGAAATGGGCACTTTTTTCATTTAAAGGGCGTATGCGACGACGTGATTACTGGCTATATAGTTTGCCAGTATTATTCGTCACGATTCCTGTTTTTATGTATAGCTCACCTGAGAATACAGGTACTAACCCTATGGCTGATATATTAGCTATGGTGGTGCTGGGCTTTGTTATGTGGGCATCAATGGCACTTAATATTAAGCGTCTGCATGATCGCAATAAAAGTGCTTGGTGGGTTGTGGTGACTTTCCTTCCTTTAATTGGTCCTATCTTTGCTTTAGTGGAGTTAGGTATTTTGAAAGGTACGGAAGGGGATAATCAATTTGGCCCCGATCCTAAAGGTGGCTCAACGCCGCCTTCATCACGTCCGAACGATGATGATAAAGAGAGTATGACCATAGAAATGTAATGGCTTATTCTGCTTGAAAATAACCCGCCACAGCAATGTTGGCGGGTTTTTCTTTGACCTTAAGCGGACAACACTATATGTGCGTGAGCGGCTATAAATTGTGCTGGATTAGCTTTCTAGCGTAAATTTTGGCGACAGCTGGTGGGCTAGGTATTTAAACATATTGAAAACCGCAGTTGTTTTTGCGGTAGGTAACCCATTGTCGTCAAGAAAGTACTCACCTTTAAAGACAAGTACGCCGTCTTTTTCTTCAACAGATGTGGCACGCATGCCATCGAGAAATCCATCGTGATCTTGAATTTCTTGGTTCGCAATCATTAATAGGTCATTGGATGAAATAGAAGTTTTGTCGCTCATTGTGAATGCTCTATATGGAATGTTTAAAACCTCGCTAGTGTATGAATTATGCAAACAGAACTCAAACCCTTCGTTTATTAGTGTTTTTTTTCTTGTGAGGCTATAAGCTGTGCGCAAAACCAAATGAGTGGCTGTATTTCTGTGAGCAGTTGCAAATTTTTTTGGTAAAAAATAGTCAAACCGTGGGATAGGTGGTAATCATTAGCGCCTTAAAGCTACCTCACAGCAAGAAAAGGCATTATTAAATCGCAAGAAGTTAGGTTTGATATATCATTTAACTTATGCGTAACAACTGGGGAAGGGACGAGCAATCAGCGCGTTTTCATCAAAAACCAGTTGACCTTCTTGTATAGTAGCCCAATATTGTAATAACGTTGCCATGCGATTCAATACGTTTTTTGGTGTGCAACCTTATGTTTTTATTATAATTTTTACGAGCACGAGGACGTAATAGAGTCATTATGGGTAAATCTCTCGTTATTGTGGAGTCCCCTGCCAAAGCCAAGACGATTAACAAGTACTTGGGTAAGGACTTCATTGTAAAGTCAAGCGTTGGTCACGTTCGTGATTTGCCAACGGGTGCGCGTAGTACCGGCAAGAAAGCCGCTGCGACTTCAACCAAAGGGTTAAGTCCAGAAGAAAAAGCACGTATCAAGAAAGAAAAAGATCGTAAATCGCTCATCGGAAAAATGGGTGTTGACCCATATAACGATTGGGCGGCTCAGTACGAAGTGCTTCCAGGCAAAGAAAAAGTTGTCAGTGAACTTCAAAAACTCGCGAAAGACGCTGACTTCGTCTATCTCGCAACCGATTTGGACCGCGAAGGGGAAGCTATTGCGTGGCACCTTCGTGAGATCATCGGCGGCGATGATGCACGTTACAAACGAGTGGTTTTCAACGAAATCACCAAAAATGCAATTCAGCAGGCATTTGAACAGCCGGGTGAATTAAACATTGATGGTGTAAATGCCCAGCAAGCGCGTCGATTCCTTGATCGCGTAGTTGGCTTTATGGTTTCTCCACTTTTGTGGAAAAAAGTCGCTCGTGGCTTGTCAGCAGGTCGTGTTCAATCAGTAGCGGTTAAGCTAATTGTTGAGCGCGAACGTGAGATCAAAGCGTTTACACCTGAAGAGTTCTGGGATATTCACGCGAATACTCAAACTGTAGGTAGTGATGCACTGCGCTTAATGGTAACGCAGCAGGCGGGTAAAGCATTCCGTCCTGAAAACGAAACGGATGCAATGGCTGCTAAGTCTGTGCTTGATAGCGCAACTTATACCGTGGCAGATCGTGAAGATCGCCCGACAAGCAGTAAACCATCTGCACCTTACATTACATCGACGCTACAACAAGCGGCGAGTACACGTTTAGGTTATGGCGTTAAGCGTACAATGGGCCTTGCTCAACGTTTGTATGAAGCGGGTTACATTACGTATATGCGTACTGACTCCACCAACCTTTCGAAAGAAGCGGTTGAGTCTGCACGTGAGTTCATTGCATCTGAGTACGGTGATAATTACCTACCAGAGAATGCGAATGTATACGGTAGTAAAGGCAATGCTCAAGAAGCGCACGAAGCTATTCGTCCTTCAAGTGTTGAAGTACAAGCTGAACACCTAGAAGGCATGGATCAAGACGCTGTTAAACTGTACGACCTTATTTGGCGTCAGTTTGTGGCTTGTCAGATGATGCCTGCGAAGTACGACTCAAGTACGATCACAGTATCGGCTGCAGACTTCACGCTGAAAGCGAAAGGTCGCACCATGCGTTTTGCTGGTTGGACACACGTACAGCGTCCGTCTGGTAAGAATGAAGATACGACACTGCCTATGGTTCACGTTGGCGAGACATTAACGCTAACTGAACTTGAGCCTAAGCAACACTTCACCAAGCCGCCAGCACGCTTTACAGAAGCAGCATTGGTTAAAGAGCTTGAGAAGCGCGGCATTGGCCGTCCATCGACTTACGCTTCGATCATTTCTACGATTCAAGATCGTGGCTATGTGCGTGTTGATATGCGCCGTTTCTTTGCTGAGAAAATGGGTGAAATCGTCTCAGACCGTTTGGACCAGTCGTTTGCTGATCTAATGGACTTTGATTTTACCGCTCGCATGGAAGGTAACTTAGATAAAATCGCAGAAGGTGAAAAGAACTGGAAACAAGTTCTTGATCAATTCTTCAGTGACTTCACCGCAGAGCTTGAAAAAGCAGAGCTTGATGAAGGCGAAGGTGGCATGAAGCCAAACAATATCGTAGAAACCGATATTGAATGTCCGACGTGTTCACGCCCTATGGGTATTCGTACTGCATCAACAGGTGTATTCCTGGGTTGTACCGGCTATGCACTGCCACCTAAAGAGCGTTGTAAGACAACGATCAACTTAGGTGACGAAGATGGCATTATTAACGTACTTGAAGAAGACGTTGAAACGGCGGCATTACGTGCGAAGAAGCGTTGTCCTAAATGTGACACTGCAATGGATGCTTACCTAATCGACCAAGATCGTAAATTACATGTTTGTGGTAATAACCCAAGCTGTGATGGTTACATCGTAGAGAAAGGTGAGTTTGTTCTTAAAGGCTATGACGGCCCAGTTATCGAGTGTGATAAGTGTGGTTCAGACATGGAGCTTAAGAACGGCCGTTTCGGTAAGTACATGGGTTGTACCAGCGAAGATTGTAAGAACACGCGTAAGATCCTTAAAAACGGTGAGATTGCTCCACCGAAAGAAGATCCAGTTCATTTACCTGAACTGCCGTGTACGCAAGATTCAAATGCTTACTTTGTATTGCGTGATGGTGCATCTGGTCTCTTTATGGCAGCAAGTACCTTCCCTAAATCGCGCGAAACACGTGCGCCATTAGTTGAAGAGCTGGTTCGCTTTAAAGATCGTTTGTCACCGAAGTTTACTTACTTAACGGATGCTCCAACGGAAGACCCTGATGGTCGCCCGACGGTGGTTCGCTTTAGTCGAAAGACCAAAGAAAACTACGTGCGTTCAGAAGTAGATGGCAAGCCATCTGGCTGGACTGGTTTATACATTGGCGGTAAGTGGGAAATTACCGACAAGCGTAAAAAACCGAAGAAAGAAAAAGAAGATGACGCTGAGTAATCAGCAGTCACTTTAGATAAAAAAACCGCCGAGAGGCGGTTTTTTTGTGGCCAAAATTCAGACTAGAAACTTAGGCTGGTGTACCACTATGGAATTTGAAGTCTGTATCGGCTGATGTGATGAGATCAGCTTCGATGCTGGCAAAGTATGCGATGCGCTCTGAAATGTCTTTGCCTGCAATTTGCTCTGCGAGTGTGAGATAGTCTTGATAGTGGCGCGCTTCCGATCGCAATAAAGAGATATAAAACTTCTCAATGTCTTTATCAAGGTGCGGCGCAAGTTTGGCAAAACGTTCACACGAGCGAGCCTCGATGAAGGCGCCAATAATCAGCTTGTCGATCAGGGCATCAGGCTCGTAACTGGTAACGTGCTTGATAAGCCCTTTAGCATAACGACCCGCATCGATCAGTTCATAGCTAACGCCTTTCTTTTCCATTAGCTCTAACACCTGATAGAAGTGGTGCAGCTCTTCTTTGATCAGCAATACCATCTTATCAATCAAATCTTGGCTGTAAGCACAGTCTGCGCGTGGCGTTATTTGTTTTGACGCGTTGCTTTTACCTCGAAGAGACTCAAGCGTCCCTGTCTTTTTATACGCTAAGGCCTCGTAGGGTTTCACCCATTCCGCCAGCTGTTGTGCACTTTCTTTATCGACTGCATATTTACGAATAAGAAAGATTGCACTTTGCGCGGCTTTTAATTCGCACAACATGTGGTCACGCAAAATAACGGAAAGGTTCTCTGGCTTGCGAGCTTCATTAATCCATTCGTCTGGCGTAGAGGCTTTAAGAAACTGGTTTATTGGCGCTAATAGTTCTGAAATCATGAGCTTTTATAAGAGGCTGATTGCTATATGAGGTTTCATCATATCATAGCGACGGAAGGAAATAATAAGATGCAAAGTGTGAATTAGTGGCAATAAAAAAGGCCGCTAAGCGACCTTTTTAAAAGGGTAAGGAAGAGGGTTACCACTTCTTTTTTGGCTGGAACAATACGTCGAGATCATCTTGATCTTTATTTAGCATGTCTTGGCGCTCTTGCTCTTGTGTTGCTGATTGACTGTTATCAATCTCATTCAGCATCATCTGCAATTTTTCTCGTGCTTGGTTAGCGTAGTTATCGTTTTTACTCGCTAGCACATCAATGCCTTTTTTCAGTAGCTGTTTCGCAGTACCCAATTGACGTTTCATGCGTGCATCGTTGGCGCGTTTTACTACGTTTTCAATATTAATACGCAGCTGAATACCTTCAAGACGCGCATTTTCTGCTACAAAAGCTTGTGTCGCAAAGCGGCCCTTGCTGTGTTCGTTCTTCACTACTGTCTTCAAGCGCTTCACTAATTGCAGCATGCCTAACGCTTGCTTATCTGTCGTTGGCGTTTTGAATGGTGCTACATCAGCATTAGAGTAGTTTTGTTGAAGATGTTGTATTTGCTGAGTGACATTAGTGATACGTGAAGGGAGTGATTTATCTGAAGTATCGGCTTCATGCATACTTTGCAAAGCGTACATAATCCGTTGGTTCAAACAAACCAGTAGCTCTTTGCTATATGGCATATGATGAGCATTACCGATTAAGTCTTCGGTCGCATCAATAATGGCAATATGCTTGGCAAGCTCTTGGTGTTTTGCACTTTCAACACGTTGGCGATACTGAATGATGATGTTATACCCAACGATCAAAATCAGTAATAAGGAAACCAAGCCTATTACTAAAGGTAAGCTCATAAGATAATCAGTTTTCCGTTGCATTTATCATAAGGCTATAAGATACACCAAGTGGCAGTATGGTGATAGCGAGAAGCCTAAAAATGCGCGGTTTATATAACTAATTTAGGCTTTTTGGAAGTTGATCTATTGTGCCTGAAGATGAATGGTCGATTGGATGAAATTTTTGGGATGAATGACTTAATGATTTTTTACAAAAAGCACTATGTCAAATTACCAAAAGCTATAAGAAATGCTATGAAAACGTAACGAAACGATATATAACAATACGAAATGCATGGTTGCACTGATAAGATGTAACGGACTATAGGTTAGGCGGTACCATGAAATTACAACAACTACGCTACATTGTTGAAGTTGTGAATCACAATTTGAATGTGTCAGCAACAGCAGAAAATTTATATACCTCACAACCCGGTATCAGTAAGCAGGTTCGCTTGCTTGAAGATGAATTGGGTATTCAAATATTTGAACGCAGCGGTAAGCACCTTACAAAGGTGACAACGGCTGGTGAAGAAATTGTACGTATTTCACGCGATATTTTATCTCGGGTTGAGAGCATCAAAGCCGTGGCGGGTGAGCATACCCATCCTGAAATGGGGACGCTGAATATCGCTACAACGCATACACAAGCACGTTATGCGTTACCACAAGTTATTCAAGGCTTTACCGCACGTTACCCTAAAGTGTCTTTACATATGCACCAAGGGACGCCGTCGCAAATTGCCGATGCAGTTGGGAAAGGAACGACCGACTTTGCTATCGCTACCGAAGCACTTCATCTGTATCAGGATATGATCATGTTACCGTGCTACCACTGGAATCGCTCCATTGTGGTTAAAGCTGATCACCCTCTAGCTCAAAAAGACAATATCACTATTCATGATTTGGCCGCATACTCATTAGTGACTTATGTATTTGGTTTTACAGGCCGTTCTGAACTAGATAGCGCGTTTAATCGCTCTGGTCTAACACCACGTATCGTCTTTACGGCAACAGATGCTGATGTAATAAAAACATATGTTCGATTAGGTATTGGTGTTGGTGTGATTGCCAGTATGGCGATGGATCCTGTGACGGACACTGATTTGGTCGCTATTGATGCTAGCCACATCTTTGAAGCGAGTACCACCAAGATAGGTTTCAAGAAAGGCACTTTCCTTCGTTCTTACATGTACGATTTCGTGGAGCGCTTTGCCCCCCATTTAACGCGTAATGTCGTTGATCAAGCGGTGGCACTGAAAACGAATACTGAAATCGAAAGCATGTTTGCCACCATGGAATTACCGGTACGTTAGACTCCAGAGTCTGAAGAGCCAGAGGCTACTCACTATATAGTGCGTAGCCTTTTTTATTTCCATGGTTCAGGTAGACTATGCGCCCGGTGTTTTCCTCTAAAGAATTGCTTTATGCCTAGCTACTCCTCTTTGCTTCAACAGCTTGATACGGCGCTATCAAATACACGTACATTCTGGCAATTTATGCCATTTGCTGAAACAGAGTTAGCTTGGCAGCAATCTCACCCTGAGTTATGTCAATGGCTAATGTCGCTTAATGATGAGCAAATAGAGGCTCTGACACAAGATCCCATCGCTTTGGCGAACGCATTAGTACCTTGGATCCCACAAGCGCATCAATTGATCTCTGTGTCAGAAACCCACCCTTTAACGGTTAGAACCACAACAGCGCTGCCGAAAGGGCTTGATGTCGGTATTCCAGGTCGGAAGTGGACGCAAATTACCGCTTTCAATGCTGTGCTGCCACAGCATAATCTGCCTTGGTTAGAATGGTGTGCAGGTAAAGGCCATCTTGGTCGAGTGTTAGCAACGTCGCATCACACCCCTGTGGTGAGCCTAGAGTGGCAAGAGCAGTTATGTATTGATGGTGCAGCTGCTGTGAAGCAATTGGGTTTACCCATTTCATTTGTTCAAGGTGATGCTTTTTCGAGTGAGAGTGAACAGTATATTGAGGCAGAGCAGCATGCTGTTGCGCTTCATGCTTGCGGTGATTTACATGTATCGCTATTACAGCGAGTCGCTAATAAACAAGGCCGCGCGGTTAGCGTTTCACCGTGCTGCTATCACTTAATCCGTGATAAGTATTACCAAGCGTTATCGAAAATCGCTAAATGCAGTGATATCGAACTATCAAAACATGATCTCCGTTTGCCGCTACAAGAAACAGTTACAGCTGGACAGCGGGTACGCCGTCAACGATTTGTTGAAGTGAGCTATCGGCTAGGATTTGATTCATTACAGCGTCATGTATTAGGTAGTAATACGTATTTGCCTGTACCTAATATTCAAAAAGCATTATTGAATGAAGGTTTTATGGCATTTTGTATATGGGCTGCAGAAAAGAAAGGCGTGACTTTACCAAGTAATATCGATTTTAGTCATTGGCAAGCAGAAGGTGAGCAACGCTTCGCCAGCGTAGAACGTATGGAGTTAGTTCGTCAGCTATTTCGCCGCCCACTTGAGATGTGGCTGGTTTATGATCGTGCCTGTTTTATGGAGGAAGCTGGTTATCAAGTTAATGTAGGTACATTTTGTGATAAACCGACAACGCCGCGTAATTTATTGATTCATGCTGAGTATTTACGTTCAAAGGGCTGAATAGATTGCGACTGCGCCTGAAAGGGAGCACATGACTAAAGAAATGGTACGAATGGTTTGTTTATCGATTTTATCAACGTAAACCATCGCGCACTTATAACCGAGATAAGAGGCGGGAATAAATGGCAGTGATAAGTACAGGTGATGTAGGCTCATATGGCCAACCGGCACTTGAACTATCAAAGACAGTAGACTGCTGACTACAAAGAATGCGGAGAGGTTAGCTCGGATCAAATTGGCTTCTTGGTGCTGAAGTAGTAGCGCCATCGGTGGTCCGCCAATACCTGAACTGGTACCAAATAGGCCCGAAAAAAAACCAGCAATGGCGAGGCGCGTACTGTTAGGCTGAATACGGATTGGTAACAAGCTAATGATCACTGCAAGAATAACAATCCCACCAATCCATAACGATAAGACTTTTGGTTCAACAAAGTAGAGTAATGCACCACCGGCGATTGAACCTGGAATTCGTCCTATAAACGCCATCCATAACCCGTCTAACGAAATGTTTGCTTTAAACTTATAGGCATTCACTAAAGATAAGAATAAGGCGGTAAGGGTAATAGGGGCGGGGACATAGTCAGGTGAGATTTGAAATAGAATAGGGGCGGTAATAATCGCTAAACCAAAACCAATAGAGCTTTGCACAAACGACCCAATAAAAATCATGGTCAAGGCGAGTAACAGGCTGGTATCCATTTCAAATCCTACTCATAAGCACGCAAAAAGCACGATAGTACAGTGTGACATTCGATAAAAGAAAAGGCTCTAAAGAGCCTTTAGACTAAAGCATGATTCGTTTAATTGGAACGGCATTTAAGAGGCTGAAGTTTCGCGCTTCCAGTTCATGCGGTGGCATAGGTCTCCCTAAATAGTAACCCTGACAGTAATCGAAGTTACAGTTTTGCAGGTACTCTAGCTGAGATATGGTTTCAACCCCTTCAGCAACAACCTTTAAATCTAACTTTTCACAGATAGCCTGCGTTGCTTCAATAATGGCTTGGCTGCCTTTGTGTTCACCTTGAACAAAACTGCGGTCAAGTTTTACTGTGCTGATCGGTAGATCTTGCAGTTGGGAAAGTGATGAATAGCCTGTGCCAAAATCATCAAGATGAAGCTCGATCCCCAGTGCATCAAGATCTTCTAAGCATTGCTTAGCATCGTCATATTCTTGCAGCATGGTAGACTCTGTGAGCTCTAATGCCAACGATGATGGTTCAAGTTGATACAGTTCCAGCATTTCGGCAACATTGCCTGCTAGGCTGGCTTGCAGTTGAGCGCGTGATAAATTGACACTAATGATGAACTTGCGTTGGTATTTTTTCTGCCATGCAGCTAGCTGTTTGCAAGCGCTTTCTAAAATCCACCGTCCCATCGGAACAATTTGGCCAGTTTCTTCTGCTAAAGGGATAAATTCGGCAGGTGATACTTGTCCTAATTCTTCATCGTGCCAGCGAATTAAGGCTTCAAATCCTTTTAGGTGGCGGCTTTTTAAATCAACTATCGGTTGGTAGTAGAGCTCAAAGGCTTCTTCTTCCATTGCCACGGTTAAGTGGTGGCGCAGGGTCATTTTTCGGTATAGCGCATCGGCCATTTCTGGTGAAAAATGATGGCTGCGATTACGTCCACGTAATTTTGCACGGTGCATCGCCATATCAGCTTGTGTAACCAAGGTTTCAATGTCGATAGCATCGTCAGGGTAGTGGGTAATACCAATACTACAACCAATTGATAGTTCACCGACTTCTTTCAGATGGAAAGGTCGGTTGAGTACTGCGATTATCTCTTTTGCAAACAGGCTACTGTCCGTGATGAAACGGCGTTCCATTTGAATAATAAACTCATCGCCACCAAAGCGAGCCAATAAGCCTTTTTGCTGCAAAGTATCGTTTAAGCGAATTGCGATTGCGCGCAATAATTTATCACCAATAGCGTGGCCATAGGTGTCGTTAACCAGCTTGAATCCATCAATATCTAAAAAGAGTAAACTATAAGGTTGGCGATCATGATGGGATTTTTTTATAGCGTTAGTAATACCGCGCCGATTCAATAATCCGGTAAGGAAATCGTGTTCTGCGTTGTACTTAGCTTTACGTAATTTCTCTTTTTCAGGACTGATATTGGTAAGGTGCAACAACAGCTGTTGTTTATCTTGTAGCCATTTCCCCTCGATATCAAACCAAAGGTGCTGTTTACCTGTCCAACAAAGCTTTTGTCGGTGAATGACGCTGTTTGCTTGAGCCTCAGTCAACCAGGCATTTGCAAGTTGTCGGTCACCTAAAAAGTGCGCTAAATCTTGGAGTAGAGAACCAAATTCATGTGCGTACACATCGTTGGCACTGATTAAGTCGCCTTGGCACTCGAACAGTAGTGCAAGGTTTGAACATTCAGCAAAAGCGAGTTCACGACGTAACGTTGATTCATCGGCAATTACTTCGACTAACATCGCTGTTCTACCATCTTCTAATGTGAAGCCAGAGAAACAGCAAAGTGCTTTCTTTTGTTTTTGTTTAGGGTTGAAGTTCCACCATGTCTTTATATGTTCACCCCGATGAAAATGCTGTTGGTATTCATCAAGAATCGCGTGGACAGCTTGTGACATATCCTTCGCTAAGTCACGGGAGACTAACTCCTCGATCGACGAAGATTCCCATAATGGTAGTGAAGCCTGATTGGCCCAAATAATACGTTTATGATCAATGTCGAATATCCAGACTGGGGACTGAAGGCGATCAAAAAGAGAAAAATGTTGGCTCATTACCAAAGTTTATAATTAGTATCAAGGAATAAGACGTTCAGACTAGCCCAAAACACCTATTAACAATATGAATTTTATGAGGAATCGTGATATCTGTTCATTAATTACAATATCGTAAAGGTTAATTCATTGATTCTTTAGAAGAATTGTTGGTGAGAATGTACCGAAAACGGTTGTTTTTGACTAGAAGGGTTAAGATGCTAATTAAATGCAATTTAAGCGTGCCACGCCTAAGGGGGGGGCTTTTAGGATGAAGGGTTTAATAAAAAGCCACTCTAACTTATCGAAGCTAAAGTGGCTATGCATTTATTTATCCGACTGCTGGAATAACGCCTGCCATTTGGAGAAATTGAGCACTGATAATAATGATACCGCTCAGGGTAACGGCAGCAAGAGCAGGCTTACCACCGCGAACTTGGTAGCCGTTTAAGTCTTCATCCATTTCATGATGTTTTTTACGTTGTGCATTGACCATAGCAACGGGCAAGAACAGTGCTAATACAACCAGTGCAATCGCAGCATAACCGAGTGCCATAATAAAGCCTTGTGGGTAGAACAAGGCGAAGCATAGTGGTGGAACAAAGGTAATCAATGCGGTTTGCACTCGTCCGCCCACTTTATCACCACGGTTGAAGCTGTCTGATAGAAAATCAAAGAGCCCTAAGCTAACGCCTAGGAATGACGTCGCTAAGGCAAGATCAGCAAAGATTGAAACAGATTGGCTCACCATAGGGTTATGGAGCATGTCGCTAAGGCTGCTGATGAACATACCAAGGTTAGAGCTACTCATGAGATCAGGTTGGCTTAAAACGCCTTGGCTAGCGATTTGCCATAAAATGTATACTGTTAGCGGGACTGCAGAACCAATCACCATCACCTTTCGGAGCGAGCGAATATCAATGCCTACGTAGCGCACAATTGAAGGAATACTACCGTGAAAGCCAAATGAGGTAAAAACGACAGGCAGTGCTGAAATGACTAACCCTTTCTCTAACGGCATATTAATAAGGTGATCACCTTGTACATGTGGAACAAGCAGACCGAGCATTGTCGCCAAAGCCACAATTTTTAAGCTAAATAATATGCGGTTAATTATATCGACAGAGTGTGTACCAATCGATACCACTGCAGCAATTACCACGGTAAAGCCAATCGTACCGACTTGAGGTGCGACATCCAGATCAAACCAATGAACAAGTTTGTCGTTCATTTGCGCACCACCACCTGCTATGTAGGCTGCACACAGTGCGTAAAATAGAAATAGCATTGCAAAACTAGCAATCACTTGCCCTTTACGGCCGAGTAGGTCACGCGCGAGTGTATGTAAGGTTGCACTAGGACTTGCATATTGATGAACCTCTAGCATCAATAGCGCGGTGTAGGTCATTAGTGCCCAAATGCCCACCATAATCATAATTGCAGTAGAAAAGCCTAATCCCGCAGAAGCAAGGGGGAGGGCAAGCATGCCTGCGCCAATCGTGGTGCCAGCAATAATAAGCATACTGCCAAAGGTTTTGTTCATTGTCATTAGAGGGTCGCTCCCGAAAGTTATCTTGGCGATTTAACGTTTTAGTTATTTGCTAAATCAGTAGGTTGTCACGAGCTTTGCTGCATCGTGATAGCTTTGGGATGGCCACAGTAGAGTGTGTAATTTAATCTTTACACTTTCTGTTCTACTGCGGCTAGCGATAGTAAGTTGGCTGGTGGCGTGTTATCACAGTTTTGACTCTTTCATTGCTATTATTATTGGTATTCCAGTGTTTGACTAGAATATCTTGGCTGAAAGCTACCTTAAAGCTAGCGAGCTAAACTGTCAACGGTGAATTACTCAGTGTAAAGCAATCTTTACGGTTTATTTTGGGGGGATTCACTCAGTTTGGTATTTGACCTTTTATCTACTTTTTATCGCTATAGAGTGTTAGCGTTAGGTTTGATTATTTTTCAGTAGGTTGAGGCGTAGGCAAGCGACATAGAGCAAGCTAAGATACTCAATGAGCGTGGACTAACGGCGATGGCCGTTTGTTCTATGAATTAGAGATCACACAAGTGTAAAGGTGAACAGATGCTACACATCGCAATGATCAGTACAGGGGAAGAAGTGTTGCATGGCGACATCGTTGATACCAATGCTGCTTGGCTTTCTCGTTTGTTATTCGAGCAAGGGTTTGCTATGACTCGTAGAATAACTGTTGGTGATCAACTAGAGGTGTTGGCTGAAGAGTTAGTGAGTACGAGTTTACGTAACGACATTGTGATTGTGAATGGTGGGTTAGGGCCAACAACGGATGATTTGACTGCCCAAGCAGCTGCGGTTGCTGCCAACCTTGGCTTGGAGCAATCAGACTACTGGGTCGAACAGATGCTGTTGAAGTATCAAAAACTCGGTCGTGAGATGCCTCAATCAAACCTTAAGCAAGCCATGTTACCTGAAGGTGCCGAACTACTTGAAAACCCAGTTGGGACGGCGTGTGGCTTTGCGATGAAGCTCAATAGAGCTATTTTGTATTTTACTCCTGGTGTGCCGAGTGAGTTCAAGCAAATGATCCATGATGAAATTTTGCCAAGAATGAAGCAGCAATACCCTGAAAATACTGCGTTGCGTTGTCATCGTTTCCATACCTTTGGTTTATCTGAATCGGGTATAGGTGAGAGTTTAACTGCACTGAGTTTGCCTCAAGGATGTGAAATCGGTTATCGCTCGTCATTGCCGTTTATTGAAGTGAAGTTATTTGCAGAGAAAGCGCACCAGCAAGCACAGCACTTTCATCAGCAAATGATAGATGTGCTGGCTGATCATGTGGTATCGGTTGAACAGTCTCTGATAGAGAATATTGGCCAGCGTCTAGCTGCGGATAAGCTGACACTCACTGTGGCAGAGCAGTTTACCAGTGGTTATGTGACAAACTGGATGCAAGAAACGCCAGAGTCTCGTGCCCAGTGTCAGCAAGGTTGGGTATTGGCTGGTCAAGTTGATGAGAGTAATAGTGATCAGCTTGCTGCGGTGTTAGCGATGGCGTCAGGAGCACGTGAACGTAGCCAAACGAATGTCGCTCTAGCTTCTGGTATGTGTATCGATGGCAGTGTGGCTATTGCACTGGCGACCCCACAAGGTGACTGGGCACAAACCGTGAAAACGAAACGAGAATATAGCCATAATGCACATCGCACTATGATTGCGACTGTAATGCTAGACATGCTGCGCCGTTGGCTGGAACATAAAGATGTACTGGGTGAGTATGGTTCGTTGGAGCGAACGGGTGAGATCTTTCTTGCTGCGCATCATTAAATAACCACGATTTTCGTGGATGAATCAGTGGCAAAGAAGTGGTGTTGGTTCTAGTGAAGTAAGGGGGATGAGAGGTTAATGAAATAGCTAACCTTGAAATACAATGTTAGCTATTTGATACTTCTGCGAGTGTTTCTGGCACGACGTGATAATCAAATTCAACATTGATGTCTGATTTAGGCACAGAGCAACAACTCAGAATTTCATTCTGACCTACAAATGCCATTGAATCTTGCTGATCGACTGCACCGGTTTGAAGTTTGCAGCGACAAGCGCCACACATACCATTGCGGCATTGGTATTCTGGTTGAATTCCCACTTTTTCGAGCTGTACGAGTAAAGGTTCACGGCTATTGCCGTAAACCTTAATGCCGTTAACCATAATGGTTAATTGACTCATAGTTCAAAATCACCAAGATCGTCAGCGCTTACATCATTATCGATTTGGCCAACAAGGTATGAACTGATTTCCGCTTCTTGTGGAGCAACTTGCACGTTATCAGAAGATAACCATGAGTTAATCCAAGGAATTGGGTTTTGGGTCGCTTCAGGGTATGCCTGACCTAGACCAACAGTACTCATACGCAAGTTCGTAATGTACTCAACATATTGGCAAAGAATGTCTTTGTTCAAGCCAATCATAGAGCCATCTTTGAACAGGTATTCAGCCCATTCTTTTTCTTGTTCTGCAGCATCGTGGAAAATGTCGAAACATTCTTGCTGGCACTCTTTTGCAATCTCAGCCATTTCCGGATCATCTTGGCCTGTGCGTAGCAAGTTCAAAATATGCTGAGTACCCGTAAGGTGAAGTGCTTCATCACGGGCAATTAGCTTGATGATTTTCGCGTTACCTTCCATCAGTTCACGTTCAGCAAACGCAAATGAACAAGCAAAGCTCACGTAGAAACGAATCGCTTCTAGCGCGTTGACTGACATCATGCAAAGGTAAAGTGTTTTTTTGATTTCGCGAAGATTAACAACAACTTTTTCACCGTTAACAACATGTGTACCTTCGCCGAGGCGGTGGTAGTTGTTGGTTTGGTTGATCAGGTTATCGTAGTACTTAGAGATATCACCAGCACGCTTGATGATGTGCTCGTTATCCACGATGTCATCAAACACAATCGACGGGTCTTTTACGATATTACGGATAATATGCGTGTAAGAGCGAGAGTGGATTGTTTCAGAGAACGACCAAGTTTCAATCCAAGTTTCAAGCTCAGGAATGGAAACAATAGGCAGTAGCGCGACGTTAGGGCTTCGGCCTTGGATCGAATCAAGCAGCGTTTGATATTTCAAGTTGCTGATGAAAATGTGTTTCTCGTGCTCTGGCAGATTGTTGTAGTCGATACGATCGCCTGAGACATCCACTTCTTCAGGACGCCAGAAGAAAGAAAGTTGCTTTTCGATCAGTTTTTCAAAAATTTCGAATTTTTGTTGATCGTAACGGGCAACATTGACTGGCTGACCGAAAAACATCGGTTCTTTTAGTTGATCGTTATTTGTTTGACAAAAAGTGCTATATGCCATGATTTCCTCGACATTAAAGGGAGCCGAAGCTCCCATTCAATTCTTTAAATTTTACAACTTGTGCAATCGTCTGCACCTACATCGCCTTGAGCGTCTGAAGCACCATCGCGCGTATTATGGTAGTAAAGCGTTTTCACGCCGAGTTTATACGCGTTAAGCAGGTCTTTTAGCAAGAGTTTCATTGGAACTTTGCCACCAGCTTGCTTGCTTGGGTCGTAGTTAGTGTTCGCTGAAATCGCCTGATCGATGAATTTCTGCATAATACCAACAAGTTGTAAGTAGCCATCATTGCTACCGATGTTCCACAGTAGTTCGTAGTTATCTTTGTACTTACTGTATTCAGGAACAACTTGCTTCAAGATACCGTCTTTCGATGCTTTTACCGATACGAAGCCACGTGGTGGCTCGATGCCGTTAGTTGCATTCGAAATTTGTGAAGACGTCTCAGAAGGCATCAGTGCTGATAGCGTTGAGTTACGTAAACCGTGCGTTTTGATTTCTTCACGCAGTGTTTCCCAATCGTATTTCAGCTCTGCATCACAGATCTTATCGATGTCTTTTTTATAAGTATCGATAGGTAGAATGCCTTGTGCGTAAGTCGTTTCATTGAATGAAGGACATGCGCCTTGTTCTTTTGCTAAGCCAAGCGATGCTTTCAATAGGTAGTATTGAATCGCTTCAAATGCTTCATGCGTTAAGTTGTTTGCACTACCGTCAGAGTAACGAACACCATTTTTCGCTAAGTAGTAAGCAAAGTTGATTACACCAACACCCAGTGTACGACGGTTCATGGTTGAACGGCGTGCTGCTGGTAATGGGTAATCTTGGTAATCAAGTAGGGCATCAAGTGCACGTACTGTTAATTCTGCAAGTTCTTCAAGATCATCAAGTGACTCAATAGCACCAAGGTTAAACGCAGATAGCGTACATAGTGCAATCTCACCGTTTTCATCTTCAACGTTGTTTAGTGGCTTGGTTGGTAGGGCAATTTCAAGACACAAGTTTGATTGACGAATTGGTGCAACAGCTGGGTCAAATGGGCTATGCGTATTACAGTGGTCAACGTTCTGAATGTAGATACGGCCCGTTGATGCACGTTCTTGCATGAGTAGCGAGAATAGGTCGAGCGCTTTTACTGATGTTTTCTTAATGCTATCGTCTTGCTCGTATTTTACGTATAAACGTTCAAATTCAACTTGGTCTGCGAAGAATGCATCGTATAGCCCTGGTACGTCAGAAGGAGAGAATAAAGAAATATTCTCGCCCTTGATCAAACGGGTGTACATCAGTTTATTGAGTTGTACGCCGTAATCCATGTGACGAACACGGTTCTCTTCAACACCACGGTTGTTTTTCAGTACCAGTAAAGATTCTACTTCACCGTGCCACATTGGGTAGAACAATGTCGCAGCACCGCCACGCACCCCACCTTGTGAACAACACTTAACAGCAGTCTGGAAGTATTTGTAGAACGGAATACAACCAGTATGGAATGCTTCACCACCACGGATTTCAGAACCTAGCGCACGGATACGACCAGCATTGATACCAATACCTGCACGTTGAGAAACGTAACGTACGATTGCGCTTGATGTTGCATTGATTGAATCAAGGCTATCGTCACACTCGATCAATACACATGAGCTGAATTGACGGGTAGGGGTACGCACACCAGACATAATCGGTGTTGGTAGTGAAATTTTGAACTGTGATGACGCATCGTAGAAACGCTTGATGTAATCAAGGCGTGTTTCTTTTGGATATTTAGCGAACAAGCACGCAGCAATTAGTATGTATAGGAATTGCGCACTTTCAAAGATCTCACCGGATACTCGGTTTTGAACGAGGTATTTACCTTCAAGTTGCTTAACCGCAGCGTATGAGAAGTTCATATCGCGCCAGTGATCGATAAAGCCATCCATCACTGCAAATTCTTCAGGGGTGTAATCTTCGAGCAAATGTTGGTCGTACTTACCTTTTTCAATAAGGTTAGTTACGTGGTCATAAAGTGTTGGTGGCTCGAATTTACCATACGCTTTTTTACGTAGGTGGAAAATCGCAAGGCGTGCAGCCAGATATTGGTAATCTGGCGTTTCTTCCGAAATGAGATCAGCCGCTGATTTGATGATGGTTTCGTGGATATCTTCCGTTTTGATGCCATCGTAAAACTGGATGTGTGATTTCAATTCTACTTGAGAGACAGAAACGTTTTCCAGTCCTTCGGCAGCCCAAGTAATCACTCGGTGAAGTTTGTCCAGTTCGATAGTCTCTTTGCGGCCATCACGTTTAGTAACAGTTAGCTGTTGATTCATTTTTGGCTGTATTCCATTGAACCCCGTGTTTTTTGCAATTTTTAGTAATTTGCTAGCAAAGAGTGTGATCTTTGTAACAATTATGTGTTTGCACTGAAAACACTATATATTGGGGTGTTGAGCTTAATGCGTTACAAGATAGTGTTGATGGCGGCGTTTTGCAAGTTGACAAAAAACGACCATCTGTGGATAACTTGGGGATGTGTTATAAATAGTTAGTGCCTACTAACTCACTCAAGCAGATACATAAGTATTAAAGAAAATTGCAACTGATCTTGAGTGAGTTTTTTTGAAAAAAAAAATTTTTTTTACTTGATTTTTTAGTCAATAAAACCATGGTTGTCAGACGAAAAAGACGCTCAAAAAGTGTCTGTTTTGGTGGTATTTATTTAAGCAATAAAGTGAGTATATCTTGCGGAGTCGGCAGAATACCTGCCGCGTTCCATTGTTCAGGGAAATGGTGCTCTCCGATATAACCCCAACTTGCAACAAAGCCCTGCATGTTGGCGGCGTTGGCGGCAATCATGTCTTTTTCAATATCCCCGATATAAGCACACTGTGTATGAGGGGTTGCTATTAACTCGCTGGCGTACAGTAAGGGTTCTGGATGCGGTTTCGCAAGCGGGAGAGTATCGCCACAGACAACGGCCTTGGCGCGTTGAAGTAACGGGAAAAAGGGGAGTAACATCTCTGTTAGAAAGGCCGGTTTATTGGTCATGATGCCCCAAGGAATACCATGATGCTCCAAACTGCAAAGTAGATGTTCAATTCCATGATAAAAACGGGTGTTGATGCAAATGCTTTGCTGATAATAGTCGAGGAATTCTTGACGGAGCGAAAGGAAATCGAGGTGGTCAGGAATTCCATCAAATCCGGCTTCTAGCAGGCCTTTAGCACCGAAACTGGTGTTTGCTTGAATTTGATGATTACGGAGCGGAGGTATGCCATGCTTCGCAAGGACTTTATTGGCCGCAAGTGCCATATCTGGCGCGGTATCGAGTAATGTACCGTCAAGATCGAAGAGTACACCTTCAATAGGTTGGGGCATAGCAATATCCTTATCAAAGTAAACCAGCTACTCACCCTTATTCGCGTAATAGAAAAAGTAAGGCGCTAAGGGAGGCGAACCAACGCTGATAAACATGAAAGGCGTAAGTGAATAGGCAGCGTCGCTTTAATAAGAATAGCTAGCTTTAGAATAAGTGGGGTAAGTATCTGATCACTTTAACAATGATTAAGTGATCAGATAATGATCTTGTTATACTGAAACTACAGTGGTTTCACTGTATGCACGATGTAGTTCACATCGACATTACTGCCCAACCAATAGTTGTTGGTTAGTGGGTTATAGTGCAGGCCGATAATATGGCGATCTTGCAGCGGTGTTTGATCTATCATTGCCATCATTTCTGAAGGGCGAATGAATTTGCTGTGATCGTGTGTGCCTTTCGGAACAACCTTAAGTAACTGCTCTGCACCGACAATGGCAAACAAATATGATTTAGCATTACGGTTTAATGTCGAGAAAAAGACATGGCCGCCGGGTTTAACCATTTTTGCACAGGCTGCAATCACTGAGGCCGGATCTGGTACATGCTCTAACATTTCCATGCAAGTGACGACATCGTAAGTTTCTGGATTTTGTTCTGCATGTTCTTCTGCGGTGCATTGCACATACTCGAGCTTAGAGCCTGTTTCTAAGGCGTGCAGACGAGCAACAGTAAGCGGTTCTTTACCCATATCAAGGCCAGTAACCTCACCACCTTCGACAGCCATGCTCTCAGCTAAAATACCGCCACCGCAGCCAACATCGAGCACTTTCTTACCAAACAAGCCATCAGCGTGATCAATCACGTAATTTAATCGTAGTGGATTGATTTCGTGAAGGGGTTTGAATTCACCTTCCAGATCCCACCAGCGTGAGGCCATATCTTCAAATTTACTGATTTCTGCCGGATCGACATTTAACGGTTTGGTCATGCTTCGTGCCATTTGTCCATAATCGGTGGCCGCATTATAGCTAATTGTTAGCGACTTGAAATAGTTAGATGCGAGATGGGGGATAGAAGTGGAATTAAATAGGGGAAGTCACAATGTGGCTTCCCGATGAAGGTGAAACAGAAAGCAGAAACCGGCACTGATACCGATATAAAAATGGTTACTGCGATATTTCTGCCATAACAAATGAAAAGGCATCGGGATTGATCGATCCTGAAAATGCAGTCATAGCGGCAAGAATGAGCATTAAAATGTATTTACCACCAATGATGCAAAGCCCAATAGTATTAATTGCAGATCCCAACATAACAACCTCACTCAATAATTAACGTGAACATTACGTAGAGCACGCATTACCAGTCAGGCTGTATACCAACGGATTATGACTGGGTGATTATAACGAAGTGTTTCTCACCAAGTGACTATCGGGTTATTCACCTTGTTTGGTATTGCCTGGTTGATTCTACTGGGCTTAATTATTTTGATGGTGACAGCGATCTTATTTTTGCTTATTAAAAAAGTGACAAGTGAATGTTTTTGTATAAAAAGCGAGCGCATCTCAATTTTACAATTGGTATCACTTTCTTTTATATTTTGAGGTTGAGGTGGGTTTGTAAAATGTGTTTTTACGTTGAAGCATGAGTTTGTTAACTAATCGATTGATATTTACTCGCTCTTTTAGACTAAACTGCTCCATTACTCACAACATAAAGTGTGAAAGGTATGCCTATTTTTACGGAAATATGCTATATTCTCGCACCTTGCACGTATAAAAATACGACAGAAATTACCTGAGGGATATTGGCTCAATGAGCGATCTTGCAAAAGAGATCACGCCCGTAAACATTGAAGAGGAGCTGAAAGGCTCATACCTCGACTATGCGATGTCAGTTATCGTTGGTCGTGCTCTTCCGGATGTGCGTGATGGCCTAAAGCCTGTGCACCGTCGCGTATTATTCGCGATGAATGTGCTAGGCAATGACTGGAACAAAGCATATAAAAAATCTGCCCGTGTGGTAGGTGACGTAATCGGTAAATATCACCCACACGGTGATAGCGCTGTATACGACACTATCGTACGTATGGCTCAACCATTCTCACTGCGATACATGTTAGTCGACGGTCAAGGTAACTTCGGTTCCGTTGATGGTGACTCCGCAGCGGCAATGCGTTACACCGAAATTCGTATGGCAAAAATTGCCCACGAACTTTTGGCAGATCTAGATAAAGACACTGTTGACTATGTACCGAACTACGATGGTACAGAGCAAATCCCAGCTGTTCTTCCAACTCGAGTACCTAACTTATTGGTGAATGGTTCATCGGGTATTGCCGTGGGTATGGCTACAAACATACCACCGCATAATCTGGGTGAAGTGATCAACGGCTGTCTTGCTTATATCGATAATGAAGACATCACTATCGATCAGCTAATGGATTACATCCCTGGTCCTGATTTCCCAACAGCAGCATTGATTAATGGCCGTAAAGGCATTATCGATGGTTACCATACTGGCCGCGGTAAAGTTTACATGCGCGCCAAGGCTACAATCGAAGCTGAAAAGAACGGTAAAGAAACTATTATCGTTACTGAAATCCCTTATCAAGTTAACAAAGCACGTTTGATCGAAAAGATCGCAGAGCTTGTTAAAGATAAGAAGGTTGAAGGTATCAGCGCACTACGTGATGAGTCTGATAAAGACGGCATGCGTATTGTTATTGAATGTAAGCGCGATGCTGTGGGCGAAGTTATTTTGAATAACTTGTACTCACAAACTCAGCTACAAACAACATTCGGTATCAACATGGTTGCTCTAGACCATGGTCAGCCTAAGCTGTTTAACTTAAAAGATATGCTGAAGTGCTTCGTGAATCACCGCCGTGAAGTGGTGACACGCCGTACAATTTTTGAATTGCGTAAAGCGCGTGAGCGTGCCCACCTTCTTGAAGGTTTAGCTATTGCTTTGGTTAATATCGATGAAATTATTGAATTAATCAAAAAAGCACCAACACCACAAGTTGCACGTGAAGGCCTTCTGGCTCAACCTTGGCAGCTTGGTGATGTGTCTGCAATGCTTGAACGTGCTGGTAGTGATGCTGCACGTCCTGAGTGGTTAGCACCTCAGTATGGTATTCATGGTGGTCAATACTTCTTAACTGAACAGCAAGCACAAGCGATCCTTGAGCTTCGTCTGCACCGTTTGACCGGCCTTGAGCATGAGAAGATCCTTGATGAATACAAAGGTCTTCTAGACATTATTGAAGAACTACTCCTAATTTTGGGTAGCTCTGAACGTCTAATGGAAGTTATTCGTGAAGAACTACACGCTGTTAAAGAGCAGTTTAACGATGAACGTCGTACAGAAATTACAGCGGCAAGCCACGACATCGATCTTGAAGATTTAATTACACAAGAAGATGTAGTCGTAACACTATCTCACGAAGGTTACGTTAAGTACCAAGTGCTAAATGATTACGAAGCGCAACGTCGTGGTGGTAAAGGTAAAGCTGCAACACGCATGAAAGATGAAGATTTCATCGAGCGTCTTCTAGTAGCCAATACCCATGATACGATTCTGTGCTTCTCTAGCCGTGGTCGTATGTACTGGCTAAAAGTTTACCAGTTACCATTAGCGAGCCGTACTGCACGTGGTAAGCCAATTGTTAACATTCTTCCATTAGAAGAAGGTGAACGCATTACCGCTATCTTGCCTGTTAAAGAATACGAAGCTGATAAGTTTGTATTCATGGCAACAGCAGACGGTACAGTTAAGAAAACGCCACTGACTGACTTCAGTCGTCCTCGTAGTGCCGGCATCATTGCGGTTAACCTACGTGATGGTGATTCACTGATTGGCGTTGATGTAACTAACAGCACAGACCAAATCATGCTGTTCTCTGAAGCAGGCAAAGTTGTTCGCTTCTCTGAAGAACAAGTACGTGGTATGGGTCGTACAGCTGCGGGTGTTCGTGGTATGAAACTAGCGAATGGCGACAAAGTTGTCTCGCTAATCGTACCGCACAATGAAGGTGACGTATTAACAGTAACTGAAAACGGTTATGGTAAGCGTACTGCATTGGATGAATACCCAGCGAAGAGCCGTGCAACACAAGGTGTTGTATCGATTAAAGTCTCTGAGCGTAACGGTAAAGTAGTTGGTGCCGTTCAAGCTGAAGACGGTGATGAATTCATGATGATCACCAATGGTGGTACTCTGGTTCGTACACGTGTTTCTGAAGTGAGCCGTGTTGGCCGTAACACTCAAGGTGTAACGCTGATCCGAACTGCGGAAGATGAGCTTGTTGTTGGTCTACAACGTATCGATGAGCCTGAAGAAGTATTGCTGGATGACGACGCTGTTATTGACGGTGAAGCAACAGTGGTTGAAGGTGAAGTAGCAGCAGACCAAGCGTCTGATGCTGAACAGCCACAACAACCTGAATCTGATTCAGAGCAAGATGAATCAACTGACGAAGAGTAATCTTCTTAGTTCGAATCACTAATAAAAGCGCAGCCTACGGGTTGCGTTTTTTTATATCTAAATAAAATTCGCTATGAGATGAAAGGCTTATGGTGAGTTTTTTCGTGAAATTACTGGGGTAGGGCTTTTCAGCGCTGTCGCAAAGGTGTAAAACGAAGATATTGATCTTTATCACACTCAACCAAATCCTAGTGTGAGTAATAATATAACCGATAGCAGGAGCACACTTTTCATCATGGAAAAAGTCTATAACTTTTGCGCTGGCCCAGCGATGATCCCAGCGGAAGTTTTAAAAAAGGTTCAGGAAGAACTCATTAATTGGAATGGTTTAGGCACGTCTGTGATGGAGATTAGCCACCGCAGCAAAGAGTTTCTTGCTGTGGCGGAACAGTCAGAAAAAGATCTACGTGATTTACTAGCAATTCCTGCAAACTACCATGTGTTATTTTGCCATGGCGGTGCACGTGGTCAGTTTGCGGCGGTACCGATGAACTTGCTGGGTGATGCAACATCAGCAGACTATATGGATGGCGGCTATTGGGCTCACAGTGCTGTCGCTGAAGCAAAGAAATACTGCTCACCGAATAATGTTGATATCACGTGTGTGCGCGATGGTAAGAAAGCGATCTTACCAGCATCAGAGTGGCCAATGTCTGACGATGCTGCGTTTGTGCATTTCTGCCCGAATGAAACCATCGATGGGATTGAAATCCGTGACTTGCCTGAAACAGATAAGCCGATTGTCGCAGATATGTCATCTACCATTTTGTCTCGTGAAATCGACGTGTCCAAATACGGTGTGATTTACGCTGGCGCACAAAAGAATATTGGTCCCGCTGGATTAACACTGGTGATTGTGCGTGACGATTTACTGGGCAAGGCGAAAACAATTTTACCTAGCATTTTAGATTACTCGGTGCTGGTGGATAAAGAATCAATGTTTAATACTCCACCTACGTTTGCCTGGTATTTGGCAGGTGAAGTCTTCAAGTGGCTCAAAAGCATTGGCGGTGTAGCTGAAATGCAGCAGCGTAACGAAGCCAAAGCTAAAGTGCTGTATGGCTTTATTGATCACTCGGATTTCTACCGTAACGAGGTTCACGCCGATAACCGTTCTTTAATGAACGTGCCATTTCAGCTTAAGAATCCAGAACTGGATGCGCTATTTTTACAGCAAGCAGATGCGGCGGGTTTAGTGGCATTGAAAGGTCACCGTGCCGTGGGTGGCATGCGTGCTTCAATTTATAACGCAATGCCGATGGATGGTGTGCAAGCTCTTGTCGCTTTCATGACGAAATTTGAGCAAGAGAACGCTTAATTTCTATCGTCTACTCCTACTTGGTTGGTAATTTTGTTGTTCTCTAATGAGCCTGATAGATAAAACACAATGTAGACCGACCACTATTAAGGCAGCCTCGCTGCCTTTTTTATTGCCCTTACACCAAGCCTATTGGTTCTCGTTCTATGCGGTTGGTAAATTTCACACTGACGATAAAGTGATCTGGGCCATTTTTGATATCCAGTATCCAACCCATTCGTTCGCAAATACGACGAATGATGACCAAACCATAGCCATAGCTATTAGGCTGACTGCATTCTGACTCATTGGCTGCCTTCACGTTTTGTATGTTAAGTGTGTCATTATTGAGTGTAATGTCGACGGTTCCACTGCCATGTTCAAGAGCATTCTTAATCAGGTTATTCATAACAACAGTGACAAAGCTAGTTGGAGCATCGACTGTGTATTGGCTGTTCGATGTTAAGGTTAGCGCTGTTTGGTGTCGGCTGAATAAGGATGATAACAAATGCGCTTGTTTTTCGAGCGCTAGGGGTAATGACTGGGATTGATAATGGTGTGGCTCTATCTGTTTAACACCCAGCAACAGTAAGGTGTCCGTCATTAATTCCATATCATGGCTGGCTTGTTGAAGCCGAACGACGGCCTTTTGGCCAACGGTAGGGAGGACATCCATCCGAGCGAGTAACTCGATTGATCCCGACATAACCATTAACGGTGTTCGCAATTCGTGCGAAGCAAATTGATTGAACTCTTGCTCGCGTTTAAAGTAAGCGTCTGTAGTGAGCTGGCTTTGTAGCAGGCTTTCTTCGATTCGGCGTAACTCTTTATATCGAGCGGTTACGGTAACACCAGGGTTATCTGGGGTCAGGCGCTCAATTTTTTCTTCTATTTGACTCAAGGGTTTTGCGAGTAATCGAACAAAATATAAGCCGTAGCAAAGTGTTAATAGCGTGGCGACACCACCAAGAAGTAGCGTGTACAAGTGAAGGCTGTCTTCGTAATCATCGAGATAATCATCAGCATGATCATTGAATACGATATAATAATAACCCACACCAGATGGATGCTCGATCGCGACTAAGTGTTTATCATCATTCTCGATAAAGTGTTTAAAGTATCCTGGTTTTTGGTAACTATTGAGCCATGCAGGGTGCGGCCTTTCACTCCAGTAACTTGAAAACTCGGCTGTATTAGGTGGGATAGTTTCTTCACCAAAAAAGACGTAATCACGTTGATAACGTTTCGCTTCGGTATCGAGCCAATGATGTAGGCTAATAATTTCCATCTGCTCTTCAGCTTTATAAATAACAGTCCAAAAAATGGAAACGAGCACCAAGGTTAAGACGCTGAATGTCAGCACTAGCTTGCGATACAAACTTGGGTAAACCTTATGCTTTGAGTCGGTAGCCTTTGCCATGAATAGTCTCTAACCGCGAGGTTGAAAAGAGTTTGTCGATGGCATTACGGACACCATAAACATGGCTGCGCAGTGCATCGCTTGATGGTGGTTCATCGCCCCATACGGTATCGATGAGTTCTTGTTTACTGATGATTGTTGTGGCTTTTTTGACCAAAGCTTGCAAGATCAAAAATTGAATGCGGCTGAGCTTGATTGGGTGCGAATCCCGAGTAACGACTTGAGTCTGAGTATTGATGATGATATCAGCAAAGCATATCTCGCCAATATCCTGACGTGGCCCGCGATTGGCGAGTGCTTGAATACGTAGATAGAGCTCTTGTAAAGCAAAAGGTTTAACGAGGTAGTCATCACCACCTGCAGAGAACGCCGCGACTTTATCTTCCAGCGTGTCTTTGGCCGTTAGAAATAGGATCGGGGTATCGCAGTGGGCCTGTGTACGCAGGTAGCTTGCCGTTGAAATACCGTCCCGTTTAGGCATCATGATATCCATCACAATTACATCTTACTGCTGCGTTTTCAGTAGTGTTATCGCTCCCTCACCGTGATAAGCGCAGTCAACCGTAATGTTTTCCAAGCTTAAATAATCTGAAATTGTTTCGATTATCTGCGGATTGTCTTCAACAATAAGTATTTTCATAACATAAGGATAATACGGAATCAAAAATGTGACTGATACGAGCAGTTATTTAATCCGACAATCATACGCTAATTTTCACGAATCCTTCACGAATCAAAATCTATACTGCGCCAAAATTTTGTTACTTTTTATTAGTGGTAGGACATTATGAAGTTAAAAGCCCTTGTAACGGTTATTTCTTTAGCGCTTGTAGGCTGTGGTGGAAGTGATAGCTCAGACAGTTCGGTTAAAAAATAAGGTACGTTAGACGGTAAAATTCAATCTTTAAATGCACCTACGCAATCGTTGTCGTTATACGGCGAGCAGTTATCAGCTGCCAACGCAAAAATCTCTTATGAAGATAAAGCACTTCAGTTCAGTAATCTTGATGAGGGGATGCGTGTTAAGTTGACCGCGAACAACGGCGATACGAATGACATTAAACTTAACCCAACACTCGTGGGTAAAGTGACAAAAATCGATGGCACTAAAGTGACTG